>NZ_JBVIEB010000003.1:759792-763214 GCF_055572075.1 Streptomyces sp. NPDC030820
TTCAGGCGGCGCCTCGCCTCACGCGGCGCCCCGCCTCAGGCCGCAGCCCGCCTCAGGCCCCCCACCCCGCCTGCTGTCCGCCGACGCGCTCCGCGACGATCCTCTCGGCCCACCCGGAGCGGCGGTAGGCGGCCATCGGGTCGGGGTCCAGCCCCAGCTCCTGCCGCACCTCGGCCAGCAGCGGCCGTACATCGGTGTTGTACGCGTCCATGAGCACGGTGTTCGCCCCGAGCACGTCACCCTCGCGCTGGGCGA
Source organism: Streptomyces sp. NPDC030820 (assembly GCF_055572075.1). Classification (NCBI taxonomy): domain Bacteria; kingdom Bacillati; phylum Actinomycetota; class Actinomycetes; order Kitasatosporales; family Streptomycetaceae; genus Streptomyces; species Streptomyces sp. NPDC030820. The sequence continues at coordinate 760,048 of NZ_JBVIEB010000003.1, forward strand.
GCGCGAGCGCTTCCCGGTCGACCAGCAGGGCCTTGGCGGTGGCTTCCTGGACGTTCATGACCGAGCGGATGATCGCCGGGATCTTGGGCTCGATGTTGTGGCACTGGTCGAGCATGAACGCGACGTCCGGCCCGAACCCACCCCCACGCACCACCTCGTACATGATCCGGAAGAGCTGGAAGGGGTCGGCCGCGCCCACCATCAGGTCGTCGTCGGCGTAGAAGCGGGAGTTGAAGTCGAACCCGCCCAGCCTTCCCTCGCGCAGCAGCGTGGCGACGATGAACTCGATGTTGGTGCCGGGCGCGTGGTGGCCGGTGTCGACGACGACCTGGGCCCTGTCGCCGAGCTTGAGGCAGTGGGCGTAGGCGGTGCCCCAGTCCGGGACGTCGGTGGAGTAGAAGGCCGGCTCGAAGAACTTGTACTCCAGCAGCAGGCGCTGCCCGTCCCCGAGCCGCTCGTACACCTCGGCCAGCCCCTCCGCCAGCCGCTCCTGCCGCGCCCGGATGTCGTCCTGACCGGGGTAGTTCGTGCCGTCGGCGAACCACAGCTTCAGGTCCCTGGACCCCGTGGCGTCCATGATGTCGACGCACTCCAGCAGATGATCGAGCGCCTTGCGCCGTACCGCCGGATCCGCGTGGCAGATGCTGCCGAGCCTGTAGTCGTCGTCCTGGAAGGTGTTGGAGTTGATCGCCCCCAGTTTCAGCCCGCGGTCCTCGGCGTACTTGGCCAGCGCCGCATAGTCCTCGACCTTGTCCCACGGGATGTGCAGGGCGACGGTGGGGGCCACGCCGGTGAACTCGTGCACCTTCGCCGCGTCCTGCAGTTTCTCCCAGGGATCGCGCGGTACGCCCGGCTGGGCGAACACCTTGAAACGGGTTCCCGAGTTCCCGTACGCCCACGACGGCGTCTCGACGGCCTGGGTCTTGAGCGCGGCCTTCACCGCGGCGAGGTCGGTCACTGCGTGACTCCTGGTGATGTCGGTCGTAACGACGAAGCGTCGTGAAACGATTCAGCTCCGCAAGCTAGGACCCCTTCGGAAGGGTGTCAAGCGCTCCGACCAACCCTGTCGTCCGTGATCCTGCCGCGGCCTTCGGCTATCGAAACTTTTTCGACCCTGACCCATTGACGCGCCCCGGCCGCCGTGCCTACGGTCCCGGCAATCCAGTTGAAACCTTTCACGACGCGGTGGTGGCCTCGGGTGCTCCCGCCGGTGTCGTCGAGGAGACACACATGACCCACCCGCCTGACACGGGGCCGACGCCGGTGCTGGCGCTGAAGGGCGTCTCCAAGTCCTTCGGTGCCGTGCGCGCCCTCAGGGGCGTCTCCCTGGAGCTGTTGCCCGGCGAGGTGCACGCCCTTGCCGGCGAGAACGGCGCGGGCAAGTCGACGCTGATCAAGACCCTCGCCGGGGTGCACCGACCGGACGCCGGCCAGGTGCTGTTCGACGGTCGCCCCGTCGCGTTCCACGGCCCCGGCGACGCCCGCGACGCCGGGATCGCCGTGATCTACCAGGAACCCACGCTCTTTCCCGACCTGTCGATCGCCGAGAACATCTTCATGGGCCGCCGGCCGAAGCGGGCCCTCGGCCGGATCGACCACAAGGCCACGCATGCCGCGACCCTGGCCCTGATGAAGCGCCTCGGTGTCGAACTCGACCCCGACCGGCCGGCCCGTGGTCTGTCCATCGCCGACCAGCAGATCGTCGAGATCGCCAAGGCGCTCTCCTTCGAGGCCCGGGTACTGATCATGGACGAGCCGACGGCCGCCCTGACCGGCAGCGAGGTGGCACGGCTCTTCGGGGTCGTCCGCACCCTGCGGGAACAGGGCGCGGCGGTGCTGTTCATCTCGCACCGGCTGGAGGAGATCTTCGAAATCTGCCAGAAGGTCACCACACTGCGGGACGGCGCCTGGATCTCCAGCGAGCCGATCGACGGCATGACCGAGGACGACCTGGTACGGCGCATGGTCGGCCGCGAGCTCGACGAGCTGTATCCCAAGCAGGACGTGACGCCGGGCGAGGTGGCGTTGAGCGTCCGGCGCCTGACCCGGGAGGGCGTCTTCACCGACGTCTCCTTCGAGGTGCGGCGCGGCGAGATCGTCGGCCTGGCCGGACTCGTCGGCGCCGGCCGCACCGAGGTCGCGCGGGCCGTCTTCGGCATCGACCGCTGGGACGCCGGCGAGGTCGAGGTCGCCGGGCGCAGGCTCACCAACGGCGCCCCGTCCACGGCGATGGCGGCGGGGCTGGCCCTCGTCCCGGAGGACCGGCGCGCCCAGGGCCTGGTGATGGGCATGTCCATCGAGCGCAACATCGGCCTCACCGGTCTCCGTACGACCGTCAGGGCGGGGCTGATGGACCGCGGGGCGGAACGCAGCCGCTCCCTCGACTGGGCCGTCAGGCTCCAGGTGAAGTACGCCAGGATCGCCGACGCCGTCTCCACCCTGTCCGGCGGCAACCAGCAGAAGGTCGTCCTCGCCAAGTGGCTCGCCACCGGCCCGAAGGTGCTGATCGTGGACGAGCCGACGCGCGGGATCGACGTCGGTACGAAGGCGGAGGTGCACCGGCTGCTGTCCCAGCTCGCCGCCGACGGGGTGGCGGTGCTGATGATCTCCTCCGACCTGCCCGAGATCCTCGGCATGGCCGACCGCGTGCTCGTCATGCACGAGGGCCGGCTCACCGCCGAGATCCCCCGCGCCGAAGCCACCGAGGAAACCGTGATGGCCGCAGCCACCGGGAGGGCCGCTGCCTAATGCTGAAGTCAAGCCACGAGGCTGAGTTGTGGTCGGTCCTGGTAGGGCCGGCGGTCGCGCAGGATGGCGTAGAGCACGTTGACGCGGCGTCGGGCGAGGGCGATGAGTGCCTGGTGATGTCGCTTTCCCTCGGCTCGCTTGCGGTCGTAGAAGGCCCGGGACGGTGGGTGGTTCGGCATCGCGCAGAAGGCCGACTGGTAGAAGATCCGCTTGAGGGCCTTGTCGCCGCCGGTCGCGCTGCGCGAGTAGCGGATCTTTCCAGACTGGGTGAGCACGGGCGCCAGGCCGGAGGCTGCGGCGAGGGCATCGCCGCTGGAGAAGCGTCGGATGTCGCCGACCGCGGCGATGAGTTCGGCGGTGAGGGTGGCCCCCATCCCCGGCAGGCTGCGGATGAGGGCCCCGTCAGGGTGCACGTCGAC
>NZ_JBVIEB010000004.1:0-85571 GCF_055572075.1 Streptomyces sp. NPDC030820
GCTTCCTTTGTACTCACCCTCTCGGGCTTTCCTCCGGGCGCTTCCCTTCGGTGTTTCCGACTCTATCAGATCTTTTCTCGACCCGATTTCCTCGGCGCTTTCCAGGCTTCCGCTCTCGCGGTTTCCTTTCGGGCGTTTCCGACTTTATCAGAAGTTCTTGGCCGGTCTGACCGGCCGCTCATTTCTGAGTAATCGGGAGGTGCTCCTGCGAGATGTCGTTTCCGACTTCTCTCGAAGCTCGTAGAGTCTAACCTTCGCCGATGAACTTGTCCAGTTCCAGGCAACTGTTTGAATCTACCTCCCCACGCCATCCGTGTCAACGGCTCTTGCGGGGCGAAGAGGAGACTAGCAGGTCACAGGGGTGGAACGCACATCACGCCGCGGTGGGCACCGAGGCGCTGCGGCCCGTCGCTTCTAGATCGCCGGTCTCACCTGCGCGTACCGCTCGGCCGCCCAGGACGTAGACGTACGTCAGGAATACCAGCTCGGCCAGGACGCCGATTCCGATGCGGGCCCAGGTGGGCAGGCCGGACGGGGTGACGAAGCCTTCGATGGCGCCGGAGACGAAAAGGACCAGGGCGAGTCCGATCGCCATGCCGACGGCAGCGCGCCCTTCCTCGGCGAGAGCGGTGCGCCGGCTGCGGTGACCGGGGTCTATGAGTGTCCAGCCCAGGCGCAGTCCCGTACCGGCGGCGACGAAGACGGCGGTCAGTTCGAGCAGGCCGTGCGGAAGGACCAGGCCGAGGAATGTGTCGAGTCGGCCTGCGGAGGACATCAGGCCGAAGCCGACGCCCAGGTTGAGCATGTTCTCGAAGAGGATCAAGAGGACGGGCAGGCCCAGGAAGACACCCAGGACCAGGCACATCGCGGCTGCCTGGGCGTTGTTCGTCCACACCTGGGCGGCGAAGGCCGCCGCGGGATGGCTGGAGTAGTACGTCTCGTACTCGCCGCCGGGGCGGGTCAGCTCGCGCAGGCGGCTGGGCGCCGCGATCGACGACTGGACGTCCGGGTGGGTGCCGATCCACCAGCCCAGGAGGATCGCGATGGCCGTGGAGACCAGTGCCGTGGGGACCCACCAGTGGCGAGTGCGGTAGACCGCGGCCGGGAAGCCCTGGCCCAGGAAGCGCGTGATGTCACGCCATGAGGCGCGGCGGGTGCCGGTGACGGCGCTACGCGCGCGTGCCACCAGTTGGCTGAGCCGTCCTGTCAGCTGCGGGTCCGGGGCGCTGGACTGGATGAGGGACAGGTGGGTGGCGGTGCGCTGGTAGAGGGCGACGAGTTCGTCGGCCTCGGCGCCGGTGAGGCGGCGTCGGCGGCGGAGCAGGGTGTCGAGGCGGTCCCATTCGGCTCGGTGTACGGAGACGAAGACGTCCAGGTCCATCGGGTCTGCCCGCTCCTCGGCTGGTCGTCGACTCTCGTCGTGGATGCTCTTGATCGCGGTCAGATAGTCGCACTGAGGCGCGATGTGCCCACAGCTTGGCAGACTTGCGCTTCCGGGGGCAGATCAGGGAAGGACGGCGGGCGTGAGTGAGCTGGTGACGGGCGAGGCGGTGGCGCTCGAACTGCGGCCGGCAAAGCTGCCGAGCAGGGCGCTGGCCGTGTTGCTCGATCTCGTGGTGGCCGTGGTCGCGTACACCGTCGCCACCATCGCGGTGGTGGTGTCGACCGCGTCGCTGGACGAGGCCGCGCAGGTGGCGCTGTCGATCGCGACGTTTCTGCTGGTGCTGGTCGGCGGGCCGATCGCGGTGGAGACGCTCAGCCATGGGCGTTCGCTGGGGAAGCTGGCGTTCGGTCTCCGCGTGGTGCGGGACGACGGTGGGCCGATCCGGTTCCGGCACGCGCTCGTGCGGGGCGCGATCGGTGTGGTCGAGATTCTGCTGACGTTCGGTGTGATCGCCTGCATCGCCTCACTGGTGTCGGCACGCGGCCGACGGCTCGGTGACGTGTTCGCGGGCACGCTGGTCGTGCGTGAACGGATACCGGCCGGTCGGGCCGGCTTTGTTCCGCCGCCGCCTCCGTGGCTGGCGGGGCGGTTCGCCGAGCTGGATCTGTCAGCGGTGCCGGACGGGCTGTGGCTGGCGGTTCGGCAGTACCTGACCCGGATCGGGCAGCTCGATCCGCAGGTCTCGGCAGGGATGGCCCAGCGGCTCGCGGCCGACCTCGCGGCGCGGACGGGGGCTGCTGTGCCGCAGGATCTTCCGGCGGCCGCCTTCCTGGCCGCTGTGGTGCACGAGCGGCAGTCGCGTGAGGCCCGGCAGGTGTTCGGCGTCGCTGGATTCGCCCCACAGGCGGCCGCGCCCGGCGCACCGGCCGCTTATCAGCCGCCGGATTCTGCTCCGCGGCCGGTTTCTGCTCGGCCGCCGGCTTCTGCGGCTGCCGGGGCGCAGAAGCCCTCTCGGTCAGACCGGCCGCAGGACTGGGCCGAGCCGCCGCGGGCTCCGCTTCCGGAGGGGGCCGTACCTGGGCGGGACGAGCCGCCTGCGGACCGCCCGGCCACCGGTTTCGCGCCGCCGGCGTAGAAGCGGCGGGTCCCCTCGGTCCCCTTCCGGTCGTCTCGTCGGGCGGGGACTGTCCCGGCGGTCTCTCCGGTCCCGGCGTTCAGTCGAACCTCGACGGCGGTGACTGGAGGTCCTCCAGCTCGATTCCGGGCGCGGCCAGGACGACGTCCCCGGCGATGTGAACGGTGTGCCGCTCACCCGTGTCCAGGGCTGTGACCTGGTATTCGTCCACGGTCAGGGGGCCGTTGTCAGTGGCGTGTGCTTCGCTGTTCACCAGGGCCCAGGACTGGTCCACGGTGCGGGGGGCGAGGACCGGGTCCGTGAAGGCGACCAGCCGTAGGCGGGTCGCGTCGGACGAGGGGGTGAGGCGCAGGAGACGGGCGGTGGCGACGAGGAACGCGGGGGACGTCCCGGTGAAGGCGTGGGCGCGCACATTGCCTTCGGTGGCATGGGTTCCGGTGGGGTCGGTGCGGACCCAGGTGACGCCGTCGAGGGCCGCTCCGCGCACCTGCCACTCCCCCGCGTGGAGTTCGAGGCGGATGGGGCGGCCGAGGTCGTCCAGGGCGAGGTCGACCGAGCCGCGGTCAGCGCCGCCGGGGCTGGTCAGCCGGGAGACATAGCGCCAGCCGGAGGGACCGGGGGCGCACTGGAAGTGTTCTTCGCCGAGGGGGGTGTGATCGTGCGGATCGTGGAGCGAATAACGGCCGCGGGGCATGGGGGTCCTGGGTCTTCGACGGGCTGACGGGTCCGGCCGGACTGCCGGTTTCTCCGGTGCTGTCCGGGCGGACCGGCCAAAGGGGCAGGCCCCCGGCACGGGGGTGCGGGGGCCTGCCTCGGGGGACCTGCTGCCGGGGAGCACGCTGGTGCACCGGTGTGCTCCTCGGCGGGCGGGACTATGGAGTCGCCGGCTCAGTAGCGGTAGTGGTCCGGCTTGAACGGGCCGTCGACCTCCACGCCGATGTACGCGGCCTGCTCCGGGCGCAGCTTGGTGAGCTTGACGCCGAGCGCGTCCAGGTGGAGGCGGGCGACCTTCTCGTCGAGGTGCTTGGGCAGCACGTAGACGCCGGTCGGGTACTCGTCGGGCTTGGTGAACAGCTCGATCTGGGCCAGGGTCTGGTCCGCGAAGGAGTTGGACATCACGAACGACGGGTGACCGGTGGCGTTGCCCAGGTTCAGCAGGCGGCCCTCGGACAGCACGATGATGACCTTGCCGTCCGGGAACTTCCAGGTGTGAACCTGCGGCTTGACCTCGTCCTTGACGATGCCGGGGACCTTGGCGAGGCCGGCCATGTCGATCTCGTTGTCGAAGTGACCGATGTTGCCGACGATCGCCTGGTGCTTCATCTTCGCCATGTCCGACGCAAGGATGATGTCCTTGTTGCCGGTGGTGGTGATGAAGATGTCGGCGGTCTCCACGACCTCGTCCAGGGTGGTGACCTGGTAGCCGTCCATCGCCGCCTGCAGGGCGCAGATCGGGTCGATCTCGGTGATGATCACACGGGCGCCCTGGCCGCGCAGGGACTCGGCGCAGCCCTTGCCCACGTCGCCGTAGCCGCAGACGACGGCGGTCTTGCCGCCGATCAGGACGTCGGTGGCGCGGTTGATGCCGTCGACCAGGGAGTGGCGGCAGCCGTACTTGTTGTCGAACTTCGACTTGGTGACGGAGTCGTTGACGTTGATCGCCGGGAAGAGGAGGGAGCCCTCGCGCTGCATCTCGTACAGACGGTGGACACCGGTGGTGGTCTCCTCGGTGACGCCGCGGATCTCCGAGGCCAGCTCGGTCCACTTCTGGGGGTTCTCGCCCAGCGTGCGGTGCAGCAGCTGGAGGATGACGCGGTGCTCGTCGGACTCGGCGGTGTCCAGGGCGGGGACCTCGCCGGCCTTCTCGTACTCGACGCCCTTGTGGACGAGGAGGGTGGCGTCGCCGCCGTCGTCCAGGATCATGTTCGGGCCGCCGGTGCTGGTGTCCGGCCAGGTCAGCGCCTGCTCCGTGCACCACCAGTACTCCTCCAGGGTCTCGCCCTTCCAGGCGAAGACCGGGACGCCCTGCGGGTTGTCGGGCGTGCCGTTCGGGCCGACGGCGACGGCGGCGGCCGCGTGGTCCTGGGTGGAGAAGATGTTGCAGGAGGCCCAGCGGACGCGGGCGCCGAGGGCGACCAGGGTCTCGATGAGCACGGCGGTCTGCACGGTCATGTGCAGGGAGCCGGTGATGCGGGCGCCGGCGAGGGGCTGGGCCTCGGCGTACTCCTTGCGGATCGCCATCAGGCCGGGCATCTCGTGCTCGGCGAGGGTGATCTCCTTGCGGCCGAACTCGGCCAGGGAGAGGTCGGCGACCTTGAAGTCCTGTCGGTTGTCGACAGTCGTCATTGCGAGCTGCTCCTCGGTGTCGGGTCGAGGGTGGGTACGGCTGGTCTGCGCGGCGGCGGACACACGGGTGCCCGAGATGAGGACACTGGCATGCCCACGTGCGCGCAGCGCAGTCCGTCGGAGGCCCTCTCTCCCTCGGTCGGTCCGCGAGGGACCGCCCGACCGCCATCAGCAGCGACGTCTGGCTCCGTCCCAAGCTACACCGGACGGACCGGTCGGCCCCAGTCCGCCTCCGCATGGTTCGAGCCGTCCGGGAGGCGGTTTCGAGGGGTGGGGAGGGTACAGGAGCCCGTCGGCAGGGGTCTGGTGTGAGGAGACAGACAAAGGCTCGGCTGGTCTTCAGGGTCCGCACCCTTTGTCCTGGGTGTGCGCGGACGCGGTGCTGGGCCGGGTGGCGGATGACCGCACAGATGCACGCATGCCGCAGATGCCCGGGTCGGTGCCGCCGCCGCTCGGCGGGAGCTGTGGTCCCGGCTCAGTGGTCGGCGGCGTGCGGGGTCGGGCCGCCCGGGGTGGCCTCCGGGTCCGGGCCCTTGGCTGCCTCGGCCTCGCTGTAGATGTCCGGTTCCAGGTAGATGACGCGGGCGATGGGAACGGCGGCGCGGATGCGGGCCTCGGCGGCGTTGATGGCGTTCGCGACCTCGGCGGCCGTGTCGTCGTGCCGCACGGCGATCTTGGCGGCGATCAGCAGCTCCTCGGGGCCGAGGTGGAGCGTGCGCATGTGGATGACGCCGGTGACCGTGTCGCCGTCGACCGTGGCCTCCTCGATCTTCTTGATCACGTCCAGGCCCGCCGCCTCGCCGAGCAGCAGCGACTTGGTCTCGGCGGCCAGGACCAGGGCGATGCAGACGAGCAGGACACCGATGCAGACCGTGCCGATGCCGTCCCAGACGCCGTCGCCGGTGAGCACGGCCAGGCCGACGCCGAGGAGGGCCAGGACCAGACCGATCAGCGCGCCGAAGTCCTCCAGCAGGACGACGGGCAGCTCGGGGGCCTTGGCGCGGCGGATGAACTGCGCCCAGCTCAGTCTGCCGCGCAGTTCGTTGGACTCCTTGATGGCCGTGCGGAAGGAGAAGCCCTCGGCGATGACCGCGAAGACCAGGACGCCCACCGGCCAGTACCAGTGCTCCAGTTCGTGCGGGTGGCTGATCTTCTCGTAGCCCTCGTAGATGGCGAACATGCCGCCGATGGAGAACAGGACGATCGAGACCAGGAAGGCGTAGATGTAGCGCTCGCGGCCGTAGCCGAAGGGGTGCTGCGGGGTCGCCTCGCGCTGGGCCTTCTTACCGCCGATGAGCAGCAGGAACTGGTTGCCGGAGTCGGCGATCGAGTGGACGCCCTCGGCGAGCATCGAGGAGGAGCCGCTGAACGCGAACGCCACGAACTTCGATGCCGCGATCGCGAGGTTGGCGCCGAGTGCCGCCACGATCGCCTTCGTACCGCCTGACGCGCTCATGAGTCCGCGTTGTCCCTTCGCCTCTGAGGCCCTCGGAGCCCCCGTACGTCCGCGCCGCCAGGCGTGCCCCGGCTTTGCCCGGCCTTTGCCGGTGGGCCATTCTTGCAGCCCGGCCGGGCTCGGCCGCGTCAGGTATCCACAACCCCGGTCATACGATCACAGTGGCACGGAAGAGCGTGCCCGTGCCCGAGATCTCCGCCGTCTCGCCGGCCGGGACGAAGACCGACTGCCCCGGGCTCAGCTCGTGCTCGCCGGCGCGCACCGAGCCGGCCGTGCAGAGCAGGATCTGCGGGGTGTCGAGGGTGAGGTCCAGGGCGGCGCCGCCCTCGGGGAGGACGTACCGGGAGAGGCGGAACTCGTCGATGGGCGTGTCGTAGACCTCCTCGCCGGCCGCAGAGGCCTCGGGGCGCAGTACGCCCGGGTCGCCGGCCTCGAAGCGGACGACGCGCAGGAGTTCGGGGACGTCGACGTGCTTGGGGGTCAGGCCGCAGCGCAGGACGTTGTCGGAGTTGGCCATGATCTCGACGCCGAGGCCGCTGATGTACGCGTGCGGGATGCCGGCGCCGAGGAACAGGGCCTCGCCGGGCTGCAGGCGGACGTGGTTCAGCAGCATGGCCGCGATGACGCCGGGGTCACCCGGGTAGTGCTGGGCGAGATCGGCGTAGGGGGTGTAGTCGCCGCCGAGGCGGGCGCAGGCGGCGCTTGCCTCGGCGACCGTCCGGGCCATCTCCTCCGGGTCGGCGGTGAGGATCGCGGTGAGCACCTCGCGCAGGGCCGCGTCCTCGGGGCGGGCGTGCAGCAGGTCGACGTACGGCTTGAGGGAGGCGACGCCGAGCCCGTCGAGCAGGTCGGCGGCCCGGACCGGGTCGCGGAAGCCGCACAGGCCGTCGAACTCGGTGAGCGCGCAGATCAGTTCGGGCTTGTGGTTGGCGTCCTTGTAGTTGCGGTGCGGGGCGTCCACCGGGATGCCGCGGCGCTCCTCGTCGGCGTAACCCTCCCCGGCCTGTTCCAGGTTGGGGTGCACCTGGAGGGACAGGGGCGCGCCGGCGGCGAGGATCTTGAGGAGGAAGGGCAGGCGCGGACCGAACTTCGCCACTGCGGCCTTGCCCAGCTCCGCCTCCGGGTTCGCGTCGATGACCTCGACGAGCGTCCCGCGAGCGGTGCGCGAGGGGGCTCCGGGGTGCGCGCCCATCCACATCTCCGCCTGCGGTTCACCGGTCGGCTCGACGCCGAGGAGGTGCGGGATGGCGGTGGGGGAACCCCAGGCGTAGGGGCGGATGGTGTTGTCGAGGCGGTCCATGTGTCTTCTCTGTCTCCGTACGTACGGCTGCCGGGCCGGCGTCGGTGGCGGCGCCGGTGCCGGTGCCGGTTGCCGTGCTGATGGTGGGCGCGGGTTTTCCGGCCCGTAGCCAGATCAGGCCCTCGAAGCGAGCGCCAGGTAAACGGCGGCGAAATCCGTGACGGCGATCAGTTCAGCGAGGGACTCCAGTTCGCCGCCTTCCTCGGGTTCGAGTTCGCTGATCGGCGTGTCGTGGCTGAGGGCCAGGTCACGGGCGGCGGGGGCGGCCGTGAAGCCACTGTTCGGGCGGTCGCGGAGCAGCACCACGCGCGCGTGCAGCGCGGGCGGCTCCTCGACGCGGTCGCGGAAGAAGTCGTCGGGGTCGGCGCTGGCGGCCAGCGGGCCGGCCAGCAGGGCGCTGTGCGCGGAGAGCGCCTCGGGGAGTTCGGCGACGAGGGCGGGGCGGCCGGCGAGTTCGGCGAGGGCGGCGGCGAAGCGGTGGCCCGCGGGACCCGCCGAGGGCCCTTCCGTCCAGACCACGGGGAGTGCGTCGGCGAGTTCGGCGGCGAGGGTCTTGGCCGGGTTGCTGTAGGTCGCGATGGCGGGGCCGCAGCGCTCGGCGATGTGGTCCAGGCGGTCGGCGACCTTCTCCAGGGCGTCGGGCGGGGCGCTGATCAGTCCGACTCGGTCCAGCAGCGCCAGCAGCGGGGTGAGCAGCGCCCAGAAGACGCCCGGGGAGGACGCGGCGAGGGGTTCCTCCTGGTCGTACGGCGCCGTCGCCATCGGTACGAACAGCCCGTGGGCGCCGGTGACCGCCTCCGCGAGCGGGGTGCCGGCCGGGGCCACGGCGACGACCGAGCAGCCGCGGCGGTAGGCCTGGTCGGTGAGGAGGGACAGGCTCGGTTCGGTGCCGTCCGGGGTGGCGATCAGCAGGAGGTCCACGGAGCCGGCCCAGCCCGGGAGCTCCCAGCGCAGCGCGCCCGCGGCCGGGGCCACGCCGGTCGGGGCCAGGCGGACCACGGGGCTGCCGACGCCGGCCAGGGTGCCGAGGAGGTCGGCGGTGTGGGTGGCGGCGGCGCCGGGGCCGGCGATGAGGACGGCGCGGGGGCGGCCGTCGGGCTTGAGGTCGCCGACGCCGGCCTCGGTGGCGTGCCGGGCGGCGGTGCGGACGCGGGCGCCGGCCTCGGCGGCGCCGCGCAGCAGACCTCGGCGGTCGGCCTGGGCGAGGCCCTCCGGGGTGTCGAGCAGCGATTCGTCCAGCATGGGCGGGTTGCCTCCGATCGCCGGGGTCCGTGCGGGTTGTCTACGGCCTGAGGGGCGTCGTCACTGGGGGCGGCGGGCCTCGTCCACGAGGAGGACCGGGATGTCGTCGCGGACGGGGTAGGCGAGGCCGCAGTCCTGGCCTGTGCAGATCAGCTCGGTGCCCTGCTCCTTGAGGGGAGCGTGGCAGGCCGGGCAGGCGAGGATCTCCAGGAGGCCGGCTTCCAGCGGCATGGCGTGTCCCTTCGGGGGCGATGCTTCGTGACTGTGGATGTGCCTGGTCAGCGTACCGCTGGTGGACAGGCTGAGCTGGGCGGTCTGCTGGAAGGCGAGGTCCCGGCGTCGCGGCCCGGGCCGCCGCGAAGTGGCCCGGGCCGCCGTACCGACCGGAGGGCGTCCGCCTCAGGCCCTGATGATCGACAGGGCCTCGTCCCTGATCTTGCTCATCGTGGCCTCGTCCTTCGCCTCGGCGTTCAGGCGGAGGAGGGGCTCGGTGTTGGAGGGGCGGACGTTGAACCACCAGTCGGGGGCGGCGACGGTGAGGCCGTCGAGGTCGTCCAGGGCGATGTCGGCGCGGTTCTCGTACGCGGAGCGGATCGCGGCGAGGCGGGCGGACTGGTCGGCGACGGTGGAGTTGATCTCGCCGGAGCCGACGTAGCGGTCGTACTGGGCGGTGAGGGCGGACAGCGGGCCCTCCTGGCCGCCGAGGGCCGCCAGGACGTGCAGGGCGGCCAGCATGCCCGTGTCGGCGTTCCAGAAGTCCTTGAAGTAGTAGTGCGCGGAGTGCTCGCCGCCGAAGATCGCACCGGTGCGCGCCATCTCGGCCTTGATGAAGGAGTGGCCGACGCGGGTGCGGACCGGGGTGCCGCCGTTCTCCTTCACGACCTCGGGGACCGTACGCGAGGTGATCAGGTTGTGGATGATCGTGCCCTTGCCGCCGTTGCGGGCGAGTTCGCGGGCGGCGACCAGCGCGGTGATCGCGGACGGGGAGACCGGGTCACCGTGCTCGTCGACGACGAAGCAGCGGTCGGCGTCGCCGTCGAAGGCGATGCCGAGGTCGGCGCCCTCCGCCGGGACGCGCTTTTGCAGGTCCACCAGGTTGGCCGGGTCGAGCGGGTTGGCCTCGTGGTTGGGGAAGGTGCCGTCCAGTTCGAAGTACATCGGGACGAGGGTCAGGGGCAGGCCGGCGAAGACCGAGGGGACCGTGTGGCCGCCCATGCCGTTGCCTGCGTCGACCACGACCTTCAGCGGGCGGATGGAGGTCAGGTCGACGAGCGAGCGGAGGTGCGCCGCGTAGTCGTCCAACGTCTCACGGGCAGTCAGGGTTCCCGGCTGGGCGACCGGCTCGGGGGCGCCCGACTCCAGCCAGCGCTCGACCAGTTCGCGGATCTGCGTGAGGCCGGTGTCCTGGCCGACCGGGGCGGCGCCCGCGCGGCACATCTTGATGCCGTTGTACTGGGCCGGGTTGTGGGAGGCCGTGAACATCGCGCCGGGGAGATTCAGGGCGCCGGAGGCGTAGTAGAGCTGGTCGGTGGAGCACAGGCCGATCTCGGTGACGTCCACGCCGCGGTCCGCCGCGCCGCGCGCGAAGGCGCGGGTCAGGCCGGGGGACGAGGGCCGCATGTCGTGGCCGACGACGATGGCCGCCGCACCCGTCACCTCCGCGAAGGCGGCGCCGAAGAGCCCGGCCAGTGACTCGTCCCACTGGTCCGGAACCACTCCGCGTACGTCGTACGCCTTCACGATCTGCGACAGATCAGCAGCCACGGCCAACCCTCCTGAAAGTCCTATGGGTGCCCACAAACTACCCGTCCGGGGTAAGGGGCAGGTGTGCGGACACCAGGTGGACGCCCAGTCGTAACCAGGGGTGGGGTGCCGTGCGCCGGCTTGACGGGCGAAGCGGTGGGCTCAGTTGTCCGGGGAGCGCAGGACCCGCAGGTGGCCGCGGCGGGCGACCTCCATGGGGTCCGCCGTACGGGCTCCGCCGCCTCCCGCCTCGGCCGCGCGCTCCTGGGGGCGGGCCGCCTCGCGCACGGCGTTCGCGAGCGCCTCCAGGTCGTCTCCGCTGGGCCGCGCGGGGGCTGAGCCGTCGAGGAGGCGGACGACCTCCCAGCCGCGGGGGGCGGTGAGGCGTTCGGAGTGCTCGGCGCACAGGTCGTAGCAGTGCGGCTCGGCGTAGGTGGCGAGCGGGCCGAGGACCGCGGTCGAGTCGGCGTAGACGTACGTCAGCGTCGCGACGGCGGGTCGGCCGCAGGCGGTGCGCGAACAGCGACGTACAGGGCTCACGACGTTGGACGGTACCGCACTCTTGAGCGGGCCGCGACGACTCTCCACCAGGTCACTCCACCGTGTCGTGCTGTGACACGCCCCACACACCCCTTCGGGGAGGCCATGCTGACCTGCGCGGACGGGTTCTCGGCGGATTTTGGGCGCGACTCGATACGGTCACGACTCGGCACAAACACCGTCAATTGCCTTGAGTTCGGCGGTCTTGGAGGGTTACGGAAACGAGCCAGACGTTGGCCGGAACGGTCAACCTGCGACATGGAGTGGAGAGGGCCGATCGGAGCCGAACGCGGCCGATCAGCGGCGGGCTGATCGGCGGGGGCCATGATCGGCCAGGGAAGGGGGGATGTGCTCGCCGGGGCGGGCTGATCGGGAGTGCCTCGTCGGGCGTTCCTGGGCGGGCATGCCTGGGCGGGGTGGGGTGAGGAGTGGGTTGCCGTGTGGGGGCGGGCGGGGGAAGCGTGCTGGGACTACGCTTCCCCAGTGATGGACAACCGTGTACCGCCCCGTGCCGCCGGCCCCGGGCCCCGTCGCCGTGATCGTCACGGAAGGGGCATGAGGGGGCCGATCGCGCCGCCGCAGGTGCCGCTGGCGGCCAGCCGTGCCGATGCGTTCGCGGACCTGGTGCAGGACTCCGTGGAGCGTCTCGAGCGGCGGTGGCCGCAGCTTGCCGACATCGACTTCCTGGTGCTGGAGGTGCCCCGGCTGGAGGGGCGGGGTGAGCAGGTGTGGAGTGACGAGGCCGTGCCGTTGGGCGGGGTCGTTCCCGCGCGGGACGGGCGGCCGGCGCGGGTGGTCGTGTACCGGCGGCCGGTGGAGATCCGGACCAAGGGGCGGGACGAGCGGGCCGCGCTGGTGCATGAGGTGGTCGTGGAGCAGGTGGCCGAGTTGCTCGGACTGACTCCGGAGACCGTGGATCCGCGGTACGGGGAGGACTAGGCCCTGCGGGGCCCTGCGGGGCTACGGCGGTGTGGGTGCCCTGTGCTGCGTGGGTGCCCTGTGCTGTGGCTGGACACCCACGCCGGCTTGCTGTGGTTGGACACCCCCGTCGGCTTTACTTCTGCAGGACCGACAGATCCTCCGTCGTCGTCGGTACCGCCACCATGCCCCGGTCGTTCGGGAGGGTTTGGATGGTGAAGCCGGGGATGCCCGACTCCGTGGCGGAGAGGGTGCGGGAGGCGTAGACCGGGCCGCCGGAGACGGTTTCGACGGTGAGGGCGTAGGTGCCCTGCAGGCCGGAGGGGACGGGGAAGGGGACGTTCTGCGTGCTGCCGGACTTGATCGTGAACGTCTTCGTCGTCGCCGTACCGCCCTCGCTGCCCGCCGACGCGGTGACCTTGACCGTGGCGGTGGCCGTGGGCGCGGTCAGGGCGAGAGCCGTGCCCTTGGCGCTGTTGTCGGCCGAGGTCGCGCGGGTGCCGACGGGGGCCGTGGCCGGGATGAAGGCCGTTTCCTGTTTGTCGCCCTTGCCGCGGACCACCCGGAGGGCCGCCACCACCGGGACCGACTGGTCCGTGGGGGTCAGGACCAGGGAGCCCGCCTCGCCGCGGGTCACCGCGCCGAGGTCGGCCGTGGTCGTCATGCCCGACTTCACGTGCAGGGTCTCGTTGCCCGCCGGGGTGATCAGGCCGTCCGGTGAGGCCAGGCGGATCTTCAGATCGGCGTCGTCGCCGCCGGGGGTGAAGGCGATCAGGCGGACGTCGGTGGCGTCCTTCGGGATGCCGGGCAGGACCAGGCTGCCGGCCGGGTCGGCGGCCGCGGCGAGCCAGTCGCCGCCCGTCTTGTCGTCCAGGGCCTGCACCGACGCGCCGACCCGGCCGCTGCGCACGCTGATGTGCACGGTCAGGTCGGCCTGCTGTTCGTCGGTGAGGGTGGAGAGCAGGATCGGCTTGCTCGCGTGCGGCGGGATGGTCTGGTTCTCGCCGAGCGGGGACTTGATCGCGCCGTCCTTGCCGTACAGCTCGATGTCGACGACAGCGGCGGCGGCGTCGGGGTTGGTCAGGTGGACGTAGTCGGTGCGGCCGGCGGCCGTGCTGGCGCCCGGGAACCAGAAGTCGGTGTCTGCGGCGGCGCAGTTGACTCCTTGTAGGCCGCGGCCGGTGCCGGCGGCGACCTCGGTGGTCTCCTGAACGGTCCAGCCCGGCGCGAACTTCCCGTCGGCGGTGCCGATGAGCGCGGGCGCGTCGGCGCCGGAGGTGTCACCGGTGGCCGGGGTGCCCGGGGCCTTCGGGGTGAGCACCGGCTGGTCCGCCGTCTGCTTCCCGCCCTTGGACCCCTTCGAGCCCTTGCCTGTCTGGGAGTTGCCCGTGCCGTCCGCCGAGTCAGCGCCCGCCGCCTGGAGTTCGGCCTTGCCGCTGCCGGCCACGCCCTGGGTGACGGGCGTGAACGACGTGTACGACGTGTCGGCGATGTCCGAGATGCTCGGTGCCGGGCACAGCAGGCTCGTGCGCTGCACGGGGAGGTTCGCGGCCGCTTGGGGGGCGGCGGCACCGGACGCGGACGGGCCGTCGAACGCGGTGAACGCGGTGACGGCGGCCAGCGCGCTGCCGGCGGCGATCAGGGACAGGGTGGTGCGGTTCACTGCTGGCTCCCGTCGGGGCGCTCACTGCCGGTGCCGTGGGGGTGCTGGGCCGGGTCGTAGCCCTGCTGGGCGGGGTCGTAGACCGGGTTGTAGCCCTGCTGGTAGGCCGTCGGGTCGTACGGCATCTGGTCGGCCGTACCGCCGTACGCGTACGGGTCGTACTGGCCCTGGCCCGTCTGGTACGGGTCGGCGGCCGGGTACGCCTGCTGGTCGTAGTCGGAGGACTGATACTGGCCGCCGGCCTGGTACGGGTCGGTTCCGTAGCCCGCGTATCCGGCGTCCACGTACGTCCCCTGGTCCCACTGCTCGTAGGACTGCTGGTGGGGTACGGCGGCCGGGGGCTCCTCCGACAGGGGCGGTGCCGCCGGCTGCCCCTCACCGACCTGCTCCTCGCCGGCCTGTTCCGCATCGGCCTGTTCCTCGGCCTGGGCGCGCAGGCGCCGGGCGCGGCGGCCCTCGCCGGCGGTCGCCTGTGCGGGCAGCGGCTCCTCCTCGGGCAGGTCGTCGTCGACGTCGCGGCGGCGGCCCGGCAGGGCGAGGACGACCAGGACGACGGCGAGCGCGCCCTGGGCCCACAGCCAGGCGGTGTGGGTGATCGGGTCGGTGTAGGTAACGTCCAGCCTGCCGCCGTCGGCGGGCAGTTGGAAGCCCTGGGCCCAACCGTCGACCGTGGTGCGGGTGAGCACACGGCCGTTGAGGGTGGCCGTCCAGCCGTCGGAGGCGGTGTCGGCGAGGCGCAGGACACGGCCGGCCGGGCCGGCGGGAACGGTCGTGTGGATCTCCACCGGTCCGGCACTGACCGGCTGGGCCGTGCCCGAGCCGCCGGCGGGGACGATGGCGGCCCGCGAGACCTCCTGGTCCACGCGGTACAGGGCGCCGCCGTTCTGCTGGCTGAGCCGGCTCAGGCCGGGGGTGGTGTCGAGGACGCGGGTGAAGTCGCGGGGCGCGCCCTTGTGGACGAGGACGTACCGCACGGCGAAGCCGCCGAGTTCGTCGGCCTGGTCGGCGCCGGAGCCGGCGACGAGGTTGGCGACGACCTTGTCCAGCCGGGTGTTCTGGCCGTCGGCGGCGCTGATCTCGGCGTCCCCCATGCGGGCGCCGGAGCCGCGGACCAGGGTGTAGCGCACGCGCGCGGTGGAGTCGCTGTCCAGGATCAGGGTGCGGGCCCGGTCGCCGGTGGTGGAGTCCTCGGCGACGAACGCGGGCACCTGGGTCGGGTCGCGGCGCTCCAGGGGGCCGTCGGCGCCGCGGATCATCCAGCCGGCGGCGACGAGCAGCGGGCCCGCGGCCGAGGCGAAGGCGATCAGGGCGGCGACGGGCTGGCGCCAGCCGAAGCTCTGCTCGGCCACACGCGCGCGTGCGCCGTCGGCGCCGAGGGCGGCGGCGGCCAGCAGGGCGATGCCGTAGACGAGGGTGGCCGGTCCGGCCCAGGCGGACCGGTTGGACAAGGCGGCGAAGACGAGGCCGACCAGGGCGATCGCCCAGGCGGTGCGGATGCCGAGCTGCCGCTCGGAGCGCAGGAGGGCGCCGAGGGCGGCGAGGACGATGCCGATGAGCATCAGTCCGTGCACGGTGCCGGGGCCGCCGGGGCTGGCGCCGAGCAGGTCGAGCGCGGAGGCGGCCGAGGTGCCGTAGGCCAGGCCGGCTTCCTTGAAGAAGCCGGCCGGGAGCAGGGTCAGCGACCAGGGGGCGAGGACCAGTAGTGGCGTGCCGAGCTGGGCGAGGAAGCGCAGGGCGTGGGCGACGAGGTCGCCGCGGCGCAGGACGAGCACGCCGATGCCGAGGAGCAGCGCGATGGGCCAGACGATCGGCGTGAAGGCGGTGGTGATGGTCAGCAGCAGCGCGTACGCCCAGGTGGCGCGCCAACTGCCGCGTGCGCCGGAGCGGTTCGCGAGGCCGCTCGCGGCGATGCCGGCGCGCGCGATGAGCGGCAGCAGCACGGCGAGCACGGCGGTGCCGATGCGGCCGCCGGCCAGGGCGCCGGTGGTGGCGGGCAGGAAGGCGTAGGCGATGGCCGCCCAGGCCCGCAGCAGCCGGGAGGTGACCAGCGGCCGGGAGGCGAAGTAGGCGGTGCATCCGGCGAGCGGTACCGAGGCGACCAGCAGGACCGTCATCGCGAGTCCGGTGGAGCCGAACAGGATCGTGGCGAGGGCCGCGATGATCGCGAGGTAGGGCGGGGCGGAGGGGGTGCCGCCCGCGCCGACCGGGTGCCAGGCGTCGGCGAAGCGGGACCACAGGTCGCCGGCGCCGGCCGGGGCGGGCAGCAGGGCGCCGCCCGCGAGCGCACCGCCGCCGAGCAGGGCGCGGCAGGCTGCCAGGGAGATCAGCAGCAGGACGAGGAAGAGCACGGGGCCGGGCCTGCGGGCGATCCGCTTGAGCCGGGCGAACTGCTCGACCTCCAGGAAGTCGGCGTCGTCGCCGCCGGGCCCGGACTCGACGGCGCCGCCGTGCCGGCCGGCCCGGAAGGTGTCGTCGGAGCCGCTGGTGAAGTTGGCGGCGAGCTGTTCCACGGTGGCCCGGACGGTGGCGCCGGGCGGCGGGAAGAGCTGACGCAGTTCGCCCTTGTCGATCTGCGAGGGTCCGCGGCGGCGCCGGGCGGCGATGATCCGCTCGGGGCGCAACAGGACGCCCAGCAGGCCGCGGATCTCGTCGACGGCCTGGCCGGGCACCTTGCCGACGAGGTAGGCGATGGTCCTCAGGACGGTGCCGAACACGAGCCGCAGCAGCGCCCAGGGCAGCGCGGCGCCGCGGGTGTTGACGAGCAGGGTGTAGACGGCGCCGGCCTTGTCGACCTTGTGCGGGGAGGCGGCGGTGCGGCCCACGCAGTCGACGGTGCGGCGCTCGCGGGAGGCGGCCTCGGCGTGCCGTACGGCGGCGTCGGGGGCGATCAGGACGCGGTGGCCGGCGGCGTGGGCGCGCCAGCACAGGTCGACGTCGTCGCGCATCAGCGGCAGTCGGCGGTCGAAGCCGCCGAGCTGTTCGAAGACGTCGCGGCGGACGAGCATGCCGGCGCTGGAGACGGACAGCACGGTGCGCACGTGGTCGTGCTGGCCCTGGTCCTGTTCACGGCGGTCCAGGCCGGTCCAGCGGCGGCCGGAGTTGGCGATGGAGACGCCGACCTCCAGCAGCTGCCGGCGGTCGTACCAGCCGCGGAGCTTGGGGCCGACGACCGCCACGTCGTCGCGGCCCAGTTCGAGTTCGTTGTCGACGACGCGCAGCAGCTCGGCGAGGGCGTCGGGTTCGGGGGCGCAGTCGTCGTGCAGCAGCCAGAGCCACTGGATGGGCTCGCCGTACGGCAGTTCGGGCAGGTCGTAGGCGTCGTCGCGCCAGGTGCGCGTGACGGGGTCCCAGCCGCTGGGGCGCTTGAGGTACGGCAGCTCTTCCGGGGTGAGGACCGGGGCGGTGCGGCTCGCCTCCTCGACGGCCTGGCCGAAGCCGGTGCGGCGGGCGAGGTGCAGCACGTTGGCGTCGCCGAGGGCGTCGGTGAGCAGCCGGGCGGAGTCGTCCGCGCTGCCGGTGTCGGCGGCCACCGCGTACTGCACGGGGCGCTCCTGGGAGAGCAGCCCGGCGAGCGCGTCGGGCAGCCAGCGGGCGCCGTCGTGGGAGACGAGGACCGCGGTCACCACGTGGCGCGGGAACTCAGGTGCGGCAGCTTGCTCTTGAGCTGCCGTGTGGCTGTGCACGGACATCGAGGTACGGGCCCCGGTTCGATGGACTGCGGTGGACGCCCGCGCCCTCTCGGGGGCCGAGGGGACAGCGGGGCGTCTCGGACGAGCGACCACACTATCGGCTGGCCATGATGACGGCCCGCCGCCTGTGGATAACCCACCGGCGACGGGCCGTTCGTGACGTTCTGGTGTGGATTCGGGTGCGTTGTGTGGTCAGACGGCGGCCTTTTTGAGCCGGCGGCGTTCCCGTTCGGACAGGCCGCCCCAGATGCCGAAGCGCTCGTCGTTGGCGAGGGCGTACTCGAGGCACTCGGAGCGGACCTCACAGGCGAGGCAGACCTTCTTCGCCTCTCTGGTGGAGCCGCCCTTCTCGGGGAAGAAGGACTCGGGGTCGGTCTGGGCGCACAGCGCGCGCTCCTGCCAGCCGAGTTCCTCGTCCGCGTCGTCGACCAGCAGTTGCTGCACCAGCTCGGTCATGTGCGCCCCTCGTCTGTCTTTCGCGTCCCCGTGTGCGTTGCCGTTACCGATTTCGGCTGAACGACACGAGTGAAATTACAAGTGTGCTGCTCCGGGCGAGTCAAGCCGAGATCTGCTATTGGGCCCGTTATTCACTCTGCGGAACCAAGGCAGTGCGGAAAGTGTTCAAATCGCCATAAACCATGACACGCAGACGAGGCCCGGAGGGGCGTCCGGGACCCCGTACGGACATCTATACGGAGAAGGACGCCCCGGCGTTCGATCGCGTTCCGCGAGGCTTGAGCGCCCGGATGTGCCCCATGTGTCCCGCCATCCTGGTGAACAAACCTTTCATCTCCGAGATGCACCGGATGGGGTGAAATCTGTCCCACATACCGGGCGTCGAGTTGACACTGCGGGTGTGAACCGGTGTCCTAGTGGGCATGCTCGCGAACTTGGCACTCACCTCGACCCGCACCGCCGGGTCCCTCGGTGCTGCCCGGTCTCGCTGTAGCTGTTGTCGCTGTTGCAGCTGTTGAGCCACACCTCGCTCCAGCTGTAGGCCCGTGTCCCCCATGACCGGGCTAGCGCTCTCCGTTCCCTCTGGCCTTCTCTCACCGAGGAACCACCGCACGCATGAACAGCGACAACGACCTCCAGATCGCCGGCGACATCCTCGAAGTCCCGCACCTGCTCCAGCCGCCGCGCGAGCACCCGGCCACCGTTGCCGAGTTCGTGGGCCTCGCCCGCCGGATCGCCGCCGACCGCTCCCAGTGGGCACACCTCGTGCGGTACGACGCGACGACCCGCTGGTACCACCGGCTGCGCACCGGCCCCGGCTATGAGGTGTGGCTGCTGTCCTGGGTGCCGGGACAGGGCAGCGGGCTGCACGGCCACGGCCGCTCCTCCGGCGTCCTGACCGTCCTGGAGGGCACGCTCACCGAGCGCACCGAGCGTGCCACGCGCGCGTTGGCGGCCGGTGCCGAGCGGGTGTTCGCGCCGGGGTACGTCCACGAGGTCGTCAACGACACCCTGGAGCCGGCGGTCAGCCTGCACGTGTACCACCCCGGCCTGACCGAGATGCCCATGCACACCTCCCCGCACTGCGAAGCTCGTCCGGTGACTGCCTGACGCGTTGTCGTACCCGCCTGCAACACTTGCCTCATGCGCATTGTGGTTCTGGCAGGCGGCATCGGTGGTGCCCGGTTCCTGCGCGGTCTGAAGCGGGCCGTGCCGGACGCGGACGTCACGGTCATCGGCAACACCGGCGACGACATCCACCTCTTCGGGCTGAAGGTCTGCCCGGACCTGGACACGGTGATGTACACGCTGGGCGGCGGCATCAACGAGGAGCAGGGCTGGGGGCGGTCCGACGAGACCTTCCACCTCAAGGAGGAGCTGGCGGCCTACGGGGTCGGGCCGGACTGGTTCGGCCTGGGCGACCGGGACTTCGCCACGCACATCGTGCGCACGCAGATGCTCGGCGCGGGCTATCCGCTCAGCGCCGTCACCGAGGCGCTGTGCGACCGCTGGAAGCCGGGCGTGAAGCTGATCCCGATGACCGACGACCGCGTCGAGACGCATGTGGCCGTGGAGGTGGACGGCGAGCGCAAGGCGGTCCATTTCCAGGAGTACTGGGTACGGCTGCGGGCCTCCGTCCCCGCCGAGGCCGTGGTCCCGGTCGGCGCCGAGCAGTCCAAGCCCGCGCCCGGGGTGCTGGAGGCCATCGCCGAGGCGGACGTCATCCTCTTCCCGCCGTCCAACCCGGTCGTGTCCATCGGCACCATCCTCGCCGTGCCCGGCATCCGGGAGGCCATCGCGGACGCGGGCGTGCCCATGGTCGGCCTGTCCCCCATCGTCGGGGACGCTCCGGTGCGCGGCATGGCCGACAAGGTGCTCGCCGCGGTCGGCGTGGAGTCGACGGCCGCCGCGGTCGCCGAGCACTACGGCTCCGGACTGCTGGACGGCTGGCTGGTCGACACCGTGGACGCGGCCGCGGTCGAGCGGGTCGAGGCGGACGGCATCCGCTGCCGGGCCGTACCGCTGATGATGACCGACGTCGACGCCGCCGCCCAGATGGCGCGGGAGGCGCTGGCGCTGGCCGAAGAGGTGCGGGGAGCATGAACGGGGAGCGTCCGGAGTACACGGTCCGGGCCCTGTCGGGCATCCCCGAGGTGCAGCCGGGCGACGACCTCGCCAAGCTGATCGCCGCGGCCGAACCGGGCCTGGCCGACGGGGATGTGCTGCTCGTCACCTCCAAGATCGTCTCCAAGGCGGAGGGCCGGGTCGTGCAGGCGGCCGACCGGGAGGCGGCCATCGACGCCGAGACGGTCCGGATCGTGGCCCGCCGCGGCAGCCTCAGGATCGTCGAGAACCGGCAGGGCCTGGTGATGGCCGCCGCCGGGGTCGACGCCTCCAACACCCCCGCCGGCACGGTGCTGTTGCTGCCGGAGGATCCGGACGCGTCCGCGCGCGCGA
Organism: Streptomyces sp. NPDC030820; assembly: GCF_055572075.1. Lineage (NCBI taxonomy): Bacteria > Bacillati > Actinomycetota > Actinomycetes > Kitasatosporales > Streptomycetaceae > Streptomyces > Streptomyces sp. NPDC030820. The sequence continues at coordinate 20,330 of NZ_JBVIEB010000004.1, forward strand.
TCCGCGACGGCCTGCGCGCCGCCCTCGGAGTCGACGTCGGCGTGGTCATCACCGACACCTTCGGGCGGCCCTGGCGCTCGGGGCTCACGGACGTGGCGATCGGCGCCGCCGGGGTGCGCGTGCTGGACGATCTGCGCGGCGGCACGGACGTGTACGGCAATCCGCTCAGCGCGACGATCGTGGCCACGGCGGACGAACTGGCCGCCGCCGGCGACCTGGTCAAGGGCAAGGCGGCCGGGCGGCCCGTCGCCGTGGTGCGCGGCCTGCCGCATGTGCTGGCCCCCGAGGACGGCGAGGGCGCGCGGCCGCTGGTGCGGACCGCGCAGGACGACATGTTCCGGCTCGGCACGTCCGAGGCGGTCCGCGAGGCGGTGACCCAGCGGCGCACGGTCCGGGCGTTCACCGACGAGCCCGTGGACCCCGGCGCGGTACGGCGCGCGGTGGCGGCGGCGGTGACCGCGCCGGCCCCGCACCACACCACGCCCTGGCGGTTCGTGCTGCTGGAGTCGGCGGAGTCGCGGGGGCGGCTGCTGGACGCGATGCGGGAGGCCTGGATCGCCGACCTGCGCCGGGACGGCAAGAGCGAGGAGTCCATCGCCAAACGGGTGCGGCGCGGGGACGTCCTGCGCAACGCGCCCTGTCTGGTGGTGCCGTGCCTGGTCATGGACGGCTCGCACCACTACGGGGACGCGCGGCGGGACGGCGCCGAGCGGGAGATGTTCGTCGTCGCGATGGGCGCGGGCGTGCAGAACCTGCTGGTCGCGCTGGCCGGGGAGCGGCTGGGCTCGGCGTGGGTGTCCTCCACGATGTTCTGCCGTGACGTGGTGCGCGAGGTGCTCGACCTGCCCGCGCACTGGGAGCCGATGGGCGCGGTCGCGGTCGGGCATCCGGCCGAGCAGCCGCGCCCGCGGCCGGAGCGGGACGCGGGGGCGTTCATAGAGGTGCGGTGAGTTCGGTCGTACGCGGCCGTAGCCCGCGCAGGACCGCCTAGTCTCGAAGGACGCACCGGCTCCCCAGGACTTCACAGGACCTCATTCGTGGCAGGACGTTTCGCTCAGCGCCCCTCTCGCACGACCGTGCGCGGCGGCCAGGTCGGCGTGCCCGCGGGCGCCGCCGCCGGGATACCGCGGCAGGCGGCGGCTCCGGCGCGGGTACGGCGGTGGATGCCGGACGGGCCGCTCGATCTCGGGCTGGTGCTCGGACCGCTGCGGCGCGGGCCGGCCGACCCCACCTTCCGGGCCACCGCGGACGGATCCGTGTGGCGGGCCAGCCGTACGCCCGCCGGGCCGGGCACGCTGCGGGTGCGGGCGTACGGCGGTGAGGTGCTCGGCGAGGCGTGGGGGCCGGGGGCGGAGTGGCTGCTGGACCGGCTGCCCGAGTGGCTCGGCGCGGCCGACGAGCCAGAGGCGTTCGTGCCCCGGCACCGGGTCGTGGCCCTGGCGCGGCATCGGCGCCCGGGCCTGCGGCTGACGCGGACCGGGCTGGTGCTGGAGTCCTTGATCCCCTCGGTGCTGGAGCAGAAGGTCACGACCGATGAGGCGTACCGGGCGTGGCGGTTGCTCGTGCGGAAGTTCGGGGAGCGCGCGCCCGGACCGGCGGGGGCCGGGCAGCGGCCGCTGTTCGTGATGCCGGCGCCGCGGACCTGGGCGCTGATTCCCTCCTGGGAGTGGCATCGGGCCGGGGTCGACGACAAGCGGGCGTCGACGATTCTGCGGGCCGTACGGGTCGCTGCGCGGCTGGAGCAGGCGGTGGGGATGCCGGCGGTCGAGGCTCAGGCGCGGTTGGAGGTCGTGCCGGGGGTGGGGCCGTGGACGTCGGCCGAGGTGGTGCAGCGCAGTCACGGGGCGGCGGATGCGGTGACGGTCGGGGATCTGCATCTGCCGGGGATCGTGGGGTGGGCGTTGGCGGGGGATCGTCATGCCGACGATGCGGAGATGCTGCGCCTGCTTGAGCCGTATGCCGGGCAGCGGCATCGGGCGGTCCGGTTGATTCTGCTCAGCGGAAACGTGCCTGCGCGCCGGGCGCCGAAGATGCCTCGGGTGGACATCGGGTTGCTGTGAGGCGCCGGGTGCTGCCGCTGAACGAGGGGGCGTGGCTACACGGTTGCTGCGAGCGCCCCGAAGGGGCGCGGGGAACTGCGCGATCCGCCCCCGCGCGCCCGCACCCGGCGACCGCCCATTACCGCCCCGAACCATGGGGGTCTGGGGGCGAGCCCCCAGACCCAGCGGCCCAGGCAACCGTTACTGGTCGGAAGAGAAGCGCACCGCGCCCGCCGGGATGCGGGCGTCGCACCACACGCGTACTCCCTCGCGGAGCTCGTTGTCGGCGCCGATGATCGCGCCGTCGCCGACGACCGTGCCGGTGAGGACCGTGCGTTCGCCCACCCGGGCCCTCGTGCCGATGAGGGAGTCGGTGATGACCGCGCCGGGTTCGATGACGGCACCGGGGAGGATGGTCGAGCCGGAGACCCGTGCGCCCCCGGCCACGAACGCGCCCTCGCCGACCACCGTGCCGCCGGTCAGCTTGGCGTCCGGCGCCACCGTCGCCGTAGGAAGGATCAGCCGGTCGCCGCAGCGGCCGGGGACCGCCGGGGACGGGGCGCGGCCCAGGACCAGGTCGGCCGAGCCGCGGACGAACGCCGCCGGGGTGCCGAGGTCCAGCCAGTACGTGGAGTCGACCATGCCCTGGAGATGGGCGCCGGCCGCGAGGAGGTCCGGGAACGTCTCGCGTTCCACCGAGACCGGCCTGCCCAGCGGGATCGTGTCGATGACCGAGCGGCGGAAGACGTACGCCCCCGCGTTGATCTGGTCGGTGACGATCTCCTCCGGCGTCTGCGGCTTCTCCAGGAAGGCGAGGACACGGCCGGTCTCGTCCGTGGGGACCAGACCGTAGGCCCTCGGGTCCGTCACCTTCGTCAGATGGAGGGAGACGTCCGCGCCGGTCGACCTGTGGGTGTCGACCAGGGCCCTGATGTCGAGGCCCGTCAGGATGTCGCCGTTGAAGATCAGCACCGGCTCGTCGGGGCCGGAGTGCAGGCGCGAGGCGACGTTGCGGATGGCGCCGCCCGTGCCGAGCGGCTCCTCCTCCGTCACGTACTCGATGTGCAGCCCGAGGGAGGAGCCGTCGCCGAAGTACGGCTCGAAGACCTCGGCCAGATAGCTGGTGGCGAGGACGATGTGGTCCACGCCCGCCGCTTTGGCGCGCGCCAGCTGATGCGTGAGGAACGGCACCCCGGCGGCCGGGACCATGGGCTTGGGCGTGTGCACCGTGAGGGGACGCAGCCGGGTGCCTTTGCCGCCGACCAGGAGGATCGCTTCTGTCACCTGTCGTCTCTGCTTCCTGCCGGGACCGGCCGAACTACTCGTTTCACTCGTTTCGGCCGGTCAGTGTATGCAGACCGTAGCGGCGGCGCCCTTGACAACCACGCGGTTTCCCACGAGATCGGTGAGAGAACGGTGTGAGAGCGGCGCGCCCCCGAAGACGGCGCCGAGCGCGCACCCCGGTCGACTCAGCGCCCCTGGTAGCGCGCCGCGCTGGAACGGGCCGTACCGAGCTTGGCGTAAAGCCGTTTGCCGGGGCACTCGGTGGCGAATCCGTCCCGATGGCCGGAGATCACGTTCAGTCGTACCTTCTTACCTTTGGGGTAGAGGTTGCCACCGCCCGACGTGAGATATGTCTTGCCACGCGGATCGACCCCGTAAAGTCCGAGCTTCCACGCGGTGAGCCGGGCGACGGCCGTCACCGCGGCGGCGGGCGGCTTCGTCGCGCTGTACGAGCCGATCACGGCGACGCCCGTGCTGTTGCTGTTGAAGCCGAGGGTGTGTGCGCCGCGGACCGCCTTCGCCACGCCGCCGGCCCGGCCCTCGTAGATGGTTCCGCACTTGTCGACGAGGAAGTTGTAGCCGATGTCCCGCCAGCCCATGCTCGTGACGTGGTAGCGGTAGATACTGCGGATGACGGAGGGGGCCTGGGCGCAGGTGTACTTGTTGCCCGAATCCGTGTGGTGCACGAAGACCGCCTTGACCTTCTCGGTGTAGACGAAACCGGGTTCGCGCAGTGACTCGTCCGCTCCCCAGCCCCGCCGGGTGACGATCCGCGGGCGCGTCCCGATGTACGGCTTGCCCCGCACCGGGCCCTGCAGCCGGGCGAGTTCCCGCTCGGTGGCCCGCCTGCCCAGCGCCGGAATCTCCCGGGCGCCGAAGCCGGCGACGTCGGTGTTGGCGGCCGAGGTCGCACGAGCCGCGTCCGGATCCAGACCGGCGCGGGGCGCGTCGGCCGGCGCGCCCTCGGGCGGCGCCTCCTCACCGGGGTCGACGAGTTCCAGGCGCAGACCGGAGGGCAGCGGGGCCGGCGGGGGCGTCGGTTCGGCCGGGCGACCGCGCGGTGCGCTCCCGGCGACGGCGCGGACCCGTACGTCCACACCGTCGGAGTCGCCCACCCACAGCGGTGCGGTCGACCCGCGCACCCGCCGCGCGTCCCGTTCCGTCGTACCCGGGTCGGCGCCGTGGCCGGCGTTGTGCGTCTCTACGTCCTGCCAGCCGGACCACTCCCGCGTCCGCGCCGACCGCGTCCGCACCTGGACCCGGCCGTGCAACTCGGCGTCCGGGTCGTCCCAGACCACCCCGACCAGCGAGAAGTGCTCGCCGTCGGGCCGGTACAGGCCCTGCTCCGGGGCGGCGCCGAGGACCCGCTCGCGGGAGCGGGGGGCGAGGGGCAGCGAGCGGGTGCCGCCCGGGACACCGGCCTCTGCCGGTCGTGCCGGTGCGGCGGCCGCGGGCGGGGACAGCGACGGAAGCGCGAGGGCCGCGGCGCAGGCGACGCCGATCGAGGAGGCGGCGATCGAGGGGGTGGCGATCGACCGGGCGCCGATGGACGAAGTCAGGAATCCACGCATGGTCAGGATCTTGGACATAGTCATACAAATCTGTCCAACGGTGAGCCGACGGCGAACTGACGGTCCGTCGGAGACCGTTCCGCCGAACCGGTGGCCCCACCGCACGCTGAGCGCGCCCGCCCGCGCGTACCCTTTCCCGGGTGAACGCCACCGATCGCACCCCTGCCGACCTGCTGGCTTCCGCGCTCGCCGCGGACCCCGGCCGCCCGCTGGTGACCTTCTACGACGACGCCACGGGCGAACGCGTCGAACTGTCCGTGGCCACCTTCGCCAATTGGGTGGCCAAGACCGCGAACCTCCTTCAGGGCGACCTCGCTGCCGGGCCGGGCGACCGGGTAGCCCTGCTGTTGCCGGCGCACTGGCAGACGGCGGTGTGGCTGCTGGCGTGTTCCTCGGTGGGGGTGGTGGCGGATCTCGGCGGGGATCCGGCCGCGGCGGACGTCGTCGTCAGCGGGCCGGACGCACTGGAGGCGGCGCGGGCGTGCGGCGGGGAGCGCGTGGCGCTCGCGCTACGGCCGCTGGGTGGGCGTTTCCCCCAGACCCCGGCCGGGTTTGTCGACTACGCCGTGGAAGTGCCGGGACAGGGGGACAGGTTCGTGCCGTTCGCTCCGGTGGATGCGGAGGATCCCGCGCTGATCGTCGCGGGGGCCGAGTTCAGCGGGGCCGAGGTTGTCGAGCGGGCGCTCGCCGAGGCGCCTGCTCTCGATCTGACGGGCCCAGGATCGAGGCTGCTGTCCGGGCTGTCGTACGACACCTGGGAAGGGGTCAGCGCGGGGTTGTACGCGCCGTTGGCCGCCGGAGGGTCCGTGGTGCTGTGCCGGCATCTGGACCGGCTGGGTGAGGAGGCCCTCGCCAAGCGGATCGAGGCTGAGCGGGTGACTGCGGTACGCCGCTGAAAGGCGTAGTTCCGCGCGCCCCTGGGGCGTCACGGTTCCCCCGATCGGAGTAGTAAAGGGCGCTTCCCGCACCCTCCCCCGCCATGGTCGTAAGAGCAGGACGTGACGCTCGTACGCCGTGAAGGGGTGCCCCGCCCGTGACCGACACCGTTGGCAGGCCCCTCGGTCCCGGTCTCGGGGCCTCCGCCACCGGCGCAGGGCTCGTACGGCGGCGTCGGCGGCGGTGGGTGAAAGCCACGGCGCTCGGCGCGGCCGTGCTCGTGGTGGCGGGCGTCGGGGCCGGCTGGGCCGCCTACACCAAGCTCAACAACAACATCACCGCCGATGACGCGGCCGCCCGCGAACTGGAGCGGTACGAGCGGGAGCGGCCCACGGAACTGGTGCGGGGCGCGCAGAACATCCTGCTGATCGGGTCGGACACGCGGGCCGGGGACGGGAACTCCGCGTACGGGCGGGATCTGGGCAGCGAGCGGTCGGACACCACGATCCTGCTGCATCTGGCCGCCGACCGGCGCAGCGCCACCGCCGTGTCCCTGCCGAGGGATCTGATGGTGGACATCCCCGGCTGCCGGCAGTCGGACGGCAGCCGCAGCGAGCCGGTGTTCGCGATGTTCAACCACGCCTTCCAGGTGGGCGGTTCGGCGTGCACGATCCGGACCGTCGAGAACCTGACGGACATTCGGATCGACCATCACGTGGTCGTGGACTTCAGCGGGTTCAAGAAGATGGTGGACGCCGTCGACGGGGTGCAGGTCTGCCTGAAGGAGCCCATCGACGACAAGGCGGCCTTGCTGAAGCTGCCCGCGGGCAAGGTCAAGCTCAACGGGGAGCAGGCGCTGGGGTTCGTACGGGCCCGCAAGTCGCTCGGTGACGGCAGCGACACCGAACGGATGGAACGCCAGCAGCGGTTCCTCGGCGCGCTGGTCGACAAGATGCAGAGCAACGACGTCCTGCTGAACCCGGTGAAGCTGTATCCGGTGCTGGACGCGGCGACCTCCTCGCTGACCACGGATCCGGAACTGGCCAGTCTGCGTGGCTTGTACCAGTTGGTGCGCGGACTGCGCAACATCCCTACCGAACGGGTGCAGTTCCTGACGGTGCCGAGGGAGTCGTACGTCTACGACGCCAATCGTGACCAACTCGTGGAGCCGGAAGCCGAGAAGCTGTTCGCGCGGCTGCGGGCCGATCAGCCCGTGGCGGTGGCCCGCGAGACGCCGAAGGAGGCCACGGGGACGGACCGGGAGCCCGACGGCAGGAGCGACCCTTCGCCCGCGCCGACGTTCCGCGGGAACACCGCCGCCGAACACACCTGTGAGTAACGCGCACATCAAAAGGCCGAACTTCTGTCCGGGAAATGAGGCGGATTGCCCAGTTGTAGGAACAGGGAATTTGTCACCGGCGTCGCTTGACGCTGAACTGGGCGGATAGTGTGAGCGATCCGGTGCACCTGGCCACGAGGTCCGACCTGGGGTCGTGCACTGTTTCACCGAGACCCGAGCGTCTTTGAGGGGGAAGGCGCCGCGTGGCCCCGACGGAGGATTCGGACAACCGTGGACGCGCAAGGCCGTGGGCGGGCGGACAACATCGATCCCGCCGACCAGTGGGTACTCAATCCGAACACCGGCGAATACGAACTGCGACTGGGCACTTCCACACCGCAGTCACCGGTTCCCGGTCCCCGCAGACCCGCCCCACGGGACGGCGCCGGTGCGCCGCGTCGCCGTAACGAATCGGCGCCCGGCGGGACCCGTGAGATGCGCCAGGCGCGCGGCGGTGACGTACCGCCGCCGCGGTCGGCCCGGCGCCGGGGCGGCGAGCCGGAGCCCCCGCAGGGGCGCAGGGCCGCCCGGCGGCCGGTGAAGAAGAAGTCGAAGGCGAAGAAGGTGCTGGCGTGGACCGCCGGCGGCACGGCCTTCGTGCTGGTCGCCATCGGCACCGCCGGCTATCTCTACCTCAAGCACCTCGAGGGCAACGTCACCACGACGGACGTCGGCAGCGCGGGCAAGAGCGGCTTCAGCAAGGACGACGCCTTCAACATACTGATCATCGGCACCGACAAGCGGACCGGGAAGGGCAACACGGGCTACGGCGACGCCAACAGCGTCGGGCACGCGGACACCAACATCCTGCTGCACGTGTCCAAGGACCGGACGAACGCGACCGCGCTGAGCATTCCGCGCGACCTGATCGTGAACGTACCGGACTGCCCGACCAAGCAGGCCGACGGCTCGACCAAGGTCGTCCCCGGCTCCGAGAACGTCCGCTTCAACACCAGCCTCGGCCAGCTGGGCCGCGACCCCGGCTGCACCATGCGCACGGTCGACCAGCTCACCGGCATCACGGTCGACCACTTCATGATGGTGGACTTCAACGCGGTGAAGACGCTGACGACCGCGGTCGGCGGCGTCGACGTCTGCCTGGCGCACGCCGTGAACGACTCGGACTCGCATCTGAAGCTGCCCGCGGGCAAGCACAAAATCCAGGGCGAGCAGGCGCTGGCCTTCGTCCGCACCCGGCACAGCTGGGGCAACCACGGCGATCTGGACCGCATCAAGGTCCAGCAGCAGTTCATGGGCTCGCTGATGCGCAAGATGTCCTCCAGCGACACCCTCACCAGCCCGACCAAGCTGATCAGTCTGGCGGAGGCGGCCACGAAGGCGCTGACCGTCGACAAGGGCATCGGTTCGGTGAGCACGCTCAAGGACGTGGCGCTGGAGCTGAAGAAGGTGCCGCCGAAGAACATCTCCTTCGTGACCGTGCCCGTGCTCGACAACCCGGCCGACGGCGCGGTCCACAAGACGGTCATCGTCAACCAGAACGCCGCCCCGCAGGTCTTCGACGCGATCAAGAGCGACGTCTCCTTCACCGAGGTGAAGAAGAAGCAGAAGGAGGCGAAGGACGCGCAGGCCGCGCGCCTGAAGGGCAGCAGGTCCGCGCCCTCCGACGTGCGGGTGCGGGTCCTCAACGGCGGTGCGGTCGGCGGCAGCGCCCAGGACACCCTCGACTGGCTCCAGACCAAGGAGGGCGTGCTCAAGTCCGAGAACGCGGGCAACGCACCGGCCGCGCTGAGCAAGACCACGCTGGAGTACGCGCCCGACCAGGCGGCGCAGGCACGGGAGCTGGCCCACCTCATGGGCCTGCCGGGCTCCGCGCTCAAGCCCGGCAAGAGCGTCACCAACTCGCAGGGCCTGCCCGAAATGACGCTCACCCTGGGCAAGGACTTCAAGGGTGCGGGCGTGTCCCTCACCGCTCCGGACAAGCCGCCGACGGTCGACAAGTCGACGGCGAACGAGGTCAAGTGCGCCAGCTAGGCACTCGGGCACACCGAGGGGCAGTGGGTCGGCGCGGTGCGCCGACGGCATGAAACGGCCGGGGCCCTTCCCACGGGAAGGGCCCCGGCCGTTTCGTACGAAGGTCAGTTGGCGGCCAGGACCGCCGGCCGCCGTGACGCGATGACCTTGCGCGCCAGCGACTTCGGGCTGGTCAGAAATCCCCAGCCCCACGACATGTGCATGGTGGCCAGGGCCACCGGGATCTGCAGCCGGGCCTTCGCGGACAGCCCCTTGCCCGCCGGGACCGAGCCCGCCACGATCGCCGCCAGATAGCCGCCGGGGACGACGAGGGCCCAGGGTGTGAGCACCGCGCCGACGACGATTCCGGCCGCGATCGCGCAGAGGGCCGTCGGCGGTGCGAGGTAGCGCAGGTTGATGGAGCCGGAGTGGTAGCGGGCCACCACGTGCCGCCAGCGGCCGTAGTCCTTGTACTGCTTGGCGAGGGCCCGGACGGAAGGCCGCGGGCGGTACGAGACCTTGAGCTCGGGCGAGAACCAGATCAGGCCACCCGCCTCACGGATGCGGAAGTTCAGCTCCCAGTCCTGGGCGCGGATGAACTCCTCGTTGTAGCCGCCCTGCTGCTCCAGGGCCTCGCGACGGAAGACACCGAGGTAGACGGTCTCGGCGGGCCCGGCCTCGCCGCCCGTGTGGAAGGCGGCGTTGCCGACCCCGATCTTCGAGGTCATCGCGGCGGCGACCGCGTGCTCCCAGTCGTTCTCGCCCTCGGCGTGCATGATGCCGCCGACGTTCTGCGCGCCGGTCTCCTCCAGGAGCCGGACCGCGGTGGCGATGTAGTTCGGCGAGAGCATGCCATGGCCGTCGACGCGGACCACGATCGGGTGCCGGGAGGCCTTGATCGCTGCGTTCAGCGCCGCGGGGGTGCGGCCGGTCGGGTTCGGGACGGTGTGCACACGCGCGTCTTCCGCCACGAGCTCAGCCGCGATCTCGTCCGTGCGGTCCGTGGACGGACCGAGGGCGATCACGACCTCCATCTCGCCGGCGTACTCCTGCGCGAGGATCGCTTGGACGGCCCCGCGCAGATGCCGCTCCTCGTCGAGGACCGGCATGATCACGGAAACAGCGGGGAGCCGCACGTCGGGCTTGGCGTTCATAGGGGGCTCACGTTACCGCGAACGGGGGACACCGGTGCGCGCCGCCGGGGCGTGGGGCCGGGCTGGAGATCGTATCGGCCTACGGTGCTCACGGATCCCACGTACGGCCTCGTCCGGAGGTGTCCCCCTTGGCAAGCCCGCCCCGGTCCCCCGCGCGACCGCAGCGCCGACCGCAGCCGCCCCGCCGCGTGCCGCGCCCGCCCGAGCGGCCCGTGCGGTCGGTACGGCCGCCCCGGCGGCCCCGCTGGGCCATGCGGGCGGTGAGCACGCTGTCCGTCGTGCTGCTCGCCTCCGCCGGGATCGGGCACGCGGTGATCAGCAGCCTGGATGCGGGGATCGCCCGGGTCGACGCCTTCAAGGACATGAAGAACCGGCCGCTCGCGGGCCACGGCATGAACATCCTGCTGGTCGGCACCGACGGCCGCGACAAGATCACCGAGCGGGAGCGGCGGGCGTACCGGCTGGGCGGGGCGCCCTGCCACTGCACGGACACGATGATGATCGTGCACATCTCGGAGAACCGGGAGCGGGCCACGGTGGTGAGCCTGCCGCGCGACTCCTACGCCGAGGTGCCCGCGAGTGCCGACCCGGCGACCGGGCGGCAGCACCCGGCGCATCCGATCAAGCTCAACGCCGCCTACTCCGAGGGCGGCCCCCAGCTGACCGTCCGCACGGTCGAGAACATGACCCATGTGAAGATCGACCACTATCTGGAGGTCGACTTCACCAGCTTCATGAAGACCGTGGACGTCCTCGGCGGCGTGACCGTGTGCACGACGACCCCGCTGAAGGACGCGTACAGCGGGCTCGACCTCGCCCCCGGCACGCACACCCTGAACGGCGGGCAGGCGCTGCAGTACGTGCGGGCCCGGCACGTCGACGCGACGAGCGACCTGGGCCGGATGAGGCGGCAGCAGCGGTTCCTGGCCGCGCTGATCGAGCGGGCCACCTCCTCCGGGATGCTGCTGAACCCGATGCGGTTCAGGGACGTGACCCGCGCGGTGCTCGGCTCGGTCCGCGCCGACGAGGGCTTCGGCACCGACGAGCTGCTCGATCTGGGCCGGGCCATGCGGAACTTCACCCCCTCCTCCTCCGAGTTCACCACCGTGCCCATCGGGCAGGTGAACTACGCCGTCAAGGGCATCGGCTCGACCCTGAAGTGGGACCAGGCCAAGGCGGACCAGCTGTTCGCCGCCCTGCGCGACGACAAGCCGCTCACGGTGGCCCCGCCCCCGCACCGCGCTCAGGCCCATGTGCCGCCTGCGACAACCGTCGACATGGATCCCGGGCAGGTCCGGGTCCAGGTGGCGAACGGCACGGGCACCGCCGGCCTCGGCAGACGCGTCGACGCGGCGCTCACGGCGACCGGCTTCGCCGCGACGCACCAGCCGGTGACGGCCGCCACCCGTGTCCCGCACACCGTCATCTCCTACGACCCCCGCTGGGACCGCTCGGCCCGCGCGCTGGCGGCCGCCCTGCCGGGGGCCGGGCTGCGCGCCGTACCGGGCCAGGGCCCGCTGCTGAAGGTGATCGCCGGGGCGGACTTCAAGGACGTGCATCGGGTGCACTTCGAGGACCCCGCCCAGCCGCAGCAGACGACCGTGCGCGGCAGCGAGGTGGTCTGCTCGGGCGCCTAGCTCACCTGGTGCACTTCACAACTCACCTGGAAAAAACGGGAGTCGCTAGTCCTCGAAGCCCTCGGCCGCGCGCTTCTCGCGCAGCTCGCGAATGGCCCTGCGGCGGGCCAGACGGTGGGTGCGGCGGATCTGGGCCTCCTGGTAGCGGCGGCGGTCCCGGTCGGTCTCCGGGATCACCGGCGGCACCCGGCGCGGCTTGCCGTCGGCGTCGACGGCCGCGAAGACCAGATACGCGGAGCCGACCTGGGTGGGCGGGGCCGACTCGTTCCAGCGCTCGGCGAGGACCCGGACGCCGACCTCCATGGAGGTCCGGCCGGTCCAGTTCACCTGTGCCTTCACATGGACCAGGTCACCGACGCGGACCGGCTCCAGGAAGGCCATCTCGTCCATGGAGGCCGTGACCGCGGGACCGCCGGAGTGCCGGCCCGCCACGGCGCCCGCCGCGTCGTCGACCAGCTTCATGATCACGCCGCCGTGCACCGTCCCCAGCAGGTTGGTGTCGTTGTGGGTCATGATGTGGCTGAGGGTGGTGCGCGAGGCGGACGTCGGCTTGCCGGGGATGTCCGGTTCCGCGTCCGTGGCCTGGTCTGTCATGCCCTCCACCTTATGCCGAAGTGACAATCGCGGATTTTGTGTCGGCTTCGCAACAGCGCCGCTGTTATTTTCCGACAGCCCTTGTAAGCCTCACACCGACGCCCTGCACACTGGGGCGCATGAATGACTGGCCCGAGGGATGGTCCGACGACAACCGCGGCCCGCGCTACGGACGCGGCAGTGCCGGCGCACAGCCGGAGAGCGCGCGCGTGATGCGTCAGGTGCGGCGCGGCCCGGCGGTGCCGCCCGGGCAGCGCTCCTACGGCGACCCCGGCCCGGCGGCGCCGCCGTACGGGGCCGGAGTCCCGCAGCAGCCGTCGTACGTCGACGGGCAGGGATACGACGACGGCGCCGGTTACGACAGCGGCTACAACACCGGGCAGGTGTACGGCGGCGGGCGGCGCGGCGGCGGCTTCGTGCCCAACGACAACGACGCGGACCCGGAACTCGACCGGTACCGGCCGCGCCCGAACTGGCGGCGCCGGATCAAGTGGACCGCGATCACGCTCGCGACCGTGGTGGTCGTCACATCCGTCGCGACGTACTTCTGGGCCGACTCCAAGCTGCGCCGCGAGGTCGACCTGTCCAAGGTCATCGACCGGCCGGCGTCGGGCGCCGGCACCAACTACCTGATCGTCGGCTCGGACAGCCGCGAGGGCATGTCCAAGGCCGACGAGAAGAAGCTGCACACCGGCTCCGCCCAGGGCAAGCGCACGGACTCGATGATGATCCTGCACGTCGGCGACAACGGCGACACGCTGATCTCGCTGCCGCGCGACTCGAACGTCACGATCCCCTCGTTCCGGGGCTCCACGTCCGGCAAGATCCGCCCCGCCATGGGCCAGAACAAGCTGAACGCGGCGTACGCCTACGACGGCCCGACGCTGCTGGTCCGCACGATCGAGTACAACACCGGTCTGCACATCGACCACTACGTCGAGATCGGCTTCCAGGGCTTCGCCAGCATCGTGGACGCGGTCGGCGGTGTCACCATCGACATCGACAAGGGCTTCAAGGACAAGTACTCGGGCGCCGACTTCAAGGCCGGCAAGCAGACCCTGAACGGCGCGCAGGCCCTCGCCTTCGTCCGCACCCGGCACGCGTTCGCCGCCTCCGACCTGCAGCGCACCAAGAACCAGCAGAAGTTCCTGTCGGCCCTGGCCCACCAGGTGGCCACGCCGGGAACGGTCCTGAACCCCTTCAGGTTCTATCCGACCATGGGCGCGGGCCTGGACTCCCTGATCGTCGACAAGGACATGTCGCTGTGGGACCTGGGCTCGATGTTCTGGGCGATGAAGGGCGTCCAGAGCGGTGACGGCACGTCCATGAACATGCCGATCTCCGGTTCCGTCGGCGGCAACCTCGTCTGGGACAAGGCGAAGGTCAAGACGCTGGTGAACGAGCTGAACAACGACCAGAAGGTCACCGTCTCCGGCAACTAGGCACTCGCCCACGGCGGGGTAAAGCATCGCTCAAGGCGCGCTGTTCATTCTCCAGATACCGGACGAATCGACCGGTCGTGCGAGCCCGGGGTTTGTCAACGCCGTGTCCAGCCGCTGAACTGTGCGGATAGTGTGTGCGATCCGGCGCGGAACGACCGCGCCGTCGTACGCCGTTCGACCGACTGTATCGAGGGGCTCGGGGGGGCGACTCGTCGCGCGGGCCCCGGCGGAGGACGAAGCGACCGTGGACACACAAGGCCGTGGACGGGGTGACGGCATCGCCGCGTCGACCCGGCGGAAGACCGTGGCGACCGGCACCGGCACGGGCCGGGCGAAGCACCCTCCCGGCCTCAGGGGGCAGGTGCGTGAACTCGCCGCGCTCCCGGGCCTTTCGGCGCCCGCCGACGAAGTCACATGCGCCTCGTGACGCAAGGGCCCGGTTCTGCGTCTAACTGAGCGCGGCGGCGCCACGGCACGGGCCGGGGCCGGCCCCGCGCTTCGGACTGTGCCCGGTCACCGCGGCACACGCCCGACACACAAACGACAAGGGCGCCATACGCCTCCGCGGAGGGCGGCGGGCGCGCAACGAAGCCGCGGTGAGGGATGCCGAGGGCGGGAGGGCAGGAGATGACACGCAGCAGCGTGGACCAGGAGGGGGCGGTACCGCGTGCTAGGGACGCCGGTGAACCCGGTGTGGAGGGCGAGCCGGAGGGCGGGCGCCGTGGCCGTCGGCGCGACCCTGGCCGCAGAGGTCGCACGGAGCCCGGATCACCGCGCCCCAAACGCCGGATACTGCGCTGGTCGGCGTTGACCCTGGCGGTCGTCATACTCGGCACCGCCTGCGCGGGTTACCTGTACTACGAGCACCTCAACGCCAACATCCAGAAGGACAAGCTGAACCTGGGCGACTCCGACGTGCCCAAGGCGACCCCGAACGCGGCCGGTCAGACGCCGCTGAACGTCCTGCTGATCGGCTCGGACAGCCGGAACAGCGCGAAGGACCTCCAACTCGGCGGGTCCAGGGGGGATGTGGGCCGCGCGGGCCTCGCGGACGTGCAGATGCTGGTGCATGTGTCGGCCGACCGCACCAACATGTCCGTGGTCAGCCTGCCCCGCGACACGATGATCCCGATCCCCAGGTGCACCGACCCGCACACCGGCCACAAGTACCCGGCGCTCTCCCTGGCCATGGCGAACGAGTCGCTGGCCCGCGGCGGCCCCGGCTGCACCGTCGCCACCTGGCAGAGCCTCACCAACATCCACATCGACCACTTCATGATGGTCGACTTCTCCGGCGTGGTCGACATGGCGGACGCCATCGGCGGCGTCCCGGTCTGCGTCAAGCAGAACGTCTGGTCGCACACCTCCGACGGGCACGGCTCCGGCCTGAAGCTGAAGGCGGGAACGACGTACGTCAAGGGCGAGCAGGCCCTGCAGTGGCTGCGCACCCGCTACGGCTTCGAGGACGGCAGCGACGTCGGCCGTACCCACGCCCAGCACATGTACATGAGCGCGATGGTGCGCCAGCTGCGCAAGAACGCGACGCTGACCAACCCCGGCGCGATGCGCAGTCTGGCGGAGACCGCGACGAAGGCCCTCAAGGTCGACGAGGGCCTGGGGACGATCGCCAAACTGTACGACCTGTCCGAGGAGTTCAAGAAGGTCCCCACCGAGCGCATCACGATGACGACCCTGCCGACCGCGCCGTGGTCACAGGACCGCTACCGGCTCGTGCCCGCGCCCGGGGACGCCGACCAGCTCATCTCCATGGTCCGTGACGACACCTCGCTGGACGGACGCGGCGTGAAGCACAAGACCGAGGAGCAGCCGAAGACCCCCACGGACCCGGACGGCAAGATCGCGGTGCAGGTCCGCAACGGCACCGGATCGAACGACGAGGCCCCCACGCCCCAGCGGGCGAGCGATGTCGTCCAGCTCCTGCAGGGCAAGGGGTTCACCCAGGCCGCGAAGGACACCACGCCGGCCTCGGAGGCCAAGAGCACCGTCCTGTATCCCAGCGCCGACCTGGAAGGTGACGCCCAGGCGGTGGCCAAGGCGCTCGGGATACCGCTGAAGCAGGTGCGCAAGTCGACCGACGTCTCCGGCGTCACACTGGTCGTGGGCGCCGACTGGCGCACCGGCACCGCTTACAAGGCGCCCACCGAGCCGACCAAGGCGCCGTCCACGGCGGCCGTGCTCCCCGGCGACAAGAAGGACGCGTGCATGGCCGTACAGAAGGGCTTCACCTGGTGACGCAGGCGCGGTGACCGGGCGGCGCCCCGGTCACGGCGGTGATCAGTACGCGGCGGTACGGATCTGCATCTCACCGCTGACGCCGTAGTAGCCGTGGGTGCCGGCGCTGTTCGTCCCCCGTCAGTCTCCACAGATCGATCACAGGATCGACCGGAAGATCAGTCCTGTCCGCCCCGAGGGCACCCGTGCGGGTGCCCTCCGCCCTTCAGGCTCTCGGCCGGGAGGGCTCACATGCCGGCCCCTGCCATCGCGCGACAGGTCTCCGAACACCGGCGACACGCCTCCGCGCAGCGCATCATCTGCGGGTCGTCGCGCATGGACATACACGCCTCGGCGCACATCTCGCACACCTTGGCGCAGAGCGTGCACATCTCGGCGGACATGGGCGAGCGGCGCATCATCATGTCGGCGCACATGCGGGTCATCTCGGAGCAGTCCATCAGGGCGCGCATGACCTGCATCTGCTGCTGACCGCCCTTCTGCATGCAGGAGCTCATGGTCTCCTCGCACATGCTGTGGCAGTTCATGCAGGCCTCGACGCACTCCTGCATCTGCTGGGTGAGCGCCGGCGTCATCTGGGACTGGGTCATGGCTCCTCCTCGAAGGCGGGGGCCCGGGGCGGACCCCGTGTGCTTCCGTCCTACGCCGCCCCGGCCCGGCCCGCATGTGACCGACCGGTCGTAAGGTGCGGCGGAGCAGCAGAAAGGCGCCCCGGAGGGCGCCTTTCCGAACAGACCCGAAGGGCCCTTGCCGCTACGGCAGGTTGCGGGCCATCACGATCCGCTGGACCTGGTTCGTGCCCTCGTATATCTGCGTGATCTTGGCGTCGCGCATCATGCGCTCCACCGGATAGTCGCGGGTGTAGCCGTAGCCGCCGAGGAGCTGGACGGCGTCGGTGGTGACCTCCATCGCCACGTCCGAGGCGAAGCACTTGGCGGCGGCGCCGAGGTAGGTGAGGTCGGCGTCGCCGCGCTCGGAGGCGGCGGCTGCCTGGTAGGTGAGGGCGCGGGCCGCCGAGATCTTCATCGACATGTCGGCGAGCATGAACTGGATGCCCTGGAAGTCGGCGATCGGCTTGCCGAACTGCTTGCGCTCCTGGACATAGCCCTTGGCGTAGTCGAAGGCGCCCTGCGCCACGCCGAGCGCCTGGGCGGCGATGGTGATGCGGGTGTGGTCCAGGGTCTTCATGGCCGTCATGAAGCCCGTGCCCTCCTCGCCGATCATGCGGTCGGCGGGGATGCGGACGTTGTCGAAGTAGACCTCGCGGGTCGGGGAACCCTTGATGCCGAGCTTCTTCTCCGGGGCACCGAAGGAGACGCCCTCGTCCGACTTCTCGACGACGAACGCCGATATTCCCTTCGAGCGCTTCGAGGGGTCCGTCACGGCCATCACCGTGTAGTACTCCGACACGCCGGCGTTGGTGATCCAGCGCTTCACGCCGTTGAGCACCCAGTGGTCGCCGTCGCGCACCGCCTTGGTCTTCATGCCGGCCGCGTCCGAGCCCGCCTCCGGCTCGGAGAGGCAGTACGAGAACATCCCCTCACCCTTGGCGAGCGGGGTCAGGTACTTCTTCTTCAGCTCCTCGCCGCCGGAGAGGATCACCGGGAGGGAGCCGAGCTTGTTCACGGCGGGGATGAGGGAGGAGGACACGCAGGCGCGGGCCACCTCCTCGATCACGATGACCGTGGCGAGCGCGTCGGCGCCGGCGCCGCCGTACTCCTCGGGGACGTGCACCGCGTGCAGGTCGTTGGCCACGAGGGCGTCGAGGGCCTCCTGCGGGAAGCGGGCCTCCTCGTCCACCGCCGCGGCGTACGGCGCGATCTTCGCCTCGACCAGGGAACGGACGGCGTCCCGGAGCATGTCGTGCTCCTCGGACGGGCGGTACAGGTCGAAGTCAGCCGATCCGGCCACGGTCTCTCACGCTCCAAAGACGCAGTGATACTGACGCTAATTACCGTTAAGTAACTCAAATTTTAGAGTGCGGCCCGCAACACGCCTACGTGACCTACACGACAGCTGGGAAATTTCCCGGCGGGGGTCCCGACTATGCTCAGGGGCCGCAGCACCGACGTACCCGAGCTGGAGCACATCCATGAGCCTGAAGATCACCGTGATCGGCACCGGCTACCTCGGCGCCACCCACGCCGCGGCCATGGCCGAGCTCGGCTACGAGGTCCTGGGACTCGACGTCGTACCCGAGAAGATCGCCATGCTGGAGCGCGGCGAGACCCCCATGTACGAGCCGGGGCTGGAGGAGCTGCTGCGCCGGCACGTCGCCGGCATCGAGGGCTCCACCGGACGGCTCCGCTTCACCACCGACTGGGCCGAGGTCGGCGCCTTCGGCGACGTCCACTTCGTGTGCGTCAACACCCCGCAGCGGCATGGCGAGTACGCGGCCGACATGTCGTACGTCGACTCCGCCCTCTCCTCGCTCGCCCCGCATCTGCACGGCCCGGCCCTGGTGGTCGGCAAGTCGACCGTGCCGGTGGGCTCGGCCGAGCGGCTGGCCGGGTACCTCGCCGAGCACGCGCCGGCGGGCGGCGACGCCGAGCTGGCCTGGAACCCGGAGTTCCTGCGCGAGGGCTTCGCCGTCCAGGACACCCTGCATCCGGACCGGATCGTGGTGGGCGTGCGCAGCGACCGCGCCGAGAAGCTGCTGCGCGAGGTGTACGCGACGCCGATCGGCGAGGGCACGCCGTTCGTGGTGACCGACTTCCCGACGGCCGAGCTGGTGAAGACGGCCGCGAACTCCTTCCTCGCCACGAAGATCTCCTTCATCAACGCGATGGCGGAGGTGTGCGAGGCCGCGGGCGGTGACGTGGCGAAGCTGGCGGAGGCCATCGGGCACGACGACCGGATCGGGAAGAAGTTCCTGCGCGCCGGGATCGGCTTCGGCGGCGGCTGTCTGCCGAAGGACATCCGGGCGTTCATGGCGCGGGCGGGCGAGCTGGGCGCGGATCAGGCGCTGACCTTCCTGCGCGAGATCGACTCCATCAACATGCGCCGGCGCGGGCAGATGGTGGAGATGACCCGGGAGGCGCTCGGCGGCGGCTCCTTCCTCGGCAAGCGGGTCGGGGTGCTCGGCGCCACGTTCAAGCCCGACTCGGACGACGTGCGTGACTCGCCCGCGCTGAACGTGGCCGGCCAGATCCACCTCCAGGGCGGCCAGGTCACGGTGTACGACCCGAAGGGCATGGCCAACGCCCGGCGGGTGTTCCCGACCCTCGGGTACGCCGACTCCGCGCTGCACGCCGTACGGGGCGCCGACGTCGTCCTGCACCTCACCGAGTGGCGGGAGTTCCGCGAGCTGGACCCGGCGGCGCTCGGCGAGGTCGCGGCGGCCCGGGTGATCCTGGACGGCCGCAACACGCTCGACCCGGAGCTGTGGCGCCGGGCGGGCTGGACGTACCGTGCGATGGGCCGCCCGACGGCCTGAGGGCATACGGGTGACGCCGGTTCGGCCGAGGCTCAGTCGGCCGAACCGGCGTCTTTCCGCATTCTGCACCACCGGACACATACGTGGCCGGTGAACTCCCTGTGTCTTACCCCTCCTTGGCCCGGTACCGGCGCATCTTCGCCCGCGCCCCGCACACCTGCATGGAGCACCAGCGGCCGCGTCCGGCCGGGCTGCGGTCGTAGTACGCCCAGTGGCAGGTCTCGGACTCGCAGGCCTTCAGCCGCATCCAGGTGCCCTGCGTCAGCCCCTCGGCGACGGCGGCGGCGACCCGGGAGAGCAGCGGGGCGTCCGGGGCGGGGGCGAGGGCCGCGGAGCCGTCCCGCTCGTCGACGGCGACGTACACGGGCGCGCGGGACAGCAGGGCGCCGAGCGGGGTGACCTCGCGGTGCGGCGCGTGCCCGGCGTGCGCGAGCAGCGCGGCCCGCAGCGACTCCCGCAGCTCCCGCGCCTCCTCCAGTCCGTCCTCGGCGATCCCGAAGCGCGCCCGGCCCTCCTCGGTGTCCAGCGTGTCGGCGCCGCTCTCGATGTCCAGCGTGTTGACCAGGGACTCGACCAGCGCCAGGGCTCCGGGGGCGGCCGATCTCTCATTCATGGTTGCGACGTTACCTCCAATGCGGGAGCATGCAGTAACCGTTACCGGTTGCCCGTCTCTATGGGTAACTGTGTCCGTGACCCAAGGAGGTAGTCATGGCTCTCGCCAAGCTCGGTGTCGTGGTCCTGGACTGTCCCGACCCCCGTGCGCTGGCCGGCTTCTACGCCGAGGTGCTGGGCGGCACGGTGGAGGTGCAGGGAGACCCCGAGAACGACGGGTGGGTCGACCTGAAGGTGCCCGGCGGGACTGCGCTGGCCTTCCAGCAGGCGCCCGGGCATGTGCCGCCGAAGTGGCCCGCCCCGGACGCCTCGCAGCAGTTCCATCTGGACCTGGTGGTGGAGGACCTGGACGCGGCGGAGCGGGGGGTGCTGGAGCTGGGCGCCAGGCCGCTGGACGCGGCGGACCGCGAGCGGACCTTCCGTGTGTACGCCGACCCGGCTGGGCACCCGTTCTGTCTGTGCGCCTGCTGAGGCGTCCGAAGGAGGACATCATGGCGTCCGTCGCCCGTTTCCGCTCCGTCGTGCTCGACTGCCCCGATCCGCATGCGCTGGCCGCCTTCTACGCGGCGGTGGCCGGTGGCACCCCGGATGCCGAGGACGACGACTGGGTCGTCCTCAGGGTGCCGGACGGGCCGCGGCTGGCCTTCCAGCGGGCCGAGGGGTACACCCCGCCGGAGTGGCCGCGCGCGGACCGCAACGGCCAGCAGTTCCACCTCGACTTCGACGCGGGCCGGACCTGGGCGGAGATCGACGTGGCCCATGAGCGGGTGCTGGCGCTGGGCGCCCGGCCGCTGGACCTTCAGGACCGGGAGAAGAAGGACTTCCAGGTGTACGCCGACCCGGCCGGGCATCCGTTCTGCCTGTGCCGGATCGATCACCCGTGACCCGGGTGACCTAGGGGGTGTCCAGCTCCCCGATCCTCGCGTTCGACGCCTCTCGACGGTGCTGCGCGGCCCTCGCCGCAAAGTCCGCGCTGCGCAGCACCCGTTGGACATTGCCCCAGGTCAGCTGGGACAGCTCGGTCTCGGACCAGCCGCGCCGGAGCAGTTCGGCGATCAGGTGGGGGTAGCGGGAGGCGTCGGCGAGGTCGCGGGGGTGGGCGGCGCCGGAGTCGTAGGTGCCGGACAGGCCCACGCACTCGGTGCCGGCCATGTCGCGGACGTGGTCGAGGTGGTCGGCGACGTCATGGACCGTCGGCCCGGTTTGCTCGGCGGTCAGCGGCACCATGCACAGGCCCTTCGCCGCGCCCAGCGCCGCGAGCAGTTCGTCGGGCAGGTTGGCCGGGTGGGGGCGCAGGGCGCCGGCGGCGGAGCGGGTGCACAGCACCGGTGTCTTGGACAGCGCGAAGGCGCGTTCGGCGGTGGCCCGGGAGGCGCCGGAGACATCGACGACCACACCGAGCCGGTTCATCTCGCGCACCACCTCCTCGCCGAACCGGGTCAGCCCCCTCTCCCCCGCCCAGGCGGTGCCCGCGAGCGTGAGCACGCGCAGGCCGAGGGCGTGCAGGACGCGCAGGATGCCCAGGGAGTCGTCGAGCGCGGTGGCGTGGGCGGGGCCCAGCACCACGGCGACCCGGCCGCAGTTGCGGGCGTCGATGATCTGCCCGGCGTTGCCCACCAGGCGCAGTCCCTCCGGATGGGCCTCGATCACCGTGCGCGCCTGGTCCAGCTGTTCCAGGGTCGCGGAGGTCGCACGATCTCCGCCGGGGCCCTCGGGCAGGTGCAGGGACCAGAACAGCGCGCCCACATGCCCCTCACGCATCCGGGGTATGTCGGTGTCGATGGCCGCCTCGCCCAGCTCCAGGTCGTACCAGGACAGATGACGCAGGGCCCACGGCAGTCCGCTGTAGCCGTCGGCGACCGGGTGGGCGGCCAGCAGGGCGTGGGCCCGCTGCAGCGACGAGGGCTCCGAGGGGAAGGGGTCGTCCGGCAGGGCGTCGTCCTCGCCGACCTCGATCGGGGAGGGGATGTCGTCCTGGAGGTCGGCCATGGCGGGCTCCGTACGTCGTTGTCTACGCGGTCGTGAGCTACGTCGGGCTGGGGCGTACCGCCACGGTCGCACGGAGGGGAGGAGGGCTTCCTGGTGAGTGGCGCGTTCGGGGGTAGGGCCGGTCAGGCCTCCCGGGCCGGATACCGATCCCGGACCGGGTTGAGCGGTGCGCCGAGGCGCAGCCGCTCGACCAGGTCCGGGTGGGCGACGACTACCCCGCACTGGCGGTTCAGGCGGGGTTGCCGTCCAGCGACTCGATGGTGGCGTTGGACGGCGCCCGGGTCGCCTGAAGGTCACGGGCCACGTCCTCCGCCGCGCCCAGCACCCGTACCGCGTTCTGCCAGGTCAGCTTGGCCAGGTCGGCCTTGGACCAGCCGCGCTCCAGCAGTTCGGCGAGCAGGTTCGGATAGCCGGAGACGTCGCTGAGGCCGTCCGGGGTGAAGGCGGTGCCGTCGTAGTCGCCGCCGATGCCCAGGTGGTCGATGCCGGCGACCTCGCGCATGTGGTCCAGATGGTCCGCGACCGTGGACACCGTGGCGACCGGGCGCGGGTTGCGCTCCTCGAAGGCCCGGTGGATCTTCATCGCCTCGGGGCCGGTGTCGAGATGGTGCAGACCGTGGGCGCGCAGGTTCTCGTCGGCCGCGGCCGTCCAGTCGACGGCCGCCTGCAGCACGAACTTCGGCACGAACGTCACCATCGCCACTCCGCCGTTGGCCGGCAGCCGCTCCAGGACGTCGTCGGGGATGTTGCGCGGATGGTCGCACACGGCCCGCGCGGAGGAGTGCGAGAAGATCACCGGCGCGGACGTGCTGTCCAGCGCGGCCCGCATGGTCGCGGGGGCCACGTGGGAGAGGTCGACCAGCATGCCGAGGCGGTTCATCTCGCGGACCACCTCGCGGCCGAACGCCGACAGACCGCCCACCTTCGGCTCGTCCGTGGCGGAGTCCGCCCAGTCGTTGTTGTGGTTGTGGGTGAGCGTCATGTAGCGCACACCCAGCTCGTACAGACCGCGCAGGGTGCCCAGGGAGTTGTCGATCGAGTGACCGCCCTCCGCACCCATGAGGGAGGCGATACGGCCCTCCCCGCGCGCCGCCTCCATGTCGGCGGCGGTCAGCGCGGCCCGCAGAGCGGCGGGGTGCCCGGCGATCAGCTGCCGTACGCAGTCGATCTGCTCCAGGGTCGCCGGCACCGCCCCGGGCAGGTCCGAGGGCACATACACCGACCAGTACTGCGCCCCGACCCCGCCCGCGCGCAGCCGGGGGATGTCGGTGTGCAGGTGCTCGTCCTGGCGTACGGCGAGGTCGCGGGCGGCGAGGTCGTAGCGGACCTGCTGGCGCAGCGCCCACGGCAGGTCGTTGTGGCCGTCGACGACCGGGAACTCGCGCAGCAGGGACCGTGCTTCGTCCAGTGAGGTCATTGCCTGTTACTTCCCGAAGCCGAACCCGCTCGACCCCTCGACTTTCGAGCGCAGCCGCTTGCCCTTCTCGGTGGCCTGGTCGTTGAGGTCCTGCTGGAAGTCGCGCATCTTGTGCAGCAGGTCCTCGTCGTGCGCGGCGAGGATGCGGGCCGCGAGGAGACCGGCGTTGCGGGCACCGGCGACGGAGACGGTGGCGACGGGCACGCCGGCCGGCATCTGCACGATGGACAGCAGGGAGTCCATGCCGTCCAGGTACTTCAGCGGCACCGGCACGCCGATGACCGGCAGCGGGGTGACGGAGGCGAGCATGCCCGGCAGGTGGGCGGCGCCGCCCGCACCGGCGATGATCACCTTCAGTCCGCGGTCGGCGGCCTGCTCGCCGTACGTGATCATCTCGCGGGGCATGCGGTGCGCGGAGACGACGTCGACCTCGTAGCCGATCTCGAACTCGTCCAGGGCCTTGGCGGCGGCCTCCATGACGGGCCAGTCGGAGTCCGACCCCATGACGATGCCTACAACGGGGCTCATTCGGTGATCGTGCCTCTCAAGTAGCCGGCAGCGTGACGGGCGCGCTCCAGCACGTCGTCCAGGTCGTCGCCGTAGGTGTTGACGTGTCCGACCTTGCGGCCGGGCTTCACGTCCTTGCCGTACATGTGGATCTTGAGCTTGGGGTCGCGGGCCATGCAGTGCAAGTACGCGGAGTACATGTCCGGGTAGTCGCCACCCAGGACGTTGACCATGACCGTCCACTTGGCGCGCGGGCGCGGGTCGCCGAGCGGGAGGTCGAGCACCGCGCGGACGTGGTTGGCGAACTGCGAGGTGATCGCGCCGTCCTGGGTCCAGTGCCCGGAGTTGTGCGGGCGCATCGCCAGCTCGTTGACGAGGACGCGGCCGTCGCGGGTCTGGAACAGCTCGACCGCGAGGTGCCCGACGACGCCCAGCTCCTTGGCGATGGTCAGGGCCATCCGCTCGGCCTGGAGGGCGAGGGATTCGTCCAGGCCGGGCGCGGGGGCTATGACCGTGTCGCAGACGCCGTTCACCTGCTGGGACTCCACCACCGGGTAGGCCACGGCCTGGCCGTGCGGGGAGCGTACGACGTTGGCGGCGAGCTCTCGGACGTAGTCGACCTTCTCCTCGGCGAGGACCGGGACGCCTGCCCGGAAGGGGTCGGTGGCCTCCTCGGCGGTCTCCACGACCCACACGCCCTTGCCGTCGTAGCCGCCGCGGACGGTCTTCAGGACGACCGGGAAGCCGTCCCCCTCGGCCGCGAACCGGACCACGTCCTCCGGGTCGGCGACGATCCGGTGCCGCGGGCACGGGATGCCGATCGCGTCGAGCTTGGCACGCATCACACCCTTGTCCTGGGCGTGCACCAGCGCGTCGGGCCCCGGACGCACGGGGATGCCGTCCGCCTCCAGGGCCCTGAGGTGCTCGGTGGGTACATGTTCGTGATCGAAGGTGATCACATCGCAACCGCGCGCGAACTCACGCAGCGTGTCCAGATCGCGATAGTCGCCGATGACGACATCGCTCACGACCTGGGCCGCCGAGTCCTGAGGGGTGTCACTGAGAAGCTTGAACCTGATGCCCAACGGGATGCCCGCCTCGTGCGTCATACGCGCGAGCTGCCCCCCGCCGACCATGCCGACTACCGGGAACGTCACGCCCCTAGCGTATCGGCCACGCCGGGACGGCCGGATCGCATCCCTCTCACGAACTCTTACCAGCCACTTTCCACCCTCTTTCCGATCTGTTTCCTGGTCTTGGCCTTGTGCACAGGCGAGGGAGGGTTCGTCTGGATAGCATGGCTGGGCCGACGAAACCTACGGACGGGAGCTGCACAGCCATGGAACCTCGTTCCTCGGGGCTGCAACGGCTCGTACGCGAGGTGGCCAAGTTCGGCACCGTCGGCGTTGCGGGCATCTTCGTCAACCTCGGCGTGTTCAACCTGGTCCGGCACGTCTCCGACCTGCCGGTGGTGCGCGCCAGCATCATCGCGACCGTGGTCGCCATCGCCTTCAACTACGTCGGCTTCCGTTACTGGACGTACCGGGACCGCGACAAGAGCGGCCGCACCAAGGAACTCACGCTCTTCCTCATCTTCAGCGCGATCGGCCTCGTGATCGAGAACGGCGTGCTGTACGCGGCGACCTACGGGTTCGGCTGGGACAGCCCGCTGCAGAGCAACGTCTTCAAGTTCGTCGGCATCGGCGTCGCGACCCTGTTCCGCTTCTGGTCGTACCGCACCTGGGTGTTCCGGGTGCAGCCGTCGCAGGAGGCGGAGTCGATCCTGGTGGCCGAGTCGAAGAGGCCGCACTCCGAACCGAAGCCGAAGTCCCAGCGGGTTCCCTGACCCGGCTCGCAGCCGCTGTTCACCGAACCGTCGGCCGGTCCTCCTCCGGCTTCCGGGCCGGCGGCGTACGCGACAGGAACAGACCGAACACCGGCGGCTGGGCCTGGAGCAGCTCCAGCCGCCCCCCGTCGGCCTCCGCGAGGTCGCGGGCGACGGCCAGGCCGATCCCCGTGGAGTTCCGTCCGCTGATCGTCCGCTCGAAGATCCGCGCGCCGAGGTCGGCGGGGACTCCGGGCCCCTCGTCGGTCACCTCGACCACGGCCTGGTTGCCGGTGACCCGGGTGCGCAGCGCGACGGTCCCACCCCCGTGCATGAGGGAGTTCTCGATCAGCGCCGCCAGCACCTGGGCGACCGCCCCCGGCGTGCCGACGGCCTGAAGATGCCGCTTGCCGGAGCTGACGATGGCCCGGCCGGCGCTGCGGTAGGCGGGCCGCCACTCGGCGAGCTGCTGCTGGATGACCTCGTCCAGGTCGAAGGTGACGGCGGAGCCGGTGCGCGGGTCGCGGGAGTTCGTCAGCAGCCGCTCGACCACGTCCGTGAGCCGCTCGACCTGGGTGAGCGCGACGTTCGCCTCTTCCTTCACGATGTCCGGGTCGTCCGTGAGGGTGATCTCCTCCAGGCGCATGGACAGCGCGGTCAGCGGGGTGCGGAGCTGGTGGGAGGCGTCGGCGGCCAGCCGTCGCTCGGCGGTCAGCATGCGCCCGATCCGCTCGGCGGAGGCGTCCAGCACATCGGCGACCCGGTCCAGCTCGGGCACGCCGTACCGCTTGTGCCGCGGGCGCGGATCGCCGGAGCCGAGCCGCTCGGCGGTCTCCGCCAGGTCGGTCAGCGGGGAGGCGAGCCGGTTGGCCTGGCGTACGGCGAGGAGCACCGCCGCGACCACCGCGAGCAGCGCCACCAGGCCGATGATCAGCAGGGTCCGGCCGACCTCGCGGGTCACCGCGGAGCGCGGCTCCTGCACGGTGACGGTCTCGCCCTCCTCGCCCTGCTGCGTGGCGCGGATCACGTCGCCCTGCGGCTTGCTGCCGATCTCGATGGGCTCGTGGCCGGGCATGCGGATGACCGCGTACTGCTCCTTGCTGACAGGATTGCGCAGTATGTCCGCGTTGACCTTCTCTGCGGCGAGGAGTCGGCTGTCCACGATGCCGGCCAGCCGCACCGCCTCGGAATCCACCCGCTCCTGGGCGCTGTTGCTGATCGTCCGGGTCTCGACGATCACCAGGGAGATGCCGAAGACGGCGATCACCACGAGGACTACGGCGAGGGTGGACTGGATGAGACGTCGGCGCATGTTCCGTTACCTGAGGTGATCACTGGCCCTGGGAAGGGCCCCCGGTGAGGGGCTCAGCTCTTCTCGAAGCGGAAGCCCACTCCACGCACCGTCGCGATGTAGCGGGGGTTCGCCGCGTCGTCGCCGAGCTTCTTGCGCAGCCAGGAGATGTGCATGTCGAGGGTCTTGGTGGAGGACCACCAGGTGGTGTCCCAGACCTCGCGCATCAGCTGGTCGCGCGTGACGACCCGGCCGGCGTCCCGCACCAGGACCCGGAGCAGGTCGAACTCCTTGGCGGTGAGCTGGAGTTCCTCGTCGCCCATCCACGCCCGGTGCGACTCGACGTCGATCCGCACCCCGTGCGTGGCCGGCGGCTGCTGCGGCTCGGCGGCACCGCGCCGGAGCAGGGCCCGTACCCGGGCGAGCAGTTCGGCGAGCCGGAAGGGCTTGGTGACGTAGTCGTCGGCGCCCGCGTCCAGGCCGACGACGGTGTCCACCTCGTCGGCCCGCGCGGTCAGGATGAGGATCGGCACGGTGTGGCCGTCGGCCCGCAGTCGGCGGGCGACCTCCAGGCCGTCCATGCCCGGCAGGCCCAGGTCCAGTACGACCAGATCGACGCCGCCCTGCATTCCGGCGTCGAGCGCGGTGGGTCCGTCCTCGCGCACCTCGACCTCGTAACCTTCGCGGCGCAGGGCGCGGGCCAGCGGCTCCGAGATGGACGCGTCGTCCTCGGCGAGCAGTACACGGGTCATGCAGTGATGGTAGACCGCCCGCGTGCGGTGCTGGGGTGTGATCGCCACCAGGAACTCTTACCTTCGCACGCCGCCGGCACAAGGCTGGTACGAACCATTGCTCTGGGGATGCGATCGTAGGAAGGACCTTCGATTCCGGTCCCACAGTTCCCCCGACACCTGTGATCCGCGTCTCAAGTCCTTCCATATCCGGCACTGTCCTGTCTTAAAGTGACCTGAACGCCTGTAGTACACCAGGGGACCTTCGGCGGGCAGATGACGCTGAAGGTCTCTTTTGTGTGCGGGCTGATCAAGATCAGCCTTGAAAGGAATGACCTCTGGCCGGGCTCCGCAGCGCACTGCGCGACGGGGCGTGGATCCCGGTGGTCGCCGTCCACCGCCTCCGAGACCCGGATGCGGAATCCCCTCGGGCGTTGGGGGCGGACGACCGACCGTGCCGGTGCCGGCCCCCGCCGGGCGCGCAACGCTCCACAAGCGCGTCCCGACCAGCAAGGAACGACCATGGCGTCCAGCCTGACGAAGGACTCGGTCCGCCCGGGCACCCCCGGTTCCGAGAAGACCTTCTTCGGCCACCCCCGCGGCCTGGCCACTCTCTTCATGACCGAGATGTGGGAGCGCTTCTCCTACTACGGCATGAGGGCTCTGCTCCCGCTGTACCTGGTGGCTCCGGGCGGCCTGCACCTGAGCGCGGGCACGGCCACCGCGATCTATTCGGTGTACGTGTCGCTCGTGTACCTGCTCGCCCTGCCCGGCGGCTGGGTCGCGGACCGCTTCCTCGGCCCCCGCAAGACGGTCGCCGTCGCGGGCGTCATCATCATGCTCGGCCACCTGTGCCTCGCGCTGCCCGTGGCCGCGAGCTTCTTCGTCGGCCTGGGTCTCGTCGCCGTCGGCTCGGGTCTGCTGAAGGCCAACATCTCCACGATGGTCGGCCACCTCTACAAGGGCCCGGACGACCCGCGCCGGGACGGTGGCTTCACCCTCTTCTACATCGGCATCAACCTCGGTGCCTTCGCCGCGCCGCTGGTCATCGGCACCGTCGGTGAGAACGTCAACTGGCACTTCGGCTTCGCGCTGGCCGCGCTCGGCATGGCGCTGGGTCTGGCCCAGTACCTGCTGGGCGGCCGCCACCTGAACCCGAAGAGCAGCGAGGTCCCGACCCCGCTGACCCCCGCGGAGAAGTCCGCCACCCTGCGCAAGGGCCTGATCTGGCTCGTCATCGCCGCGGTCTTCTACGGCGTCGTCGGCGGCACCGGCCACTTCACCCTGAACTGGGCGCTGATCCCGCTCACCCTGATCGGCCTGATCATTCCGATCCTGGTCATCGCCCGCATCCGCCGGGACAAGGACCTGGACTCGGCCGAGAAGTCGAAGGTGTCGGCGTACATCTGGTTCTTCGTCGCCGCCGCCGTCTTCTGGATGATCTACGACCAGGGTGGTTCGACCCTGTCGCTCTTCGCGGACGGCTCGGCCAAGAACTCGATCGCCGGCTGGACGTTCCCGGTCTCCTGGTACCAGTCGGTCAACCCGGTCATGATCATGGCGCTGGCGCCGGTCTTCGCCTGGCTGTGGCTGTGGCTGAACCGGCGTGGCCAGGAGCCGAGCACGATCGTGAAGTTCGCCTCCGGCCTGGTGCTGATCGGTGCGTCCTTCTTCCTCTTCCTCGCCCCGCTGTCGATCGCCGAGGGCGGTCACAAGGCCGCGGCGATGTGGCTGGTCGCGATCTACTTCGTGCAGACCGTCGGTGAGCTGACGCTGTCTCCGGTGGGTCTGTCCGTCACGACGAAGATGGCGCCGAAGAAGTACGCCTCGCAGATGATGGGCGTCTGGTTCCTCGCGGTCACCGCGGGCGACTCGATCACCGCGCTGGTGTCCAACCCGGCCATCGGCGGCGTCAACCTCGACAAGATGGGCTTCGTCGCCCTGGAGGCCGTGCTCGCCGTCATCGCCGGTGCGGCGGTGTGGATGTACCGCAAGAAGGTCAACAAGCTGATGGGCGACGTGCACTAGTCGTCCGGGCCCGGCCGGGAGAGGGCCGCCGCATCCCTGTGGGTGCGGCGGCCCTCTTTCATGTCAGGAGGGTCGGCCAGGTCAGGGGGGTCAGCGTGCCCGTCGTTTCGGCATGAACGTGAACACCGCGCCGCCCAGCAGGATCGCCGTTCCCGCCACCAGGCCGAGGGCCTTCAGGGCGCCGTGGTCGCTCGCGCCGGTCTCGGCGAGGCCGCCGGAGCCGGAGGTGCCGCTGCCGCCGCTCGTCGAGCCGCCGGAGGTGGACGTGCCTCCGGACGCGCCACCCGGCTGCCCGCTGGTGTCCAGGGTGAGCGAGACCTCCGTCCTCGTCGGCGTGCACGTCGTGGTCGTACCGAGCGCCTTGATCGTCAGGACGCCCGGGGACAGCGTCGAGGTGCCGCTCGCGCCGGGCTTGTAGGTGCCCGTGAGGTCGGGGATCTCGATCGGGTCGCCGGACTTGATGTCCTTCGCGTTCGTCGGCCCCTCCACATGGACCGTGCCCTTGTCGGCGCCGCCCAGCACCACCTCCATGGACGGCTTCACGGACCCCTTCGGGATGTCGGCGGGGCTGTTCATCACCGACTTCTTGAACTGCACGGTGAGATCGAAGTTCCCGCCGTTCTTCCTGGCGTTGATCTGCACCGGCGAGGTCGCGTTCTTGTCGCCGATCGGGGTCTTGCAGGCGTAGGGGACCTGCACCTCCTTGCCGGTGTAGTCGGTCTGGCCGCTGGACGTGGCCGTGGGCGTGCCCGACCGGGTCGGGGTCGACGACTGAGTGGGACTGCTCGACCGGGTCGGCGGCGCGCTCGACGTGCCTCCCCCGCCCCCACCCGTCACCTGGATGGTCGCCGCCTTCTGCACGGTCTCCTTCGGCGTGCACTTGGTGTCCGTCGACATCGCGTTGACGGTGTACGCGTCCGGTGTCAGCGTCACCTCGCCGGCCGTCGTCAGCTTGATGCTGCCCTTCATGTCGGACAGCACCATGGCGCCGCCCTTGGGGATCGCGGGGTTCGTGCGCGTCCCCTGCATGGCGATGTCGGCGACCTGCGCCCCGGCCGCCTTCAGCACGCCGGACGGCTGGACGGAGTTCGCGGGCAGGTCGATGATGTCGGGATTCCTGGACGCGGCCTGTACGAACTTCCACACGACGTCCACCGTGTCGCCGACCTTCGCCGTGGCCGGGGCCGTGATGTCGACCTTCGTGGTGCCGTCGATCGGGCTGATGCCCGCGGGCGGCACACAGTGGGTGGCGTACGACACCTCGGCCGCCTGCGCGGGGCTCGCGGCGAGGCCCAGCAGGACACCCGCACCGCCCAGCGCCAGCGCGGCGCCCGCGGCCGTACCTCTCCTTCGGATGCTCACGTCGGTCCTTTCGTGATGGGAGTCGTGGGACTCGTCGGGCTGTCGGAGTGCGGTGCGGAGAGCCGGCCGGCCGGGTCGCCCGGGACGGAGTCCGGGGCGAACCACGGCAGGGTCGGGTTCGTGGGGGGCGGTTCGGTGGTACGGCCGCCGGTGCGGGGCAGCCGGGGCAGGCGCAGGGTGCGGGTGAGGCGGGCGGTGTTCGGGCGGCGCGGCCGCACCCGGTCCACCAGGGCCATGCCGACGCGGAACAGCGCGGCCGGGACGACCAGGCAGAGCAGGATCCAGAACAGCGTCACGCCCCAGGGGCGGCCCACGCCCCACGGCTGTTCGGCGAGGACTCTGCCGTCGTACTTCAGCGACACGGTGTAGTCGCCGTGCGCCCCGGCGGACAGCTCGACCGGCAGTCTGATCTCGGCCTTCCTGCCGGGCGCCAGGGTGCCGTGCCACTGCCGGTCGTCCCACTGCGGGGCGAAGACGCCGTGCGCCGAACCGACTTGGAACACCGGGTCCTTGATCGCGCCGGCGCCGGTGTTGCCGACGGTGAAGACGAGGGTGCGGCTCGGCGGCGCCCCGAACCAGGTGAGCAGTCCGCTCGACCCGGTGAGCCGCGTGTCCGACAGGACCGCCAGCCGCCCCCCGGACTGTTCGGCGGGCAGCGGGGCGACGGGATGGCCGGCGACCTGCAGAACGGCGTCCGCCTCGGCCTTGGCGCCGGTGACGGTGGCCACGTGCACCATACAGGGGCAGGGCACGGGCGGCTCGGCGACCGGAAGCTTCCGGCTGAAGGCCCCCTGGGCATCGGTGGTCACGGCCCGCCCGTCCCCGTTGGCGCACGAGTTGGTTCCGCCGATGACGCCCCGGTCCGGTGTGGCCCGCCCACATACCAAGACCACCAGCAACGTGCGCGCCCTCCAGCCACTACCGCTGACGGTGACCGAGCCACCGGCACCGGCCTGAGCCACCGACAGCTTCACAACGGGGCCGCCCGCCGCGGACACCGGGCCACCGGCAAGCAGTGCAAGCACCACCACCAGCACCGTCGCCGGCCGCAGAGCCCATGCCTTCCCGCTCACTTCACCGCCCCTTTCGTCAACTCACCGCCGGGGCACGGGGCGTCGGCAGCAACAGCACCTTGCCGCCTCGGGCCTGAGAGCACCGGGCGGGGTGACGGGCGACCGCCACCGGCCGCCGGGACACCGGGGGCCGGGACACCGGGCGTCGGGACAGCCGGGCCCGCGTCCTCGGGCGCCGGATCGTCGGAGGGCGTGTGGCGGTGCCGCCTGCGGACTGCGAACATCGCGGCCGCCCCCGCGAGCAACGCGCCGCCCGCCGCCGTCGGCCACGGCACGAACCGGACCGACGTGGTCGCCGTGTCGTGGGCTCCGCCCGGGGCCGTGACCGTCAGCCGGATGTCGACCGCGTCCAGCGCGGGCCGGTCGGGCCAGGGCTCGGTGAGCCTCAACCGGGCGCCGGGGCGCAGGTGGACGAGGAGGGTGCGGGGCGCCCGGTCCAGGACCCGGCCGAGGACGCCGTCCGCGCGCACCGCGAGCCTCGGCACGAGGACGGTCGTACCGCGGTTGACCAGCTCGTACGTGATGCCGTCGGCGTGCACGGCGAGGTGCTCGACGGTCAGCGCGGCGAGCGCCGGGCCACCGACGCGCAGCCGGACCGGGACGGTCGCCGTCCGCCCCCGCGTGTCCCGCGCGACGACGGCACCGGAGCGGTCGCCGGGCGCGGCCCCGGCCGGCACGGTCACTGTGAAGGGAACCTCGGCGCGGGTGCGGGCCGGGACGCGTATCCCGTTCTCGGCCTTGCCGGCGAAGACGGTCCGCAGGCCGCTTCCGGACAGCCGTACGACGACCGGCGCCCGCCCGGGATTGGTGACGACCACCGTGTCCTGCAGGACCGACCCCGGCGGACCCTCGGCGTAGAAGGACGGACGGCCACCTCCCGCGGGCGCGACGGACCACTGCGCGGGCGCGGCGAAGGCGCCGGGTGCGGCACCCAGCAGGGCGCACAGGCACAGGGTCGCGGGCAGGGCGACGGCCGGGAGCAGCGCCTTGGTCCGGGGCGGGCGCCGGTGGCTGGTCAGGGCGCGGGACCCTGGCAGGCGTCGGCGGCGCGGCAGAGCACAGCTCAGCGCGCGGGTCAGGGCGCGGACGGTGGACGGCATGGGCGGCTCCAGCGGTTGGCCCGGACTTCGGCGGTGGCCGCCGGGCTTCGGCGATCGGCCTGGGCTTCGCCGACGACCTGGGCTGCTACCGGGCTCCAGCAGTCACCCGGGGCTCCACCAATCGCCCTGGGCCTCGGTGGTGGTCGTCGGGCCGGGTCAGCGGCGGAACGGCCGGCCGCGGCGGGTGAGCCAGAGGATGCCTGCCGCTCCGGCGAGGAGCACCGTGCCGCCGAGGGTGCCGAGGGCGATCGCGCTGTCCTCGGGCCCGGTCTGTGGGAGCTGTCCGCCGGAGGAGGAACCGCCCGAGGTCGCGGACGACGAGCCGCCGGCCGCCGTCACGTCCAGCGTGAGCCCCGGCCTGGGGCTGTTGGTCGGTGTGCAGGTCGTCGTCGTACCGAGCGCCTTGATGATCAGCGTGCCCGGCGTGAAGGTGACCTTGCCGGTCTTCTTCGGCGTGTAGGTGCCGGTCAAGTCGCTGATCTTGATCGGGGTGTTGGCGGGGATCGCGGCCGCGTTGGCGGGCCCGCTGACCGGCAGCGTGCCGCTGTCGGCGCCGCCCAGCCTGATGCTCGCGCTCGGGGTCATCGCACCCTTGCCCAGCTCGACGGGGCTGGAGGAGACGCCCTTCTGCCAGGACATGGTGATCTTGTAGCTGCTGTCGCTCTTCACGCCCGTCATGTCGATGGGCGAGACGGCGCTCTTGACGCCGATCGGGGTCTGACAGCGGTAGTCGACGTCGACGACATCGGCGTGGGCCGCCGGCGCGGCCAGCAGCACCGCCGAGCCGGCCAGGGCCGCGGCGGACGCGAGCGCGGCGGTTCGTTTCGGGTACGACACGGTCGGTCCACCCCATTCATTCCGGATTCGCTGCGACGAGCGGTTCCTGACGAGGTATCAGATTCGGCCGTCAAGGTACGCCGGGCGCCGCGAGGAGGGAAGACGCAGCACACGCCGGAGTTGTGGCGATCCGGCGTGTATGACGCGTGGCTGGAGTGGAGGGTGGGCCCGGGCGGGCCCGGGCCTCACGGCCTGTGCAGCACCTCAACACGGCGTGCAGGCCACGTACTTGAGCGGCAGCTCGGCCTCGTCGAGGGTCTCGCCGCAGTGCAGGGCGGCGAGCGCGGTCTCGGCGGTGGGCAGAGCGAATGTGCGCGGGCGGCGCCGAAGCGGGGCGCTCACGCCGGGGCGCCCAGCTCCGCCCACACCGTCTTGCCCGGCCGGCCCGCGGCGCGGACGACGCCCCAGTCCAGGCACAGCCGCTGCACGATGAACATGCCGTGGCCGCCGGGGCGGCCGGCGCGGTGCGGGGTGCGGGGGGCCGGCTGGCCGGTGCCGCGGTCCGAGACCTCGATCCGGATCACCTTGTTGTCGCAGGCCAGGAGCAGTTCGTCGGGGCCCTCGGCGTGCAGGCAGGCGTTGGTGACCAGTTCGGAGACGACGAGCAGCACATCCTCGGCCGCGGCCCGCTGGTCGGCACCGGCGGCGGGCAGCCAGCCCCATGCGTGCAGCGCCTGGCGGGCGAAGTCGCGGGCGAGCGGGACGACCCCGCTCTCGCCCTGCAGGCCGATTCTGCGGACCTGCGGTCCGCCGGTGCCCTGAGTGCCGCCGGCGGGGCCGGGCGGCACGGACGGCGCGGCTGCCCCCGTGGGCGCGCCTGCCGTCGGCGCACCCTCCTCGGACGCCCCGGAAGCGCCGCTGGGCTCCGGGCCGCGGTCGCCCGGCGAGTAAGGCCGGGTGGTGCTCATCAGCGCTTCACCTCACCGATTCACCAGTTCATGATTCAACGGCCGGCACTGGTCCGTGCCGGCCGGTCCGTACGTCGTCCGCCTGCTGTCCATACGTCGTCCGCAAGCCGTCCGCGCGGGGTGTCCTGCTCGCCCGTCCGTCGCACGTATGTCCGTCCAGTCGTTGCGCCGGTCCCGGGGCGGTCCGGGCCGGCGGTCGTCAGAGTGTGCCCGCCTTCTCCTGCCCTCTCCTGCCCGGCCGATCCGGCACAACACCCCTGTTTTCGGCGTGCCGGACACGGGCGCCCGGCGCCGGTGGCACGGGGGAGGGCGGGGACGGCGGACTCA
This sequence comes from Streptomyces sp. NPDC030820, assembly GCF_055572075.1. Taxonomy (NCBI): domain Bacteria; kingdom Bacillati; phylum Actinomycetota; class Actinomycetes; order Kitasatosporales; family Streptomycetaceae; genus Streptomyces; species Streptomyces sp. NPDC030820. Next base: position 55,933 of record NZ_JBVIEB010000004.1, read on the forward strand.
GCCGGCGCCGTCGGCCAGGGCCGCCTGAACGGAGTCGTGCACGGTGAAGACCGCCTCGGCTCCGGTGATCTCGAACACGCGGGCGACCACCGGCTGCATTCCCGCCAGATGGACCCCGCCACCGGCGGCCTCCGCCTTCAGCCGGGCGCCGAGCAGGACGTTCAGCCCCGTGGAGTCACAGAACTCCAGGCGCGTGCAGTCCACGACGAGGCGTGAGAAACCCTTGGCCAGAAGATCATCGAGGGGCTCACGCAGAAGATCGGCGGTGTGGTGATCGAGCTCACCCGCTGGTGTCACAACGGCGCTGGAGCCCTCTTCCCGCACCTCCACCAGAAGCCGGCCCGACTGTGCGCTGCCGACCGTCCCGTGGTCCATGCCGTGTCTCCCGAGGTCGCGGACGCTGACTGCCCTCGAACATTACGCCCTCCCCGCACACTCCGACACCTAAGGAACCTCACAGAACCGGACATACCCGAACAGAACGCACTTGCGATCGGCTCGGTCGAGCAGGTAGGGCTAGTAGGGACACCTATTCCTACACGCCGGCTTCGGAGGCGCCGCACACCGCAGTGCACGCATGGCTTCGGCAGCCGTATGCCGAGAACGATGGAGGACACCATGTCACCCCGGCTCGACGCATCGCATACCCCGGTCGCGACGTCGACACCCCCACCGGAACAACTGGATCATCCCATCGACGCCCTCGACCCCTTCGAGGGACTCCCGGAGATCCCCCCGTACGACGAGATCGGCCCGGTCGACGCGCGGGCCCTGTCCAAGACCCTCTTCGAGCGCCTCCAGTCGCTGGAGGAAGGGACGCACGAGTACTCGTACGTCCGCAACACGCTCGTCGAGCTCAACCTCGCGCTCGTCAAGTTCGCCGCCTCCCGCTTCCGCTCCCGCAGCGAGCCTATGGAGGACATCATCCAGGTCGGCACCATCGGCCTGATCAAGGCGATCGACCGCTTCGAGCTCTCCCGCGGGGTCGAGTTCCCGACCTTCGCGATGCCGACCATCATCGGCGAGATCAAGCGTTTCTTCCGTGACACCTCGTGGTCCGTGCGCGTACCGCGCAGGCTGCAGGAGCTGCGCCTGGACCTGGCCAAGGCCGGGGACGAGCTGGCCCAGCGGCTGGACCGCGCCCCGACCGTCCAGGAGCTGGCCGAGAAGCTCGGGATCTCCGACGACGAGGTCGTGGAGGGCATGGCCGCCTCGAACGCGTACACCGCCTCCTCGCTGGACGCCCAGCCCGAGGAGGACGAGACGGAGGGCGCGCTCGCGGACCGCATCGGGTACGAGGACCACGGGCTGGAGGGCATCGAGTACGTCGAGTCCCTCAAGCCCCTGATCGCCGAACTCCCGCAACGGGACCGGAAGATCCTCTCGCTGCGTTTCGTGGCGAACATGACCCAGTCGGAGATCGGCGAGGAACTCGGCATCTCCCAGATGCACGTGTCCCGGCTGCTGTCGCGCACGCTGGTACGGCTGCGCAAGGGTCTGACACTCGAGGAGTGACCTCCGCGTCCGCTGCTGTGACGCCTTCGCGGCGGCCCGGCCACCCACGCCGGGCCGCCGCGGCGTTCCGCCGCCGGACCCATCTCTCCGAGTGGCGCGGGTATCCCGGACTCCGCCCGCCATTCCCGGTTCCCGGCCGCCCTCACGCCCAACTCGCCCCGTGATCCCAACCGTTATGCGGTTACCCGCGGAAACCTCTTTTCCCGGCCGTCCCCCTCGACCACTATGGCCCCCCTGACTGGCTACTGTTCGGTATGTCGGACCGGGGCCCGCAACGGCGCGGTGCCCGGGGTGTGAGGAGGCTGGACGCATGGCTCAGGGGGACGGGGCCGGTACGGGCGGAACCGAGACGGGCGGCACCGGAGCGCCCGGGGAGCACGAGAACGCGCCGGACGCCCGGCTGACCGAACTGCTCCGCTCCCCCACGGCGACGGCGTATCCCGCCCTGCAGGAACTGCGCCGCCGGCACCACCCGGCGGTGCTGGCCTACGCCCGGCTGTGCACCGCGGGCGAGTCCGCCGCCCGTCGGCTGGCGGCCGAGGCCTTCGCCACGGCGGCCCGCGAGACGGCCCGGGGCGTCGACCCCGCAGTCCCGCTGCGCCACCGGCTGCTGCTGCTCACCGCGCGGCTGGCGGCCGGCTGGGCGCGCGACGATCGCTCCGCCGGCCTCGACCCCGGACTGCTGCTCGTCCTGAACGCCTCCGGCCTGCCCGAGGGCCCCACCCCGCCCCTGCTCCCGGCGTTCGGCTCACTGCCCTCCCGTACCCAGGGCCTGATCTGGTACGGCGTGCTGGAGGCGGAGCCGCAGGACCGCACCGCCGCCTTCCTCGGCCTCAGCGGCGTCGACGTGGCCTACGGCACCCCGCAGGCCCTCAAGGCCCTGGGCCAGGCCTGCCTGCGCCACCGTCTCGCCGCCTCCGACGACCCGCGCTGCGCCGACTTCCGCCGGCTGATCGAGGAGGCGGTACGGCCGGACGGCCCGCGCCGCAGCGCCGACCTGGACGCCCACATGGCCCGCTGCCCGCACTGCACGGCCGCGTTCGAGGACCTGCGAGCCCTGCGGGACGCGCCCCGGCAGGCCCTGGCGGAGGGCCTGCTGCCGTGGCAAGGAACGGCGTACATACGCGCCGCGGAACCCCCGGCCGCCCCCGGCCCGGCTGCCGTACGTCCGTCCTGGCCACCCCGGCGCCGCGTCCTGCTGGCCTCGGCGGCCCTGGGCGTGGCCCTGACCCCGCTCCTGGTGTTCCTCCTCACCCCGGCACACACCGACGACCAGCAGCCGACCGCCGCGACGCCCACACCGCCACCGGTGACGATGACAGCGACGCCGACGCCCTCCCCCACCCCCACCCCGTCCCCGTCGCCGTCCCCCACGATGTCCCCGTCTCCCAGGCCCTCTTCCGCCACGCCGAGCCCGTCCCGCCCGACCACGCACCCACCGCGCACCCAAAAGCCCACTCCCAGGCCGTCGCCCTCGTTCACACCGCCCGGCACCTCCTTCACCCAGGTGGTGAACCTGGCGACGGGCCGCTGCCTGGACATCCGCGACGGCGACGTGTCCCAGGGCAACGACGTCATCACGGCCCCCTGCTCCTCCGCCGACACCCAGCGCTGGCGGTTCGACACCTACCTGGGCGTCCTGCGCTCGGCGGCCGACGACGACTTCTGCCTGGACAGCCGGGGCTCGACCGACCGCGGCGTGGGCATCTGGACCTGCGACTCGGTCTACGGCAGCAACGGCGAGAACCTCCGCTTCACCATCGACCCCGACGGCACGATCCGCCCGAACATCGCCATCGAGACAGCGGTGACCCCGGACGGCCGGTGCCGCGTGTCACTCCAGCCCCTGGACGACAACGGGGAGCAGCGGTGGCGGGCGGGGGCACGGTGAGGCGGGCCGTCCTCCGCCGCCGAACCCCGCTCAGACCACGCGTTCGCCGCGCCGCCACACCCCGCTGACCAGGGGCACGCCCGGGCGGTAGGCGAGGTGGACGTGGCTGGGCGCGTCCAGGAGGGTGAGGTCGGCGCGGGCGCCGGGGGTGAGGTGACCGATGTCGGTGCGGCGCAGGGCCGCCGCACCGCCCGCCGTGGCCGACCAGACCGCCTCGTCCGGGGTCATCCGCATGTCGCGGACGGCCAGGGCGATGCAGAAGGGGAGCGAGGAGGTGAAGGAGGAGCCCGGGTTGCAGTCCGTGGACAGGGCGACCGTGACGCCGGCGTCCAGCAGGCGGCGGGCGTCCGGCCACTCGGCGCGGGTGGAGAACTCGGCGCCGGGCAGCAGGGTGGCGACCGTGTTGCTGTTCGCCAGGGCGTCGACGTCCGCGTCGGTCAGGTGGGTGCAGTGGTCGGCGCTCGCCGCGTCCAGTTCGACGGCCAGCTGGACGCCGGGGCCGTACGAGAGCTGGTTGGCGTGGATGCGGGGGTGGAGGCCCTTCGCCCTGCCCGCCGTGAGGATCGCGCGGGCCTGGTCGCCGTCGAAGGCGCCCTTCTCGCAGAACACGTCGATCCAGCGGGCGTGCGGCGCGCAGGCGTCCAGCATCTCGCCGGTGACCAGGGCGACATAGGCGGCCGGGTCCTCGGCGTAGTCGGGCGGGACGACGTGCGCGCCGAGGTACGTCACCTCGTCGGTGTGCCGGGCCGCGAGGCGCAGCGCGCGGTACTCGTCCTCGACGGTCAGGCCGTAGCCCGACTTGGTCTCGAAGGTCGTCGTGCCCTGGCGGAGGGCCTCGTCGAGGTAACGGGTGAGGTTGGCCTCCAGGTCCGCGTCGCTCGCCGCCCGGGTGGCCGCGACCGTGGTGCGGATGCCGCCCGCGGTGTAGGAGCGGCCGGACATGCGGGCGTTGAACTCCTGTGTGCGGTCGCCGGCGAAGACCAGGTGCGAGTGGGAGTCCACGAAGCCCGGCAGCACCGCCCGGCCGCCCGCGTCGACCCGGTTGTCAGTGGCGGGTGCTTTGCTGGATTCACCGGTCCACGCGACGCGGTCGCCCTCGATGACGACGGCCGCGTCCTGGATCAGACCGAGAGGGGAGCCGTCACCTAGGGAGGGGTCGTTGGTGACCAGCGTGGCGATGTTGGTGATGACGGTGCTGCTGCTCATGGTGTCCTCGTGGGTGGTGGTCAGGAGCGAAGGGCTTCGACTGCCCGCGCGAGGGCCTGTGGCACGTCGGGCACGAGCGTGTGCGCCCCGTCGCGTACGACATGCCGACCGCCGACGACCGTATGCCGTACGTCCGCTGCCGTCGCGGCGAATACGGCCGTCTCGGCGCCCAGCCTGGGCAGCGGGCCCGCTGTCCTGACCGAGTCCAGGGCGATCGTCGTGAAGTCGGCGAGGGCGCCGGGCTCCAGGGTGCCGGCCTGGTCCCAGCCGAGGGCGGCGTGGCCGTCGGCGGTGGCGGCCCGCAGCAGGGCGGCGGCCGTCCAGTGCCCCCGGGTGCGGGTGCGCAGCCGCTCGTTCAGCTCCATCGCGCGTGCCTCTTCGAGCAGGTCGATGACGGCGTGGCTGTCGGAGCCGAGGGAGAGCGGGGAGCCGGCCCGCTGCAGGGCGACGGCCGGGCCGATGCCGTCGGCCAGGTCCCGCTCGGTCGTCGGGCACATGCAGGTGCCGGTGCCCGAGCCGCCGAGCAGGGCGATGTCCTCGTCGGTGAGATGGGTGTTGTGCACGCCGGTGGTGCGCGGCCCGAGGACGCCGTGGTCGGCGAGCAGCCGGGTGGGCGTGCAGCCGTGTGCGGCGAGGCAGGCGTCGTTCTCGGCGGTCTGCTCCGACAGGTGTACATGCAGCGGGGCCCGCCGCTCCTCGGCCCATCCCGCCACGGTCGCCAGCTGCCCGGCCGGCACGGCCCGTACGGAGTGAATCGCCGCCCCGATCCGCGCGTGATCCCGCTCCTTGAGAACTGCACAGCGTTCGGCCCAGGCCTCCGCGCTGCCGTCGGAGAACCGCAGCTGGTGGGCATTGGGCTCCTCGCCACTGTGCTTGTCCAAGATGGCGGAGGACAGGTAACAGGTGTCGAGGAGGGTGATCCGGATGCCGGCCTCGGCGGCGGCGTCGATCAGTGCCTCGCCCATGGCGTTGGGGTCGGCGTAGGGGGTGCCGCCGGGCGCGTGGTGCACGTAGTGGAACTCGCCGACGCAGGTGACGCCGGCCAGGGCCATCTCGGCGTACACCGCGCGCGCCAGGGCGTGGTAGGTGTCCGGGGTCAGACGGTCGGCGACGGAGTACATCACCTCGCGCCAGGTCCAGAAAGTGCCGGAGCCGACCTGGACGGTGCCGCGCAGCGCCCGGTGGAAGGCGTGGCTGTGGGCGTTGGCGAGCCCCGGCAGGGTGAGCCCGCGCAGCACCTCGGCGCCGGGCGGCGGGGTGGGCGCCCCGGTGCGCACGGCACCGATCCGCCCACCCTCGGTCTCGACGACGACCCCCAGCTCGACGTTCGTGCCGAGCCAGGCGTGCTCCAACCAGTAGGTCCGCTTGGTCACCTGCAGGCCAGCCCTTCCAGTACGTCGGCGAGCGCGCGCACCCCGGCCACACAGTCGTCCTCGGCGGCGAACTCGGCCGGGGAGTGCGAGACACCGGTGGGGTTGCGCACGAACAGCATGGCGGTCGGAATGCTGCCGGAGAGGATTCCGGCGTCGTGTCCGGCCCCGGTCCCGAGGACGGGCACCTTCAGGCCGGTGTCCTTGCCCAGGATGCGGCCGAGTTCGTCGCGCAGGGCGTGGTCGAACTCGACGACGGGCGTGAAGGACTCCCGGACGACGTCCAGGTCGATGCCGTGGGCGTCGGCGTACTCCCGCGCTGCCTTCTCGATCCCGCCGACCACCGTGTCCAGGGTGTCCTGGTCGGCGGCGCGGGAGTCGAGCCAGCCGCGCACGAGGGAGGGGATCGCGTTGACCCCGTTGGGCTCCACGGCGATCTTGCCGAAGGTGGCGACGGCACCGGCGAGTTCGGCCTCGCGGCGGGCGGCGAGCACGGTCTCGGCGTAGGACAGCATCGGATCGCGGCGGTCGACCAGCCGGGTGGTGCCGGCGTGGTTGGCCTCGCCCCGGAAGTCGAACCTCCAGCGGCCGTGCGGCCAGATGGCACTGGCGATGCCGACCCGGTCGCCGGACAGGTCCAGGGCCCGTCCCTGCTCGACGTGCAGCTCGACGAAGGCGCCGATCCGGGCCAGCCGCTCCGGGTCGGCCCCGATGCCCTCGGGGTCGTAGCCGGCGGCCTCCATGGCCTGCGGGAGGCTGACCCCGTCGGCGTCGGTGAGCCGGTGCGCCTGCTCGGCGGTCAGCCGCCCGGCGGTGAGCCGCGACCCGACACAGGCGAGCCCGAACCGGGCCCCTTCCTCGTCCCCGAAGTTGACGATGGCCAGGGGCTTCGCGAACCGCACGTGCCTGCTCCGCAGCTCGTCGAGGGCCGCGAAGGAGGACACCACACCGAGAGGGCCGTCGAAGGCACCACCGTCGGGCACGGAGTCCAGGTGGGACCCGGTGACGACGGCGTCCCCGGCGGCGGGGTCACCCAGCCAGGCCCACTGGTTGCCGTTCCGGTCCACCTCGTACGTCAGCCCACGCCCCTCGGCCTGCTCCCTGAACCAGGACCGGCAGTCGGCGTCCGCACCGGTCCAGGCGTAGCGCCGGTAGCCGCCGGAGGCGGAGCTGCGGCCGATCGGCAGCAGCTCCGCCCACATGCTGTGGAAACTCACGCCTCGTCACCCTCGCGCATGGGCACCCGGACACCGCGCTCCTCGGCCACCGACTCCGCGATGTCGTACCCGGCGTCCACGTGCCGGATGACGCCCATACCCGGGTCGTTGGTGAGCACGCGCCGGATCTTCTCGCCACCCAGCTTCGTACCGTCGGCCACCGTCACCTGCCCGGCGTGAATGGAACGGCCCATGCCCACACCACCACCGTGGTGGATGGAGACCCACGACGCCCCGGAGGCCACGTTCACCATGGCGTTCAACAGCGGCCAGTCGGCGATCGCGTCGGACCCGTCGAGCATGGCCTCGGTCTCGCGGTACGGCGAGGCCACCGAGCCGCAGTCCAGGTGGTCGCGGCCGATCGCCAGCGGAGCGGCGAGCTCGCCGGAGGCCACCATGTCGTTGAAGCGCTCGCCGGCCTTGTCGCGCTCGCCGTAGCCGAGCCAGCAGATACGCGCGGGCAGACCCTGGAAGTGGACGCGCTCGCCGGCCATCTTGATCCAGCGGGCCAGGGACTCGTTCTCCGGGAACAGCTCCAGGATCGCCTTGTCGGTCTTGGCGATGTCGGCGGGGTCGCCGGACAGGGCCGCCCAGCGGAAGGGGCCCTTGCCCTCGCAGAACAGCGGGCGGATGTAGGCGGGGACGAAGCCGGGGAAGGCGAACGCCCGGTCGTATCCCGCGAGTTGGGCCTCGCCGCGGATGGAGTTGCCGTAGTCGAAGACCTCGGCGCCGGCGTCCATGAAGCCGACCATGGCCTCGACGTGCTTCGCCATCGACTCGCGGGCCCGCGTGGTGAAGCCGGCCGGGTCCTTGACAGCGGCGTCGGCCATGTCCTCGAAGGTCACGCCCACCGGCAGGTAGGACAGCGGGTCGTGGGCGGAGGTCTGGTCGGTGACGATGTCGATGGGGGCGTTCATCGCGAGCAGCTGCGGGACCAGCTCGGCCGCGTTGCCGAGGACGCCGATGGACAGCGGCTTGCGCTGGTCGCGCGCCTCCACCGCCAGCTGGAGCGCGTGGTCGAGGGAGTCGGCCCTGACGTCCAGGTAGCGGTGCTCGATGCGGCGCTCGATGGCGCGCGGGTCGCAGTCGATGCAGATCGCGACGCCGTCGTTCATGGTCACGGCGAGGGGCTGGGCGCCGCCCATGCCGCCGAGGCCGGCGGTGAGGGTGATGGTCCCGGCGAGGGTGCCGTTGAACTTCTTCGCGGCGACGGCGGCGAAGGTCTCGTAGGTGCCCTGGAGGATGCCCTGGGTGCCGATGTAGATCCAGGAGCCGGCGGTCATCTGGCCGTACATGGTCAGGCCGAGGGCCTCCAGACGGCGGAACTCCTCCCAGTTGGCCCAGTCGCCGACCAGGTTGGAGTTGGCGATCAGGACGCGCGGGGCCCACTCGTGGGTCTGCATCACGCCGACCGGGCGGCCGGACTGGACCAGCATGGTCTCGTCCTGCTTGAGGGTCTTCAGCGTGCGGACCATGGCGTCGAAGGAGCGCCAGTCACGGGCGGCCTTGCCGGTGCCGCCGTAGACGACGAGCTTGTCGGGGTGCTCCGCGACCTCCGGGTCGAGGTTGTTCTGCAGCATGCGCAGTGCGGCTTCCTGCTGCCATCCCAGGGCGCTCAGTTCCGTGCCGCGCGGTGCTCGTACGGGGCGGGGTCCCGACATCGTCTGCCTCCTCCTGTTGCTATCTCTATTCACATCCTGGCTTTCTGAATAGAACTAGTCAACACCTCGGGGCGACCCCGTCCGCCCGCCGTCGGTGTTTGGCTGGATGTACACGCGACGGGCACGAGGGGAGAGACCGTGGAGCGGGACCTCGAGACGGAAGCGCAGGAGCGCGCCGCGCGGCGGGACGAGGCGGTGCGGGCCGCCGTGGAGCAGGGGCTGCTGGGGCCGGACGCGGCCGTGGTGGGGCTGCTGGACGTGACCGGGATCCGGGAGTCCGCCGCGGCCCTGCGGGCGGCGTTCGACGCGGTCGTGCCACCCGGGACGCCGGTGCTGCACGCCTTCGCGGTGAAGGCGACCCCGCTGGTGCCCGTGCTGCGGCTGCTGCACGAGGCGGGCGTCGGCGCGGAGGTGGCGAGCCCGGGCGAGCTGGCGCTGGCGCGCGCGGCCGGGGTGCCGGCGGCCCGGACCGTGCTGGACTCGCCCGCCAAGACCCCGGCCGAGCTGCGCGAGGCGCTGGCCCTGGGGATCGCGGTGAACGCCGACAACCCGCAGGAGCTGGACCGCCTGGACGCCCTGGTGCGGTCCGCGCCGACCGGGTCCCCGCTGGGCCTCCGGGTGAACCCGCAGGTCGGCGGCGGCACGATCGGGGCCACCTCGACGGCGACGGAGACCTCCAAGTTCGGGGTGGCGCTGCGCGACGAGGGGGCGCGCGAGTGGGTCGTACGGGCGTATCTGGACCGGCCCTGGCTGACCCGGCTGCATGCGCACACCGGCTCGCAGGGCATCCCGCTGGCGCTGCTGGCGCGGGGCGTGGCGGAGACGTACGCGCTCGCGGAGGAGATCAACGAGCGGGCGGGGCGGCGGCAGATCGACACGCTCGACATCGGCGGCGGGCTGCCGGTGAACTTCGCGGCCGAGGCGACGGCACCCTCGTACGCGCAGTACGCCCGGCTGCTGGCCGAGGAGGTGCCGGGGCTGTTCGACGGGCGGTACGGGCTGGTGACCGAGTTCGGCCGGTCGCTGCTGGCCGAGCAGGGCACGGTGGTGGCCCGGGTGGAGTACGCCAAGAGCGCGGGCGGGCGGCGGATCGCGGTGACGCACGCCGGTGTGCAGGTGGCGACGCGGACCGTGTACGCGCCGGGGGCGTGGCCGCTGAGGATCGCCGCGTACGACGCCAAGGGGCGGCCGAAGCCGGGGCCCGAGGTGGTGCAGGACGTGGCCGGGCCGGCCTGCTTCTCGGGCGACCTGCTGGCGGAGGGGCGCGCGCTGCCCCTGCTGGAGCAGGGCGACTACGCGGCCGCGCTGGACACGGGCGCGTACTGCTTCGCCCACCACTACGCCTACAACTCCCTTGTCAGGCCGGGCATCTACGGCTTCGCTCGGGACGGCTCGGGAGGCGTCGCCTTCGCGACCGTACGGGAGCCGCAGACCATCGCCGAGGTGGTGGCGGAGTCCGGCGGGGCGCGCATGGACGCGCTCACCACCCTCCCCGCGCCGGGAAGCCGTTGACGCAACCCCGGCACCCCTCGAACCAATGGATCAACTCACCCGGCACAGTGGCCAGTTGACCCACACTAGTGCGCCGGACGCATGTTCCACTGGAAAATGCCAAAGACTCCACCTGCCCCGCGCACGGTGCGTAGTGTCGCTGTCACTCAGCCGGAGAACCAGGCGGGAGGGGAACCACCGGTGCCCGGAATCGACGAGTGCCTGCTGGAAGCGATGCGATTGCCCGGTGCCCGGGGAGCGGCACTGGTGGACTGGACGAGCGGACTGGCCCTCGGCACGGTCGGAGAGGCGCCCGGCGGCGATCACGAGACGACCGCCGCCGAGGCCGCCGAACTGGCCCGGATGGCCGCCGAGCACGGCGCCTTCGCGACCCAGGCGGACGACGGGCGCCCGACCGTCGAGGACGTGATCGTCAGCAACCGCGACAGCTACCACCTGCTGCGGTTCGTGGAGACGTCCTTCGACAGCAGCGTCTTCCTGCACCTGTGGCTCGGCCGCGAGGAGGGCAATCTCGCGCTCGCCCGGATCCGGCTCGGCGAGATGGCGGCCCGGCTGGTGCTGGGATGACCGTGGCGCAGATACCTCCGCCGCCCCTGCCGGTGCGGGACAGGTCGGCCACGCGGGCGCTGTCGCCGATGCTGACCCGGCTCGCCGAGGAGCGGGCCACCGGCGTCCTGGTCCGTGAGCACGGCACCCTGTATCTCGCCGAGGGCCGGGTGGTGCACGCCGAGAGCCCGTTCGCCCCCGGTCTCGACGTGCTCCTCACGGCCCACGGCACCCTGGCGGCCGGCGCCTGGCAGCAGGCCGCCGCCGCGACCTCCGGCCCGCTGCACGCCGCCGAACTCCTGCTGGACTCCGGGCTGTTACCCGCGGGCGCGCTGGAACTGTGCCATCTGGACGCGCTCTACGACGCCGGGTACTTCGTGCTGGCCCCGAGCAGCGCCCCGGGCCGCTTCCGCTACGACCGTGCGCCCCGCCTCGGCCCGCTGCCCTCGGTGCCGGTCGTCGCCCTGGAACGCGAGACGCTGCGCCGCCGCCTGCTGCTGCACCGGCTGTGGTCCGACCCGGCCGCCGACACCGCCCCGCTGATCCGCGCGGACCCGGCCGCCGCACGGGCCGCCGCCACGCCGGTCACGCCCCGGCAGCGGGCGGTCCTGGACCGCGTGGACGGCGTCCGCACGGCCGCCGGGATCGCCCGGAACCTGGGCCGGCAGGCCTTCCACACGCTGGTCGACGTACGCCGGCTCGCGGCCGCCGGCCATCTCGCACCGGCGACACCCGTCACACCCGTCGTCACGGCGCCCGCACCGCCGCCCCCACCCCCGGTCACCGACCCCGACATCGCGCTGCTGAAGAGGCTCAGGGATGCGCTGGAGGCGCTTTGAACGGCACCGCCCCGCCGAAAGGAGAGAGCTGATGGTGTCCGAGGAGGACCTGGGGGCCGTCCTGGACGAGCTGCACCGGCTGCGCAACCGGGTACCGCAGCTCACCGGCGCCCTGGCGGCCGGCGTCGACGGTCTCGTCGTCGCCCACGACACTCCCGGGGTCGACCCCGAGGGCCTCGCGGCCCTCACCGCCGCCGCGCTCGGCGTCGCCGTGCGGGTCGCCGACGCCACCCGCAACGGCGGCTTCCGGGAGCTGCTGGTGCGCGGCGAGCGCGGCTATGTCGCCACCTACGCGGCCGGCCGCACCGCCGTACTGACCCTGCTCGCCCAGGACCGGGTCAACGTCGGCCGGCTGCATCTCGAGGGCCGCCGCTCCGGCGCCCGCATCGGGGAGCTGCTCGACGCCGCTGACACCGCGGCCCGGGAGGCCCGGCGGGCCGGGCGGCCGCTGGGCGCCGTCAGCTCCGCACCCCCGACCCGTACCCGCACGCCCCGCACGACCCGCGCCACGAGCACCGACGCGCACACCGCAACCGACAGTTGAACCTTTCGAGAGGATCCACCATGGCCAACACCGAGACCGCGCTGAAGGAAGCCCTCACCTCCATCGAGGGCGCCACCGGCGTCGCGCTCGTCGACTACACCAGCGGGATGGCGCTGGGCACGATGGGCGGCAGCAAGAGCTTCGACCTGAACGTGGCCGCCGCGGGCAACACCGACGTGGTCCGCGCCAAGATGCGCGCGATGGAGATGCTGGGCCTCAAGGGCGGGATCGAGGACATCCTGATCACGCTGACCGACCAGTACCACCTGATCCGCCTGCTCAGGAGCCGGGGCGGCAACGGCCTGTTCCTCTACCTGGTCCTCGACTCCTCCCGGGCCAACCTGGCGATGGCCCGGCACCAGCTGAAGAAGATCGAGCAGGAACTGGAGGTCTGAGCCCCGGCGAGAGCTAGACCAGCGCAGCGGTACGGCGGCGGGACCCGCCCGGGGCAGCGTCGCCGGCCGCGATACCCGTACCGCGCAGGCCCTTCACGGCCTTGCCCGCCGGGCGCCCGCCGCGCTGGTCGAGCCAGTCGACGCGCACCCACAGCAGCGTCTGCTCGGCGCGTTCGCGGCGCCCGATCCAGGCGGCCTTCAGCCGCAGCCCGGTGCCGAGCCCGGCCAGCAGCATGCCGCCGGCAGCGGGCACCGCGAGGGAGGAGCCGAGCGCCACGGCGAAGGCCAGCAGCAGCCACCAGCGGTGGCCCCGGCGCCAGTTGCGCACGGTCACCGCACGGTCCTGCAGCACGTCGTACTTGCCCGCGCGGACGGCGCCGCGGGCGAGGGCGCCATACCGGCCCCGTCGCACCAGTGCCACGACCGCCGCGCCGACGAGGAACAGCGCGGCACCGGCAAGCACCCCGATCCGGCGCCCGGTCAGCCCGGGCGGCAGCACCCCGATCCCCGCGGCGAACACCCCGAACCACCACAGCGGTGCGGCCCCCGCCCGTACGACGACGGCCACCCGGGCCAGCCCCTGTCCTCCGCGCGCCACGTCAGCCTCCCGTGTCACGTGTCCATCAAGCACCTGTGTCTCATCAGGAAGCTAGTGGCCGAAGGTGAGACGAACATGAGAGCGCCGCGCCGTCATTCCACGAAGAGACCCCGCGCCGCGGCCTTGGCGTCGAACTCCTCCAGCCGCGCCTGCGCCTGGGGCAGGTCGTCGCAGACCGCCTCCAGCAGCACCCGTCCGAGCAGCATCGGCGCGCACGCGGTGTCGAAGGCGAGCCCGGTGCCGACGGACGCGGGCAGCAGCAGATCGGAGTACTTGGCGACCGGCGCGAACGCCGAGTCGGCGACCGTGACGGTCGTCAGGCCCACGTCCTTGGCGTAGGCGAGCGTGTCGACGACCTCGCGCGGATGCCGGGGCAGCGCGAAGCACAGCAGCGCGGAGGCGCCGGCGCGGACGGCCGCGTCGATCCGGTCCTGGATCATGGTGCCGCCCTCGTTGAGCAGCCGGACGTCCGGGTGCACCTTGGCGGCGAAGTAGGCGAAGCCGTACGCCTGGGAGGCGGCGGCGCGCAGGCCGAGCACCGGCAGCGGGCGGGAGGCGGCCAGGATCCGGCCGGCCTTCTGCACCGGGCGCGGGTCGGCGAGCAGGTCGGCGAGGTGCCTGAGGTTCTCGATCTCGGCCTCGACGGCCTGCTGGTACTCGTTGAAGGCGCCCGCCTCGGCGGCCGGTTCGGCCGGTACGACCTCGCGCAGGTGCTTGCGCAGCGCCGGATAGCCGTCGAAGCCGAGCGCCACCGCGAACCGGGTCACCGACGGCTGGCTGACCCCGGCCAGCTCGGCCAGCTCCACGCTGGACAGGAACGGCACATCGGCGGCCCGCCGGACCATGCTGTGTGCGATCCTGCGCTGGGTCGGCGTGAGCCGGTGCCCCTCGAAGAGGGCCTGCAGCCGGCCCGCGGGGCTGTCCGTCGGGCCCGTCGCCTCGGGACTCCTGTCCACGCTCCTGTCCACGCTCATGACGCGCTCCCCCTCCAGATGTCCGTGAACCGGTCGAGCAGTGCGGCCGCCTCCGCCACGTCGTCCGTGAGCGGCCGGTCGGCCGGGTCGGGATCGAGGACCGACTCGGCGAGCGCGAAGGCCCGGCCGGCCGGCAGCCCGGGGTCGGGCCGCAGGTCACGCTGGCGCAGCGCGCGGACGGCGGCGACGAGCTCGCAGCCGACCACCAGACGATACGCACCGCACGCGCGCAGTGTCTGCCGCGCGGCGAGCGAGGCGAAGCTCGCCTGTTCCTCGACGCCCCGGGAGAGTACAGCGTGGCCGAGCGAGGCGGGTGCGGAAAAAGCCCGCAGATCGCCGAGGGCCGCTCCGGCCGCGTACTCCAGGATCATCACGCCGGAGGAGGCCGGCTCGTGGTCGGCGAGGAAGGGCCGCAGCCGGGTGTAGGCGGGCTCGTTGAGCGTGGACAGGCGGGACGTGGACAGCCGGGCCACCTGGGTGAGCGCGAGCCTGAAGTGGTCGAGGGCGAGGGCCAGTTGGGCCTGGTAGAAGCCGCCGTGGTGGTAGGCGGCGAGGTCCTCGGGGGCGATGAGCGGGTTCTCGGCGGCCGCGTTGATCTCCACGGCCAGCACCTGCTCCAGGGCGTCGGCGGCGTCGTGCGCCGGGCCGTGGATCTGGGGCAGGCAGCGGAAGCCGTAGGGGTCCTGGATCCGGCCGAGCGGCGGGGTCGGCCGGTCGGCGGCGCCGATCAGCTCCCGCATCCGCCGGGCCACCTCGGTGCTGCCCCGGTGCGGGCGGGCGGCGTGCACGGGGGCGGCGTACGCCTCGTGGGAGCCGTCGACGGCGAGCAGGGACAGGGCCGCGACGACCTGGGTGGCGCCGATGAGCCCGCGCAGTTCGTGCAGGGCGAGCGCGGACTGGCCGAGGGTGAGGGCGTTGCTGCTGATCAGGGCCAGGGCGTCGTTGTTGTCGAGGGGCTGTGGCTCGGGGGCGCCCGCGCCGCGCCAGGGGTGTTCGCCGGCGAGCGCGAGCCCGAGCTGGGCCAGGGCCGCGATGTCGCCGGTGCCGACGGAGCCGAACTCGTTGACGACCGGATACGCGCCGGTCTGCAGGGCCTCGCACAGGGCGGTGACCACGCCGGGCCTGAGGCCCGCGCCGCCGGCCAGCAGCTGGTTGGCGCGGACGGCGAGCATGGCGCGCACCTGACGGGCGGGAAGCTCCTCGCCGATGGCGCCGGCGTGGCTGCGCAGCAGGCGCAGTCCGTGGCCGGCGGCGGCCTCGGTGGGCACGTCCTCGTTCCGGTTGGCGCCCACGCCGGTGGAGCGGCCGTAGACGCGTCCGGTGGCGGCGATCTGCCGGGCGGCGTTCCAGGAGCGCTCGGCGCGCCGCATCGCGTCGGCCTCGGGGACGGGACGCGCGGCGCCGTCGGCGAGCCGCACGACGTCCTCGACGCCGAGTCCGGACCCGTCCAGGACCACGGCCGCGGACCGCGCGGACGGCACGGACATCGACGCGTCCACGATGCGAGACGACATCGCGGCCAAACTCCCTCCGTACCGTTGGCTAGCTATTCACACACCAAGAACTCTGCATGACGTTATACAGCCGGGCAAGGGGCATCTCGTGATCCGGTTCGGCGGAGCAGCACGGCTGGTGAGGTGGCGGGCGTTCGAAGACGGGGGTTGTCCCCAGTGCGCAGGGGGGTGAGCGCTCCCTAGGGTTGAACCCATGAGCGCACTGGACTCGCGGGACGGCGACCTGAAGAAGGACCCGGACTTGCGGAAGGAACTCGACGCCACCCTCCAGACCCGCAGGGAACTGGGCGAGGAGTACGAGTCGGCGCTGGTCGACACCTTCCTGGAGAAGGTCGAGCAGCGGATCGACGACGCGGTGGACCGCCGGGTGCGGCGGCATCTGGCCGAGCAGCAGATGGCCACCGCGCGCGGCGCCCGGCGCCCGAAGGACACCGACACCTGGACGGAGCGCTTCGGGCTCGCGATCATCTCGCTCGTCCTGGCGGTCCCGCTGACCGCTGTGGCCGGTGGTGTCGCGGGGACGGCCGGAACGGTTGCCGCCTGGGTCGGCATCGTCGGCGTCAACTTCGCCCAGGCGGTACGGCTCAACCCGCAGCTGCTCACCGGCCGCCGCGACCGCTCCGACCGGCAGGACTGAGCCGGGCTCACGCCTGCCGGACCGGACGGGCGCCGGTCATGCCTGCCGGGTCGGCAGGACCATGATCTGACGGAGGTTGACGTGCCGGGGCCGGCTGGCGGCGTAGGCGACGACGTCGGCGACCTCGGCCGCCGACAGGCTGCCGATCGCGTCGAGCATGCCGTCCAGCTGGCCGGACAGTTCGGGGCTGTCGATGTGCGTCGCCAGCTCGGTCTCCGTCAGCCCCGGCTCGATGTTCGTCACCCGCACGTCACGCGGCCCGAACTCGGAGCGCAGGTTCTGCGAGAGATGGGTGACGGCGGCCTTGGTCGCCCCGTACACCGCGTAGTTGGGGAAGGTGAGGTGGGCGCCGATGGAGGAGACGTTGACGAGGTCGGCGGTGCGGCCCTCGGCGGCGGCGCCCACCAGGTCGGCGGTGAAGGCGCGGATGATCCGCAGCACTCCGGTGACGTTGGTGTCGAGCATCCGCTGCCACTCGTCGAGCCGGCCCTCGTCGATCGGGTTGGGCAGCATGACGCCGGCGTTGTTGACGACGAGGTCGACGGCTCCGAAGGTCTCGTGGACCAGGTCACGGGCGGCGGCCACCGAGGCGTCGGCGGTGACGTCGGCGACCACCGCGAGCGCCTCGCCGCCATCGGCCCGGATCTTGTCCACCACGCTGTTCAGCCGGTCCGCGCGCCGGGCGAGCAGCGCCACCCGGGCGCCCTCGGCCGCCAGCTGCCGGGCAACGGCCTCGCCGATGCCGCTGGCGGCTCCGGTGACGACGGCGGTGCGGCCGGACAGGTTCTCGTACGACATGGGTGTTCCCCCCTGGTGATTCGCGCCGGGGCGGCTCCCCGGCGGCCGGCACCAGCCTCGCCCGGTCCGGCGGCCGTAACCAGGGATGCGGTTTTCCTGGGTCTGCCAGTACCAGGTTGGTGTCCCGCCGCTCCCCTACGATCGAGGTATGGACGGGGACTGGCTGGAAGGGGAAGTCGGCGACTTCCTGCGCTCGCGGCGGGCACGGATCCAGCCCGAGGAGGTGGGGCTGCCCGGTCATGGGCGGCGCCGCGTACCGGGCCTGCGCCGCGAGGAGGTGGCCCAGCTCGCGGGGGTCAGCGTCGACTACTACATCCGCCTGGAACAGGGCCGGGGAACGAGCGTCAGCGACGCCGTCCTGGACGCGATCGCCCGGGTGCTGCGGCTGGACGAGACCGAGCAGGCGTATCTGCGGACGGTGGCGCGGCCCCGCCGGCAGCGCAAGAGGGGCCGGCGGTCCGCGGCGCCCCGCATCCGCCCCGGAATCCAGATCCTGCTCGACGGCATGGAGCGCAGCCCGGCGTTCGTGCTGGGCCGCCGTATGGAGGTCGTCGCCTGGAACGCCCTCGGCGACGCGCTGAACGGCTTCAGCCGCATGGCACCGGCGGAGCGGATCATGCCCCGGCTGGTCTTCCTCGACCCGGCGGCCCGCGAGCTCTATCCCGAGTGGCGCGCGATCGCCGCCCAGACGGTGGCCCATCTGCGGGTGAACGCGGGCCGGTACGCCGACGACGCCGAGCTGTGCGCGCTGGTCGGCGAACTCTCCCTGAAGAGCGAGGACTTCCGCCGGCTGTGGGCCGACCACGAGGTCAGGGAGTGCGCGTACGGCGTGAAGAAGATACGGCACCCGGTGGCGGGCCTGCTGACCCTGCCGTACGAGACCCTCACGATCCCGGCGGCCCCGGACCAGACGATCGTGGTGTACACCCCGGAACCGGGCTCGGAGACGGCCGAACGCCTCGCGCTGCTGGGCAGTTGGAAAGCGACCACGACCGCAACCATCAATTGAGGAACCACGACGGCGAGCAACCACCTCCGCGAGAGCGGCGGCGGTTTAGCCGCAAAGGGGTGCGCGGGGACCGCCGCACCCCCGTTGCCGGGGGGCGGGACGACGGCGGTCCCCGCGAGGGACGCGGGCCGGGTCAGGGCCGGGCTTGCGCGTCCATGGCGTCCATGGAGGTCCGGGAGCCGCTCCGGAGGTCCTTGGCGCCGTTCGGCGCCGGCCGGGGCGGGGAGCCGCTCCCGCCCTGCCGACACCCACTAATGTGCCGGACGCGTGTTAAGCGGGTGCTGCGCGCACGTGACACGCTCGTACCACTTCCGCGAACCCCGCCTCATCTCAAGCCGCGCCCGTGAACCCGCAGTTCACCGGCGGTTCGCTACTGCTTCGCGCCCTTGGCCAGGAAGGCCAGCAGGTCCTGCCGGCTGACCACGCCGGTGGGCTTGCCCTCGACCAGGACGATCGCCGCGTCGGCCGAGCCGAGCACGCTCATCAGGTCGCCGACCGGCTCGCCGGAGCCGACCTGGGGCAGCGGGGCGGACATGTGCTTCTCCAGCGGGTCGTCGAGGGAGGCGCGCTTGTTGAACAGGGCGTCCAGCAGCTCCCGTTCCACCACGGACCCGACGACCTCGGCGGCCATCACGTCCGGGTGACCGGCGCCCGGCTTGACGACCGGCATCTGCGAGACGCCGTACTCGCGCAGCACCTCGATGGCCTGGCCGACGGTCTCCTCCGGGTGCATGTGCACCAGGGAGGGGATGGTGCCGCCCGCCTTGTCGTTCAGGACGTCGCCGACGCGGGCGCTCGGGCCCTCGTCCTCCAGGAAGCCGTAGTCCGCCATCCACTCGTCGTTGAAGATCTTGCTCAGGTAGCCGCGCCCGCTGTCCGGGAGCAGCACCACCACGACGTCGTCGGGCCCGAGCCGCTCGGCGACCCGCAGCGCCGCGACGACGGCCATCCCGCAGGAGCCGCCCACCAGCAGGCCCTCCTCCTTGGCGAGGCGGCGGGTCATCTGGAAGGAGTCCTTGTCGGACACGGCGACGATCTCGTCCGCGACGGTGCGGTCGTAGGCGGTCGGCCAGAAGTCCTCACCCACGCCCTCGACCAGGTACGGCCGCCCGGACCCGCCGGAGTACACCGAGCCCTCGGGGTCGGCGCCGACGACCTTGACCTTGCCGTCGCTCACGTCCTTCAGGTAGCGGCCGGTGCCGGAGATGGTGCCGCCCGTGCCCACGCCCGCCACGAAGTGGGTGATCCTGCCCTCGGTCTGCTCCCACAGCTCGGGGCCGGTCGAGTGATAGTGCGAGAGCGGGTTGTTGGGGTTGGAGTACTGGTCGGGCTTCCACGCACCCGGGGTCTCGCGGACGAGCCGGTCGGAGACGTTGTAGTAGGAGTCCGGGTGTTCGGGAGCGACGGCGGTCGGGCACACGACGACCTCGGCTCCGTAGGCCCGCAGCACGTTGATCTTGTCCGTGGAGACCTTGTCGGGGCACACGAAGATGCACTTGTACCCCTTCTGCTGAGCCACGATGGCCAGCCCCACACCGGTGTTGCCGCTGGTCGGCTCGACGATCGTCCCGCCCGGCTTGAGCTCACCGCTCTGCTCGGCGGCCTCGATCATGCGCAGGGCGATGCGGTCCTTCACGGAGCCGCCCGGGTTGAAGTACTCCACCTTGGCAAGGACGGTGGCCTGGATGCCCTTGGTCACGTTGTTGAGCCGCACCAGCGGGGTGTTGCCGACGAGGCTGATCATCGAGTCGTGGAATTGCACCGTTGTCTCCGGTTGCTGCAAAAGGTGTGGTCTTAGTGGTGTCGCCAGCCTAAGGCCAGCTGTGTGGCCGGCGCGGCCGTTCACTCACCGTTGAGATTGACGCACGGTCCGTACGGGGCAAGGAGTGGGTGTACGGCTACGAGGAGGTGGCGGCGACGCATGACGAGCATGTCGAGGGCGAGAGTGGCCCGGCGCATCGCGGCCGGAGCGGCCTACGGCGGTGGCGGGGTCGGGCTGGTCGGCGCGGCCGCGGTCGGTCTGCTGCTCGCGGAGGTACGGCTGGCCCGGCGCCATGTGGGCAACCACAGCGGCGGCCGCGTCCCGGTGGCGGACGGCGTGTACGGCCACGCCTACGACGTCCCCGGGGAACCGCCCCTCCGTCTGACCATGCTCGGCGACTCCACGGCGGCCGGGCAGGGCGTGCACCGGGCGGGCCAGACCCCGGGCGCGCTGCTGGCCTCGGGCCTGGCGGCGGTGGCGGAACGCCCGGTGGAGCTGCGGAACGTGGCGCTGCCGGGCGCCCAGTCCGACGACCTGGACCGCCAGGTGGCGTCGGTGCTGTCGGGGCCGGCGCCCGTCCCGGACATCTGCGTGATCATGATCGGCGCGAACGACGTGACCCACCGGATGCCGCCGACCCGTTCGGTACGGCATCTGTCGGCGGCGGTACGACGGCTGCGCACGGCCGGCGCGGAGGTGGTGGTCGGCACCTGCCCGGATCTCGGCACCATCGAGCCGGTGCAGCAGCCGCTGCGCTGGCTGGCCCGGCGGGCCTCGCGGCAGCTGGCGGCGGCGCAGACGATCGGGGTGGTGGAGCAGGGGGGCCGGACCGTGTCGCTGGGCGACCTGCTGGGCCCCGAGTTCGAGGCGAACCCGCGGGAGCTGTTCGGGCCGGACAACTACCACCCGTCGGCGGAGGGCTACGCAACGGCGGCGATGGCCGTGCTGCCGACTGTCTGCGCGGCGCTGGGTCTGTGGCCGGCGGAGGAGGAACGGCCGGACGTGTCGCGGCGCGAGGGCTTCCTGCCGGTCGCTCGCGCGGCTGCCGAGGCGGCGTCGGAGGCCGGTACCGAGGTCACGGCCGCGATGCCGACGGGGCCGCGGGGGCCGTGGGCGTTGCTCAAGCGGAGGCGCCGGCGCCGGGTGTCGGAGGCCGAGCCCGCCCGCCCGTCGGTGTGACCCCTGGGGCTCCGCCCCAGACCCTCGCCCAAGCAAGCGCTTAGTAAATTGCGGTCAGCGTCACACCGCAACACCGATGACCCCGCACCTACAGCCGGGTAACTTCCCAACCAGCCCTGCCCGAAGAACCCGCCCACCCGTCGCCCGACCGCCACCCCTCAACGAGGCGCTACGCGCCGCCCCTTTTGAACGGAGCCGTGATGCCCGAAGCCGTCATCGTCTCGACCGCCCGCTCCCCCATCGGCCGCGCCGTCAAGGGCTCCCTGAAGGACCTGCGCCCCGACGACCTGGCCGCCACGATCATCCAGGCCGCGCTCGCCAAGATCCCCGAGCTGGACCCCAAGGACATCGACGACCTGATGCTCGGCTGCGGCCTCCCCGGCGGCGAGCAGGGTCACAACCTCGGCCGGATCGTCGCCGTACAGATGGGCATGGACCACCTGCCGGGCTGCACGATCACCCGGTACTGCTCCTCGTCCCTGCAGACCTCCCGCATGGCCCTGCACGCCATCAAGGCCGGCGAGGGCGACGTCTTCATCTCGGCCGGTGTCGAGACGGTCTCCCGCTACGCCCACGGCAGCTCCGACATGCCGGGCACCTACAACCCGCTCTTCGCCGAGGCCCAGGCCCGCACCGAGGCCACCGCCCAGCAGGAGGGCACGACCTGGCACGACCCGCGCGAGGACGGCCTGCTGCCCGACCCGTACATCGCGATGGGCCAGACCGCCGAGAACCTGGCCCGCGCCAAGGGCATCACCCGCCAGGAGATGGACGAGTTCGGCGTCCGCTCGCAGAATCTCGCCGAGCAGGCCATCAAGAACGGCTTCTGGGAGCGCGAGATCACCCCGGTGACCCTCCCCGACGGCACGGTCGTCAGCAAGGACGACGGCCCCCGCCCCGGCGTCACCCTGGAGGGCGTCTCGGGCCTCAAGCCGGTCTTCCGGCCGGACGGACTCGTCACCGCCGGCAACTGCTGCCCGCTCAACGACGGCGCCGCCGCCGTCGTCGTCATGAGCGACACCAAGGCCCGTGAGCTGGGCCTGACCCCGCTCGCCCGGATCGTCTCCACCGGCGTCTCCGGCCTCTCCCCCGAGATCATGGGCCTCGGCCCGGTCGAGGCGAGCAAGCAGGCGCTGCGCCGCGCCGGCCTCACCATCGACGACATCGACCTGGTCGAGATCAACGAGGCCTTCGCCGCCCAGGTGATCCCCTCGTACCAGGACCTCGGCATCGACATCGACAAGCTGAACGTCAACGGCGGCGCCATCGCCGTCGGCCACCCCTTCGGCATGACCGGCGCCCGGATCACCGGCACGCTCATCAACTCCCTGCAGTGGCACGACAAGCAGTTCGGCCTGGAGACGATGTGCGTCGGCGGCGGCCAGGGCATGGCGATGGTCATCGAGCGCCTCAGCTGACCCACCGTCCGTAGCGGGACGGGCACCTTACGTCAGGAAGCGGCCCGGAACCGAGGAAACCCCACGGTTCCGGGCCTTTTCGTGATCCAATCTCACCCAGGATGTGACCTATCTCGCTCACCCGACACATCGGTGCAGGTCAGCGCAGGTCAGCGCGGTCCGCGACGACACCACAAGACCAAAGCCCTGTCCGTTTCGTGACGTTACGCACTGACAGCTGCTTAGTCCGCCCTTCAAGCTGATGTAGGAAGTCGGGGGTCGACTTTGAACCGGGAGTACGTCAGTGAGCGCCATGCCGATCGCCTTGCTGCTCACCACGGCCGCCACCGGCGCCGTGGGCGTCGCCGTCCTGCGCACCGTTCTGAAGCTGCGCCGTCAGCTGGCGGAGCTGCAGACCCAGCTCGCCGAGAACCAGTCGGCCGCCATGCGCGCACTGCTGCCGAACGCCCGCAGCGGCACCGACGCCGACCAGATACGCGCCGCCGTGGCCGAGGCCCTCGCCGAGGAGCGGGAGCGGGAGCTGGCCGAGGCGCGTGCCTTCTGGGCCGCGCAGGAGGCCCGTGACGCCTCCGACACCCCGACCCTGCTCGGCCTGCCCGACACCGAGCTGTTCCTCCCCCGGCAGACCGACTTCGCCGGCCTGGAGCCGGTGTCCGAGCCGACCGCCGACGCCGACGAGTTCGCCGGGGAGTCCCCGGAACTGGCCGCGGCCCGCCGCCGCCACCCCTCGCACCCCGACTTCGTCCCGGTGCAGTCGCCGGGGGTGAACGACCACGAGCGCACCGTGACCACGCTGGAGCAGCTGGCCGCCGGACGCGTCGAGCTCTCCGACGTCCGCCCGGGCCCCCTCGGCACCCTCGACGTCTACGTCTTCGCCGACGGCACCACCCTCTGCATGACCCCGGGCCACCGCGAGACCGCCGAGCGCCTGGCGGCAGCGGTGGACGCGGGCGAGGCCCCGTACCTGCTCGGCGGCTCCGGCGTCTCCGGCGCCTACACCCTCACCTTCGCCTACGGCGAGGACGACAAGAACATGGTCTACATCCTGGCGGACAGGGTCATCGCGTCCCTGTAGGGAACGGCACTCAGACCCCCGCCCTCTGGCGCGCCTCCTCAACGACCCGCACCGCCTCGGCGACTTCGTCGTCACTCCGCAGCACCACCGCCAAGTCGTGCGCGGCAACCAGAAGCTGGTCAGCCGCCGCGAACATCCCCGCATCCGGCATCTCCCGAGGCTCGACACCGGGGTCTTCCAGCAGCTGGGCCCGCCGGGAAAGCTCCCTCGCCACAGCCAAGGCCTCACCGGCGGCACCCCGCTGAAGCCGGCTCTGCGGCGCCGCGCGCAACCTGTCGGCGAAGTGATCCACTGCTTGGGTCAAGGGCGTCGTATCAACCACGCGCCGAGCGTAACGTGCCGCACTGTTGCCAATACGCGAACGCTCAGGCACGGTGACGTGAAGGACCGGCTTACATCCCCTTTGCGTTCGGAGGCGCCGATGTCCCAGCTCTTCTCGGAGGAGACCCACCGCAATCTGCTCGCCCGCATTCCCCATTGCACCGGTCGCGAAGTCTCCGACTGGCTGCGCACCGTTGAAGAAGGCCCCGCCCTGTTCCGCTTCGAGGAGAAGGTCAGCTGGCTCCGGCACGAATACGACCTCGCGTACGGCCACGCGAAGGCGATCGTCCACGAGTACGACCTGAGGAGGGCAGCACGCAAGCTGCTCTAGCCGCCGCTCAAGACGGCGAAGGGCCCCGGGTCGGAACCCGGGGCCCTTCTCATGACCGGCGCAGGCGCTAGTCGTTGTTGGTGAAGATCGCCACCAGCCGCAGCATCTCCAGGTAGATCCACACCAGGGTCACGGTGAGGCCGAAGGCGGCGAGCCAGGACTCGTTGCGCGGGGCGCCGTAGGCGATGCCGTCCTCGATCTGCTTGAAGTCGAGGGTCAGGAAGAACGCGCCGAGCACGATGGCGACGATGCTGACGAGCGCACCGAGCGGGCCGAAGCTGCGCAGGCCGCCGTTCTCGGCGACGCCGAACACGACCAGCAGCAGGTTGACCGCCATGACCACCAGGAACGCCATGGCGATGGCCATGCCGATGCGGGCATAGCGGGCGGTGACGCGGATCCAGCCGGCCTTGTAGACGAGCAGGGTCGCGGCCGAGACCGCCATGGTGCCGAGCACCGCCTGGAAGGGGGCGCCGCTCCAGCGGCTGTTGTACATCTCGCTGATGACACCGAGGAAGACGCCCTCGAAGGCGGCGTACCCGAGGATCAGCGCGGGCGACGGGGTCCGCTTGAAGTTCTGGACCATCGCCAGGACGAACGCGACGATCGCGGAGCCGATCGCCAGGCCGTAGCTGGTCGCCGTGACCGGCAGCAGCGCCCAGGCGAGGACGGCGCCGACGACGACGGTGCCGAGCGTGATGGCCGAGCGGACGACGACGTCGTCCATCGTCATCCGGTCGGTGGTGACCGGGGCCTGCGGCGGGGCGCCGACGCCCTGCTGCGCGTACGGGTTCTGGGCGTAGGGGTTCTGCGCGTACGGGTTGCCCTGTGCGTACCCGGCCTGCGGTGCGGTGTTGAAGCCGGCGTAGCCGTTGTCGCGGCTGAACCCCCGTCGCGAGAAGACCGGGTTACTGCTCCTCATTTCACTCCTCCATGGCTGCCGTGCGCAGCCTTGGCTCAAGAGTAATGGATTGGCAAAGGACCGACCATGCTACCTGAGGAGGATCTTTCCCCTGCCGTGCTCGCCAACACGCTACGCGTACCGGCGATTCCCGGCCATGGGTGATCGCCTTCCATGACGAACCTGCTACCTCGCCGAGACGTGCCGCTAACCCAGCGGGAACCCGGTGTACGCCTCGGCCAGGTCGGTCTCGGCCGCGCGGGAGGAGGCGATCCGCTCCAGCCGGGCCCGCTGGAGGCCGGCGTCGAAGGGCGTGGCGTCCGGGGCCGGATGGAGCATCGTCGTCATGTCGTAGGAGAACCGTTCGGCCTGCCAGACGCGGCGCAGACAGGTCGCGGAGTAGGCGTCGAGGAGGTCCGCCGAGCCGGTCTCCTTCTCGTGGACGAGGGCGCGGGCGAGGGTGACGACGTCACCGACGGCGAGGTTCAGCCCTTTGGCCCCGGTCGGCGGCACGATGTGAGCGGCGTCACCGGCGAGGAAGAGCCGGCCGTGGCGCATCGGCTCGTGCACGAAGGAGCGCATCGGGGTGACCGACTTCTGGGTGATGGGGCCGCGTTCCAGCCGCCAGTCGTCATCGGTCTCCAAGCGCCGTTCCAGTTCCGACCAGATCTCGTCGTCGGTCCAGTCGTCCGCCTCCGTACCGGCGGGGACTTGGAGGTAGAGGCGGGAGACGGACGGGGAGCGCATGGACAGGAGGGCGAAGCCGCGGTCGTGGCGGGCGTAGACGAGTTCGTCGTGCGAGGGCGCGACGTCGGCGAGGATGCCGAGCCAGGCGTAGGGGTACGTCCGCTCGAACACGCGGGACAGGGCGGCCGGGAAGGCGGCCCGGGCCACGCCCCAGAAACCGTCGCAGCCGACGGCGTAGTCGCACTCCAGCACGTCCTCGCGGCCCTGGTGCCGGAACCGGATGCGCGGCCGGTCGCCGTCCGCGCCCTCCACCGCCAGCGCCTCGGCCTCGAACAGCAGCGGCCCGCCCTCCTTCAGCTGAAGGGCGATCAGGTCCTTGCAGACCTCGGTCTGGGCGTACACCGTCACCGACCGGCCGCCGGTCAGGCCGGGGAAGTCGACGCGGTGGCGGCGCCGGTCGAAGCGCAGCTCGATGCCGTCGTGCCGCAGGCCCTCCCGGTCCATCCGCTCCCCGGCGCCGGCCGCGCGCAGCACGTCGACGGTGCCCTGCTCCAGGATTCCGGCGCGCTGCCGATGTTCGACGTAGGCGCGGTCGCGGCTCTCCAGGACGACCGAGTCGATGCCGGCCCGGTGCAGCAGCCGCGCGAGCAGCAGTCCGGCCGGTCCCGCTCCGATGATCCCGACGGTCGTGCGCATCCGTTCGTCCCTTCGGGTCGACTCTACGGCGTTCGTCGAGTGAACTTTTCTTCACTTCGATTGCGCCAGAGTCTGCGCCGGGGGCCGACCGATGTCAATGGGGCCCATCGCGCCCCAAAGGGGCGCGGGCCCCGTCAACATGGGTTCAGTGACCCGGCCAGCCGTCCAGATGGCGGTGCAGGGTGACGGTCGGCTGCGCCTCCGCCTCCGCCTTCGGTGCGTGGGCGACCGCGTCACGCAGGACTGCGGTCACCTCGCCCGCCAGGCCGTCGACCCGGGTCCTCAGCTCGGCCGCGGGCAGCGTGGAGCGGGTCAGCGCGTCCAGCCGGCGGTGGATGTCGGCGAGCTGCTGCCGGGCGCCGTCGTCGAGGGTGAGCGGTGCCGGCGTGGAGACGACGAACTGGTAGGCGCCGGCGAGGGTCTGGCAGCCGGTGCACTCCTTGTTGGCCGCGTCGCTGAGGTTCACGGCGTTCAGGTGCGTGTGTTCACCGGCGATCGTGACGATCTGGAAGGACAGCGCGACCGACCGGCAGTGGTCGTCGGCCGAGCAGCCGGCGGAGACCGCGTTGGCCTGGTTGCGCACCCCCGCCGCGTTGACGGTGCCGAACTGGCGGATGGTGAAGGAGTCCTCGGCCCGCGTGTGATGGGCCCGGTCGGCGTGGCTGAAGACGTGGTCGGACGCGAAGGCCGCATGCGCGGCGCCGGTCGCCGCCTGGGCCGGTACGGCGGTGGCCGCACCGGCGATTCCGGCCGCGAACAGGCCGAGGCCCAGGGCGCGGCGGGCGAGGGGGTGGTTGCTGGAGCGTGCCTTGCGGTGGCTGCTCATGGGGTCTCCGT
This sequence comes from Streptomyces sp. NPDC030820, assembly GCF_055572075.1. Classification (NCBI taxonomy): domain Bacteria; kingdom Bacillati; phylum Actinomycetota; class Actinomycetes; order Kitasatosporales; family Streptomycetaceae; genus Streptomyces; species Streptomyces sp. NPDC030820. The sequence goes on from NZ_JBVIEB010000004.1 coordinate 83,366, forward strand.
ACGTGGTTCGGGCGGCCCGGACGGGCCGGATGTGACTGATGGGACGTCAGGACGACGCCGGTGCGGGCGGGTCGCCGGACGGTGCGGGTGTGGGACTCCCGGTCGGTGACGCGGAGACGCTCTCCGACGGGGTCGGGGAGGTCGGGGGGCCGGGGTCCGGGCTGCCGGGCGGGGTCGTGCTCGCGGTGCCGCGGGCGGTGGAGGACTCCGGCTGATGGGACTGTGAGACGGTCGGCGCGCCCGGTGCCGGATCCGACGCCGAGGACTGCGGCACGGAGACGGACGCGCTCATCGAGGTGCCCGGCGACGGCCCGTCGCCCGGCGTCGACGCGGACGCCCCCGGCACCGCCGAGGGCGACACGGAGGCGCCGCCGGTGCCGTACCCGCCGTGCCCGCCGTGGCCCGGAGTCGAGGCGTCCCGGGGCGAGGGCTCCACGGTCGGCACCCCGGGCTGCAGGATCGGTGCGATCGGGGGCTTCTTCGGCAGCGGCTTCGGGGTCACCCCGGACACCCAGGCGTAGGAGAGCCCGGTCAGTCCGGCGAGGGCGAGCACGCACAGCGCGAGTCGCAGCCGGGGCCGTCCGGCGGTGGAGCGCTTCGCGGCCCGGAAGAGCCGGCCGCCGATCTTCACCGACAGATAGACGACACCGGCCATCGGGCACAGCAGCATCACGCTGCCGATCACCCCGACGAGCCCGGCGACGATCTGGCCGTGCGCGAACGCCCCGCCGGTGCCGAGGACTTGCTCGGTCAGCGAGCGGACCATCGTGGTGAGGATCCGGGGCAGGTTCCACAGCGCGTAGCTCATCTCGCCGACGATCAGCGGCACCATCGTCAGCACCCAGCCGGCCACGACGGTGCGCGCGGACCTCTTCAGCCCGGCGACCTCCGCACGCGCCGCCCGGCCCTTCGCGCCCGGCACGAGCGAGAGCAGGATCGGCCTGATCTTGCCGTAGAGATCGGGAACTCCGGCGAGGTCGCCGAGGATGTAGTAGCCGTCCAGGCGGACGGCCGGCATCAGCTGTTCGAGGATCTCGAAGTGCCCGAGGTAGACGGCGGCCAGGAAGAACTGCGCCCCGGTGGCGAAGTAGGCCCCGGCCATGGCCAGCATGAAGACGACGTTGAAGTACACCCCGCCGAGGTCCGTGCGGAGCCGGCCGGCGCGGGAGATCCGGTAGACGTCGGTGACGTCGGTGTACATCGACGGCCAGATGAGGAACAGCCCGCAGCCGATGCAGCCGGGCCGGGCACCGCCGTACCGACAGGCGGAGGCGTGGCCGAACTCGTGGAAGACGAGCGAGGCCACGGTGAGGACGAAGACGATGAGGATCAGCACCGGCTGGTCCAGGACCTCAAGCACCGGTTCGATCGCCCCGAAGAAGCCGAACAGCCAGACGTCCATCGCGAGCGCCGTGAGCAGCACGGCGGCGACCACGGCCGGGCGGTGCAGCCAGGTCAGGGCCCGCGCGATCCGTGCCGTACGGCGTTCGTCGAAGATCACCCGGTGGCCCTTGAGGGCGAGCAGCAGGTCGGAGCGCGGGGCGTCGACCTCGTCGTCCTCCTGGCCCTCGGGCACGCACACGCCGAGCGGTTCGAGCTTGTTCTCCACCAGGTAGCGGACGTTCTCGCCGCTCACCTCGCGGCCGTAGCGGGCGCTGACCCGGTGGGCGATCGTCTCGACGTCACGGATGCCGTCGACGGACGACGCCACCAGGTACAGCAGTCGCGACAGCTGGACGACCTGCCCGTCCCCCCGACGGGCGATGTACTTCGGTTCGGTGAAGCCCGAGCCCTGGTACTCGCCGTGCAGCCGCAGTCCCGCGCTGAGCCGCGGGGCCGGCCGGACCGGCGTTCCGACGGCCGGCAGGCTGCCGGTCGTCACCTGTTCGTACGTCACCGGCCAGCCGCCGGGCCCGGGCACCGGACCGGTGTCGTACAGCGCGCTGGTGCCGTCGTCGAGCACCGTCATGTGTGGTCTCCCCCCACGTTCCCCCCGGAAAAGACCGGGGGGACGGACCACCCGCACGCCCTGTGCCCTTCTGCCCTCCAGGGCGCTGGGTGCGCCCCTTCGGGCGGGTGCGGTCCGTCCCCGCGGCCGTGGTGCGTTACTGCGTGACGGTGATCGTCTGCTGGGCCGACGACTCGGCGTCCGACCACGAGGAGTGGTCGTTCAGGGCCGCGGACTCGTTGTGGGCGTTGATGTTCG
>NZ_JBVIEB010000004.1:85664-659658 GCF_055572075.1 Streptomyces sp. NPDC030820
ATGTTCGCGACGTGCTTGGTGACGTTCACCGTCCTGCCGAAGCTGAACTTCAGCCGGCCCAGGGCCTCACGGCCCGGCAGCAGCTCCGCGGACTCGCCGTCCAGCTCGCGCATGTCCATGCTCATGGTGGGTGGTCCTTTCGTCGTGGGTGGATCGGGTGCGCGCGGGCTACTGGCAGACGCTGATGGTCTGGCCGGCGCCGGAGTCGGCCACGGACCACGAGGAGTGGTCGTTCAGGGCGGCGGACTCGTTGTGGGCGTTGATGTTCGCGACGTGCTTGGTGACGTTCACCGTCCTGCCGAAGCTGAACTTCAGCCGGCCCAGGGCCTCACGGCCCGGCAGCAGCTCCGCGGACTCGGCGTCGAGCTCATGGGCGTTCAACATGGTCGATTCCCCCTCGGGAAACAGGCGCTTCCGGTCGGAGAGAGTCAGGTTCCCCCCGGACTCTGTCCAACTTGGTCGGACGAACTGTCCAACGAGATTGGACACTAGGGCCTCGCGGCACCCCGCGCAACCCGTTCGGCGAATCACCCTTTCGGTGACCCGACTACCCGACCGTAGAATCGGCGCCGACAGGGACGGTCAGGTCGAGCGGCGAGCAGGAAGTGGACTTCGGTGGCCAACGCACTGCAGCAGTTGATCCGTGAGCGTCTCGATGCCAAGGGCTGGTCCTACGGCGACGTGGCGCGGCGCGGCGGTGTGCCCCGCTCCACCGTCCATCACCTGGCCACGGCCGACCGGGTCGTCCGCATGCCCCAGGCCACCACCCTGGAGGGCCTGGCCAAGGGCCTGCAGCTGCCGCTGGACACCGTGCGCCGGGCGGCCGCCGAGGCCTGCGGCATCCACGTCTACGGCGGCCCGGCCGCCCCCGACGCGGACGGTACGGCCGCCCGCGCGACCGACCCCGAGGTGGAGCTGCTCATCGCCAGCGTGCAGCAGCTGTCGGCCGAGGACCGCCGGCATGTCGCCGCCCTGGTCGAGTCCCTGCTCGGCCGCTCGGCGCCGTCGACACCGGAGAAGTGACCGGAACGCCCGCTCCCCGGCCGCACCGGAAAAATCATGCAACTTCGCCCGAACAGCCCCACATCCCCCGCTAGTCTCTCGTCCTGCCCGGGGAGCGAGAGCCGTGCGACCCGGGCCTTGGGGGGAACGTGTTGTTCGTACATGGCGGGCCGGCCACCGCGGTGGTCCGGGGCCCCGCCGGTGAATCGGTTGTGCTGCTCTCCGGCGAGCTACCGGAGGTGCTCACCGAGGACGCGGTGACCGAACTGCTGGACCTGGCCGCCGCGATCCTGGACGCGGACGAGCTGGAGCTGTTCCACACCTGCCTGCGCACCCTGCGCACGGACGGACTCCGGGCGGGTCGGCGCATCGAGGTGGACGGTGCGGTACTGACCGTGTACGAGGGGTGAGGAGCTACGAGGTCCGCCCCTGCTGCAGGAGCGCGGCCTATATGGGTAACTGCGTGTCGGAATTGCCCAATTGCTAGGTTTTGGTTGATATTCTCCGGGCGTCAGTCAGCACGGCGAAAGAAGTCTGTCCATGCCATTCCACCCGGGGGAGCAGGTCAATTTCGGCGGTGAAACCGCCGTGGTGCTGGAAGATCGTGGTGACAACGGCTACCTGATCTCCAGCGGTCACGCGCGACTGCCGATCGTGGTCCCCCGCCACTCCCTCGAGAACGCGCGACGCCGACCGGCCGCCAAGCGGCTGTTCACCCCGAGCGTGCCGCATCTGCTCTCCGTGGACGACTTCCTCGACGACCCGGACGAGGTGCGCGAGATCGCGCTGAACGTCAGCTACCACGCCGATCCGGAGCACTACAAAGGGCTGCGCAGCGACCACCAGTACCTCTGGCCCGGCCTGCGCGAGGAGTTCTCACGGCTGCTCGGCACCCCGGTCACCGAGTGGCTCGGCCACAACGCCAACGGTGTCTTCCAGCAGACCGCGCACGACGATCCGCTGGTCTGGCACCACGACACGCAGAGCTACGCCGCCGCGATCTACCTGAACCCGAACCCGCCCGCCCATGCCGGCACCAGCTTCTGGCGCGACCGGGCCCACGGCTGCCGGCGCGCGCCCAGCCATCCGAAGGAGCGGGCGCGCCTGGGCAGCCCCGAGGCCGTGGAAGCCGCGCGCTCCACCGTCTACGACCCGTACAACTTCGTGCACGAGGACAACTGGGAGCTGGTCGAGTCGATCTCCGGCCAGTACAACCGGCTGGTGATCTGGGACGCGAAGCTCTTCCACTCGGCCACCTCCTACGAGCACTTCGCCGGCGAACACGGCACCCACCGTCTGGTGCAGCTCTTCTTCTTCGACATCGACGTCTGAGCGAGCCGGGTACCGGCGCCCCCCCCCCCCGCGCCGGATCCGGACTTCGACGGCCACCCAGCAGCTCGCGCGGGTGGCCGTCGGCAATTCGGGCGGCACCGACCGCGTTCGCCCCCGCAGGGCCAGACAGAAGCATCCCCAGCACGCACCGAAGGTGCGGTCTTGGCCAGGGTTCCCTCGAAGAGGACGCCGCTCTCTCCGCCACTGAGCGATACGGCCGCGCCACGTCAGCGGGCCACTGTAGGAGCGCTCCCGAGGGTGGCCCGCGCCCCGCGTCGCAGACGAGGTGGTGCCCGGAGCCGGACTTGAACCGGCACGCCCGCGAAGGGGCAGCGAGGTTTAAGCCTCCTGGGACGTAACGGTGTTCGATTCACCGGAGTTCATTACCAAGAGGGCGTTGCTAGGCGTTCGATTTTGGATGACCGCGTACGACCGTGAACTGCAACCGGTGCTGCAACCGTCGGGACTGGCAAGGCCACCTCAGTCACACGGATTGCCGCTTACCCAGAGCTACCGCGAACGCTGGGTGCACGGGCCATCCCCGCATGCACGGGGAGCAGACGCCTACGGCCGGCGCCATGTAAACGTAGCCGGGACCATCCCCGCATGCACGGGGAGCAGACGCCCTCGGGCAGCCAGTAGAAGTCGGCGTCGGGAGCATCCCCGCATGCGCGGGGAGCAGGGCACGATCATCGCCCGCACCGACCGCGTCCCGGGACCATCCCCGCATGCGCGGGGAGCAGTCCGCTGCCGCCAGGAACCGGTGGCGCAGGTCGGGACCATCCCCGCATGCGCGGGGAGCAGGGCTGGGTCCTGACAACGGCGGGCGGGCACACGGGACCATCCCCGCATGCGCGGGGAGCAGGTGGAAGCCCCGGTCCGCCCGCCGGTCGACTGGGGACCATCCCCGCATGCGCGGGGAGCAGTCGTTCATGGCCTTGGAGACAGAGCGCCGGCCGGGACCATCCCCGCATGCGCGGGGAGCAGTCGACTTCCAGGTCCTCGTCGGGCAGCTCGATGGGACCATCCCCGCATGCGCGGGGAGCAGATGTTCCGTACCTACATGAAGTACTCGGCCCTGGGACCATCCCCGCATGCGCGGGGAGCAGAACCCGCGGTCCTTCTTGGGCCCCCGCTCGCTGGCTCCATCCCCGCATGCGGGGAGCAGTTGGAGTTGATCACCATCATGGTCGCGGTCGCGGGACCATCCCCGCATGCGCGGGGAGCAGGCGATGATGTCCCACTTCTTGAGTTCCCAGGTGGGGCCATCCCCGCGGGTGCGGGGATCAGGTGGCGTTGAGGACACCCATCGCTTTGTCGAAGGAACCATCCCCGCGGACGCAGGGAGCACATACCCAGCGTCTCGATGTCCGCCAGGAACTTGGGACTATCCCCGCGGGCGCGGGGAGCAGACGACGTTGCAGCGCCAGGTCTCACGGGTCTCGGGACCATCCCCGCGAGCGCGGGGAGCAGAAGCTGATCGGTGTCGGTATCGACGACGCGAAGGGACCATCCCCGCCGGTGCGGGGAGCACGTGGCGAGGCCTGGGCTGGCGAGACCGCTGCTGGGACCATCCCCGCGGGCGCAGGGAGCACCCGTCCTTCAACTGCATCCGCTGCGGAGAACCCGGACCATCCCCGCGGGCGCGGGGAGCACACTGGCTGACCTGCATTCTTACCGCGTCGTCAGCACGCTTTTCATCACTTTCACTGAGTCCGGCATCACAGGCAAACCGCCCTTTCGCCTTGCTGAGGTGTAGCTCACGGCCTCTGCCACCGAGGACCGACTCATCGTGCTGATCGATTACTTCAGCTGCAATGCCAGCGCGGCGCAACCGCCGGTCGCCAACACGCCAGCAGGGTAAAGGGCGGCACTGACACACCACAGGCAGCATGCCGTTGCAGCAGGGCAGGCCGATAGAGGCGCCCCGTTTGCCGGTGCCGCCGACAACAGCCACGCTGACAACTGTCGGCGACGGCTGAATTGTGAGCCACTGCCGACGCTTGGGTTCTACTGGTCCACTTTCCAGCCGTCGCCGACAGACAACCACCCGCGCCGGCACAAGAGGCCATCAGCCAGTGCTCGTGGAGCCATCCCCGCGGGCGCGGGGAGCACTCCGCCCAGAGCGCGGTGTAGTCGTTCTCCGCGGGACCATCCCCGTGGGCGCGAGGAGCACAAGACGCTGATGGACGCCTACTGCTGGCCGTGGGGACCATCCCCCGCGGGCGCGGGGAGTAGGCCTGCCGCATCCAGGTGGCCAGCTTGAGCATGGGGCCATCCCTGCATGTGCGGGGAGCAGTCCTCGGCCTGGGTCCGGCGCCACTTGTACTCGGGACCATCCACGCATACGCAGGGAGCAGGCCCAGAGTTCATGTGGGACGTCTCTGAGGGACCATCTCGCATGTTGGGGAAGCAGACCTCGACGGCCACCCCCTTGTCCGTGACCTCGGGGACCATCCCCGCAGGTCCGGGGAGCTAACATTCGGGATCGCGTGCCACACCGCGTGGGGGAGCATCTCAGCCGCGGGGAGCAGTTACCCGCACCCTGGCCGATCAGCCGCACCTCGGGACCATCCCCGCAGATCCGGAGAGCAGCGCAGCAGGCCGCCGAAGGTGGCCATCCGCTGAGGACCATCCCCGCAGGTGCGGGGAGCAAGTGAAGGCGTCTTGGATGATCTGGTACAGCTTGGGACCATCCCAGCGGATGCGGTGAGCAGTGCAACCTTAAGCGCGGACCCCGTCCCACCGCATGCTGCAGGTGCGGGCGGAGGACGAGCACTATCGTCACTGATCTGCTCAGGAATGTGTTGCCTCCGGTGCTTCTGGTCCGTCTGTGCGCCGGTCCTGGTCTCTTGCGATCAAGATCAGATGCCGTAGGGCGCCAGGAGCGAGTTGAGGAAGCAGCGGGATCGTGTGGGTCCACGCGTCGGTTCTCAATAGGCTGCGCACGAGGCGCCAGGCCGTTGCGTCGGCAGGGGGGCTGCCGTCGCCGGATGTCCGGGCGAGCGCCAGACAGGTCCGGACGACCCTGTCGCCGGACCGGCTATCCGTGGCCAGAGTTACCGGGGTGCCCGCGAGGTATGCGGCGGCCGCGTAGAGCGCCATCGCTCGCCCTTCTGGTGTTCGTGCAGCATCGGCATGGCGCCAAAGGGCGACGGTGTCACCGTCCATGGCGGAAAGCAGGGCGAGTTCTGCGCAAGGCTCTTCCCCCGGCTGAAGCGAGCGCTGCCATCTGTTGGTTATGCCTGCGACGACGTGGCTGCTCCCCTCGGGGAGGCAGCCAAGCCGCTTCAGCAGGGTGAGGACGATCATTGACGGGGCGTGCCATAGCGGGGGTGTGTCGGACAGGCGAAGTGAGGCGAGCCGGAACGCTTCGTGCAGTCGCGGGTCGGGTTGCCGGATATCTGGGTAGGCGAGCAGGAGAGCTGCCAGTTCCGGGACGGTCCGGAGAGGGCTTCCCGAGCCGATCCGTCGTATCAGAGCCTCTATGAGAGGTTCGGCGATACGTGCTGCTTCTTCGGGGCAGTGACGGGTGAGCCCGGCCGCGACGGCTGTTAGCGCCTGCCGCTTCTCCGTGGCGGTACGTCCCGATGCGGTGGCCGAAGCCGCAGGTGCGTCTCCGGCATGGGCGAGCGCTTGGGCTACGACGTTCGTCAGGCCGGGATCGGTGTTGCCGGCCGTCAGACGTGCTGCCTCATGGGCGTAGCGGCCTCCCGCATCTGTGTGCCCTCCGAGAGAGCACCCGAGGGAGAGAGCTGCCAGGTGAAGCGCACGGTCCGGTGCGCCTGGCAAGTATGCGGCGAGTTCTTCGGCTGTGCCGAATTCGCCTGCAAAACCCAGAGCTTGAGACAGGTGTACTGTCCAGTCTTCTGGTACGGGGGGATGCGACGACAGGACGGGGGAGCGTCGCAGGGCAGTCTCCAGCAGCTCCCGGCTGCGCAAGAAATTGCCTGCGCCCAGTTGATCGTCCGCCTCGTGGAGCAGAAGTACGTGATCAGACTGCGGGCCGTCGCCGGGGGGACGCAGACCTGTGGACGGCCGATGCTTGTGCGCGCGCCGGGTTACTGGTGCGGGCCGGCTCTGCTTCTGTGTGTCTCGTGGTTCCGCTCTTGGCTTCGTGTCCTTCCTTCGCGATGCCGCCAGAACTTTCCGCTCTGCGTCCTTGTTTCTCCGGACCGCGTTCTTCTCTTCCCTGGCGGCGGCCGAGGCGGCCTTGGCCTCTTGTGCTCTGCGTTCCTCACCGGCCTCGGTGAGTGAGAGAGCCCGTTCAGAGATGACGTCGCCGAGTACGCCGACGCGCAGCCTCTCGGATAGCGACTTCAGCAAGCGGTCGATGTCGTTGAGGGCATTCCTCGTGAAGGGCATGGTGTCGTCGACCGCCTGGGCGAGACGTGCCAGCGTTCCGGCCAGTTCGCGACCGAGGTGGGCCTGATCGTCTTCGCACAGCGCGTTCGGGTCGGCCAGCGCTTCGGTAATCCGGGCCAGTGCGACCCGTGTCTTTTCCTGAGCAACGCGGTGCCGCCTGGCAGGCAGTCTGTAAAGCGCAGACGCGGCGCGGGCGAGTACGTCGACTGCCTCCAGTCCGTCCGAGGAGCCGAGCTCCTCACAAATGGCCATGATGCGATCACCGGCGTCGCTGCTGAGCGAAGGTATCGCCCGCGCCAGTGCTCCCCAGAGGTCAACCGCGGCCGCACGGTCGCGGGTGCCGCCCTCGCTAAGGGTCTCTGCTCGTTCACGCAACGCCGTGACGCCATCCGCGTCATCGGCCGTGACCAGCAGGCCGGCTGCCTCGGTGAGTGCTTCGATCCCGGCTGCCTTGTCGCGAATCACGGCCCCTAGCAGGGTTCGGGCGGCCCCCAGATGGTTCAGTGATACGAGTGTGCGGGCGGCTTCGAGGAGCCGCGTGTATGTCTCGGTGTCCTGATACGTGCCGGGGAAGCCCAGGTCGGTACGGGTGAGCCACTGGGCTGCCTCGAGCGCGACGGCGTCCGCCCCTTCACGGTCTACATAGGTCATCTCCACCGCTATGTCCGCCAAGTGCACGGCCGTTGCGGCCATGGTCGGTGCGGAACGGGCCAGGCCACGAGCGCGCTCCACTTCGCCAAGTCGGACGAGGAGGGCGGGAGCCCCGGGAGGCACCTCGCGTGACTCGCGGCGCAAGAGAGCCCGCGTCGCGGTGAGCGGGACCAGCACCGCCAGGCTGCTAGGGGTGGTGTCTGAGGGGCTGATCTCTTGCTCGAATGCGTCCAGTTGCGCGAGAGCCGTTGCCGGACCGGCCATGGAGGCGAGTCGGCGCAGCCGGGGCATGTCAAGAATGTACGTGGCACGTTCTGCGGCACTGGTCAGCAGCCGGAGCTGATGCGTCAGGGGGTACGGGGGCGTCCCGGGGGGCCAGCCCGCCGTACGCCATCTCTGCGACCAGGCGAGCAGCGCACGGGTATACCGCGCGATCGCCTCGTCGCCCAAGTTTCCACGAACCGCCTGGATGAGACCTGGCTCCGCCAGTGCGTAGGTCTGGGCTACCGGATCGTCGAGGATGAGGGAGCGCCCCGCCGGCCCCTGCACCAAGCGGTCGAGCCTGTCGGCCGGGACCCCGGCCAGCTCCGTCAGGTCCGCCGTACGCAGGCCGCCGCCCGCCGCGGCGAGCAGTCCCGCGACCGTTTCACCCAGAGCGGTGGCATCCGGCGGTGTCCGCCGGACCTGCGTTACTCCTTCGACAGGTGCGAGAGCGCGCACGTGTGTGCGTTGGCGCAGCGGATGCCGGGCGGGAAGGTCGTCGGGATAGCGCACGCCGAGCCGGAAGGAGACGATGATGCGCATCCCGAGAGGTGGAGCAGCGGGGAGGAGCGCAGCGATGCTTCCGCGGACGATGCTTGGCCTGCTTCTACCTCCGGCTGTCGGCGCCTCGCCGGCGGCAGCGACTCCGGACCAGGCCACGTCGTCGTCGAGACCATCGACCACCAGCAACAGCTTGCGCCCGTGCCGCACGCTCTCCTCGGCGGCTGCGGCGAAGAGGCGTTTCCACTGCCGGACGCCGCCGGGTATGCACTGTTGAGGTGAACGGAGGAACGCCCCGATCTGATCCGCCATTTGCTTTTCGAACTCAGCGCGTGTGTCAGTTCCGTGCGCCGCGGAGACGAAAAAGTTCAAGATGTCGGTGTTGTGCGGTGGTCGCTGCACGTAGTCGGCGAGCAGGGCGGTCTTGCCCACGGGAGCGTCGGCGTGCCAGCAAAGGTACGACGGCGCCGTGGAACGGGAGTCCTTGACGAACGCGTTCATGACCCTACGCTCGCCCTCCCGCCCGCGGACATCGTCCACGGCGGCTTCAACGGCAGGCCTGTGAGGGCGAACGAAGCGGTGGTGGGGGTCCCTCTCCCGGACCACGACGATCTGCCGGTGTCGCCTACTGGTCCCTTCCTCCTGCGCGGCACGCAGGGCGACCTCCCACTCGGTATCCGTGTGGACCGGGCGGCCAGCGGCCTGCTGCAGCTTCCGCACCACAGACCAGAAGTGGTCCGTTCTCTCGGCTGACGGGGCTGTTTCTCCCATGCGCCAATCTCGCAGCGTGGAAGGAGGAAGCCTCAGCTCCTGAGCTCGTGGCTGCCCCGCCGCCTCCCACAGGCACGTCAGCATGGCACCCAGTCTCGTGCGTGCCATTCGCTCCGTATCGGTCACCGATCCCCCTCTCGGCTCGCAACAGCGGAAAGCTCGGTCGGCGCCGTCAAAAATATGCCGCTTGAGCTGCGGAAATCCTCGCACTGAGTAAGGCGCAACTGTCCGTTGTCCCGCCGTCTCGCGACTGTAGAGCCATCACCGCCCCAGCCGAATCCGGCCCCCGAGACAGAAGGATGGCCCGTGTCCGAGATTTCCCAACTGCTCCACTATGCCGCAGCTCTGAGCGGGTGTGCCGGCCTGCTGTACGCGGGCGTCCTGTTCGTCGTCGCCCTCGTCTCCGTCCTGGCCCCCACGCCGGAACGCCGCAAGGATGCCCGCACCACTCTCACCATCCTGGTGCGGCGCCGCCCGCGGTGAGTGGGATGCGCCTCGGAGTCCTCCTGCGACAGAGCCTACGCCTGGGCCCAGGACTCAGATCAAAGGCTCAAGCGCCACGCCGTCGCTGCACTCAACTCGACAGCTTCAGGCGCAGCGCCCTGAAATACCGCAAGATCCACTCGCTCAAACTCGCCCGCCACACGGGTGCGTTGAGATACAAAGGCATCCGTGCGGGCTTCTGCTGTTGGCCGTATCGGCGCCCCCCGTTCTGCAACCGCAGGACTGGAGGCCGCGATACGGAGGGTGTTCATGGGCAGAGCTGCACGCGAATGGCTGGGACGCCATGGATGGGAGCTAGTTCTCATCGTGGCTGCCGCGGTGGTCAGCGACATAGTCGATCACCTCTGGTAGACGGCCGTTCTTGGCGCAACCAAGGCGCCAAGAACGGCCTGCCCCGGCAACGAGTGGTTCCCGTCCCGTGTGCGCGGAACGGGAACCGCTCCGTGGCCTCGCCGGTCTGCCGGTGCGGCCATGCCGAGACTGCCGATCCTTCGGCAATCTCCCACTGTAAGTGCCCGATCCGTACAGCTCCAGGTCAACAGCCAGGTGCTTCTTCGAAGGAGAGTCGAGCGCAAAACTAAGGGAGCGTTCCCGCAAACAGCGGGAGTGGCCCGTCGACGGCATCAGGGGCTCCGCCTGAGTTCTTCCCCGCTTGTGCGGGGGCTGTTCCAGTCCCCTGGCGACAAGGGGATCCCGATCTGCAGAACGGCCCCGGCGACGATCACCGTCGTCGGCTTGGTCGCCGTTCGCCGGAATCGGCGCCGTGTCCACTGTCCATGAGCGAAAGAGGGTAGTCAGGAATTGTCCGATGCTCCCCCGCCCGGGCCTGCCGAGCAGCGTCTCAGCTGGGACCCCCGTCGTAAGCCTTGCATACCCACCGTAACCGTCGACGGAGCGACTGCCCATCACTCCCTGTGCGCGCTCCTTGCCGGGGCCGACGAACTGGCCGCCCTCGACTGCGCGTCACCCGGTGAGAACGTCGCCGTCATCGAGCACCTGCTGGCCGTCTGCTTCGCGTCCGGTACCTGCCCGTCTTCGGACAAGGAATGGCGTGCCTGGGTGGTCGGCAAGCAGGACCTCGCACCGGCGGCCGCGTGGCTGGCCCGCCAACCGGACGACACCTGGGACCTGTTCCACCCCACGGCCCCCCTAGTGCAAAACTCCCTCCTAGCGGCGGATCTCGACGAAAGCGGCACGGGAACGGCCCAGCTGGTCATCGAACACGCAGGTGACTACAACCAGCACTTCGACCATCACCATCTTGAGCTCGACAACCCGCTGCCAGCGGCAGACGCCTTCCGCGCCACGCTCACACAACACGTGTACGGCCCTTACGGGCGGGCTCGCATGTCCGGGAAGCGGCTCGGCGCCAAGGTGACCAATCTCGCCGCGGGCCGGCTCACGGGAAGGATCCGCGTCGTCGCCCTGGGACAGACGCTCGGCGAGACACTGCGCCTGAACCTCTACCCGCCAGACGGCCCGGGAGATTCGCTCAATACGTCTTGGACTACCGGCGTCATCGAGCGCCGTACATTCACCGAGAAGGCGAAGCCCCGAGTGCCGCGGAGCTCCGCGGACCTTCACAGCGCCCTGGGGAGGTCCGTGCTTTTACGCCCGGACCGCGGACCGCAAGGGCAGATCGTCGTCGACAGGGTCCTGATCGGCGCCGGCGAGATCCTGGAACTTGACCCGGACCGGCACCTCCAGGACGCCGTGTTCAGCAAGACGACGAACGGCCTGAAGAAGCCGTTGTGGCCGTCCCCCAGCAGAGCGCTGTGGCAGGAAGCCCACGCTCTCTACAGCGCCGTCAGGGACGACCGAATCGGTTTGTACGCGCGGCTCCGTTCCCTGCCCTACGAGCGGACGGGGACAGGCGCCCCATACCAGTTGTGGGCAGTGGGGCTGCTGGCGAACAAGACCCTGCCCGTCGCCTGGACACACGGTGCATACCCCTACGCCCCGGGCATGGCTGCCCACCTCTACCGAGCCTCCCGTCGGGGCTCCGACATCGCCGAATACATCGCAAGGAGCTTGAAGAACGCGGCCATCCTGGCCGCGGAGACGGCCTTTCCAGCCATGCGGGGTGCGGACGAGGCCGGTCAGGTGGCACGGCTCGATGCCCGGTGGGCTTTCTGGCCCGCTGCGGAGGACCCGTTCCACGAACTGCTGGACGAAGTGGTCGACAGAGGGCCGGAAGACGATGACCCGGTGTCGGAGCCCCTCGGTGACTACGCACGGGGCTTGATGACGACAGCTCGCACCCAAATGCTTCAGCGCCTCGACACCCTGCCCCCGAACGACCGCAACCACCGCGCGCGAGCCCGGGCCGTGCGGCGCTTCGACGAGGACATGTCCAATGACTGGGCCCCGGCCGAACTGCGAGGGGAGATCGCGCGTGACTGAGCACAGCCTGTCCGCCGGAACAGACCAAGAGCGCCCTCGGGTCCCGCACGACAGCGCGGCCCTCACCGCCTGGCTCACCACTCTCGTCCGCAACCGCGAGTACGGGACCCTCGCCGAACTGCGCCGAGCCAGAGGCGGCACCAACGCCCACATCCGCGCGGGATGGTACGGCGGCGACGACCACCGCGACCTGTTCGAGCAGATGGCCTTCCTCTTCGCCATCTACCACCAAGGGCGCTCCACGCCCTCATACGGCCACGGCAGCCTTGGCGCCGCTGCCCGCCGCATCGGAGACGGGACCGGACGCGGGCCCGACAATCCCGGAGCCGAGCGCCTACTGAACCGTGTCGTCGCCAGTCGGCGCATCCCCTGGCGCCACCTCCAGCATGCGGTCACTCGCCTGCGAGCCTGCGAACAGCCGCCGCCGTCCTGGACCGGATTGACCGAGGACCTCATCAACTGGAACGACCGCAAGGCGCGCATCGCCTACTGGTGGTCGGTCGAGTTCCACACCCCTCCGGCGCGAGGCCGGGAAACACAGAACGAACCGACGACGCGGAAGGACACCACCACGTGATCGAGGCACCTCGGAGCCAGTTCCTCTCCCTGCACCTCATCGAGACCCTCGCGGCGGTCCTCCCGGTGCGCGACGAGAACGCGCAGCCCAAGACTCTTGTCTTCGGAGGCGTGGAACGCCACATGATCACCAGCCAGGCCCGCCGACGCGCCGAGCGGGTCCACGCCCGCAACCGTGCCAACTCGGGCCGCGGGGCGCTCAAGGGACGGAGCATGGGCGTCCGCACCCGGGAGTGGGCGATCCTGGCCGGACGTGAACTCGAGTCTGCCCACGGCTGGGAGAAGGAGAAGGCCCTGGTCACAGCCCGTGCAGTGATGGAGGCAAGCGGACTTAAATTCGGCGACCCGAAGAAGAAGACTGTGGCCAACCTGACGAAGGTCCTCGTCTTCGCGCCATCCGATGCCGCAGTGAGGATCGCGGGCCACATCGCAGATCACGCGTCAGAGGTCGAAGAGTGGTGCGACGCGTACCTCGAAGCTCAGGCCAGCGCGGAGGCGGCGAAGAAGGCACGTCGTGGAGCCAGGAAGAAGGCCGCATCATCGCCAGAGGCGGAAGAGGCGGAGGGGACTTCCACAGCGGAAGCTGTCGTGTCCGTCCCTCTACCGCCGCTGCCCAAGGCCACGCGCGACGCCGTTCTGCTCGCCCTCGCTCCCCGCGACGCCGTGGACATCGCTCTCTATGGCCGCTTTCTGGCGGAGATCCCCGACTCTCCGAACGTCGACGGTGCCGTCCAGACCGGGCATGCCTTCACCGTGCACGAAGCTGAGCAGATCGAGGACTTCTATGCAGCGGCCGACGATGCAAAGCTGGATCGCAAGCGCAACGCCCTCAGCTTCCTCGACGCCGCCGACGACGCGGGCGCCGGCATGACCGGCTACCAGTCGCTGATCTCCGGCACCTTCTACCGGCACGCCGTCCTCGACCGCACGCAACTGCGCACCAATCTACGGGCGGCCGGAATGGACGAGCACGAGGCCGAAACGGCCGCGTCCGACGCCGAGAAGGAGTTCGTGAACGCCTTTGTGGAAGCGTTCCCGGAGGCGAAGAAGAACTCCACCGCATCCACCGGGTCTCTGCCCGCGCTCGTTCTGGCGTTCGAGGGGGAACGCCCCTACAACTATGCGTCCGCCTTCCAGCGGCCGGTGGACGAAGGCCCTGTGTCGGCCGGCGGGGAGGGACCGGCAGGACCCGCGGCCGTTCGCAGGCTGCTGCGCCACCACACCTTCGTCAGCCGCCGCCGCGATGACCTGCGCACCGTGCGGGTGCTCACGTACGACCCCGAAATCGACGTGCTCCTGGAGGAGTTGGAATTGCCGGAGTCACTGACCGTGGTGGAGCAAACCGAGGACCTCACCCCGTGAACGACCCTCATGTTCTGCTCGTCCGACTGGCAGGTCCCCTGCAGTCCTGGGGCCTCACCGGTCGGTTCGCGCGCCGGGACACACACACCCGTCCCACGAAGTCCGGCGTGATCGGCTTGTGCGCCGCAGCTCTCGGCCTCGCCCGGGAAGAGCCCCTCGGGGAACTCGCCGAGGTCCTCTTCGGGGTCCGCGCCGACCGGCCCGGCACGCCGCTTCGCGACTACCACACTGTCGGCGGAGGCACCTATCCCTTGCGCCCTCGAGACCTCCTCACCGACCACCAGCGTGCCGAGAAGGCCGCGACGGTCTCGGGGCTGAAGGATTCAGAGCCCGGCCCATTCGGCCGCGGGGAGCTGGAAGCCTGGTATGGCTCACCGAAGTACGTCACCGCGGACCCGACATCGGGAGCCCTCATCTCCGGAGAGGTCCGCCGCCACGCTCTGATCACAGAGCGCTGGTATCTCGCCGACGCCGCCTTCCTCGTCGGCCTGGAGCACCCCGATGCAGCACTCCTGGAACGGATCGCTCATGCCTTGGAGTGCCCCAAGCGGTTGCTCTGGCTCGGACGTAAGGCATGTCCGCCCTCGGGTGACCTCGCCCTCGGAGTCGTTGCAGGCACCATCAGGGAAGCCTTCGAGACGCACGCCCTGCTCCCCGAGGATCCATGCTACGAAGGTGAGCCGCCGGCTCCGGTGACAGACGTACGTCCATGGGCTTGGATCGAGAGTCCGCGCCCGCTTCCAGGCATCGGCCCCCTGTCGGACCAGCCTGTGCGGTTCGGCGCGGACGGAGGCGTCCACAGCCTCCGATGGGAGACCCGTCACCGCATCACCATCGCCTCGCACGCCCGCGGATGGGACATCATCCTGTGAACACGACAGCTGCCACGTCGCATGCGCCTTCAGGTCCGGGCGGTGCCGCCAGGTTCGTCGCCACGCAGAGTCTGCTTACTCTGGACGCCCGGCATCCTTTCGCCGCCAAATCGCTCATCGACGCGCAGGACATGCACCGGACCGTCATGAGCGGCTTCCTCGGCTGGGTGGACAATGGCAGTTCTGACGCCCGCTCCCAGATGGGCATCCTGTCGACCTGGACAGTCGATCTCCGACAGGCGCGGCTCAACCTGGTGGTCCAGTCGTCGGTCCCTGCCGATTGGAGCGGAGTGCCCCGGGGCGCCTTGGCCGAAGCGCCGGAAACCCTCACCGTCGACCGCACTTTCCGTATCGGTGACCGGGTCGACTTCCGTACGGTCGTCAATCCGGTCCGCAGCATTCCGCCCGCCCCAGGCTCACCACCGAAAACCCGCGGCGTCCGCGTCCCCCACACCCGCCCCGAGCACGTGAGGACGTGGTTCTCGCACCGTCTGCAACCGTCCGGAGAACCCGCGGTCGCCCCCAACGGTGTCACCCGCATTGGCGCTGACGCGAACACCGAGCGGCTCGCTCTACGCATGCTCCCGCGAGTCTCCAGCCCGGCACCACATAAGGGTCTGCGCATTGCTCGTGCGGAGATCAAGGGCACCCTCACGGTGACCGACCCGAAGGCGTTCGTTACCGCCCTCACCCAGGGCATCGGCCACGCGCGTGCCTACAGTTGCGGACTAATCCTCGTACGCTGAACAGGGGCTCACCGTGCTCCCCGCGCCCGCGGGGATGGTCCCTACATCTTCCTGCCGCTGTGGAACGCGATTAACTGCTCCCGCACCGCGGGAATGGTCCCGGCCGGCCGCTGATCGTCCCGGACTCAGGGAACCGCTCCCCGCGCCCGCAGGGATGGTCCCTGGCTACGCGCCACCGAGTACGAGCCGGACGGCTGCTCCCCGCGCCCGCGGGGATGGTCCCGAGGGCTTCATCCGCACGTACACCATGTCCTTCTGCTGCCCGTACCCGCGGGCATGGTCCCTTGAAGATCTTCGGCTCAAGGGTGTTGAACCGCTGCTCCCCGCACCTGCGGGGATGGTCCTCTGGTCGGCACGGTGGGTGTCGAGCACCTCTTCTGCTCCCCGCACCCGCGGGGATGGTCCCGACGTCACGCTGCTCGCGAAGTCGAGCTGGTCCTGCTCCCCGCACCCGCGGGGATGGTCCCCAGTTCGACACCGACGGCAACCTCGTCGCGATCTACTCCCGCTTCCGCGGGGACGGTCCCACGAATACGTGCCCGTTCCGCCGCAGGGCTGTTGCTCTCCGCACCTGCGGGGATGGTCCCAAGATCAGCTTTGACCAGGTCGCCGGCGCGGTCTGCTCCCCGCACCCGCGGGGATGGTCCCTTGTCTGCCCTGCCCGGTTGCTGAAACTGCGGCTGCTCCCCCGCACTCGCGGGGATGGTCCCCCACACCAGAGGGAGAACCGACATGAAGCAGCCCTGCTCCCCTCACCCGCGGGGATGGTCCCTCATCGGCGTACACGGTCCAGCCGCGCGCCTCCAGCTCCCCGCACCCGCGGGGATAGTCCCAACAACAACCCGCGGTTCGTGTACAAGCTCAACTGCTCCCCGCACCCGCGGGGATGGTCCCTGGCCGCAGCTCGTCGTGGACGCCCTGGACGACTGTTCCCCGCACCCGCGAGGATGGTCCCGTTCCGTCGGGCACGGTCTCGGCGAGCAGCGGCTGCTCCCCGCACCCGCGAGGATGGTCCCTGCTGAGTGCCATCACCCAGTAGCCGGAAGTCCTGCTCACCGCACCGGCAGGGATGGTCCCTCGTAGACGACCCTCTCCACAGGTAACTTGATCTGGTCCCCGCACCCGCGGGGTTGATCCCTTGTGGTAGGCCCACAGGCCACCGGCGCCGACCTGCTCCCCGTGCCTGCGGGGAGCGTCCCGACATTCAGATCACCTGCGACGGCGCGATCGACTGCTCCCCGCACCCGCGGGGATGATCCCTTCCACGACCACAGCTCACGCTCGGGCCGCTGCTGCTCCCCGCACCCGCGGGGATGGTCCCTGGGTACCGGCCAGGTTCAGGCCCTGCTCGTCCTGCTCCCCGCACCCGCGGGGATGGTCCCGCCACCGCGTGAGCGCGGGAGAAGCCGTACGCCTGCTCCCCGCACCCGCGGGGATGGTCCCGTGGCCTTCAGGTCGGTCTCTTCCTTGCTGGTCTGCTCCCCGCACCTGCGGGGATGGTCCCACCACTGACGTTGGCACGTCTGGCGGATACTCCTGCTCCCCGCACCCGCGGGGATGGCCCCGGCACCGTGATCCAGGGGACCGCGCAAATGATCTGCTCGCCGCACCCGCGGGGATGGTCCCCTTCACCATCTGGTGCCCGAGTCCTGGTGGGTCTGCTCCCCGCACCCGCGGGGATGGTCCCACGTCGTGCACGGCGCGGAACGCGTCGTTGCCCTGCTCCCCGCACCCGCGGGGGTCCCCGACCGGCAAAGATCCAGTCACAGGCCTTCAAGCAACTGCAGCAGACCTTCCCGAAGCTCTGGCCCAGTAGCGATCGTGGCCGTGGAGCCCAAGCTGTGCGACGTGCCATCCAAATCCATCACCACGGCGCCGGCCTCCCTGGCGATGGCAACCCCCGCGACCATGTCCCACGGATGGTTACTGAGCGCAATGCAGGCATCGAGCTTGCCGGACGCGACCCACACCAGGTCGATGGCGGCTGAGCCGAACATACGTACCCGCAGAACCTGTTCGGCGAGCCGACGTGTCAGAGCGAAGCGCTGAACGTTTCGCTGTTGGGCACGGACACCGACTGCGTAGTCGCCGATTGCGACAATGGCCTGGTCCAGCGCTGTGGTCTGGCTTACCCGGATCGGTTCGTCGTCCGCGTAGGCACCGTGGCCGTCGGCAGCTCGGAAGCGGTGCCGCATGAACGGCAGGTCGATCGCCCCCAGGACCGAACGGTCGTCTTCAACTAGACCCAGCGAGACGGCGCACAGCGGAAGGCCGTTGACGAGATTCGCAGTACCGTCGACCGGGTCGAGAGCCCAGGTGAGCGGGCCGTCAATGCCCGTCCCGCCGTTCTCCTCCCCCAGGAAGCCGATCTCCGGTGTCTCCTTCCGCAGGAAGCTGCGCACACGCTCCTCAACCGCCAGGTCGATCTCGGAGACCATGTCCCGGTCACCCTTAGACCGGACCGCGCCCAGAGCCATATCGGTCACCAACGGCGACACCCGGTCAAGCGCCGCGCCGGCGATCTGCAGAAGCGGCCCCAGGTCAGTCATTCACTTCCCGCCTCTCCCAGAGGGTGCTGAAGATCTGCTCGAACGTCGGGTACAGCCCACCCGCGAGCCGACGCTTGCGGACGAGGAATGTGGGCGAGTCGACTCCGCGAGTCTGGGGCAGGTAGGGCTGAGCCACACACAACTGCCCGTCGATCAGGGTGATGTTGAACCGTATGGGCTCGTCGTAGACCCCGATCTTGATACGGTCGGCCGACGCGGAGCCGAGCCGCTCGGCGACCCGTTCTTGCAGGATGGTCATGTTGAGAGCGGTGAGCGCAGACAGACGCCCCTCGGGGTAGCCCTCTTCCTGCTCGCGTTCCTTGATGAAGTGGCCGTACGGCTTGAGGAACAGCGCAGTCAGCGTCGTACCGCCCTCGACGAGCTGCCTGAGCTTCGCCTCGGAGTACGACTGGCAGAGCAGGTTCAGTGAAAGGCCGGCGATGCGGATGTCCTGGGCGTCGTCGAAGAGATCTGCAGCCGACACTTTCGCCTGGAACTCCGAGCGGCTCGCATACACGCCCGCCAAGTCCGCGAACTGATCTCCGACAATCTGGGTCAGGGCATCCCTCGGCTCGCCATCGGTCAGCCCAGGTGCGGCCCGCCTCACAATCAGCTCCGCGGCCACCAGGACGTCGCCCGGAGGAGTGGCCGTCGTCTCCCACGACTCAAGCGCGTCAGCGCTCACATTCCAGTCGAGCATGCTCGATAACAGCTCTGCGAACTCAGCATGGCTGAGCCCCTGAGCCTTCCGAGCAGCAGCCAGCTGGTTGCGCGCCAGCTCCCCAAGATCCGGCCGATAAGACGCTCTGTCGTGCAGTGACACGATGTTGCCGGAACCGTGCCTGCTCACTTCATCCCCCTCAGCCCGGGTCTACCCGCCGACAGCCCTACGCGGCTGCCCGAATTCGTCATCGCTCTTCAACGGCGCCTTGTCCCGCGGATACGGCTGGCCAACACGCCCGTACAGCTCGATCAACTGTGCCTGAAGCACGGCAACCGAACGACGAAGATCGGCAATCTCCTCGCGAAGCTCTTCGACCGCGGTGCGACCGGTACCCGGCTCCAAATCTTCGAGTTGTTCCTGGATCCGGTGGAAGCCATCCGTCAGTTCGTCGAGAGTCAGGCGCTCAGAGGCTGACTCGTCTGGAGTGGCGCGTACGAACACGGCCTTGCCCGGCTGTCCGTAGACGAGCCCTTCTTCTCTGAGGATCCGAAGCGCGTCCCGCACGACGGTGGTGGATACCCCGTGGGCCTTCACGAGCTGAGACGCAGAGGGCAGTGCCGCTCCGACCTGCAGCTTTCCACTCGCGATCTGCGAGCGCAGTTCATCCGCAAGCCGCTTGTACGCCGGCCCCTCCTGCACCTCTGCCACTCTCCAGCACCCTTCTGCCCGTACCTACTGCACTAGCCACAGATAGTGCAGCACACCGGGTGAGAGCCGAGCCAGGCAGCTGCGGCGACGGGCCGTCAAAGAACTGCGCTGAACCGCTTGACAACCTCATGCACTAGGCTGAACCTAGTGCATGAGGTTGCAGAGACCCCGTGAACGACCTCGAACACAGCAATGGCCCTGGCAGTCGTGGGCCCGGGAAGTGCGCCAACACCTCCCGAAGCCCTGCCAGGGCCACGCATCGAATCCCTTTGCGAGGAGTTCAACGATGCTCGACGAGCGTACCGCCGCATCGGTGGTCGTATCCCAGCCGGAGCAACCGGCTTCTACCACTCCGTCTCAGGCGCTGCGGCAACTCGCGGACCTGCTGGACGGTGTTCCCGGGCTCCCGGCGATGTACATCACGATGTCCGACAACGAGCGGGTCGGACTTCAGCTGCCCTGGTACGAGGCGGCTGCGCCGCAAGACCGGTTCCCGGCCGTGTCCCGTCTCGCCCAGGCCATGGGCACCCGCCCCCGCCTGAACCCCTGGCGCCGGAACGGCTTCGTCTTCGAGGCCCACGGCAGGGTGGGCGTCCTGCACATCCACGTCTACGCGCCCTTCGACGACATCCAGGTCGAGCCCACTGACGCGGACCAGGACAGGCGGGAGCAGGCGTGATGGCCGCCGCTCCGTTCTACGACCCGCGCCCGGTGTGCGCGAAGTCGAGGTGCCCCCGCTGTCACCGCCCGGTGTTCGTCTCGCGCTGCCACACGGCGCGGGAGGAATGCGGGTCGTGCGGCTTCGCCTGGACTCCGTCCCAGCGGATCGAGCGAGCGGAGGTGCGCTGATGGGCACCCACCTCCGCGGGATCCAAGGTCGGCGTCGGCCGCATCTGCAAGTGGTCACGTCGCCGATGGACCGCCTGAGCCTGGACCTTCCCGCTCTCGACGACGCGGCATGCCGGACCGAGAACCCGGAGCTCTTCTTCTCCGAGGCAGAGTCGGCCGTGCTGGCCGCGAAGACAGTGTGCGGGCGCTGCCCGGTGCAAGGTGCCTGCCTGGAACGGGCGTTGGCTGCGGGTGAGGCATACGGCGTCTTCGGCGGGCTCACCCCGGACGAGCGCCATTCCCTCAGCCGCCGGCGCCGGAAGGGAGCAGCGGCATGAACGAGCCGAACTCTCCCCAGCCCATGGAGCCGTACGTACTCACCGACGCGCTCGGCCGCATCTACCCGTCATCGGCCCCGGCTCCGCTCGTGCACCAGGCGCCGGCGCCGACAGGCCTGGTCCCGTCGTGCGGTTGCGCCCATGCACCGGCGGCGCCGTCCCGGGCGTCGGCCATGTCGCCCGGCGCCCTGGTCGCCGCCGGCATGGCAGGCACGCTCGTCGTCGGCGTGGTCCTGGTCGCGCTTCTGCTGTCAGTCGCGGTCGTCGCCGCGTCGGTCGCCGTTGTCGCCGTATCGCTCACCGTGTGCGCGATGGTGCTGCGGTCGATGACCCGCGACAGTGCACGCTCGCGACGCGGTCCACACGGCGTCTGACCCCGCGCCCTCTCAGCTCACCCCCTTTCCGCACGGCTGCCGGTGTGCCCGGCCCTGGCCCGGAGCTGCCCGAACGCGCCCGGCAGCCGTCCGATTCTGGAGGTTTTCCCCTCATGTCCACTCGGGCTCTCCCTAACCACCCGCGTCCGACGGTCGCCTCGCTGACGGCCGCCAACGGCCAGCTCCGCCGTCAGCTCGCCGCGCTGCGGCATGACCACGCCGAACTACTGGCCGCGACCTGCGCCGCCGTCTCCGCGTACTACGACGGCCAGGCGCTCCCGCTCACGGTGCTCATCGACACGTTGGACCAGCTCAACGCCCTGCCGGAGTACGCCCCGCAGCTCACCCGTGAGGCCCTGGCCGCCGTCGACGGCGAGACGCCGGCTCTGGTCGGGAGGCGGATCGCATGAGCGCCCGTACGCGATGCCCCGCGTGCGGCTGGCACCCCGCATATCGCAACCAGCGTGCTGCCCGCCGCGCCGCACGCACCCACATCTGCCACCCCACTCACGCGAGGAGGACCGCACGATGACCGACACCACGACCGCCCCGGAGACCCGGCTGCGCCGCCTCCTGGCCTTGGCCGCCGCCTCCCGCAAGGCCGTTGAGCTGGAATGGGAGCGGGAAAAGCGCGAACGGATCGAAGCACAGGTGCGGATGGCGCTGCAGCTTGCCGACGACCAGACACAGGAGGCCTTCCCCGACACCCTCGCCCAGGTCGTTCAGGCCGACGAATGGGCCGGCTACCCGGCGCTGTACGTCGACGGGATCGAGTACGAGTGGGCGATCGGTCCGAGCGCGGTCAGCTACCTGGACGAAGGCGTCTGGCTGCACCACACTTTCGCCTCCCAGCCCGGCTCCATGCCAGAGCCGCGCTGGACACTGCTCGTGCCGTGTGTGTGCGGCGACTACCGCGAGGTGACCGTCTCCGACGACTACTCCCTCGCCCGCGAGCTGCAGCATCTCACCGACCACTGCGATCTGGGGCCCTCCGCGGCCCGGCTCGCCGAGCTGAGGGCCGACGAGGAAGAGGCCGCCTGATGGACGCCTCGCCGCTGCCGCAGAACGTCACGCTCCCCGACGCGCCCGTCATCCGCCGCCGCGCCTACCTCGCCGTCTGCGCCGGCACCCCCGGCGTACTCGGTTGCCGGTGGCACGTCTGGCACGCGAACGGCACTTACACCGGCTACTGCACCGACCCCGGCCTGATCGACCTGACGATCGCCGCCTACGAGCGCGGCCCCGGCCGCCAGTAGCCGCCCCTGCCGCCCGCCCCGCGCGGTTGACCCCCACATCCCGCGCCGGGGCGGGCCACGGTCCCACCACCTCCCTTTTCCACAGCCCTGTTGAAGGAGCCTTCGTGTCCGCCCCCATCCTGCTGGCAGCCCCGGCCGCAGCTCCCACGGTGACCATCTCCGTCCTGCTCCTGCTGGTCCTGGTCGCCGGGATGCTCTGCTACTTCACCGAACACCGCTGGTCGACGTTGATCCTGGGCATCCTGATCGGCCTGTACATGACCGGCAGCTTCGCCGACGGCGTCAAGGGCGCCGTCTCCCAGTCTGTCGTCGCCGTCGTCTCCGGCCTGAGCAACTCCCTCGGTTGAGCGCGATGACTACCGACACCCTCAACGGGCCCGCCGAGACTGAAGTACCACGCCACGACTGGCTGTTGTACGCAGGGATGGGTGCCGTCGGCCTGGCCGCTGCTGCGTCTTCGTACGCGGCCCTGCAGGACCTGGCCATGCGTACCGGCTGGTGGCCGTGGCTGTCCTGGCTGCTACCGCTGACCACCGACGCCTACGCCATGACCGCCGTGCGCGTGTGGCTGGGGCATTCCACCCGTAGCATCCGGGCCCGCGCGTGGGCCAAGGCGAACGCCATCGGCGCGATCGTGCTGTCGGTCGCGGGCAACGCGGTCGATCACGCCATCGCCTCACACGTGATCGCCGTGTCCTGGCCGCTGATCGTCGCCGTCTCCGCAATCCCGCCGGTCGTCCTCGGACTGCTCGTGCACATGGCGCACTTGCGCGCCCTGCCCCCTGCCGCGCCCGCGTCCGGCACTCCTGCCGCCGAAGACGGACGGCAGACCCCGCCACCCGCCATGGCGGCGCCCCCGCTGCCGATTCCTCCGGCAGCCCCTGCCAAGCCGAAGCGGCGGCAGCCCCGCCGCCCGGTCAGCGACGGTGGCAAGCGGCAGGCCCTGTCCCCGGGACCGACGGATGAGGAGCTGATCGAGGCAGCCCGCGAGCGCGCCGCTGCCGGGCAGGAGCCGTCGGCCACGTGGCTGATCAAGACCTACGGCATCGGCACCCGCCGCGCAGGCCGCATCCGCGACGCCGCCCTCGACAGCCCGGCACCGGAGCCAAAATCAGCTGACGAGCCGACAACGGATGCCGAGTTGGTGCTCACCGGTGGTGAGAGCTGATGGGCACCGCATACGCCAAGTGCTACGACCCGACCGGCGCTCGGCACGGGATCCCGACCTATCCCTGGCGCCTGGCCCCGGACGGGCTCGCCACCCGCCGGCAGTTGCGGGCACGAGGGCTGCGGCCCGGCGGTCAGCCCGTAGTCGCACAGGTCCTCGTCTACACCCGCCACGGCCACCAGCGCGTCGCCTACCTCTACCGCATAGCCGATGCCAAACCGGTCCGGCCGATGACCTCGCGCAAGTGGGGAGCCCTCGCCCTGGCGATGCTGGCCCGCCGTACCTGCCCGCAGTGCGGCATCACCTACGGCCACTGCATCCCACGCTCGCTCGGCATCTGCGTCCTCTGCGCCTACCCCGAACCCAGCACCCGTGCCACAGAACAGGAGTTCACCCAGTGACCGACCCGACCATCGTGGCCGTAGCCCTGCCGCCTCTGGCGGCCTGGGCAGCCCACAGCCTGTGGCTCGCCCGCCGCCTGCGCATTGCCCGCGTCGACCCGCTGACGGGCCTGCCCACCCGCGCCGCGTTCACCTCCCGCGCCATACGGGCGACGGCCCGACGGCCACTCAGCGTCCTGCTCCTGGACGTCGACCGCTTCAAGGACGTCAACGACGCCTTCGGGCACGCCGCCGGAGACGCCCTGCTCACCGCGATCGGTCAGCGCCTGCAGAGTTGGTGCGCCGAACATGGCGGGTTCGCCGGCCGCTTGGGCGGTGACGAGTTCGCAGCCGTAGCAGACCTGGACGACCTCGCGCCTCTCGACCTCAACAGCCTGATCCGCCGCCTGCAGGACAGTGTCGACATCGACCGCCCGGCGCCGATCGTCCCGCGCGTATCTATCGGCATCTGCCGCCCGGTCGACAGCCCGGGCGCCCCGTTCGATCTCCGCCTTCGGGCCGCCGACGAGGCCATGTACGGGGCCAAGCAGCTGGGCACCAGCTGGCGCTACGCCGTTCCGCAGCCCACCCACGCCACCACCGCAGGCCGTCGCGCGGGACGACGTGGCACTCACAACGCCCTCTCCTCCAGCTGAAAGGACTCCGACTCCTCATGCCAAATCGAAGCCGGGCCCGGAAGGTCGCCTACGGCGGCGCACGCACCGTCCACGTCCCGCGCACCCGCCGCCGGGATGCCCAGCCCATCGTCCTGGTCGTCCCCGAACGACCCACGCTCGCTCAGCGCGCCGTCCGCGCCATCGGCGTCTGGCTGTGGGAGACCCGCCGCAGCTGGGCCCCGAGTGGCATGGCCGTCGCCGCCTTACTCGCCGCCGGTGTCGTACACGTGCTCGCGTGGTGGACCGCTATCGTGCTCGCCCCCGCCGCGGGCATCCCATTCGGCTGGCTGGCCTGGATGAACCTCCGGCATCCGGCCGACGACCGCTCGATCCGCCGCTGGCGTCGCGCACTCGCCGCACTCGGCTCCGTCACAGCTGCGTGGGCCGCGCTCGCCGTCGGCTTCGGTCCGCTCACCCGGCCGCTGCCGCTGATCTGGATCGCCCTCACCGTCACCGCGCAAGTGCTGTGGCTGCGCACCCGCCACACCGCGAAGACCGCACCGATTGAGGAGATCGACTGATGACCACGCCCAACGGCAACACGTGGAAGAACGACTTCACCGCGTTCCGCGACACCACCGGAGCACCAGGGCCATCGGCCAACGGCACGGGCCGCAGCAATGGCCGCGCCAACGGCGGCTCCCGGCGCGGCGGGGACCGGCACTACCACGTCCACGTTGGCGGCCCCCAGGACGGTAAGCCCAACGCCGGACCCGGCGACGGGTTCTTCGCCCGCAGCGCCGGCGGCGGCACTAGGCCTGGGCACAGCCCGCTCGCGGACCCGCAGTTCTTCAACAGCACGGACGTCCGCAACTACTGCGACCAGGCCCGCAGCGTCTTCCTCCAGCTGTCCTTCGAGCTCGCCGGAGCCGCTGAGGTCCTGCAAGCGGCACTGAGCCAGGTGCCGGACCCGCAGGGCGGCCGGATGGCCTCCCGTGCTCGGGCCCGCCGGGTGTCCAAGAAGCTCAAGAAGACCGCCGACGAGGTCCGTGCCGCCGCGAAGAACGCGGTGGCCACCTACGCCGCCTTCCAGCGCGAGTTCGAACCGGAGCTGGCCCCGTACAACCGCCGCGCTGCTGCTGGCCGCCGCCGCTTCGATTTCAACCTCTGACCCCCCGCGTACCAGGAGGACCAAGCCGTGTCCCAGCCCACCCCCGAGCAGCTGATCGAAGAGCAGTTGCGCGCCGCTCAGGGCGGCGGCGGTGTGATCGAGTACCTGCTGCACCGCCTCAAGCCGCACCTGCCGCCGTGGCTCGCCGGAATCGGGACCGGCCTGGTCTCCTGGCCCGCCCATATCTACTGGGCGGACAACGCCGCCGCCACGGCTGGCCTTACGCTCGCCTCGGTCGCGCTCACCGGCGCGACGTGGGCAGCGGGCAAGTCCACGACCGCACAGCGCCGACTGCACTCCGCCGTCACCGTGGCCGCCGGGACCAGCTGGTTCACCGCGGCCGCCATCGCCGGGCCCGACGCCGGACCGCTGGCCGGCCTGTACTTCATCGGCGGTCCCGCCCTGGCCCTGTCCTGGAACATCCGCCAGATCCTGCGCCGAAACCCCGACGCCACTGGCAGCGCCGACGGCGGCATCTGGGAAAAGGTCGGCCTGGCCAAGACCATGACGACCAAAGCCGACGCCGCCCCCAACAAGGCCACCATCAGCTACCAGTTGCCGCGCGGCGAACTCACCACCGACGACGTCTCCAAGGCCCTGCCCAAGCTCGCATCTGCCCTGGACGTCCCGCCCAATGCCGTCCGCCACGCCCCGGATCCTGAATCGGCTTCGCGGGGCGAGATCGTGATCGTCCCTCGCGATCTGCTGAAGAACACAGTCCCCTGCCCCGGTCCCTCCCACCCGGGCGGATCGATCGCCGACCCGGTGCACGTCGGAATCTACGAGGACGGCACCCCGGCCGTCATGTATTTCCCCGGCAACTCGACAGCCGCCCGCAACGCCATGCATCTGCTGGTGATGGGCATGACCGGCTCCGGCAAGTCCGAGGGCGGACTCACAGCCCTCGCGGAAGTCGTCACCCGACGGGACGTGGTCGTTTGGGCCTCCGACCCTGCCAAGGCCGAGCAGACCTTCGGCCCTCTGCTGCCTGCCCTCGATTGGGCCGCCCTCGATGTGCCGTCGACCAAGGCCATGGTCGCCGCCCTGCACGCGGTGATCCCGGCACGTACGGCGTGGCTGGCCAAGTACGGCTACAAGCAGTGGGAACCGGCCTGCGCCGAGCCCCAGGCCGACGGCTCGCCCGGCATGCCTTACCTGATCGGCTGGTTCGAGGAAGCTGCCAAGACCCTCCGCGAGACCGACGAAGACGCCCTCACCGGCATCGCCCAAGAGGCCCGGTCGGCCGGAGTGTCTCTGGTCGTCTCCATGCAGCGCGCCTCCCACAACCAGGTCTCCACCGACACCCGTGCCTCCCTCGGCTCGTCCTGGTGCCACGGCGTCCGCAACGACACCGACGCCGGCTTCGCCCTGGACGACGACGTGCTGGACGCCGGCGCGGCCCCACACGCGTGGAAGGACAAGAAGCCCGGCTACAGCTACCTGGTCGCGAACGGCATACCCGAGACGTTCTGGGCCACCCCGCTGCGGGACTACCTCTCTGCCCGCGAGTACCTGGAGTGGGTCGCGCTCACCTTCGCGGACATACGCGCCGCAGTCGACCCAGTCACCTCGCAGGCCGCGGCCAAGGTCGCGGGACGCCACTACACCCAGCGCCCCCGCTACCCGCTGCCCGGCGCCCCTGACACCCAGCCCGCCCAGGAGGACACCACCATGCCCAGCCACGCTCCGCGCGCCGTCGCGCAGGCCGCCGACGACGACCAGGCCGTGGCCTTCACCGCATACGACGGCTACGACCAGGACGACGAGGGCCTGGACAGCATCGACCCCGAGCAGGAGATCCCGCTCCCCACCACCGTGCTGCAGTTCAGCGAGCGCCCGCCCACTACCCCGAAGATCAAGCTCACGCCGAAGCAGGCGCGCCAAGCCATGGAAGACCTGCTGCAGGAGTTCGAGGACGAGGGGCGCACCATCGTCCGCCCCGCCGACTTCATGGAGCACTGCGACCGCCACGGCCGCTCCCGAGCCTGGGTCTCGGGCCAGGTCGCCCAATTCGTCATGGTCGGCCGCCTCGCCGAGACCGAAGAGACCGGCGTGTATCGGATCGTCCGCGACGACGAGGACGAGGCCGCCTGACGGCTCTGACGCGCCAGACGCGTCTGACATCGCTGACGTCGACCGGCCCAAACGCACGGGTCATACGCGCGCGCGACCCCCGTCAGACGCGTCTGACATCCCCGACCTGACGCCCCTGACACCCGAGAGCCCAGCCCTCACGGAACCCCAGGAAGGCCCCTCGTGAACGCACACTCCCACCCCGCCCACAACACCGCCGTGGCCCACGCCCTGAGCGCTGCCCACCGCGGGTTGGCGGTGATCCCGCTCAGCCGCACGAAACTCCCCGCCGTCCGCTCCCCGCACCGAGCTGAGCGCCGGCGCATCCGCTGCCACGGCGAATGCGGGCAGGTCGGCCACGGCATCCACGACGCCACCACCGACCCCGACGCCGTACGTGCCCTGTTCGCCGCCGCACCGTGGGCCACCGGCTATGGCATCGCCTGCGGACGCGCCCCGCACCACCTGATCGGCATCGACCTGGACATCAAGAACGACATCGACGGCATCGCCAACTTCGCAGCCTTGGCCGACGAACACGGCTTCAAGGTCCCGGCCACCATCACGGTTGCCACCCCGAGCGGCGGCCGACACCTGTGGCTCCGTGGCCCTGCCGATCGCACCATCCCGAACTCGGTCGGCCGCCTCGCGCCCGGCATCGACGTCCGTGGCACCGGCGGCTACCTGGTCGGCCCCGGCTCCACCAGCAATCGCGGCATCTACACGCTCGTCCCCGGCACCGAGCACCAGGCCCTCGGCGACCTCCCACACCGCCTGCTGCAGCTGCTCACTCCGCCCACCCCGGCGCCGACGATGGCAAGCCCGCTGCCGGTCGCCGGACGCAAGGCGCTCGCCCTGGTCCAGTTCGTTCTCGACGCCTCCGAGGGCCGGCGCAACGACCGCCTCTACTGGGCAGCCTGCCGCGCGTACGAGACCACCGACGGCCCCGCCCTTGCCGACGCGCTCATTGAGGCCGCCACCCGCGTCGGTCTACCGGAACCCGAGGCCCGCGCCACGGTCGCATCTGCCGCCCGTCGCATCGCGCGAGGTGCCCGATGACCCAGCACGTCAACGGCGCCAACGGCTCGGCCGCGCTCGCCAAGGAGATCCTCGCCAGCCACGGCGTCGACCCGGACAAGAAGGGTCCCTCCCAGGCATCCCAGCTCGTTGCCCTCGCCCGCGAGCGCTACGACTTGTTCATGTCCGACGACGGCCGCCCCTACGGCGTGAAGGTCGACGGCCCCAACCTCGCCCTCCCTCTCCGAGGAAAGGCCGGCCTGCGCTCCCAGCTCGCCCGCATCTACACCGACGTCAACGGAGGAACCGTGCCCTCACAATCCGCCCTTGCCGACGCCATGACCGTCCTGGAAGGCCTCGCCGCCAACGCCGATCCCCGCACCCCTCGTCTACGCGTCGCGCGCCACGACGACCGGATCCTCATCGACCTCGGCACCTCCGACGGCCGCTGCGTCAGCGTTGGTCCCGACGGCTGGCAGATGCTGTCCGACTCGCCGGTCGTCTTCCGTCGCTCCGGTGCGATGAAGCCGCTGCCTGCGCCCGTCCGGGACGGCGACGGCCTGGCCAAGCTGCGGAACCTGCTCAACACGACGGACGAGGGTTTCCACCTCCTGGCGGCATGGCTTGTGGCCGCGTTCATCCCTGACCTGCCGCACCCGATCCTCGCCTTCCGCGGCGAGCAGGGCACCGGCAAGTCCAAGGGCGCGGCCATGGTCATCGGCATCATCGACCCGTCCGGAGCTCCCAAGCGCACCGCCCCGCGCGATCTGAAGTCCTGGTCGGTGCAGGCCTTCAACTCCTGGGCAATCTGCCTCGACAACGTCTCGATCATTCCCGACTGGCTCTCCGACGCGCTGTGTCGTGCAGTCACCGGCGACGGTGTGGTCGACCGTGCCCTATTCACCGATGACGACGTCGTAGTCCTCGAATTCCGACGAGTCCTGGCAATGACGACGATCGATGCGGGAGCTCTCGCCGGCGACCTCGCCGAGCGACTGCTGACGATCGAGTTGCAGCTGATCCCCGACCACAAGCGCCGCGAGGAAGCCGAACTCGATCGCGCATACGCCGAAGCCCATCCGGCCATCCTCGCGTCGCTATTCGACCTGCTCGCCAAGGTCCTCAAAGCCCTCCCCAATGTGCAGCTGACCGAACGCCCCCGGATGGCCGACTTCGCCCGCGTCCTGGCCGCCGTCGACCACGTCACCGGCTGGAACACGCAGGCTTCCTACAAGGCCACCGCCGCCGACGCCGTGGCCGACGTCCTGGACGGCGAGCCCTTCGCCCAGGCCGTCGTCGACCTCGTACGGTCGTCCGGCCCCGACGGCATCACCGTTACAGCTGCCCAGCTCCTGGAGAGTGTCACCGCACCGGAGAAACTGCCGAAGAAGTGGCCCAAGGACGCCACCCGCGCCGCCGGCCAACTCAAGCGGCTCGCCCCCGCGCTGCGCACGATCGGCATCGACGTCGACGACTCCAAGCGCCAGCCCGACGGCAACCGCTCGCGCCTCTACAGCCTCACGGCATCAGAGAAGCACTGCATTTCAGTACCCGGAGCACCCACAGCACCCGAACCGACCGCTGACCAGGAACGATCCCCGGGCGCTCACACGGACCCCAGCACCCGCGCGGGCATCCACAGCACCCGACACCTCGCCCCTCCGGGCGCTGCGGGCACTCCACCGGGCGCTGGCCCGCTCCGAGCACCCGGCAACCATGCCCCCACTGACCAGGCCGAAGTCCCGCCCCCGGGTGCTACGGGCGCTCCGGGTGCTGACTCGCACCTCTTCTCTGTTGCCGCGCTCCTGTGCCAGGGCTGCGGCAGCCCCCTCGACCCCGTCCTCGCCGCCGACGGTGCCACCACGCATCCGGGCTGCGACCCGACATCCATCACCAGGAGCTGAACCATGCGCATCCGCCTCCACGGCACTGAAGCCGAAGTCCGCGCCATGGCCGATCGCTTGGCCCGCGCCCTGGACGTCCTCGACATTAGCCGCCCCTACCCGGACCGCCCGCCGAGCCGACTGGTCCGCCTCTACCTCACCGTCACCCTGCCCACCGCCGAAGCCGCCGATTACGACCTACAGGAGTCCTGACCATGTCCCACGCCATCGAGCCCACCACTCTCCCCCGCCTCCTGCTCACCGCCGAGCAGGCCGCCGAAGTGCTGCAGATCGGCCGCACGAAGGTCTACGCGCTCATGGGCTCCGGCCATCTCAAGTCTGTGCAGATCGGCCGCTTGCGCCGCATCCGCAGCACAGATCTG
This sequence comes from Streptomyces sp. NPDC030820, assembly GCF_055572075.1. Lineage (NCBI taxonomy): Bacteria > Bacillati > Actinomycetota > Actinomycetes > Kitasatosporales > Streptomycetaceae > Streptomyces > Streptomyces sp. NPDC030820. Next base: position 116,420 of record NZ_JBVIEB010000004.1, read on the forward strand.
CAGGCCTTCGTCGACAGCCTCCTCAATGAGCCGCCCGCGGCCTGACCACTGGAAGGGAGCTTGCATGGGACGCAAGCCCAACCTGCGCTCATCGATCTACTACAGCGAGAAGGACGGCTCCTGGCACGGCTGGGTGACCGTCGGCACGAAGCCGGACGGCAGCCCGGACCGTCGTCACCGACGAGGCAAGACCGAAACCGAGGTGACCGAGAAGATACGGAAGCTGGAGAACGCCAGAACCGCGGGCCAGGTGGCAAAACCCGGTCGCCCGCCGACGGTCGCCTCGTGGATGCGTACCTGGCTCGACACCATCGCCCCTCGCACGGCTGCCCAGCACACGATCGATTCGACGTACCGCCCGAAGGTCGTGCACCACATCATCCCGAACATAGGCCGACACCGGATCGACCGCCTGGAGCCGGAGCACCTGGACGCCCTCTACCTCAAGCTCGCAGAGTCGGGTGAGCTGAGCTCGAAGACGCTGCTCATGATCCACCAGATCCTGAGCCGCGCTCTGAAGATGGCCCACCGACGCGGACTGGTCGCACGCAACGTCGCAACTCTCGTGGATGCACCTCGGCACCGGGACAAGGCCTTCGAGCCCTACTCGCAGAAGCAGGCCCGGCGCCTCCTGGAGGCCTCGAAGCGCAGGCGCAACGGTGCCCGCTGGTCGGTCGCTCTCGCCCTCGGCCTCCGGCAGTGCGAAGCCCTGGGCATGCGCTGGTCGCATGTGGACCTCGACGAGGGCACCGTCAAGGTCTTTCAGCTGCAGAAGCGGCGCTATCGGCATGGCTGTGCTGATCCGCACGCATGCGGTACGCGGTATCACAGCAAGAAGTGCGTGCCCGGGTGCGAGTCGCATGCCCGCTACTGCCCGGAGCGCACGGGTGGTGCCTGGTACTTCAAGGAACCGAAGCACGAAGGAGAGGACAGCGGCCCGGTTCTCGACATCCCCCCGCAGTTGTTGCCCCAGCTACGCGCCCAGAAGGCCGCCCAGGCCAAGGAGCGGCTCGCGGCCGGCGACCGGTGGGAGGACTGGGACCTCGTGTTCGCTCGCCCGGACGGGCGACCGATTCCGTCCCGTGACGACTGGGAGGAATGGAAGGAGCTCGCGCGGGAGGCCGGCATCCGCGAGTCCCGTACGCACGACGCCCGGCACACCGCAGCCACGCTCATGCTGGAGCAGGGAGTGGACATCAGGGTCGTCCAGCAGATCCTCCGGCACTCTTCCCTCGCCGTCACTAAGCGTTACGCACATGCGACGCGCAAGCTGACGAAGGAGGCCGCGCACAGGGTCGGTGACGCCTTGTGGGGAGGGCAATAGATGCCGAGTCGCGTATCTCGCGAAGTGGTGCTGGGCACGGAGGAAGTGCAGTTCGGCAGTGACGCCCGCAGCCTTCCGGGCCTTGACCCAGTCGTCGCGGAAGTTGCTGCGCCGCAGTTGACCGCCCTGGGGTCACATTGAGCATCTATGCTTCCAGACTTCTTTATGGAGACGACCAGATGTTACGTGCCGCAAATAGGGAGAAGGCAACAGCCAGCAGCACGAACAATTCGCCCACGAGGATCGCCTGCCTTAGTCTACGGATGCGCACCACCAGGGTAGACGAGTCTTTAACAAGCAGAAATGACGCGACAAAGGCGACAGGGACGAGAACCACCGTGACATCCTTGGCTGTAAGGCCATGCGTGTAGTCCTTACCATCCTTGACCGACGTCACAGTCCCTGTATCGCCGTCCATAGCGACCTGGTATCTCGCCGGGGCGGTGGATTTGGGAGTTTCCGCTACACCACGCCAAATTAGCAAGTAGATACCGAAGGCGGTAATGATCATGGCGAGGTAGAGGAAGATTGAGGTCACACGAACAAGCCGGAGGTGGCACTTAATCCACATTCGCTCGGGGCGCTTTAGGCTTGAGTGCCTGAGATAGAGCTCGAACGTTCTCCTCTCTTCATCAACTTCCCTATCCGCAGGTTTATACCTCGCGTCCAGCGCCACACATTTCCGACGCAGTCGAACCGACGTATCTGCAACACGGATACTTACGTGATTTGTCTCCGCGTCAGCAAAAGACACCATTTTCCATGCAGTCTTTCCGAAGTGCTCTCCAACGGGGATCACTCTGGCGCTTCTGTACTGACCGCTCCACTTGAATGAAAAGAAGACAGAGCGTTCCTCCTTTACTTCGATAATGAATGGCTTATCGAGAGGAACAATGCACTTCGAAAATGCCATCCATCGGTAACCATACGTCGCGTACGCGTCGAGAATCTTACTGGCTGCTCTGCCTGCAACGGTCTCAGCCTTGCTTTCCCCTTCAGCCATCTTGAGAAAATCCCGCAAAGTCATTAGCAGACTAGTGATTTTCCTCTCCGGCTCATCCCAGCCTCCCAACTTGAAGTGGCCGCTATTTCGCTTTTCGCGAACAAAATGCGGGAGCGCAATGAGGGGATTCTCCGTGCCACTCAGGTGTTCCCTGTGGGCCAGCTCCCTCACTAGCTCTGTGACTTCGCTACATGTGTGGAACCAGTGATCATAAAGACTATCCTCCACTGCAGACTTCAGCCACGGGTCCTGATTGAGGTAATGACGGGTCTTCCTCCGCTCGGACAGAAATCTAGTCCTAGGGCTCCGCCACACTTCATCGTATGCCTGAGTTGGAAAATAGAAGAGCGCGGCCAGGAAATCCTCGAGGTCTTCACCGATCGGTTCTCCGATGTCTGCACTCAGATATCTGATGTAACGCGCCTGAATTCGCGCACTGTCGTCCATCCGAGTTCGATACACCTTTTTTTCCGCGACGCTGATGCGTAGATCCAGGAGTGGAACCTTTGGGAGCTCCGTAATGGGCAAAGTTAGACAAATGCCGCCATTTTCAATTAGGTTCTTAGGGTCTTCACTCTTGAGAATCTCCAAGTCCTCCGCCAAGCCGCCAACACTCAAGCCTCCATTTTCCGGAGCACTCACTACTTCACTAAAAGGCCTGACATGAATTTCGCGATCTCGCTCTGACCACATCGCTTTAGAGAAAACCACTCGCTCAATTGCCCGCAGGCGCCAGGATTTAAGGTTATCGAGAAGGGCAAGAGTGATGCGATCGTGCGGGGTGAATACTTGTTTCGCGAAAGCTTCCTTAGACGGCTCCACTGCGACCTCCCTGCCTCTTAGCGTTCCAAGATCAGTCTTGTCGGAAGTGATTGAATCCCACATCTCGTGTGCGCCATTTGGCGGCCGCCTTTCACCCCTCGACGAGTCGCCCTATGTGGTAACTTCGCCGACTGGCATGAGCGAGCCCTGCCACCGGGTCAACGAACATGCCAGTCAACCGCCACGGCACCGCATGGGTCATGAGGAGAGCCACATTCCTCGGTGGCGTCGCCGTAATGCCACCGTGAGCCGGACGGGACCTGTGAGACTGCTCGGGCGGCTATTGCAGGACGTTGAGTCACGTGAGGCAAGGACCAGACGCACCACAACCGCACCAGACCGAGCGGGGATCAGCGGGGAACCACGGTGAAAGCGGCCCAGCCTGACGAGGCCACGAACCGTCCGTTCGCCCAGCTCAGCGCCCAAACCGCTCCCAAATGCTCGCAGCTTCCCAAGCTGACAGCGCGAGTTCGATTCTCGTCACCCGCTGCAGAGAGAAACCCAGGTCAGCAGCCTGAGGTTTGTGTTTTTGGATGCTGGCTCTCCGGTGGCGTCGGCCAGCCTCTGGTCTTCAGACCGGCCCTGCCCCTTTCGGTGACGGCGGAGGAACGACCGCATCGGCCGTGACTGCCGTTGTCGTGGCAGCCTCACGGCCGGGCAGGCCGACTCAGCGGGTGGCCATGATGGCGTCGAGGATGACGGTGGATCGTCCGGGTGTGCTGCCGGAGAGGACCCGCAACTGCACCTTGTGGGTCGTGATGGTGGTGCCGAGCGTGTAGGTGAACACCACTTGCCGGTAGGCCGTCGTCGCGGCGTAGGCGTTCACCGTACCGACCGTTTTTCCGTCCACCAAGACCGCGAAGCGCCCGCCCGACGACTTCCGGGTTGCGACTATGCGCAGTTGGGTGCCATCCGCCGAGAAGGACACGTACGCGCCCTTGGTGGCGGAGGTGCGCTCGATGCCGGACCAAGCGGAGGATGCCGCTACCGACTTCCAGGTGCCGGTGTAGTGCAGTGCCGTCGCGCGGTCGTCGAGCGGGATGCCGGTGGTCACTGCCTTGCTCCAGGGGCCGGTCTGGCCGGCGTCGTCGTGGGCGCGAACGTAGAAGCGGCAGGTGTCGCACCTCGCACCAGGTCCACGGGGAGGGGTGGTACTACGTGTGCAGTCAGAGGAGGGTGCAGCAAGAAGGTAGACCCGACCATCATGGTCCCGACTGCTGTGGCCGCTGCTGACCCGGCCGGGACTGCCTGAGAGTCGCGCAACGCGATTACGACGGCCCCGGCGGCTTCGCTCACAACTGCATTGAGGTGCTCCCGCGCCCCGGCGTCTGCGACGTCTGCGGCGAACCCCCCGAAGCAGACCCCTGGGTGTTCGACCGCCACCACGGCGACCGCCACCGGGCCTCGTAAGGCGCGGCCGCGCAGCATCGAAAAGAGGGCGCGATGACGCCTTGCTCAACGCAGAGCACGCCGTCCGGCCATACGAACGCTCCCTGGGCCCAGCCGATCTGACGCCCTGCGCGTAAAGCAGGGCGTTGCCAGGCCGCCGGGGAGTCTCTGGAGATGTTGTCCGAGTCTGCTCGACCACGTGGCGCCCAACGGTCGACCATGGCCTGTGTCGTCGGGCCGGGGGTCAACAAGCCCCGTAGCTGCGCGGTGCGCCCCCGGCGCTGCCCTTAGCGCACCGTGGGAGCGACTGCCTCTGTCGGTCACTAAGCGTCACCGAATCAGCAGGGCGCAAGCTGACGAAGGATGCCGCGAAACGGCTCGGCGGCGCGCTGCGGGAACCGCAATTGCAACCAGAACTGCAACCAGCGGGCCACTTCCGGGTCACCCCGAGGGCGGCCCGCCTCCTGCGTAGCAGACGAGGTGGTGCCCGGAGCCGGACTTGAACCGGCACGCCCGCGAAGGGGCAGCGAGGTTTAAGCTCGCCGTGTCTGCATTCCACCATCCGGGCAGGCCATGGGCTCCGCTTCGAGGTTCGAGCCTATCGGGACGCATCCCCCGAACAGCGGTAGGGCGGACCGATGTTGTCTTATTTTATTGACGTCTGAGGGTGCATCAGCCCCCGGAACGGGCCATCCGCACTTGCCAACAGCCTGACGTGACGTGGGTACGGCCGTACGTGGAATGACGGAATTTCACCGTCCGAACGAGGGTGTTCCACCCGTTCTCGACATCGTTGGACAGCGGTTCGAGAGCGAGTCGACGGCGAGTCGGCGGCCGTCCGGGGCGGTGCCGGTCTCAGGGTCGCCGTCCTCCCCAGGTATGACGCCGCGCTCTCCCGTCCGACCCGAGTCGGCCTCCGGAACCGGAACAGCGACTGACTACACGCGCGCCGCGCGCCGGGACGATGGAGCGGTCCCCTTGGAACACACGTCGTCCCGACAGGAGCACCGTCCCGTGACCACCACACCCACCGCCGGCCGGACCACCGCCGTGGCCGCACGCGCCACGGAGCTGTCGAAGATCTACGGGCAGGGTGAGACCCGGGTGGTCGCCCTGGACCGGGTCTCCGTCGACTTCCGGCAGGCCGAGTTCACCGCGATCATGGGCCCGTCCGGCTCCGGCAAGTCCACGCTGATGCACTGCGTGGCCGGCCTCGACACCTTCTCCTCCGGCTCGGTGCGGATCGGCGAGACCGAGCTGGGCTCCCTGAAGGACAAGCAGCTCACCAGGCTCCGCCGGGACAAGATCGGCTTCATCTTCCAGGCCTTCAACCTGCTGCCGACGCTGACCGCCCTGGAGAACATCACCCTGCCGATGGACATCGCCGGGCGGAAGCCGGACAAGGCCTGGCTGGATCAGGTGATCGCGATGGTCGGCCTGTCCGGGCGGCTCAGCCACCGGCCCTCCCAGCTCTCCGGCGGCCAGCAGCAGCGTGTCGCCGTCGCCCGCGCCCTGGCCTCCAAGCCCGACATCATCTTCGGTGACGAGCCGACCGGAAACCTCGACTCGCGCTCCGGCGCCGAGGTCCTCGGCTTCCTGCGCAACTCCGTGCGCGAACTGGGCCAGACCGTCGTCATGGTGACGCACGACCCGGTGGCGGCCGCGTACGCGGACCGTGTGGTCTTCCTGGCGGACGGCCAGATCGTCGACGAGATCCACGGTCCTACGGCCGACTCCGTCCTCGACCTCATGAAGCAGTTCGACGCGAAGGGCCGTACCTCCTGATGTTCCGCACCGCCCTGCGCAACGTCCTCGCGCACAAGGCCCGGCTGCTGATGACGGTGCTCGCCGTCATGCTCGGCGTGGCCTTCGTCTCCGGGACGCTCGTCTTCACCAACACCATCTCCGACGCCTACCAGAAGAGCTCCGCCAAGGGCTTCGACCAGGTCGACGTCGCCGTACAGCCCAAGTACCAGGACTCCAAGGGCGACAAGGTCGGCAAGCTGTCCGACCTGACCCGGGCCACGCTGGACAAGGCCGCCAAGGTCCCGGGTGCCGCCTCCGCGACCGGTGTCGTCAGCGGCTTCACCGCCGTCGCCGGCAAGGACGGCAAACTGGTCGGCGGCGACTGGCAGTCCGCCGGCGGCAACTACTGGGGCACCAAGGACGCCCGGTACCCGCTGGTCAGCGGCCACGCCCCGCGCGGAGCGGGCGAGGTCCTGCTCGACTCCAGGACCGCCGAGCGGGCCGGCTACCGGGTCGGCGACACCGTGCGCCTGTCCGTGAACGGCCCGGTCCTCACCCCGACCCTCGCCGGCATCTTCACCACCGACGACGGCAATGTGTCGGCGGGCGGCAGCCTCGCCCTGTTCGACACGCCGACCGCGCAGCAACTGTTCGGCAAGAAGGGCACCTTCGACGAGATCGACGTCAGGGCCGCGGCCGGCACCAGCCAGTCCGCGCTGAAGGCCGAGCTGGACAGGGCCCTGCCCGCGCACCTGGCGGAGACCACCACCGGCAAGCAGCTCGCCGACGACCAGGCGAAGCAGATCGCCGACTCGATGAGCGGTCTGAAGCAGGCCCTGCTGGTGTTCGCGGGTATCGCGCTGTTCGTCGGCACGTTCATCATCGCCAACACCTTCACCATGCTGGTCGCCCAGCGCACCCGGGAACTGGCCCTGCTGCGCGCGGTCGGCGCCTCCCGCCGCCAGGTGACCCGCTCGGTGCTGATCGAGGCGTTCGCGGTCGGCGCGGTCGCCGGTGTGGCGGGGCTCGCCGCCGGCATCGGCATCGGCGCGGGCCTGCGCTCGCTGCTGGGCTCCTTCGGCGCGAGCGTCCCCGACGGGCCGCTGGTGATCAGCCCCGGCACCGTGGTGGCCGCCCTCGCGGTCGGCATCCTCATCACCATGCTCGCCGCCTGGCTGCCCGGCCGCCGGGCCGCGAAGATCCCGCCGGTGGCGGCGATGAGCAGCGTGCATGCCAAGGCCACCACCAAGTCGCTGGTGCTGCGCAACACGCTCGGCGCCCTGTTCGCGGCGGCCGGCGTCGCGGTGGTCCTCGCGGCCACGTCGATGAACGCCGACTCCGCCCAGGGCCCGATGGGCATCGGCGCGGTCCTGCTCATCATCGGGGTGTTCATCCTGACCCCGCTGCTGTCCCGCCCGCTGATCGCGGCCGCCGCCCCGGTGCTGCGCGCCTTCGGTGTCTCGGGCAAGCTGGCCCGCCAGAACTCGGTGCGCAACCCGCGCCGTACGGCGGCCACCGCCTCCGCGCTGATGATCGGCCTGACCCTGATCACCGGCATGACGGTGATGGCGGGCAGCCTGCAGACCGCGATCGACAAGATGGCCTCCTCGGCGATCCGCGCGGACTACGTCGTCTCGATGGCCAACCGCTCCCCGCTCTCCCCGGACGTGGCGACCAAGCTCGCCGCCGCCGACGGCGTCACCGCCAGCAGCCCGCTGCGCGACGCCGAGTCCCGCATCGACGGCAAGACCGAGTTCCTGACCGGGGTCGACGGCTCGTCCATCGGGAAGCTGACCGACCTGAAGGTGGACGCGGGCACGTTCACGGTGGGCGGCTCGCAGATCGTCGTGGACAAGGACCGGGCCAAGGAGTACGGCTGGACGCCCGGTTCGCACTTCACGGCGCACTTCGAGGACGGCAAGGCCCGGACGCTGACGGTCGCCGGTGTCTACGAGGGCAACGACATGATCAACGGCATCATGCTCGACAACAAGGTCCTCACCCCGCACCTGAAGGACCCGGCCGACATGCAGGTCATGGTCAAGACGGCGAACGGCCCCTCCGACGCGACGAAGAACAGGCTGACGAAGGTCCTCGGCACCAACCCGGCGATCAAGATCCAGGACAAGCAGGACATCTCCAACAGCATCGCGCAGATCTTCACGACGATGCTGAACATGCTCTACGGCCTGCTCGGCATGGCGGTGATCGTCGCGGTCCTCGGCGTCATCAACACCCTGGCCATGTCCGTCTTCGAACGCGCCCAGGAGATCGGCATGCTCCGCGCGATCGGCCTGGACCGCAAGGCGGTCAAGCGGATGGTCCGCCTGGAGTCCCTGGTGATCTCCCTGTTCGGCGGGGTGCTCGGCATCGGCCTGGGCGTGTTCTTCGGCTGGGCGGCCGGTCAGCTGCTGGGCACGAAGATGCCGACGTACGAACTGGTCCTGCCCTGGGGCCGGATGGCGGCCTTCCTGCTGCTGGCGGGCACGGTCGGCGTCCTCGCCGCGCTGTGGCCGGCCCGGCGCGCGGCCAGGCTGAACATGCTGGCGGCGATCAAGGCCGAGTAGCGGTCGTACGACGGTGAAGGGGGCCCCGAGCAAAGGGCCCCCTTCTGCCGTAGCCGGATCAGGTGTTCCAGGTGCGGGTGCGCAGCGGCAGCCCGGACGCGCCCGACTCCGGGGTGCGGACCGCCAGGACCTGGTTGACGCCGATCCGGTTGCGTTCGAAGGCGAGCGCGGAGGCGGCCATGTACAGCCGCCAGACGCGGGCGCGGCCGGCGCCGGTGAGGCGGACCGCGCGGTCCCACTCCCCCTCCAGGTTGGCGACCCAGCGGCGCAGGGTGCGGGCGTAGTGCTCGCGGATCGACTCCACGTCCCGCACCTCGAACCCCGCGCGCTCCAGCTGGGTGACGGTGGTGCCCACGGGTGCGAGTTCGCCGTCCGGGAAGACGTAGGCGTCGATGAACGGGTCGACGGCGTACGACGACTCGTCCTGCTGCGGGCGGCGGGCGATCTGGTGGTTGAGCAGGCGTCCGCCGGGCTTCAGCAGGTCGTGCAGCCGGCGGGCGTACTCCAGGTACCGCTCGGCGCCGACATGTTCGGCCATGCCGATGGAGGAGATGGCGTCGAACGGGGCGTCCTGCACGTCCCGGTAGTCCTGGACCCGGATCTCCACCCGGTCGGTCAGCCCCTCGTCGGCGACGCGCTTGCGGGCGTACGCCGCCTGCTCCTGCGACAGCGTGACCCCGACGACGCTCACCCCGTGCTCCCGGGCCGCGTGGATCGCCATCGAGCCCCAGCCGCAGCCGACGTCCAGCAGCCGCCGACCTGGAGTCAGGCCGAGCTTGGCGCAGATGAGTTCGAGCTTGTCCCGCTGGGCGGTCTCCAGGGTGCCGGCGTCCTCCCAGTAGGCGCACGAGTACACCATCGAGGGGCCGAGGACGATCTCGTAGAAGTCGTTGCCGACGTCGTAGTGGTGGCTGATCGCCTGCTTGTCGCTGCGCCGGGTGTGCAGATGCCGGCGCGGTCTGCGGACCTCCTCGCGCGGCGGGGCGGGCGGGAGCGGCGGCCCGGCCAGCTTCAGCAGTTCGCGGGCGGCGGCCCGGACGGCAGGGTCGCGCAGGGACTGGAGGAGTCCGGGGGCGTCCTCGCCGCGCTCCCAGACGAGGCCCGCCAGGGCGTCGAGCGCGGTGTACAGGTCACCCTCGATGTCCAGGTCACCTGCGACCCAGGCGCGGACGAGGCCCAGCTCGCCCGGTTTGAACAGCATGCGGCGCAGGGCCCGGCGGTTGCGCACGACGAGCGCCGGCGCGTCCGGCGGCCCGGCCTCCGACCCGTCCCAGGCACGGATCCGTACCGGGAGCGGGACTCCCAGCCCCTGCTCGGCAAGACTCCTCAGCCGCGACGCGGCGTCGGCCATGGCGCACACCTCCAAGACGAGATCCCGGATGCCGGTAACCACGTAAACACCGTTGGCCCTCCGGCGCAGCCCCGCAAAGGAGTTACAACTGAGCAAAACAGCTGTATGGGCGCAGATGGGGTGCGGAGTGTGCGCGAAACCGCGCCATCGGTCAAGCCACGACTTGCAGGGGCATGACGCGCGCCGGGGGCCCGGCCGTAATGGATGACGTACCGGGCTTCCCCTTCTCCTCATCGGATGTGCATTGCCATGATTCGTCTTTCCAAGGTCCAGCGTCTCGCCCTGCTCGCCGCCTCGACGACGGTGATCACCGGAGGTGTGCTGGCGCACGGCTCCGCGTTCGCGGCCACGGCGGCTCCGCACACCGCAGCCGTCACCGCCACCGCCACCGGCCGCCCCGACGCCGCCACGCACTGGCAGCAGATCACCGACCGCAGCGGTATCACCGTCCGGCTCCCCGGAAAGCCTCAGGTGAAGACCAAGTCCGTCAACGGAGTCGACCGCCGTGCCTATGTGGTGCCGACCGGATACGGGGCACTCCGCTTCTCGGTCTTCGACGGGCCCGCCGGCTCGGATCCGAACAGCCCGTGGGACCTCAAGGGAGGTCTCAAGTCCTCACTGGACGCCTACAACAGAGGCGCTGCCAGCGGAAAGCTGACCAGCACCGATGTCCAGGAGGGCAGGGACTCCGGCCACCACTATCTGGAGGCGAAACTCGTCGGCACCGACGGAACAACGGGACACATCCGCGTCATCGACCTCGGCCAGCACGCGATCGAGATCATGAACGTGGGCACCGGCGACCAGCAGCATGCCGTCGACCAGGACTACCAGCAGGTGCTCCAGAGCATTCACGTTCCCCACGGCGGCACCCCGCAGGACCCGCAGGCACCCGCCCAGTCCATCTGACCGGGACGACACCGGCCCCGGCGAGAGCCGGGGCCCGCACACCCCGAAGGACCTCCCGCACCACGGATGGCAGGAGGTCCTTCGGGGTGTTTGCCGAGCAACATGCCGAGCCACGCAGATGGGGTGCGGAGTGTGCGCGAAACCGCGCCATCGGTCAAGCCACGACTTGCAGGGGCATGACGCGCGCCGGGGGCCCGGCCGTAATGGATGACGTACCGGGCTTCCCCTTCTCCTCATCGGATGTGCATTGCCATGATTCGTCTTTCCAAGGTCCAGCGTCTCGCCCTGCTCGCCGCCTCGACGACGGTGATCACCGGAGGTGTGCTGTCGCAGGGCAGCGCGTTCGCCGCCACGCAGTGGCAGAAGGTCACCGACTCCCCGAGCGGCATCACCGTCCGGCTCCCCGGAAAACCCGTGGTGCACAAGTACAGCGATCAGGGAGTCAACAGCCGTGACTACGTGGTGCCGACCGGGTACGGGGCCCTGGGCTTCTCGGTCTTCGACGGGTCCGGCAAGGCCCCGACCAAGCCGTGGGACCTCAGGACGGGCCTCAAGGCCGCGGTGGACGGCTACAACAGCACCGACACCCGCGCCCGGCTGCACAGCACCGACGTCCACGCCGGCACCAAGGACGGCGACCACTATCTGGAGGCCAAGCTCGTCGGCGCCGACGGCAAGGTGGGGCACATCCGCCTCGTCGACCACGGCAAGCAGTCGATCATGGTCATGACCGTCGGCACCGGTGCCCAGCGGGCCACCGTCGACCGGGACTACCGACAGGTGCTCGACAGCATCAAGGCCCCGCACCACGGCCCCCGGCAGGCCGAGGGACCCGCCGTGGCCACCTGACGGGAGCGTCCCCCGGGCCCGGCGAGCGCCGGTGTCCGCACACGCCGAAGGGGCCGCCCGCACCACGGATGGCAGGCGGCCCCTTCGGCGTGTTCACATGACCGGGGTCAGGAGGCCTTGGCCTTCTCCTCGGTCTTGGCGGCGGCGACCGGCGCCGGCTTCGCGGCCTCGTAGAACTCCTCGCGCGGGTTCTCCATGGCGCCCAGGGAGACGACCTCGCGCTTGAGGAACATGCCGAGCGTCCAGTCGGCGAAGACGCGGATCTTGCGGTTCCAGGTCGGCATCGCCATGCCGTGGTAGCCACGGTGCATGTACCAGGCGAGGCGGCCCTTGAGCTTGATCTTCATCTTGCCCATGACGATCATCGCCACGCCCTTGTGCAGGCCGAGACCGGCGACCGCACCCTTGTTGGCGTGCTCGTACTCCTTCTGCGGGAAGCCCCGCATACCGGAGACCACGTTGTCGCCGAGGACGCGGGCCTGGCGCAGCGCGTGCTGGGCGTTCGGCGGGCACCAGGCGTTCTCGTTGCCCGCCTTGCGGCCGACGAGGTCCGGGACCTGTGCGTTGTCACCGGCGGCCCAGATGTAGTCCGTGCCCTTGACCTGGAGGGTCGGCTCGCAGTCCACGTGGCCGCGCGGGCCGAGCGGCAGACCGAAGCGGGAGAGGGCCGGGTTCGGCTTGACGCCGGCGGTCCACACGATCGTGTTGGAGTCGACCTCGAGGCCGTTCTTCAGCACCACGTGGCCGTCGACGCACGAGTCCATGGAGGTGGAGAGGTAGATCTCCACACCGCGGCCCTCGAGGTGCTCCTTGCCGTACTGGCCGAGCTTGGGACCGACCTCGGGGAGGATCTTGTCGGCGGCGTCGACGAGGATGAAGCGCATGTCCTCACGGGACACGTTCTTGTAGTACTTGGCCGCGTCCCGGGCCATGTCCTCGACCTCGCCGATGGTCTCCGCACCCGCGAAGCCACCGCCGATGAAGACGAAGGTGAGCGCCTTGCGGCGGATCTCCTCGTCGGTCGTGGAGTCGGCCTTGTCCAGCTGCTCGAGGACGTGGTTGCGCAGACCGATGGACTCCTCGATGCCCTTCATGCCGATGCCCTGCTCGGCGAGGCCGGGGATCGGGAAGGTGCGGGAGACCGCGCCGAGCGCGATCACGAGGTAGTCGAAGGGCAGCTCGTACGCCTCGCCCACCAGCGGGGCGATCGTGGCGACCTTGCGGTCCTGGTCGATGGTGGTGACCCGACCGGTGAGGACCTCCGCCTTCGGCAGCACGCGTCGCAGCGGGACGACGACGTGGCGAGGGGAGATGTTGCCGGCGGCGGCTTCGGGGAGGAAGGGCTGGTAGGTCATGTACGACCGGGGGTCGACGACCGTGACGGTCGCCTCTCCGTAGCGCATCTTCTTGAGAATGCGCCGAGCTGCGTACAGGCCTACGTACCCACCGCCTACTACGAGGATCCTGGGACGCTCCGTGGTGCTCATGCCATCGAGTATCCACCCGCCTCAGAGGGGGTGCTCGTGCGCCCCTTCACAAGCTCTGACAGGGCCTGTGCTACACTCCGCGACCCGCGTGACGCAGATCATGAGTGCCGACGGGAACCGCAGTACCGCCGGGGCCGTTGCCAATGCCGTGTGAGCTGCCTCTCCGGGCCGGCGGGGCGGCCGTGAGGGTGCCGTGACACCCCCGGAACGACCCTTTCCGCGGCAGCCCGCATCCGCCATCTGAACATGTTCAAACGACCTTTTGGCGCCCGGAAGGGCCAACCGGCACCTTTTCGCGGCCCGACCGGGCCGAATTCCTTGTGAAGAACTTCACGAACTTTCCCGGAGCGGTCGCGACGAAGGGGCCCCGAAGGGCCCCTCCATGCCGCTCAAACGTTATCCGACCTGCTCAGCAGTCGGCTACCCGCTAGTAACAAAAGAGAGCTACGCCACCGACCACGCGATGCCGTCGAGGATGTCGTGCTCGCTCACCACGACCTCCTCGGCGCCGATCCGCTCCATGATCGCGAGCAGTACGAGGGCGCCCGCGCCGATGACGTCGACCCGGCCGGGGTGCATGGACGGGATCGCGGCGCGCTCGGCGTGCGTGGAGCGCAGCAGCCACTCGGTGATCTCGCGCACCCGGTCGCGGGAGACACGGGAGTGGTGGATGCGCGCGGAGTCGTACTCCGGCAGCTCCTGCGCGATGGCCGAGACGGTGGTGACGGACCCGGCGAGGCCCACCAGCGTGCGCGCCTCGCGCAGCGGGACCGTCTCCTCGGCGAGGTCCAGGGCCGCCTCGATGTCCGCCCGCATGGCGGCGATCTGCTCCTCGGTGGGCGGGTCGCTCACCTTGCCGTCGTGCACCAGGTGCCGCTCGGTCATCCGCACACAGCCGACGTCCACGGACCGCGCCGCCCGGACGTGCTCCTCGCCCACGACGAACTCGGTGGAGCCGCCGCCGATGTCCACGACCAGGTACGGCTTGGCGAGGTCGGCACGCCCCTTGAGTTCCTTGGTGGCCCCCGTGAAGGAGAACTCGGCCTCCTGGTCGCCGGAGATGACCTCGGGCTCGACGCCGAGGATGTCCACGACTCCCCGCACGAAGTCGTCCCGGTTCTCGGCGTCCCGGGAGGCGGAGGTGGCGACGAACCGCACCTCGGCGGCGCCGAGTTCACGGATGACCTCGGCGTACTCCCGGCACGCGGCGAAGGTCCGCTCCAGCGCCTGAGGTGCCAGCCGGCCGGTGCGGTCCACGTCCTGGCCGAGCCGGACGATCGTCATGCGCCGGTCCAGCTCCAGCAGTTCGCCGGTGGCGGGGTCGACGTCGGCGACCAGCAGCCGGATGGAGTTCGTGCCGCAGTCGACGGCGGCTACCCGGGAGAAGCCCTCCGGAACCATCGGCCGGTACGCGAAGAAGCCGCTGCGGACCTCTGCGGGGTCGGACACGGCACCCTCCTCACCGGGATGCTCGTCCGCCGGGTCGGGCGCCTGGAGCGGCTGCACACAGGGCCCCTTGCGCCACCACTCCGGCAGCATCGCGATCGCCTCGTCGCCGAGCGGGTTCACCCCCGGGCCCGCGGCCAGCGAGTGGGCGACCAGCACGTGCAGGCACTTCACGCGGTCCGGCATGCCGCCCGCGCTGGGGAAGCCCTCCAGGACCTCGATCTCGTCCCGGCGCCGGATGTAGTCCTCGTGCGCGGCCCGGTAGGCGGCGGCCAGCTGCGGGTCGGTCCGCAGCCGCTCCGTCATCTCCTTCATGACGCCGTCCGCCTCCAGCGTCCCGATCGCCGAGGCGGCGCGCGGGCACGTCAGGTAGTACGTCGTCGGGAAGGGCGTGCCGTCGGGCAGCCGGGGTGCCGTCTCCACGACGTCCGGCTGACCGCACGGGCAGCGGTGTGCGATGGCCCGCAGGCCCCGCGGCGGGCGGCCGAGTTGCTGCTGGAAGGCCTCGACGTCGGCGTCGGTGGGCTCGGTGCGCTCAGTGGGCGGCGGGGGCGTTTCCATGACTGCTTTTTCGTCAGGCTTTCTGTCGGTTCACTGGTCGGAGGCGTCGGACTTGTCGACGCCGTCCCAGACGTTCGCGTACCAGGGCCGGCGGGCGGCCCCGAGGTCGGCGCGGGACTGCTTGGCCACACCCGGGTCGATCACCACGTACCCGGTCTCCCCGGGCAGCACATAGTGCAGCCGGCGCCGGATCTGCTGCTCGGCGTAGGAGTCGTCCTGCCAGCGCGCCTTGAGGTCGCGCAGCTGCTCGACCCGCTTGCGGGCCTGCTCCTGCTGCCGCTGGAGGTCGGAGATCTGCGCGCGCTGGGAGACG
The DNA here is from genome assembly GCF_055572075.1 of Streptomyces sp. NPDC030820. Classification (NCBI taxonomy): domain Bacteria; kingdom Bacillati; phylum Actinomycetota; class Actinomycetes; order Kitasatosporales; family Streptomycetaceae; genus Streptomyces; species Streptomyces sp. NPDC030820. The sequence continues at coordinate 132,187 of NZ_JBVIEB010000004.1, forward strand.
TACTGCCGCATCGGATAGGCGAGCGCGACGATCAGCGAACACAGCACCAGCGCGAGCAGCGCCGCACGGCCGGTGAGCCGGGAGCGGCGGGCCTGGCGCCTGGTCTGGGAGCGGTAGACCCGGGCCGCCGTCTGCTCGCCGAGCAGCCGCAGCCTGGTCGCGGTGGAGAAACGGTCCCGGTCCTTCACGGCCATCTGGCTTCTCCCGCCTCCCCTTGCCGGTGTCCTTCACACGTGCGTACGTCCCCGGACACGGTACGGGACCGGATACGGGGACGTACGTACGACTGGCTAAGACTTGGCCCGGGTCGGCTCAGCCCTTGGAGACCTCGTGGGTCCCCTTGAAGCGCGGGAAGGCGCTGCGGCCGGCGTACACCGCGGCGTCGTCGAGGATCTCCTCGATGCGCAGCAGCTGGTTGTACTTGGCGACGCGCTCGGAGCGGGCCGGGGCGCCGGTCTTGATCTGGCCGCAGTTGGTGGCGACGGCGAGGTCGGCGATGGTGACGTCCTCGGTCTCGCCGGAGCGGTGGGACATCATGCACTTGAAGCCGTTGCGCTGGGCCAGCTCGACGGCGTCCAGGGTCTCGGTCAGCGAGCCGATCTGGTTGACCTTGACCAGCAGGGCGTTGGCGGTGCCCTCCTCGATGCCGCGGGCGAGGCGCTCGGGGTTGGTGACGAACAGGTCGTCGCCGACCAGCTGGACCTTGTCGCCGAGGCGGTCGGTGATGACCTTCCAGCCGGCCCAGTCGTCCTCGAACAGCGGGTCCTCGATGGAGACGAGCGGGTAGGCCGCGACGAGCTCCTCGTAGTACTCCGTCATCTCGGCGGCGGAGCGCTCCTTGCCCTCGAAGAGGTACTTGCCGTCCTTGTAGAACTCGGAGGCGGCCACGTCGAGCGCGAGGGCGATCTGCTCACCGGGGACGTACCCGGCCTGCTTGACGGCCTCGAGGATGAGGTCGAGGGCCTCGCGGTTGGAGCCCAGGTTCGGGGCGAAGCCGCCCTCGTCGCCGAGGCCGGTGGACAGGCCCTTGGACTTCAGGACGGACTTGAGGGTGTGGTAGACCTCGGCGCCCCAGCGCAGGGCCTCGGAGAAGGACTCCGCGCCGATCGGGGCGATCATGAACTCCTGGATGTCCACGTTGGAGTCCGCGTGCGAGCCGCCGTTGAGGATGTTCATCATCGGCACCGGCAGCAGGTGCGCGTTGGGGCCGCCCAGGTAGCGGAAGAGGGGGAGGTCGGACGCCTCGGAGGCGGCGTGGGCGACGGCGAGGGAGACGCCGAGGATGGCGTTGGCGCCGAGGGAGCCCTTGTTGTCGGTGGCGTCCAGGTCGAACATGGCCTGGTCGATCAGGCGCTGCTCGGTGGCGTCGTAGCCGACCAGCTCCGGGCCGATCTGCTCGATCACGGCGAGGACGGCCTTCTCGACGCCCTTGCCCTGGTAGCGGTTGGGGTCGCCGTCGCGGAGCTCGATGGCCTCGAAGGCGCCGGTGGAGGCGCCGGACGGGACGGCGGCACGACCCGTGCTGCCGTCGTCGAGGCCGACCTCGACCTCGACCGTGGGGTTGCCTCGGGAGTCCAGGATTTCCCGGGCTACGACGACGTCGATGGACGGCACGAGCATCTCCTTCTGGGATGTGACGCTGGAAGTGCAGGGCGTTCTGCCTTACGGCTGTGCCTTGCGACTAGAGCCTAACCGTCCCCGGGGCGTCGGCCACCGACCGACCGTCCCGTGGACAGGAGGGACACGCAGACGGTACCCATTGTTCACCCTCGGAACAAAGGGGCCTGCCGGTGAGGCCCGGCTGAAGAGTGGGCGAACAGCGCGCGGAAACGAAAGACCCCGCCAACGAAAGACCCCGCCCCGGCGCGTACGGGGGAACACGCGCCGGGGCGGGGAGCCCGTGGGGACGGGGGTGGCCCTCACGAGGCCTTCAGTGCGGGCCGGAATGTGAGGGCGCTGTGGGCCCGTGCGGAGCCAGGTGTCACTTCAGGTGCAGCTGCTGGCCCGGGTAGATGAGGTTCGCGTCCTGGACGATGTCCTTGTTCAGCTGGAAGAGCTTCTGCCAGCCGCCCTTCACACCGTGCTTCTCGGCGATGGCGCTGAGGGTGTCACCCTTGACGACCTTGTACTCGCCGTCGCCCTTCTTGACCTTCTTGCCGGTCGGCGTGGTGACGGTCTTGCTCGCCTTCGGGGCCGTCCGCGTGGTGGAGCGGGTGGCGGCCTGCTGGCCGGTGGAGCGGGTGGCGGTGCTGCTGGACTTGGTGGTCGTCGGGGCGGAGCCGTTGTAGGCGGCGCTGGTCAGGCCCGTGCCGCAGACCGGCCAGGCGCCCTTGCCCTGGCCCGCGAGGACCTTCTCGGCGATGGCGATCTGCTGCGCCTTGGTGGCGAGGTCGGCACGCGCGGCGTAGGCGGTGCCGCCGTACGCGGCCCAGGTGGAGTTGGTGAACTGCAGACCACCGTAGAAGCCGTTGCCGGTGTTGATGGACCAGTTGCCGCCCGACTCGCACCGGGCGACGGCGTCCCACTGGGAGGCGGTGGCGGCGGAGGCGTTGCCGGCCGCCATCAGCGGGGCGGCGACGGCGGCGCCGGTGACGCCGGCGAGCGTGATGGCGCGGATGGCCTTGGACGGACGACGGTGCTTGCCCTTGCCGGAGAACAGCATGGATCGATCCCCTCACCGACGCCTGCGAGGTGAGCTGTCGGGTTCGGGCCGGTTGAGTTGCCCGGCCGCGCACTCGTTCATCCGAGGCGCGGCTTCACCCCAAGCCGGTCCAGCGTCAACCGCTGGGCCCGGCGCTTACCTTGGGTCCCCCGCTCCTGCCTACGGCGCTTGACGCGACGACTGTTCCCGGGCAGTCGCTGGCAGGATTCGGCGTTGCGACGGCCGGGGCTCGTGGTGACGAGCGGTCCTGACCGTAGACACGCGATCGGCGGAATTTCAAAGACGATCAGGGCTTCTGAGACTCATCCCACACTTTCGCCAAAACGGACATCAGTCGCGAAACGTGGCGTCAACTGCCGCCGTTCGCCGCCCTATTCGTCCCCGACTTTCAGGGTCTGACCGGCGGTGATGTGGTTCGGGTCGGCGCCGATGACCTTCTTGTTGCTGTCGTAGAGCGCCTGCCACCCGCCATCGACGTCAAGGGAGTCGGCGATGGAGACGAGGGAGTCGCCCTCACGGACGGTGTAGGTGCCCGTTTCACGGCTGGCGTGACGTCCGGCAGATGTGGCGTTCTGACCGTTTGTCACGCTTTCGTCCGCACTCTCACCGCGGTGACGTCCGCCACTGCTGAGCGCACCGGTGTCGACCAGGCTCCAGGAACCGGCGCTCTGCTGGTATTTGTCTGGGTTGTCGGCGCCCGAGGTGGCCGTGGGAGAGCTGTCGCCCCCCTGTGACGTTCCGCCGTCGCGCGAGCCGGACTTGTCGGTCTTGTCGGATTGGGGGGTGCTGGTCCCGGCGGAGTCGCCGGTGCCGTCCGGGGTCCCGGTGGTGTGCTCGCTCGGGGTCGGCGTGGCGCTCCCGTTCGAGGGGGAACCGGTGGAGTCCGAGCCGGAGGAGTTCGAGGCGGAATCGGAGCCGGAGCCCGAACCGGAGTCCGGGGAGGACGAATCCGGCAGACCGGACGAGGCGGAGCCGCCGGCCGAGCCGGACGCGTCACTCGAACCGCCGTTGCCGGAGCCGCCGACGCCGGGGTCGACGTCGACCGAACCGGAGTGGGAGGTCAGCCCGGCGGTCAGCGCGCACATGGCCCACGGCTTGGTGCCCTGGTCGGCGAGGATCTGCTCGGCGACGGCTATCTGTTGGGAGCGGCTGGCCTGGTCGGCACTCTCGGCGTACTGCGTGCCGCCGTACTTGTCCCAGTCGTCCTGGGAGATCTGCAGACCGCCGTAGTAGCCGTTTCCGGTGTCCGCGCTCCAGGAACCGCCGCTCTCGCACTCGGCGACCTTGTCCCACGTGGTGCCGTCGGCCGCGCTCGCACTGGCGGCGCCGAGCAGCGGGATGGCGATGGCGGAGCCGGTCACGCCGGCCGCGACGAGGAGGGCCGGAGCCTGACGGGGGCGACGGTGACGACCGTTCCCGGAGAGCATGCGGAAGCCTTTCGTGCGACAGCAGGACCGGCGCGGCGAAGTGGTGCCTCCTGCCACGCTGATGGGTGAACGTATCGGCAGACGATCACTTGTCACAAGTTCATGCCGCGCAGATCACGTGAAGATCACAGAGTTGAATGTTTGCCATCCCCTTCTCGCGCGACACCGAAACTCCCGTCCCGTCCGCTTTGTCACCCACCGGGGCCGCGCCGGGGATCCCCGGCGCGAACGTCCCGTCGTCGCGTGCTCGCGGGATCGCCGCGCCCGAGGAGTGCCCCTCTTACAGGCTGTGGGCGCTGATGTCGCCGTAGGCGGTGGTCGCGTGGATGTTCAGACCGGCGGCGCCGTCGGTGTTCCTGAGCGCGTTGTGGATCCGGCCGTAGGAGGTGCCGGCGTCCAGCGACGCGGAGACTCCGCGGGCGGCGCCGACCGAGATCCCGCCGTGCTCGGTGCGCAGCGTGACCGTGCCGCACACGGCCTCGGTGATACGGAGGTCGCCCTTCTGGGTGCTGATCCGTGCGGGGCCGCCCAGGCGGCCGACCGAGATGTCGCCGGACTGGAGGGTCAGCTGGGCGCTCGCGGTCTCGTCGAGTTTGACCGTGCCCTGCGCGCCCTCGAAGGTGACGTCGCCGAGCCGTCCGACGCCCCGGAACTCGCCGAGGGCAGACTTGCCCTCGACGCGGGAGCCGGCGGGCAGTTGGACGGTCAGCTCGATGGATCCGGAGTTGCCGAGGATCCGGTTCTTCGCCTCCGGGGCCTCGATCCGCAGGACGCCGTCGCCGTATGCGACCTCGATCCGCTCCGCCGCCTTCACGTCGCGGCTCTTGGCGGCGTCCGCGGGCAGGACCTCGACCGTGGTGTCGGCCCGGTCGGCGGCGATGAACCGGATGTGTCCGGCGGGGATGTCGAGGACGACCGAGACCGGGGCGGGGGTGTCGAACTTCTGCATCGTGCGCTCCTTCTGCTGTATCGCGGACTCCTCGAGCCTGCGTTTCCGACTACAGAAACGCTACGTTGCATTCACATATCTGGCAACGCTCTCGTTGCATGCAAGCACTATAAGCACTGGTAGATGCCGTGAAATCATTGCAATGGTCTGGAAATCAACGCAACGCCGCCGAGTCTGTTCGTTGCACTTGATTGAGCGTGAACGCTACGGTGGAGACACCACGGACCACGAAGGAGACCGCGATGCCGGGAGGCAGACTCACCCAGCAGGAACGCCAGCAGATCGCGCTGGGACTGGCCGACAGCCTCGCCTACGCGGAGATCGCCAGACGCCTCGACCGCCCGACCTCGACCATCACCCGCGAGGTCATGCGCAACGGCGGCCCCACCGCCTACCGTGCCGACCTCGCCCACCGCGCCACCGAACGCCGCGCCCACCGCCGCAGAAAGGCCGTGCCCCGGGACCCCGGCACGCTCCCGCAGGCGCACGGACGCGACGCCGAAGCCGTACGCGAGTACGAGGAGACGTTCACCACCGTCTTCATGCAGTCGGGCCTGCCCAGGATGACCGCCCGGGTGCTGGCCGGCCTCTACACCACCGACGCCGGCAGCCTCACCGCCTCGGAACTCGCCGGGCACCTCCAGATCAGCCCGGCATCCGTCTCCAAGGCGGTCGCGTTCCTCGAGAGCCAGGGCCTCATCCGCCGCGAACGCGACGAACGCCGACGCGAACGCTATGTCGTCGACGACGACGTGATGTACCAATCCACGATGGCCGCCGCCCGATCCACCGCCCACCTCGGAGAGATCGCCCGGCAGGGCGTGGGCATCCTCGGCCCCGGCACGCCGGCCGCCGCCCGCCTGGAGAACATCGCCCGCTTCGTCGACTTCGTCTCCGAGAGCATCGCCCGCGCCGCGGACCAGGCCCGCGAGATCCTCCACACGAAACCCGAAACGACCCCGGACAGCGCTACCTGAGCCACCTACAGGCCGGGGCGGTCACCCGGCTTTCTCACCCGTCGGGAACGGCGGCGCCTCACGCCCGGCGCGCGGGGCGGCCGCGACCATGGACTCGACATGACCCACGGGGGCTTCCCGCAGGAGGAACGCGATGGCGCGGCACACCCGGCTGCCCGGCGAGTCCGCGGAGTACCTCGCCGCACGCGAGGAACTCCGCGACGCCGAGATCGACCTCATGCGCCACCGCGAGAAGGTCGCGGCCCTGCGCAGGGCGCTTCCGCAGGGCGCCGCCGTCGACGACTACGTCTTTCTCGAAGGCCCCGCCGACCTCGACGCGGGCGACACACCCGTCCGCGAGGTCAGGCTGAGCGAGCTGTTCACCGGCCCCGGCCGGCCGTTGATCGTCTACCAGTTCATGTACGGCAAACGGCAGACCGACCCGTGTCCGATGTGCACCCTGTGGATCGACGGCTTCAACGGCGTCGCCCACCACGTCGCCCAGAACGCCGACCTCGTCGTCGTCGCGGCCGCCGACCCGCCCACCCTGCGCCGGCACGCCCGGAGCCGCGGCTGGTCCCGGCTGCGGCTGCTGAGCGCCGGGGACAGCACCTTCAAGTACGACCTGGGAAGCGAGGACGAGGACGGGGTGCAGGACTCCACCGTCTCCGTCTTCACCCGGGACGCGGACGGCACGGTCCGCCACTTCTACTCCGCCCATCCACGCATGTCCGAGGACATCGACCAGCGCGGCATCGACCTCCTCAGCCCCGTCTGGCACCTCCTCGACCTGACGCCGGGCGGCCGTGGCGACTGGTTCGCCGGCCTGGACTACTGATCGCCGCTGCCCGCCCGGGCCGGCGTGAACTCCACGGGCAGGGTGCGCAGGCCCCGCATGATGAGCCCGCCGCGCCACCGCAGGTCGGCCGGATCGACGGCGAGCCGCAGGTCGGGCAGGCGGGTGAGCAGGGTGGCGAGCGCGGTCTGGCCCTCCAGCCGGGCGAGCGGCGCGCCGAGGCAGTAGTGGATACCGTGGCCGTAGCCGAGGTGCTGGTTGTCGCGGCGGGCGAGGTCCAGCACGTCCGGGTCGGCGAACCGCTCCGGGTCCCGGTCCGCCGCCGCGAGCACCACGAGCACCGGGTCCCCCGGCGCGATGTCCTGTCCGCCGATGGTGAGCGGCTCGGTGGCGAACCGCCAGGTGGCCAGCTCCACCGGGCCGTCGTAGCGCAGGAGTTCCTCCACTCCGGTCTCCAGCAGGTCCCGTTCCTTCCTGGCCAGGGAGTCCTGGAGGCGCTCACGCTGCTCGGGGTGGGTGAGCAGGGCGTAGGTGCCGTTGCCGATCAGGTTCACGGTGGTCTCGAAGCCGGCGAACAGCAGGATGAAGGCCATCGCCGCGGCCTCGTTCTCCGTGAGGTGCTCGCCGTGGTCCGAGGCGCGGATGAGACCGGAGATGAGGTCCTCGCCGGGCGCGGGCTCGGCGGGCAGCGCCTCGCGCTTCTTGTGGATCAGCTCGGCGAGGTAGCCGCGCATCTTCTTCACGGACCGGGCGACCCCGCCGCGCGGCCCTCCGCCGTGCCGGATCATCATGCCCGCCCAGTCCCGGAAGTCGTCCTGGTCCTCGCGTGGGACGCCGAGCATGTCGCAGATGGCGTAGATGGGCAGCGGGAAGGCGAACTCGTGGATGAGGTCGGCGGAGCCTTTCGCCGCGAACCGGTCGATGAGCCGGTCGGTCAGCTCCTGCACCCGGGGCGCGAACTCGGCGACGCGGCGCGGGGTGAACGCCTTGCTGACCAGCCGGCGCAGCCGGGTGTGGTCCGGCGGGTCGATGTTCAGCAGATGGGTCATCAGCTCGGCCTTGCGCTCGCCGGGGATGCCGGTCTTGCCCTTGGCGTGCGCGGGCTCGTCGTGATGCGCCGGGTTCTTGCTCAGCCGCTGGTCGGCGAGGGCCTGCTTGGCATCGGCGTACCGGGTGACCAGCCAGGCCTCGACACCGCTGGGCAGCCGCGTCCGGTGCACCGGCGCGTGCTCGCGCAGCCAGGCGTAGGCGGGGTAGGGGTCGGTGGCGAACTCCCAGGTGAACAGGGCGGGAGCGGAGTCCGGGGCCGGGTCGTGGGCGGACTGGGGGTGGGGCTGGTCGGTCACTCTCCGACCGTATCCGCATCCGGGTGGGCCTCCGCGTCCCGGTGGTCGCCGGTGGCCTCGGGTATCGCCTCGGGGGCGACTCCCTCCGCCTTCCGGATGGCGTCCCGGTACGCACGCGCCGCCGCGCGCAGGGCCGCCTCCGGGTCCACGCCCTCCGCCTCGGCGCGGGCCGCCAGGGCCAGCAGCTGATAGCCGATGCCCTCGCCCTGCGGGAGCGGCACGTCCAGGCCCGCCGTGCGCGCGCGGGAGGCGAGCTTGGCTGCGAGGGCCAGGCCGGGCTGTCCGAGCGGGACGCCCTCGGTGACCGAGGTGCGCCGCTTCTCCTCGGCCTTGGTGCGCAGCCAGTGCTCCTTGACGTCCTCCGGTGTCTCGGCCTTCTCGTCGCCGAAGACATGCGGGTGGCGGTGGACGAGCTTGGCGACGATGCCGCCGGCCACGTCGTCGACGGAGAACGGCGCGTCCGGGTGCTCCTCGGCGATCCGGGAGTGGAAGACGACCTGGAGCAGGACGTCGCCCAGCTCCTCGCGGAGCTCCTCGCGGTCGCCGGCCTCGATCGCCTCGACCAGTTCGTACGACTCCTCGATGGCGTACTTGGCCAGGCCCTCGTGGGTCCGCTGGGAGGACCAGGGGCATTCGGCGCGGATGCGGTCCATGACCTGCACGAGGTCCAGCAGCCGGGCGCCGGGCAGATCGTAGGAGGCCGGGAGCAGTTCCAGCTCGGGCATGGTGACGCGGCCGGAGCCGGCCAGCCGGGCCAGGCCGTCGGTGAGCGCGGGCTCCCCCTCACCGGTGGCCACGACCACCACCGTCCGCCCGCCGGCGCAGGCGTCGACGAGCTCCTGGGCGGTGGGGGACGCCTCCTCAACCGCTATGCCGGCCTCGCGCAGATACGGCAGCTGCGGATGCGCTCCGTCCGCGCACAGCACGGCGTCGGCGGTGCGCAGGGCCTGCCAGGCGGGCCAGGACAGCAGACCGGGGGCGACGCGGTGGCTGGTGGTGAGCAGGACGATGCGACCGGGGTCGGTGGCGGGGGCGAGGTCGGAGCTGGATGCGTTCACGATCCGAACGTAACCCACGGCGGCGGGGAGCGGATTCGGTTGTCCACAGGGCGGGGACGAACATGTGATCGTATGACCGGGCCTGCTCGGTTGCCCGAGCCGGCCCGGCTGCCCGGCCGTACCGTTCCGGCGCCCGGCCCGGCCTCGCTACGCCGTCACCGGCTGCCCGCCCGAGGCCGTCGTGACCTCCCGTACCCAGGGTGTCCGGGCGTCCACGCGGCTGCTCTTCTGCACGTCCCAGGTGCCGTAGCGCGGGTTGAGGTCGATGTGGAGTTCCTGGGACGCCTTCGACAGTGCCTTCCAGAAGGCGGGCTGGGTGGTGTCGGTGCCGAGCTGCCGGGCCAGCTTCTGCGCCTCCAGCTGGAGCCGGAGGTTGTCGTCGAGGCGGGCGGGGGCGATGCCGTACTTCTGCAGCCAGGCGGTCTGCAGCCCCTTGGCGCCACCGGCCTGCTGCTCCAGCCCGGTGCGCATCTGCTGGACCTCCTCGCGGCTGACCGTGATGCCCGCGTCCTGCGCGGCGCGGTGCAGCACCCGGTCGAGGACCATGTTGTGCAGGGTGTCCCGGGTGAGGCTGCTGGTGGAGGCGAGGACCTGCTGGTACTGGGTCTCGTCCGGCACCGCGGCCCGCTGCGCCCTGCGGACCTCGTTGACCCGGCTCTCCAGCTGGGCGACGGTGATCCGCTGCCCTCCCACGACGGCCGCGGCGCCCGGGTGCGCATCGTTTCCGCAGGCGGTCAGCAGGGGTGCCGCGGCGGCGATCGCGGCGGTGAGGACGAGCGCGGTGCGACGGCGGCGGTGCAAGGAAACCTCCCGAGGAGATTGTGCGACGGTGCACAAAGTCTTGCGGTGATCGATGGTAGGCAGCGCCTCAGCTCAGGCCAACCCATTCGACCAACGATTCATCAGGACTTCGGGCACCGTCGCACCGGCGGAACGCCCCCATGTGACGGCAGGGGGCTTGTCCCGCGCGGCGACCGGCCTCAGCCGATGATGGCGACGGGCCCGTCCCACGCGTCACGGTCCACGGTGATCGTGTAGCCGTTGCGCGTCTCCTTGCTGTTCACGATGTACTGGTGACCACGGCTGTGATCGGTGAACTGGGTGGAGCCCCACGGCCAGTCGGTGGTCGTGGTGTACTGCTTGTCCCACAGCGCGTACCAGAGGTTGCCCGGCAGGTCCGTCTTGTCGGTTGCGGTGGCGATCGCCTTGGCGCTGGAGCTGGTGAAGCCGTAGAAGCCGGTGCGGTAGATCTTGGCGCGCAGTTCCTTGTCGAAGGCCCGCACATACGTCAGCACGGCGTTGTTGCACGACGTGTTGGTGATGTCGTACGGCTCCATGTCGAGGAAGACCGGGCTGCCGGGCTTCATGCCGAGCCCGGACGCCTTGGCCGCCGCGTCGTCCGCATCGGTCTTGCCGAGCGAGGCGGCGGTGGTGGCGGTGAGCTTCTCCGGGTTGGAGCCGGACTGGCAGGGCGGCTGGGCCCCGACGTAGATCGGGATGAGCTTCCAGCCGGTGGAGTCGACCGACTTCACCCAGGAGGCGGTGAGGTTGGGCTGGCTGCAGCCTCGGTTCCTGCCGCCGATGTAGACCGCCGCCGCCCCGTAGAAGCCGGTGTGCCAGGCCTTCATCGCCGACAGCGAGGGCGCCGCGCAGGTGTCGAACGCGTGGCCGGTGAACGTCTTCTGCTCCGGCCAGGTGGTGGCGGCCATGGAGGTCTGCGCGGCGATTCCGGCGCCGGCGACCACAGCGGCTCCGGCCACCGCCCACGTGCTGAATCTGCGCTTCTTCGACTGCCGATGGCCGGCCATGGAACCCACCCCTGTCGTACGTGCCTGGCAAAGCGAAGCGCAACCTATCCGGCGCCGATCAAGCCTTCGGGAAACCCAATCCCCTGACGATCACAAAGTTCTGCCAGGAAACGGCAAAGAACTATCCGCGCACCTGCCCGAGCCACTGCAGGGTGCGCCGGATCTCCATGGCCATCGGATAGCCGGGGCCGTGCAGCCGCTCCACGTCCATCAGCAGCCGGGCGAGGGTGTCGTGGGCGGACGGCCGGTCGCCGAGGGCGAGCAGGAGATGGCCGATGCGCCGGCGGACGTCGTGGGCGAGCTGCGGGTCGCCGGAGACGTACTGGTTCTCGTAGTACGGCAGCAGCGCGCGGTACTCGGCGAGGGCCGCCGCCGGCTGGCCCAGCTGCTCCAGGCACTGCGCGGCCTCGTAGCGGTAGCGCAGGGACTGCGGGTCGGCCTGGCCGGCCTCGGCGGCGCGTTCGTCGGCGAGGCGGCGCAGTTCGGGCAGCGCGCGCCGGTACTGGCCGTCGTCCATGAGCGTGGCCGCGTACTGCTTGCGCAGGGTGCGCACGACCGGGGAGTGCTCGCCGTGCTGCTCGGCGGCGGCGGGCAGGATCGCGCCCAGGATGTCCACGGCCTGGGTGATGCGCCCCTCCCCGAGCAGGCGCTTGACCTCGTCGACGGCGGCGGCGACATCGGGCTTCCCGGCTACCTGCGGGGCCGACGCGACGGGGGCGGGCTGGGGCGCGGGGGTCCGCGCGCGGTCCGGCCAGGGGGCGTGCGGACGCAGGAAGGGGCGCGTGGGGTCCAAGGGCGCCCCGGTGGGCGTCCCGCGCGCGGGCAGGAGCGCCGCCAGGTCCTCGTACACCTCCTGCGCGGACGCCGGCCGGTGCTGCGGGTCCTTGGCGAGCAGCCGCAGCACGAGCGTCTCCAGCGCCTCGGGGACCTCGGGGCGGATACGCCGCACGGGCAGCGGGGGCTCGTACAGGTGCCGGTGCAGCACCCCGAGCGCCGTGGAGCCCGCGAACGGCACGTCGCCGCTGAGCAGTTCGTGCATCAGCACACCGAGCGCGTACAGGTCGGTGTACGGGCCGACCGCGCCGCCCATCGCCTGCTCCGGCGCCATGTACGCGGGCGAGCCGATCGGGGAGCCGGTGTGGGTCAGGCGGGTGGTGTCGGTGTCCATCACCGAGGCCACGCCCAGGTCGAGCACGGTGACCGTGCCGTCCTGCTTCACCATCACGTTGCGCGGCTTGAGGTCACGGTGCACGATCGGCACCGCGTGCACGGCGCTCAGCACGGCGCACAGCTGCGCGGCCACCGCGACCGCCCACTGCCACGGGTACGGGTCGTGCTCGGCGAGATGGTCGGACAGGTCGGCGCCGTCGACGTACTGCATGACGAGGAACAGCTCCTCGCCCTCGCTGCCCGCGTCGTGCACGGTCACCAGGCCTGGGTGGTCGACCTGCGCGGTCACCCGGCACTCGCGCATGAACCGGCGGCGCAGCTCGTCCGCCTCCTGGCCCGCCACCTTGTCGGGGCGCAGCAGCTTCACCGCCACGCGCCGGTCGAGCCGCCGGTCGTACGCCGTCCACACCTGGCCCATGCCACCCTGCCCGATGAGCGTGGACAGTTCGTACCGGCCGGCGACGACACGTCCTGTCGCCACGGTCACCTTCCGCCCTCATGGCCGTCGTGCCGGCCGTCGTGCTTGCGCAGGTAGTCGCTCAGCTCGTCCAGTTCGGCGCGTACCTGGTCGATGTGGCTGGGCGCCGGGCGCTGCGGCGGCGGGGTGGCCGGCGGTGGCTGGGGCGGGGGCGTGTGCGGCACCGGGGGCGGGGTGTGCGGGGCGACCGGGGCCGGCGGGAAGGGCGTGTCGCGGCCCGCCCGACCGACCGGCCTGGTCGGGACGGTCGACGGCGTGTACGGGTTCGCGGGGCCCGGATAGGCGTATCCGGCCTGCCCGGCCCGCTGCGCCGCGTACGCCTGCTGCCGCAGCGCGAAGTGGCGGATGTCCGCGGCGAGGTAGTAGGCGGTCCCGGCCACGAGCGTGCCGAGCAGCAGGAACATGCCGAAGTAGCCCACAGAGGTGTGGATGTCGTCACCGGGCTCGGTGCCTATCAGCACCAGGCTGAGGACGTCGGCGACCAGCGCGGCGGCGAACAGGCACCAGTCCAGCCCCCGCCGCGTGACGATCGCCAGCCGCAGCAGCATCACCCAGGCCAGGAGGCCGATGCTGAAAAACCCGGTCGCCACGAACAGCACCCGCAGCAGAACCAGCCACGCGGTGTGCGGCGGCTGCTTCACCGGCTGTCCGTAGCCGAGGCCTTGCATGACTGCTCCTGATGCCTGAGGTGGGCGTACGTGCCCGACCGGCGTGCTCCGTCGGGCGGAGAACGCCGGTCGTGCGCTTGTCGCTTCGAGCATATGACCCGACACGGACAAGGACACGGACAGGCGTCCTGGTTGTACCGAACCGTTGTCCTGCCCACACCGGCGATCAGTCGGGCGTCACCGTACCGTCGGTGAGGCCGTCGTACATACCGCGCACGAGTTGTTCCCCGAGCCGGCTCGCGTGGCGCAGCGCCCGCTCGAACTCGTCGAGTGCGCGGAAGCGCGCGCCGTAGCGCCGCTGTTCGTCCAGCGGGAGCCGGGGCAGCTGCAGACGGCGCACGTCCAGGCGGGTCGCGGTGGAGGCGTAGCTGCTGGCCTGCCGGTTGTTCGCGGTGCCGCGCAGGAACCCGGCGAGGAACCACGGGTCGAGTGCCGTGCGATCGGGGCGCAGCAGCACGAGGTTGCGCCCCAGGGCGGCGCCCCCCGTCGCGTCGTCGATCACGCGGGCCACCGAGCCGCCGCCCATCACCGGTACGACGACGTCGCCCGGCTCGGTCAGCACCGCCTCCTCCTCGCTCTCCGGAAGCGTCCCGGAGGGCGCCGTGCCGGCGAGCACGTCGTGGTCGGTGAGCACGGGCACGCGCGCGTGGCCGCCGTTTCCGCCGGTGCGCATCATCAGCGCGCCCCCGCGCGCGAGTTCACCGACGGTGGTGAGCGGCCAGCGCCCGCCCGGCGCGGGGGCGGCGGGCGGCGGAGTGAGCTCGGCGGTCAGGCGCAGGGTCTCACCGAGGCGCTCGCGCACCGCCGTGAGCTGCTCCGCGCCGTCGGCCACGGCCGCCGGCGGCAGATGGCGGGCGGGGGCGAGGTCGACGTCGTCGTCGAGGAGTTCGATGACCGGCACGGAACGCGCGAGCCCCGGCCGCTCCGCCAACCGCCCCCCGCGCTCGAAGGCGCGCCAGGCGTCCAGGACGGTCTCGCGCACCGCCGGCCAGTCCGGGCCGCCGCGCCCCTCCCCGGCGAACCTCCCGGTGTCGACGAGCAGCACCTCGGGCGACGCCGGCGTCCGGTCGGGCCGGCGCATCACCCACACGTGCAGCGGGATGCTGTACGGCGGTGCCGCCCCGACCGGCAGCGCGACCACGGCCCGAAGCGCGCCCCGGCGCAGCAGGTCGGCGCGGATCCGACGCCCGGAACGACGGGAGGCGGCGGCCGGCGGCATCAGCAGGACCGCCGTACCACCGTCGGCCAGCCGGGCGAGCGCGTGCTGCACCCAGGCCAGTTCGGACTCGGTGCGGGCGGGGAAGCCGTACTCCCAGCGGGGGTCGTAGGCGAGTTCGTCGTGGCCCCAGTTGCGCTCGTTGAACGGCGGATGGCACAGCACCGCGTCGGCGCGCAGCTCGGGGAAGGCATCGGCGCGCAGGGTGTCACCGGCGGCACCGCGCACGTCGGCCCGGGAGCGCAGCGCGAGCCGCAGCGCGGTGAGCGCGGCCAGGTCGGGTGCGCTGTCCTGGGCGTAGAGCTCCTGGTCGGGGCGGGTGTCGACGGCCCGCAGCAGGGCGCCGGTGCCGCAGGCGGGGTCCAGGACGGTACGGGCGGGGCCGGCGAGGTCGGCCATGAGACCGGCGAGTTCGGCGGGGGTGAGCGTGTACTGGCGGGGGTTGGCGTCCAGGTGCCGGCCGAGCAGGAACTCGAAGGCCTGCCGCGCCCCGATCTCGGCGGCCAGCTCGGCCGCACCGCGCAGGAGCGGGGCGGAGGGGAGGAGTTGGGGGCCGGTGGGGGTGCGGAGGGCGGGGGTGTGCGGGGCGGGGGTGCCCGGGGTGGCGGTGGGGGTGCCCGCGGTGGTTGTGGGGGTGGCGTCAGCGGCGGCGGGGTGGTGAACGACTGGTGGGGTGTTCACAGGCCGGCCGGGCGGTGAGGAGTTCACATCGGATGTCGTGAGCGCCGGATTCACAGCGCGCCCCGAGGGATCCACGTTCACACTGGCTGCCGCGGAGCCTGCGTTCACACCAGACGCCCCGAAGCCTCCGTTCACATCGCGAGCCGTAAAGCCTTCGTTCACAGCGGCCGCCGCAGCACCCGAGTTCGGATCAGCCGTGGCGGACGAGGTGTTCACACCCCCCGCCTCGCCGGACGTGTTCACAGCAGAACCCGCGCCCGCGGACCGCCGGCCGTGCGCCGCCCGCCCCCGCACGCTGCCGAAACGCGCTGTGAGCACCTGCTCCAGCACGTCCGGCAGCATCGCGGCGAGGCGCACGTCGGAGCCCGCGCTCGCGTCGAGCCAGACGGTGGGGCGCTCGTGGATCAGCAGCAGGGCACAGCCCGCGTGCACCAGGGCGGTCAGCGGGCCCTCGGGATGTCCGACGAGCTGTTGCCAGACGCGTTCACGCAGCGGGACCTCGGCGAGTTTGCCCTGCTTGCGCAGCCAGGCCTCGACCTCGGCGAGCGCGAAGGAGGGGCTGGTCTCGGTGCCGCCGACCGGCTTGGGGAAATCGGCGTGCCGGCGGCGCCAGTTGCTGACGGCGGCCCGGCCCACTCCGGCGAGCCGGGCGATTCCGGCCGCGGTCACCTCTGTCGCGTTGTCCTGCACCGGCCCCGCTCCCCTCGTCCCGTGTGTGACGCCGAGCATACCGGCGTACACAAGATCCGTGCATTCACGGCGTGTACTCATCAGACCATGCGCACCATGTTGACTCGGTTCACAGGCTCTGCTCTTATTGACCCAGCGAACAAGCGGCCACCGGAGGGGGAGGCCGCCGCTTTGGGGAGGGATTCGCCATGGGCATCAAGGCCAAGGTCTCGCTGGGCGCCGTCGTGGGGGTCGTCGTCATCGCTGCCGTGTCGGCGAACGCCGGCAGCAATGGCAAGGACGGCGGTTCCGGCGGCAGCGACAAGGGCTCTTCCGCCTCCGCCGAGCACACCCCCGGCGGCACGAAGGGCAAGAAGGACTCGGGGGCCGGCCAGGCGGCCGGGAAGAAGAAGGCCGCCATCGCCGGCGACGGCGAGTACCAGGTCGGCTCGGACGTGAAGCCGGGCACGTACCGCACGACCGGCAACTCCGACGACATGTGCTACTGGGAGCGCGCCAAGGACGCCAAGGGCGAAATGGACTCGCTGCTGGCCAACGACAACGTCACCGGCACGAGTTACGTGACCATCAAGCCCACCGACAAGATCTTCAAGTCCAGCGGCTGCAAGGACTGGGAGGCCGTCGACCCGAAGGCGAAGGGCACGCCCGCCTCCTCGGTGGACGGCGACGGCGGCATGTACAAGGTCGGCACGGACATCGCGCCGGGCACCTACAAGTCGACCGGGAACACCGCCGACGACAACTGCTACTGGGAGCGCACCAAGGACGCCGAGCACGGGACGAACTCGATCATCGCCAACGACAACGTGACCGGCACGGCCATCGTCACCATCAGTCCGGGCGACGCCTACTTCAAGACCACGGGCTGCGGCGACTGGAAGAAGGCGGCCTGAGCCGGCGCTTCCCACCGCCGCCCACCCGAACACCGCTCACCCGAACACCGCTCACCGCACCCGTCCCACCGGCTCCGGCTGCCCGGGCGCCGCCCCGCGCAGCCGGACCCGGTTCCGGACCCCGTACGGCATGCCGTACACACTTCCCCCGAAACACCACCTGCTGAAGGACTGCCATGCGTCTCTCCCCCCGTGCCGCCACACTGCTCGCCGTCGCGGCGCTCCCGCTGGCCCTCACCGCCTGCTCCGCCGGCTCCTCCGCCGGCACCGGCGGCGCGGGCGCCAAGCCGGCCAAGGCGAAGGACCTGAACGCCGGTCTGCCCACCGGTACGCGGTTGAAGGGCGCGCTGGCGCCCGCGTCGGCCTTCCCCGCCGGGCTCAAGCTGGAGTCCGACGGCGCCGCCGATACCGGAAGCCAGTTCCTCTCGCCGTCCGCCAGGAGCACCGCGAAGCCGGACTGCACCAGGCTGGGGGGCACGTCCTGGATCCAGGTGACCGGCTACAAGGGGGGCGTGTCGTTCGCGCAGAACGACTACGCGAGCCACGACAAGACCCAGGAGGTCGCCCAGGAGGTCGACGCGTTCCAGGGCACCACCGCGAGCTCGGTGCTGAAGCAGCTGCAGACCGTCGCCGGCGAGTGCGCCACGTTCACGGACACCGACACGCACGCCAAGGTGAAGGTCACGGGCAAGTCCACGGCCAGGCTCGGGGACGAGGCCTACACGATGACGCTGACGAGCGGCGCCTGGCAGAACGGCACCACGCTGATCGCGGCCCGCTCCGGCAACTCCGTGGTCACCGTGCTGTCCACGGCGGGCACCGACAACGGCGCCACGTCCGCGAAGAAGGTGACGACGACGGTCCTCGCGGCGCTGAAGAAGGGGTGAAGCCGGGCGGCCAGGCCTGACCACCGGTTTTCCCGTCCCACGACCGTTCCGTCCCTGTGAAGGATGCACATGCGTCCGACGTCCCGCCTCGTCGGCCGGGCGGCCGCCGACGAAGCCGCCGTACGGGGCCGCGGCGTACCCGCGACCTCGCTGCGGGCCGCGCTCGCCCTCGGCCTGCTGATCGGGTTCTATCTGCTGGCCGTGCTCATCCTCGTGGCGCTGGCGGTCCTGGACGTCGTCCTGGCCCGGGGCCCGGGCTTCACGGTCATGGCTCTGGAGGGCTACCTGGGCTCACTGGCGATCGCCTGGTGCGTGGTGCGCGTCGTGCTGCTCGGCCGTGACCGCGGGGATCGGCGCGACGGGCCTGCCGGTCTGCCGCTGACGCCGCGGGAGCAGCCGGAGCTGTGGCGGCGCGTGCATGACCTGGCCGAGCGGGTGGGCACTCGGCCGCCCGCGGAGATACGGGTGATCCCGGGGGCCGGTGCCATGGTTCAGGAGGACGCCCGGTGGCTCGGGCTGGTGGCGGGCGAACGCCGGCTCCTCCTCGGCGTGGCGCTGCTGATCGGCCTGTCGGAGGACGAGCTGGACGCCGTACTCGCGCACGAGCTGGGGCACTACGCGCACGACGACACCCGGCTGGGCGGTCTGCTGTGGGCACTGCGCAGCAGGTTGCTGAACACCGTGCGCACGTTGCGGCACCGGGCCGCCGTCGATGAGGCCGGGCAGAAGGCGACGTTCGCGGCACGGGCCGCCCGGCACCGGGCGGCCGGCGAGCCGCCACCGGTGAAGCGGGAACCCACACGGGGCCCGGACCACTATCTGGCCCTCGTCTTCTCCGCGTACGCCAGGCTGTGCCTGCGCCTGACCGAGGCCGTCAGCCGCCGGCAGGAGTACGCGGCCGATCTGGTGGCCGCCCGGATCGCCGGACGGGACACCACGGCCGCCGCACTGCGCCGCATCCCCGTGCTCGAAGCCGCCGACGACCTCTACGTGAACGGTTACGCCCTGCTGGGCTGGGAGGCCGGGCTGCTGCCGCCGGAGGGGCAGTTCTACGGTGGGCTCGCCCTCCTCATCGCGGACGGCACACGCCGTGCGGAACTGAGAACGCTGGCCGAGGGGCCGCTCCCGCAGGAGGTGTCCCAGGAGAGGTCTCCCTACGACACCCACCCGCCCACGGCCGACCGCATCGCGGCACTGGAGGCACTCCCCGACGACGGACGCACCCCGGCGTTCGTACGCCGCCCCGCTACCGCACTGCTCCGGGCGCCCGACAGCCTCCTCGCCGAGCTGGAGCGGGTCGTACTGAGCCCACAGGCGCTGGCCCGGCAGCGGGTGCCCTGGGCCGAACTGCCCTCGCAGACCCGGCGTGCGGGCTGGGCGCGCGGAGCAGAGCCGTTGCTGGGGGCCATGGCCCAGGTGTCCGGTGCGAGGGGCGTCGCCCCACCCGGAGTCCCACCCCTCGCACACCTCCTGGCCCTGCTCGACCACGGCCTGCTGTACGACATCGCCGACCGGCTGCCCAAGTCGGAGGAGGCGGGCCGCAGCAGTGGACGTGCGGCGCGCGAGTTCGCCCGGACGGCTTTGCGCTCGGCCCTGCGGCAACTGGCCCTGCTCACCGCGCTGGACGCGGGGCTGTGCCGGTGGGAGCTGTGCTGGGCGGGCCCCCCTGCGCGCCAGGTGGCACCCGATGGGTTCGCCGAGGCACTGGAGGAGGCGCTGGACCACGCGGTCGCCGATCCACCCCGCACCGGGCCACTGCGCGCTCTGCTGTTCGGCGGCGCAGGTTCCCCGTTCGACGGCATGGCACCCCCGCCCCCCACATCGGCCTGGCCCCCGCCCCACGCCCCGTCCTGACAGCCTTCGCTGCCCTGTTCCGACAGCCTCAACGGTCGCCTCCCCATGCGGCCCCGACCTGAAAAGACCCGGTATGAACATCCTGATCGACATAGCCGGCGCCGGCGCCCTCGTCTACGCGGCCGTCACCATCCCCCGCAACGCCCGCAAGGCGCGCGCCGCTCGGGCCGAGGCGAAGGCCAAGGCGCCGGTCAACATCGATCCCGCCAAGTACGGGCTGGTGCCCGCCGCGCAGCTCGACACCCGGTTCGCGGGTCCCGATCCGGAGGCGGACGCGGTCGCGGCAGCCGCTCTCGCCGGTGACTGGCGGCAGGCCGCCGGGTACCTGGCCGGGGCGGGCCGCGACTGGGACCTGCGGTGGTACCGGCTGGGCATCCTCACGCACGCCGCCGCCGAGGACGACTCCTGGCTCAGGGCGTGGAGAACCGAGTACCCCGACGATCCGTCCGCCGCGCTCGTGCACGCCGACGCGCTCGTCTCCCTCGCGGGCAAGGTCCGCGGTGCGAAGCAGGCGAAGCACACCACGGCCGAGCAGTTCGAGGGCTTCCACCGGCTGCTGGCCGAGGCGCTGCCCGCCTGCCGGGAGGCCGCCCGGATGGCGCCCGAGGACCCGTGCCCCTGGATCGCGCAGATCACCATCGCCCTGGGGCTCGGCTGGCCGCACGACGACTTCCGTGCGCTGTGGGCGGAGATCACCGCACGCGACCCGCACCACTTCGGCGCGCATGTCAGCGCCTTGCAGTACTGGTGCGCCAAGTGGCGCGGTTCCCACGAGCTGATGTACGCGTTCGCCGAGCAGGCCGCGGCCTCCGCTCCGCAGGGCAGCCTGTTGCCCGTGATCTACCTGTACGCGCTGATGGAGCACGCGTTCCGGGACCCCAAGGCGCCCGTGTACAACCAGCCGTTCGTGCAGCCGGCCCTGGACGCCACCCTGGACGCCGTGGACCGGACGCCGGCCGGGCACCACCGGCTGCCGCTGGTCCGGCACCTGCTGGCGGACACCCTGTTCCAGACGAAGCGGTACGCGGACGCCGTCGAGCAGTTCCGCGCGGTCGGCGGATACGTCGGCAGCGTGCCGTGGACGTACTCCGGCAACCCGGTCAAGGCCTTCGTCTTCGCCCGTACCAACACCTTCGTCTCCTGGGAGAAGGCGGGCCGCCCCGCCCCCGCGCCACGCGGCCACGTCACCGGGAGCTGACGAACACCGGAGGCGGGGCGTACAGGCGGTTCCGCATCCACACGTTGGGCTCGACGCAGACGGCGTATCCGCGTTCCGGTTGGCAGCGGACCGGGACCAGCGCGCCGGGCATTTCGACGTCCGCCGCGGTGTCGAACGGCAGCCCGGTCCAGCGGCGCCACTCCTCCAGCGAGCCGCGCACGGTCATGGAGGCCGGCGCGACGGAGTCGATGGTGGCTCCGGCGCGTGCGCGGACGCGCAGCCATGGGTCCTCGAGCAGGCCGTCGGGGCGGACAAGGTGGACGTACTCGGTGATCGGGGTGTGCGGTTCCTGGTGCTTGGCGCTGGGTCGGACGGGGGCGACGACCTCGCGGAAGCCGCGGGCGCGGGCACGGTCCCGCATCGCCGAAAGCATGACGGCGGACAGGCCGTGGCCCTCGGCCTGCGGGGCGATGGTGACGGAGACGGCGCTCACCGTGTCCGGGCGGGTGCCGCGGCGCAGGTCGGCGAAGGCCCGGAGCAGGACCTGGTCCCAGCCGCGCGCAGGCAGGGTGCGCCGGCCGTCGACGGCGAGGGCGACAAGTGGCCCTCACGCGCACCACGGCTCCCTCGGCCGACGGCTGAAGCCGGCCGCGTCCGTCTCGGTCAGCCGCCGCACTGCCTCAGCATCATCCGCTTGTCCGCGACCGTCACCGGAAGGTCGTACTTCAGCGACACCTGGGCGAAGCGCACCACGTAGGAGCAGCGGATCTGTTTGTTCGGGGGCAGCCACGCCGCGGGCCCCGAGTCGCTCTTGGCGCCGTTGGTGGGACCGTCCACGGGAATCAGGTTGAGCGGATCGTTGGCGATGTCCTCCCGCTTGCCCTTGGTCCAGCGGGACGCACCCATCTGCCAGTCGTACGACAGCGGCATGACGTGGTCTATCTGCACCGTCGTGGCGTGGGACTTGACCCACTCGATGGTGTGACCGGTGTAAGGATCGTGCAGCGTCATGGAGGTGACGACGCAGTCGGAGCCGGCCCGGAAGCGGACACTCTCGCCATCGCGTTTCAAGAGATCGTTTCGCGAGTCGCAGCCGTTGTGAGCAAAGGGGAGGCCGCCTGGAGCCGAGTCCATCCAGGCGTAGCCGAACTTGTCCCTCGCGTACCCCGTCTTCGGTCCGCGTCCCTTCGTCGCCACTTTTTCGATCAACGACCGCGCCTTCGCCATGTCCGCGGTGGACGTGATCGCCGCCAGCCCCGGCCGCGTTCCGTCCGGATTGTCCAGCGGGTTCACGGCCCGGCCGTTGCCGGCGGTCGAGACGGCAGAAGCGGAGGTTCCGCTGTCCGCAGGTGGAGCAACGCCCTTGCAGCCGGAGATCAGGATTCCGGTGGCCACCACTGCGGCGGATGCCAGAACAACGCGCCGACTCCCGACACTGCGCCTCATGTGCCTCTCAGTACGCATAGCGCACTGCCCCCTGAATGAGCTCGGAGTAACCGGTCTTCGGCGCCCTGACCTTGACGGTCAGTGAGTCGACGGACTTGCAGCCGGTCACCAGCACGGCCAGGGCGATGACCGCCCGACCCCTCAGACGCGCCACGATGCGTCCCCCCTCACTCGCCCGGGTCCGCCCGTCGGACACGGGCGGAATCGTTCCGTCCCTTACGGTAGCTGGCCTGCGACCGACGTCAGATAAGGACTAAGGGGGCATTCCGAGCTGATCCGCCGGTGAGTTGGGGCAGAGGGCGCCCACCAGGGGAGTACGGCGAGCGCGCGAGCGCGCCCGCTCACCTCGTGCTTCCGTGGAGCCTGGCCCGGCGCGGCCCATCGCCCCCGCCTACGAGCTCCACGCCGGCTACGACCCCAGGATCGAGGCCAGGAACTCGCCTACCCAGCCCAGCAGTTCGCGGCCGACCAGCGGCTTGCCGCCGACCTTCGCGGTCTTCGGGCGCGGGACCAGCACCTGGTGGACGGTCGGCTTGATGACCGTGCCCGGATAGAGGCGCTTGACCCGCAGTTCCTGCGACTCGCGCAGCTCCACCGGTGCGAAGCGGATGTTGGTGCCCTGGAGCACGATCTCGCCGACGCCGCAGGCGCGCGCGAGCATGCGCAGCCCGGCCACCAGCAGCAGGTTCTCCACCGGTTCGGGCAGCTTGCCGTAGCGGTCGGTGAGTTCCTCGCGGACGGACTTGATGTCCTCCTCGCTGTTGGCGGAGGCGATGGCGCGGTAGGCCTGGAGGCGCAGGCGCTCGCCGGGCGCGTAGTCGTGCGGGACGTGCGCGTCGACGGGCAGCTCGATCTTGACCTCGAGCGGCAGCTCCTCCTCGATCTCGCCGGTCTCCAGCTGGCGCCGGTAGTCCGCGACCGCCTCGCCGACCATGCGGACGTACAGGTCGAAGCCGACGCCCGCGATATGGCCGGACTGCTCGCCGCCGAGCAGGTTGCCCGCGCCGCGGATCTCCAGGTCCTTCATCGCCACGTACATGCCCGCGCCCATCTCCGTGTGCTGGGCGATGGTCGCCAGGCGCTCGTGCGCGGTCTCCGTCAGCGGCTTCTCCGGCGGGTACAGGAAGTACGCGTAGCCGCGCTCCCTGCCTCGGCCGACGCGGCCGCGCAGCTGGTGCAGCTGGGACAGGCCGAAGGTGTCGCCGCGCTCCACGATGAGGGTGTTGGCGTTGGAGATGTCGATGCCGGACTCGACGATCGTGGTCGAGACGAGGACGTCGAACTTCTTCTCCCAGAAGTCGACGACGACCTGCTCCAGCGCCGACTCCGACATCTGGCCGTGGGCCGTCGCGATGCGTGCCTCGGGGACGATCTCGCGCAGCCTCGCCGCCGCGCGGTCGATGGACTCGACGCGGTTGTGGATGTAGAAGACCTGGCCCTCGCGCAGCAGTTCACGGCGGATGGCGGCGCCGATCTGCTTCTCCTCGTACGGCCCGACGAAGGTGAGCACCGGGTGCCGCTCCTCCGGGGGCGTGGTGATCGTGGACATCTCACGGATGCCGGTCACGGCCATTTCGAGGGTCCGGGGGATCGGGGTCGCGGACATCGTCAGCACGTCGACGTTCGCGCGGAGCTTCTTCAGCTGCTCCTTGTGCTCGACGCCGAAGCGCTGCTCCTCGTCGACGATGACCAGGCCCAGGTCCTTGAACCTGGTCTCGGAGGAGAACAGCCGGTGGGTGCCGATCACGACGTCCACCGCGCCGTCCTTCAGCCCCTCCAGGACGGCCTTGGCCTCGGTGTCGGTCTGGAAGCGGGACAGCGCCTTCACGGCCACCGGGAACTGCGCGTACCGCTCGGAGAACGTCCCGAAGTGCTGCTGCACCAGCAGGGTCGTCGGTACGAGGACGGCGACCTGCTTTCCGTCCTGTACGGCCTTGAAGGCGGCCCGCACCGCGATCTCGGTCTTGCCGTAGCCGACGTCGCCGCAGATCAGGCGGTCCATGGGGACGGACTTCTCCATGTCCTCCTTGACCTCGGCGATGGTGGTGAGCTGGTCCGGGGTCTCGGCGTAGGGGAAGGCGTCCTCCAGCTCGCGCTGCCAGGGCGTGTCGGTGCCGAAGGAGTGGCCGGGGGCGGCCATGCGCGCGCTGTACAGCTTGATCAGGTCGGCGGCGATCTCCTTGACCGCCTTCTTCGCGCGAGCCTTCGTCTTCGTCCAGTCGGCGCCGCCGAGCCGGTGCAGGGTGGGTGCCTCGCCGCCGACGTACTTGGTGATCTGTTCCAGCTGATCGGTGGGGATGTAGAGGCGGTCGCCGGGCTGGCCGCGCTTGGCGGGTGCGTACTCCACGACCAGGTACTCGCGGGTGGCGCCCTGCACGGTGCGCTGCACCATCTCGATGTAGCGGCCGACGCCGTGCTGTTCGTGGACGATGTAGTCGCCCGCCTCCAGGGTGAGCGGGTCGATGGTCTTGCGGCGGCGGGCCGGCATCCGGGCGCCCTCGCGGCCGGTCGCGCGCTGGCCGGACAGGTCGGTCTCGGTGAGCACGGCGAGCTTGAGCGCCGGGTCCACGAAGCCGTACTCGATCGAGCCGCAGGAGACGTGGACGACCGAGGGGCTCGGTTCGGTGAGGTCGGCGTCGAGGCGGGCGGCGATGCCCTCGCCGCCGAGGACCTCCGCGGTGCGGGCGGCCGGGCCGTGGCCCTCGGTGACGTACACCACGCGCCAGCCGTCGGCGAGCCAGCCCTTGGTGTCGGCGAGGGCCCGCGCGGTGTCACCGCGGTAGGTCTCGGCCGCGTGCATGCCGAGCTTGAGGGTGTCCGCGTCGAGTTCCTCGTCGGCCGCGAAGGGGGACACCGACCACCACATCATGTCCAGCTCGCGTGCGCGGTCGCGGACGTCGGCGATGGACCACAGGGAGGCGGCGCCGACGTCGATCGGGGCCTCGCCGCCGCCGGCGGTGGCCGCCCAGGAGGCCTGCAGGAACTCCTGGGAGGTGGCCACGAGGTCGGCGGCACGCGTGCGTACCCGCTCCGGGTCGCAGACCACGGCCATCGCACCCTTGGGGAGGACGTCGAGGAGCAGTTCCATGTCGTCGACCAGGACGGGGGCCAGCGACTCCATGCCCTCGACCGCGATGCCCTCGGCGATCTTGTTCAGCAGCTCGCCCAGCTCCGGGTGCTCCTCGGCGAGGGCACGCGCGCGTGCGCGGACGTCGTCGGTGAGCAGCAGCTCGCGGCACGGCGGGGCCCACAGGCCGTGCTCGGCGACTTCGAGGGAGCGCTGGTCGGCGACCTTGAAGTAGCGGATCTCCTCGACGTCGTCGCCCCAGAACTCGATGCGCAGGGGGTGTTCCTCGGTGGGCGGGAAGACGTCCAGGATGCCGCCGCGTACGGCGAACTCGCCGCGCTTCTCGACGAGCTCCACGCGCGCGTAGGCGGCGGCCGCGAGGGCTTCCACGACGTCGTTCAGATCGGCGGTCTGGCCGGTCCTCAGGGACACCGGCTCCAGGTCGCCGAGGCCCTTGACCTGCGGCTGCAGCACGGACCGCACGGGTGCGACGACGACGGAGACGGGGCCGGTCCCGGGGTCGTCCGCACTGGGGTGGGCCAGGCGCCGCAGGACGGCGAGGCGGCGGCCGACGGTGTCGCTGCGCGGGCTGAGCCGCTCGTGCGGGAGGGTCTCCCAGGAGGGGTACTCCACGACGCCCTCGGCGGGCAGCAGGGAGCGCAGGGCCGCCGCCAGGTCCTCTGCCTCGCGTCCGGTCGCGGTGACCGCGAGCACCGGCCGGCCGGCCTCGCGGGCGAGGGCGGCGACCGTGAAGGGGCGGGCCGCCGGGGGGCCGACGAGGTCGATGTGCATGCGGTTGCCGTCCGCGGCCGCCGTGATCGCTTCCGCGAGGGCGGGGTCCTTGACGACGGCGTCGAGCAGACCGTGCAGGCTCATGGAGGGGCTTTCCGTCCGGTGGTGGGCAACGCGAATAACCCGACGCGTGTGACGGCCGGGGGTGTCCAGCGTACGACTCCGTCGGGGTTGGCGCCGGGCCTGTGGACAACCCCTGTTTCCCGTGACGGCAAAAGAACCCGGTGCCGGGAAGCCTGTGCGGCTCCCCGGCACCGGGTCTTTCCCCCGCAACCCCCGTATGCGGTGGTCGTGGCGTCGGTCCAGCCTGCGCGGCTAGTCCGTCGCGATCGCGTTCAGCACATTCATCCGGCCCGCCCGGAACGCCGGGACCAGCGCGGCGAACAGGCCTACGAAGGCCGAGCCGATGAAGACCGTGATGATCGTCGGCCAGGGGATGTCGAGAACCTTCAGGCCCTGCAGCGCCAGGAGCTTCTGGGCGGTCGCGCCCCAGCCCATGCCCAGGCCGAGGCCGAGCAGGGCGCCGAAGACGGCGATCACCACGGACTCCAGGCGGATCATGCGGCGCAGCTGGCGGCGGGAGAGACCGATGGCCCGCATGAGGCCGATCTCCCGGGTCCGCTCGACCACCGACAGGGCCAGGGTGTTCACGACACCCAGGACGGCGACGATGATCGCGAGCGCGAGCAGGCCGTAGATCATGTTCAGCAGCTGGCCGATCTGGTCCTTCAGCGCCTTCTTGTAGTCGGTCTGGTCGCGCACGGTCAGCTCCGGATACCTGTGCAGCGCACTCTTCAGCGCCTTGTAGGCGGCGGCCTGCTGTCCGTCCTTGGCGGAGGCGAAGACCAGCTGGTCCAGCGGCATCCGGTCGGCGGGGATGTACTTGGCCATGGTGGCCAGGGAGGTGTACATCGCGCCCTTGTCGATGACGGTGTCGTCGCTGGTGATCGCGCGCACCGTCAGGTGGGCCGTGGAGCCGTCCTGGAAGGCCACGGAGATCCTGGAGCCGAGGTGGATGCCGTGGTCCTCGGCGAACTTCTGGTGGACCGACATCGAGTCGGGCCGGTAGGCGTCCTTGAGGTCACCGGCGACCGTCTTGGTGCGCAGGTCGGTCGCGTAGGTCGGGTCCGCACCCGTGATGGCGGTGTCCTTGAGGGTCCTGCCGTCCGGGGTGGTGAAGTCGGCCTGGGTCGGCCGGTACTCGGTGACCCGCGCGAGGCCCGGGGCGGACTTGACGGCCTGAACCTCCTGCGGCTTGATCAGCTGCTGGTTGTCGGGCGAGATGATGAAGTCCGTGCCGACGGTCTTGTCGAGCTGGTCGGTGGCCGAGGCCACCATGGAGGAGCCGACCACCGACAGGCAGGCCACCAGGGCCAGGCCGATCATCAGGGCCGCGCCGGTGGCGCCGGTGCGGCGCGGGTTGCGCAGCGCGTTGCGCTCGGCCATGCGGCCGACCGGGCCGAAGATCCGCAGCATGACCGCGCCGAGGACCCGGACCAGTCCGGCGGCCAGCAGCGGGCCGATGACGACGAAGCCGATCAGCGTGGCGACCACGCCCAGGCCCAGCCAGCCCGAGCCGGCCTTGGCCTTGTCGGCGGTGGCGGCGACGTACAGGCTCCAGCCGCCGGCGGCCGTGAGGAGCAGCCCGATCACGGCGCGGACGGTGCCGGCCTTGGCGTCGGCGGGGGCGCCGGCGTCGCGCAGGGCGGCCATCGGGGAGACCTTGCCGGCGCGCCGGGCGGGCAGGTAGGCGGCCAGGACGGTGACCACGACACCGAGGAGCAGGCCGACGGCGGGGGTCGTCCAGGCGACGGTCAGATCGTCGGTGGACAGATGCATGCCCATCTTGCCCATGAGCTTCATCAGGCCGACCGCGATGCCGACGCCCGCGCCGACGCCGAGCACGGAGCCGATCACGCCGAGCAGCAGCGCCTCGATCAGCACGGACCGGTTGACCTGCTTGCGGGAGGAGCCGATGGCGCGCATCAGGCCGATCTCGCGGGTGCGCTGGGCGACCAGCATGGAGAAGGTGTTGATGATCAGGAAGATGCCGACGAGGAAGGCGATCCCGGCGAAGCCGAGCATCGCGTACTTCATGACGTTCAGGAAGCTCTCGACGCTCTTCTGGTTGGCGTCGGCGACCTCCTTGGCGGTCTGCACCTTGTAGCCGTGGCCGAGGGCGGCCGTGACGTTCTTCTTCAGCTGGTCGTTCGTCACGCCCTGGGCGGCGGTGACGTTGATGTTGGTGTAGACGCCGGTCTTGCCGATCAGGGTCTGCTGGGCGGTCTTCGTGTCCAGGTAGAAGATCGCGGCGCCGGGGTTGGTGACCTTGAAGGCGGCGATGCCGGACACGCGCGCGTGGTGCGTGCCCACGACCGAGATCATCCCGATGTCGTCACCGAGCTTCAGGTGGTGCTTGGCGGCGGTGTCCTCGTCGACCATGACCTGGTCCGGGCCCTTGGGCGCCGTACCGGAGGTGATCTTCATGGTGCGGGCGTCGTTGCCGTTCCAGCTGCCGACGATGGTCGGGGCGCCGCTGCTGGGCGAGAGCTTGTCCTTCTTGGCGTCGATGACGGTCACCGAGGTGGAGAACACCGTGCCCTCGGCCTTCCGCACACCCTGGGCGCCGCGGACCTCGCCGACCACGGAAACCGGCATGACCGGCGGCTTGCCGGTGCGGGAGGTGGTCTCGCCGGTGTCGGAGGAGCCCTTCGCGCTGACCGTCACGTCCGAGGCCGTGGCCTGGAACAGCTTGTCGAAGGTGGTGTTCATCGTGTCGGTGAAGACAAGGGTGCCGCTGACGAAGGCCACCGACAGCAGGACCGCGATCGCGGAGAGCGCCATCCGGCCCTTGTGCGCGAAGAAGTTGCGCAGCGAGGTCTTCATGACGGTCATGAGGTACGCCCCCGGGCGTCGAAGTCCTTCATGCGGTCCAGGACCTGATCGGCCGTCGGCTGGTGCATCTCGTCGACGATCCGGCCGTCGGCGAGGTAGAGCACGCGGTCGGCATAGGAGGCGGCGACGGGGTCGTGGGTGACCATCACGATGGTCTGGCCGAGCTCGTCCACCGAGCGGCGCAGGAAGCCGAGGACCTCGGCGCCCGCGCGCGAGTCGAGGTTTCCGGTCGGCTCGTCGCCGAAGATGATCTCCGGGCGGGCGGCGAGGGCGCGGGCCACGGCGACGCGCTGCTGCTGACCGCCGGAGAGCTGGGCCGGCCGGTGCTTGAGGCGTCCGGCGAGGCCGACGGTCTCCACGACGCGGTCCAGCCAGGCCTTGTCCGGCTTGCGCCCCGCGATGTCCATGGGCAGCGTGATGTTCTCGATGGCGTTCAGCGTCGGCAGCAGGTTGAACGCCTGGAAGATGAAGCCGATCCGGTCCCGGCGCAGTTGGGTGAGCTTCTTGTCCTTCAGTCCGGTGATCTCGGTCTCGTCCAGGTAGATCTTGCCGCTGGTGACGGTGTCGAGCCCGGCGAGGCAGTGCATGAGCGTGGACTTGCCGGACCCCGAGGGGCCCATGATGGCGGTGAACTGGCCCCGCGCGATGTCCACGTCCACGTGGTCGAGGGCGACGACACGGGTCTCACCGGACCCGTACGCCTTCACGACCTGCCGCGCCCGCGCGGCAACGGCCGTACGCCCTCCAGTGCCCCCGTCCCTGGGAATGGTCACAGCCGATGTCACGGTATGTCTCCTGTATCGGTCGGCAAATCGGTGAGTGGTGCCCCGGCGTGCCAGGGCGTCGTCTCGGGTACGCCGTCGAGTCTCACGGCCGGCGGGGCCCTCCCGCGCTGGTGCGAAGCCCCCTCTTTCCCGGGGGAAAACCCCACCCCGCCGGTGCGGTCGGCCACCCCCGGCGGCGTAAAGCCAGGTTAAGGACCGGGCCCGGCCCCCCTCGTCCTCCGCCGGAACGAACCCTCCCCGAGCCGTAGTACGGAGGTACCCCTAGGGGTGGTCCACCCGTGGGCGGAGATCCCCTCGGGGTCGTCTCCACCCTTCGGTGCGGAAAGCCTCCACCCTCCCGTCGCGTCAGGGTCAAGTTCCGGCTGCCGTGGGAAGCTGTCGTACCGGAAATAGGTGCAATGGGCACGGGAGGGGATCCGGTGGGGGGCACGACACCCGCGATACGCGGCGGCAAGGTCCATACGGAGGGCACCCGGCGCCGAGGCGCCGTCGTCGCCGCGCTGATGCTGGCGATGGCGCTGGCCGCGCTGGACGCCACCATCGTCTCCACGGCCGTACCGCAGATCGTCGGCGACCTCGGCGGGTTCTCCGTCTTCTCCTGGCTCTTCTCCGGCTATCTGCTCGCCGTGACCGTCACGCTCCCCGTCTACGGCAAGCTGTCCGACACCTTCGGCCGCAAGCCGGTGCTGGTGACGGGCGCGGGCGTGTTCCTGCTGGGCTCGCTGCTGTGCGCGGGCGCCTGGAACATGGCGGCGCTGATCGCGTTCCGGATCGTGCAGGGGCTCGGCGGCGGGGCGTTGCAGGGCACCGTGCAGACGCTCGCGGCCGATCTGTATCCGCTGGCCGAGCGCCCGAAGATCCAGTCCAAGCTGTCCACGGTGTGGGCGGTGTCGGCGGTGGCCGGGCCGGGGCTCGGCGGGGTACTCGCCGCGTACGCCGACTGGCGCTGGATCTTCCTGATCAACCTGCCGATCGGCGCCGCCGCGCTGTGGCTGATCGTCCGTCATCTGCACGAGCCCGAACGCGAGAAGCCGGAAAACGGCGCGTACGCGCGCGTGGACTGGGCGGGTGCGCTCGCGGTGTTCGCGTGCGGCGGGGTGCTGCTGACCGCGCTGGTGCGGGGCGGGGTCGCCTGGCCGTGGCTGTCGGCGCCCTCGCTGACACTGTTCGGCACCGGTCTGGCGCTGGCCGGTGTGGTGGTCGCGGTGGAGCGGCGGGCGGCGCAACCGATCATCCCCGGGTGGGTGTGGCGGCGCCGGACGATCGCGGCCGTCAATCTGGCGCTCGGCGCGCTGGGCCTGCTGATGGTGGCGCCGAGCGTGTTCCTGCCGACGTACGCGCAGTCGGTGCTCGGACTCGCGCCCGTGGCCGCCGGTTTCGTGCTGTCGGTGTGGACGCTCAGCTGGCCGGTGTCGGCGGCGCTCAGCCAGCACGTCTACCGGCGCATCGGCTTCCGGGACACCGCGCTGCTCGGCATCGGGCTGGCCGCGCTGATCCTGTGCGCGTTCCCGTTCCTGCCCTACCCCGGCTCGTGGTGGCAGCCGACACTGCTGATGCTCCTGCTGGGCGCGGCGCTCGGGCTGTTCCAACTGCCGCTGATCGTCGGGGTGCAGTCGACGGTGGGCTGGTCGGAGCGGGGCACCACGACCGCGTCCGTGCTGTTCTGCCGGCAGACCGGACAGACCCTGGGCGCCTCGCTGTTCGGCGCCGTCGCCAACGGGGTGCTGGCCGCGCGGCTGGGCGGCGCGGGCGATCTGGACTCCGTCACGCGCGCGTTGGACGCCGGTACGGCCCCGGAGGCGACCCGGCACGCGATCGCCGACGCGGTGCACGCGGTGTACCTCGGTGCGGCGGCCGCGGCGGCCCTGGCCTTCCTGGTGCTGCTGCTGGTGGCACCGCGGCGGTTCCCGGTGCGCGAGGAGTGAGCGCACGAGAGGTCGGTTAACGCGGGTAACACCCCAGGTCGGCACGTGTTTTCGCGTAGTAAGCGCATACCGACCGGCCAGTTCGGTGAAAACGCCACGCGTCCCCGAAACCCGCGAGTAGCGTGCGTGGCTCCGCACGCCCCCCACCTCCCTGCGGTCCGCCGCCACGGACCCGAGCCGAGCAAGGAGCCCCGGGATGTCCTACGACCCGCCGCACCCGTCGTACAGCCCGCCCCGATCTCCGTACGCACCACCCCGATCTCCGTACGCCCCGCCCCAACGGTCGTACGACCTACCCCAACCGCCGTACGACCCGCCCCACCTCACCTACCCTTGGCAGCCCGCTCCCGCGCAGCCGCCGCTCCCGGACCGCCGGCCGCCCCGTGAACCCCTCGGGCACCACAGCGACCTGCGGGTGCTGCGCAGCGCCTACCGCTGGCAGCGGCGTACGGCCACGCTCACCGCGCTGGGCTACTTCACGCTGTTCCTGGTGCTGTCCGCGTCCGCGCCCGGCGTGATGACGCGCACGGTCGCCGACGGCATCCCCGCCGGTCTGCTGCTCGCCGTGATCCAGGTCCCGGTCACCTGGCTCGCGATCGCGCTGTACGAGCACACCGCGCGCCGGCACGTCGATCCGCTCGCGGACCGCATCCGCAAGCAGGCCGAACTGGACGCACGCCGAGGAGCGGCCCGATGACCGCCGCCGCCGGCACTCCGGCCGTGGGAGGCTTCACCGGTTTCAGCGGCACGGCCCAGTCCATGTCCCTGGTCGCCTTCTCCACCGTCGCCACGGTGACCCTGCTGCTGTGCGTGATGACCGGCCCCGACCGCGACGACCTCGACGAGTTCTACACCGGCTACGGCTCCCTGTCCCCGCTGCGCAACGGCCTCGCCATCGCGGGGGACTACATCTCCGCCGCCACCGTCCTCGGCACCGGCGGGGTGATCGCCCTGTGCGGCTACGACGGAGTCGCCCTCGCCCTGAGCACCGCGCTGTCGCTGATGCTGCTGATGTTCCTGCTGGCCGAACCGCTGCGCAACGCGGGCCGGTTCACCATGGGCGACGCGCTCGCCCGCCGGCTGCCGGGGCGCTGCGTGCGCATCACGGCCTGCGCGGTGACGATCGCCGCGCTGCTGCCGCTGATGCTGGTCCAACTCGCCGGAACCGGGCAGCTGATGGCGTTCATCCTGGGCTTCACCGACGAGTCGCTGAAGACCGCGTGCGTCGTCGGGCTGGGCGCCCTGATGATCGCCTATGCGGCGATCGGCGGCATGAAGGGCACCGCGCTCATCCAGATCCTGAAGATCGTGATGCTGGTCGGGTCGGGCGCCGTGGTCGCCGTGCTGATCCTGCGCCGCTTCGACTGGGATCCCGGCGCGCTGTTCACCGCGGCCTCGCGGCAGAGCGGCGCCGGGCCGGCTTTCCTGCGCTCCGGGCTGGAGTTCGGCACGTCGGGCAGGTCCCGCCTCGACATGATCGCCTCGGAGCTGACGGTGGTGCTCGGCGGCGGCGTCCTGCCGCACATCACCATGCGCATGTACACCGCCTCCAGCGCCCGCCAGGTGCGCCGCTCGATGTCCTGGGCGGTGTCGATCGTCGCGCTGTTCGTGCTGATCATCACCGTGGTCGGGTTCGGCGCCACGGCGCTGGTCGGCCGTGCCGTGATCGCCGGGGCCGATCCGCAGGGCAACACCGCGTATCTGCTGGGCTCGCGGGCGGTCTTCGGCGCGGACGTGTCCACGGCGGAGACCTTCCTGTTCACCATGGTGACGACGGCGATCTTCCTGACCCTGCTCGCCTCGGTCGCCGGAATGATCCTCGCCTGCGCCAACTCCCTCGCCCACGACGTGTTCGCGGCCCGCGTGCAGGAGATGCCGGCCCGGCGGGAGATGGCCCTCGCGCGCCTCTCAGCGCTCGCGACAGGCGTGCCGACGATCCTGCTCGCCACGATGGTGCAGCACCACAGCCTGCAGCCCCTGGTGACGCTCTCCTTCTGCCTGGGTGCCTCGGCCATCGCGCCGGCCCTGGTGTACGGGCTGTTCTGGCGCCGCTATACCCGCAGCGGGCTGCTGGCGACGCTGATCGGGGGCACGCTGACCGTGCTGCTGCTCATGCCGGGCACCAACCTGGTCTCCGGCTCACCCGTCTCGGCGTTCCCGCACGCCGACTTCAACTGGTTCCCGTTCACCACGACCGGCATCGTCTCCATCCCGGCCGGCTTCCTCTTCGGCTGGCTCGGCACCCTCGCCTCGGGCCGCGCCAAGGCGGAACAGCAGCGGCACCAGTACGAGGCAGTGGAGGGGTGGATTCTGGCGGGGGCGGTGCGGAAGGGGGGTTGAGCGGGGCGGGGCGGGGAGCGGCGCAGGGTGCCGGGGGCTCGCGGCTGGGGGGGCTATTCCAGGGCCGCTCTGCCGGTCAGTGAGATCAGGCTGCTGCGGACCTGGTCCATGTGGGCCCGTACGTCGTCCCAGGTCTCGCCGTGCTCGCGCAGCACCTGTTCCGTCTCCCGGGCGATGTGTTCCTCGCGCACGCGCGCGTCGGCGATGATCTCGACGGCACGCGCGCGTGCCTCCTCCTGGACGCGGCGCGCGTACTCCTCGGCCTCCCCGAGGGCACGCTCGGCGTCGGACAGCGCGGTCTCGGCCCGGCTCATCCGCTCGGCGTGCCGGGCGTCCAGCTCGGCCGCCCGCTCGGCCGCCTCGCGCTCGGCCTCGGCCCACCGCTCGGCGTGCTCCCGGGACTGCTCGGCGAGCATGCCGGTGGTGCGCTGCCGTACCTCGCGCAACGCGGCGAGCGCCTCCGAGCGCCCTTCCTTCACGTCGCGTCGTGCGCCGACGCGGAGGTCGTCGGCCTCGGCACGGGCGGCGAGGAGCCGCCGGCGGGCGCGTTCGTCGGCTTCCGCGCGGAGCGCGTCCGCCGCTTCCTGCGCCTCCCGGCGTACGCTCTCGGCGCGCGCTTCGGCCTGCGCGAGGTGCTGCTCCGCTTCACGCCGCGTGCGCTCGCGCAGGTCCGCCGCCGCCTCCAGCACGAGCTGGTACGCACGCCGTGCGCCCTCCCCGAGCGACTCGTACGTCTGCGGTGCGAGCTGGGCGACGACCTCGCGCATCCGCGCGGCCTCCGTCTCCATGTCCTTGGCGAGCACGGTCAGCCGCGCGGCCCGTTCCCACGCGGCGTCGCGGTCCTGCGACAGCTCCTCCAGGAAGGCGTCGACCTGCTCGGGGCGGTAGCCGCGCCCCCGGACCGTCACGAAGCCGTGCGGCGACATCGATGCGCTGCTCACCCTGGGAACCCCTCTCCACCGGACATACACGACAGGATGATTTCGCGCATATCTTGATGGATCGGGCGTAAGTGTTCATAACGCGACACTCCGCAGTCACATCACGCTCGAAACCCCGCACTTCGCGATCGGTGCGGCGGGCGGGGCCGGCTACAGCACGTCCTCCTCCAGGGTGACGATCACGCTGCGAACGGGCGCCAGCTGCGCCAGACGCGCCGCGTCCGCCGCCGTCGCGCGTCCCTCGGGCGAGGCGAACGCCGCGCGCAGCTCTTCCAGCGAGTCCCACTCCAGCGACGCGACCAGGTAGTACGGCGCACCCCCGCGCACCGCCGCCGTCTCCCGGCCGACCGTGTAACGGCGCAGACCGGGCAGCCGCCGGCCGAGCGGGATGTGCACCTCGCGGTAGTGCCGGTCGAACGCCTCGGGGTCGGCAGGGTTCTCGTACAGGGCGAGGAAACGGGCCGTCATCGTGCGGCCCTCCCATGGCGCGTGAGAACGGCGGCGCCCACCCGTTCGGCCGACAGGCACTCCAGCTCGGCCGGCTCACTCCCGGCCGAAAACAGCCGCCGGCCCTGCCCCAGCACGACCGGGAAGGTCAGCAGCCGGTACTCGTCGACCAGGTCCTTCTCCCGCAACGCGGCCACGACCGCGAGACTGCCGGTGACGACCACGTCCCGCCGCTCGGCGCGCACGGCGTCCGCGAGGTCCCCTTTCAGCAGGCGGGAGTTGGTCCATGCGGACACGTCCGGGGTGCCACGGGAGGCCACCAGCTTCGGTACGGCGTTCATCCGCGCGGCGAACGGGGTGTCCCGGCCCGGCCACAGCCGCGCGAACAGCTCCCAGGTGGTACGGCCCAGCAGCAGCACCCCTTCGTCCAGCACACGGCCGAGCCGGAACTTGTCCCCGGCGACCGCCTCCGGGCCGTGCCGGAAGGCCCAGCCGCCGTACGGCGTACCCGCGGACCCGTCCGGGTCGGACACGATCCCGTCCAGGCTGATGAACTCGATGACGACGACACTCATGACGACGGTCCCTTCGCTGGGTTGCTCACCGGTACCTACCGGCGGCAGCGACCCGACTCATCGCCCGCACCGGAAAATCGCGTCGGGATCGCCGTCGCAGGCCGTGTCATCTCACGGGGCGACGGACGCAGGGGGCGCGAACGCGGCCAGGACGCGCGGATCGGCGAACACCACGTTCCGAGCGACCCGGCCGCCGACGACCGTCAGGACCTGCACGGTGTGCAGCGCATGGCCACCGCCGGGCTCCGGCGCGTACGCCGCGAGCGCCGGCTGCCCGTTGGCCGCCACCCGCTCCACCCGCCAGCCCGTGCCGCGCAGCGCGAACACCCGCTCCATGAACAGGCCGTAGTCCCGCCTGCCCCGGTACCACAGCGGCACCGGCGGCATCTCCAGGACCGCGTCCTCGGTGAGCAGCCGCACCAGCGCCGGCACGTCGGCCGCCTCGAAGGCGCGCATGTAGCGCAGCACCACCGCCCGCACCTCGGGATCCTCCGGCTCACCGACCCCGTCGATCGCGACGCCCGCACCCCCGCGCGCGAGGGCGGCGCGCGCCCGCTGCAACGCGCTGTTGACCGCGGTCACCGACGTCTCCAGCTGCTCGGCGACCTCGGCGGCGGAGAACTCCAGCACCTCGCGCAGCACCAGCACGGCCCGCTGCCGCGCCGGCAGCAGCTGCAGCGCCGCCACCAGCGCCAGCCGCAGATCCGCACGCGCCTCCACGTCGAACCGCGCCTCGGGGAACGGCTCCAGCCACGGCACGTCCGGCGCGGGCGTCAGCGGCGCGCCGGGATCCCCGGACGGCGCTCCCAGCCCGGACGGCAGGGGGCGGCGCGAACGGCTCTCCAGAGCGCTCAGACAGGCGTTGGTCGCGATGCGGTACAGCCAGGTCCGCACGGACGCGCGCGTGGCGTCGTAGCGGTCCCGTGCCTTCCAGGCCCGCAGCATCGTCTCCTGCGTCAGGTCCTCGGCCTCGTGGAACGAGCCCAGCATGCGGTAGCAGTACGCCACCAGCTCGCCCCGGTACGGCTCGAAGTCCACCGGCCCATCATGCCCTTCACGCGCGCGTGAAGGGCATGATCCGCTCACGCCGGGCCGGCTTCGCTACAGCAGCCCGTCCCACATCTGCTCCAGCAGCACCGACCACCAGCTCTCCGGCGAACCGAGCGCCGCCGGGTCCAGGGCGGCCAGCTGCGCCTGGAAGTCGACGGTCCAGCGGCCCGCCTGCTCCTGGTTCAGCCCGTACCGCAGGCGCCACATCCGGCCCAGCAGCGCCAGGCAGCGCGCGAACTCCGGCAGCCCGGTGTTCACGAACTGCGGCGGCACCGGAGCCCCGCCCGGCCCCGCCTCCACCGGCACGGCCACGATGTTCGCCGTGCCGTACTGCACACAGATCGCCTTGCCGAAGTCGGTGCCCATGACGAGGTACGAGCCCGCGTCCGGGGCCGGCTGCACCCCGCGCTCGGCCGCCAGCTCCGCCAGCGTCGGCACCGGGCGGCCCGGCTGGGCCTGCGCCCAGAAGAACGGGCCCATGTCCACCGGCAGCCCGGCCACGACCAGCGTGTGCGCCACGATCGGCGGCACACCCTGCCGCGACACCGCCTGCTGCTCGAACCGGAAGACCCCCGGCCCGAACGCCGCCGCCAGCTCCTGCGCGATGCCCTCCGGCGGAACGGCCGGCGCGGCCTGCACCGGCGGCAACGGCGCCCGCACCGGCACGGGCCGCGCCGGACCGTCCGCCACCTGGTGCAACTCGCCCTGGTGCGCCAGCAACTGCTGCATGCCCTGCTGCCGGCTCGCCTGGTCCGTGCCGTACGGCGCGATGCTCGTGATCCGCGCCTGCGGCCACTGCTCCCGGATCATCCGCGCACAGTAGGCACCCGGCAGCTCGCACGACTCCAGCTCCGTGTGCAGCTCCAGCACCTGGTCCGGCGGCACGTTCATCGCCCGCAGCTCGTGGAAGATCTGCCACTCCGGGTGCGGCGTACCCGGCGCCGAACGCCGGATCAGCTGCTGCTCCGAACCGTCCTGCGCGCGATAGCGCAGCACGGCCTGATAGCCGGGACCCACCGTCGGCTGCCCCTGCTGCGGATACCCGTACGCCGGCGGCTGCCCGGGCGCGCCCGGCGGCGGCATCGCACCCGGAGGCATCGGCTGCGGGGCACCCGGCACGCCCGGCGGCATGCCGAGTGCGCCGGGGGCGGGCGGCGGCGGGGGCGCGCCCGGACCGGTCACCGGGGGCGCGGCCAGCACCGTCTCCGCGTGGTGCACGCCCTCGCGCCCCCCACCCGGCACGCCGGGCACGCCGGGACCGGCAGCGCCGCTCGGCGGCAACGGGGCACCAGGAGCCGCGGGGGCGCCCGGAGGCTGCGGCGCGCCAGGCACGGGAGGCGTACCCGGGGCGCCCGGAGCACCCTGCGCGCCCGGAGGCTGCGGCACGCCTCCGCCCAGCTGACCGGGGTCGGCCAGCACCGTGGCCGCGTGGTGCACGTTGCCCGGAGGCGCGGCCGGCGGATTGGGGGCACCCGGAGCATTCGGCGCCCCCGGCGCCTGCGCCCCGCCTGCACCACCCGGACCCTCGGGCCCCTCCGGACCGAGCGCCGACACCAGCTGTGTCGGCACATACCCACCGGCAGGCGCACCCGGCGCGGGAGGCGGCGTCGCCGCGCCCCCCGGACGCGCGCCCGGCGTACCGGGGGCACCCGGCGGCGGAGGCGGCACACCCACCCCACCGCGCGCCTTCTTCGGCGGCGGCGCGGCCTTGCTCGTCGCGGCATCCGCGATGTCCCCGGCATTCGGCGCGAGCCGCCGCGCCGGGGCACCCGTGCCGGCCGGAGGCTGCGGCACACCCGGCGCGGGCGCCTGCGGATAGCCGTAACCCGGAGCACCCTGCGGAGCGCCGGGACCCTGCGGATAGCCGTAGGTCGGCGCACCCGGGGGCGGCGGGGGCGTACTGCCCTGCGGAACGCCCGGCGCACCGGGAACCGGCGGGTACGCGGGCACGCCCGGCGGCGGCGTCCCGGGTGCCGCCGGCTGCTGCGGGTAGCCGTACGGCGGCGTACCGGGCGGCGGGGGCGTACTGCCCTGCGGAACGCCCGGCACCCCAGGAGCGGCGGGCGCCCCGGGCACACCGGGCGCGCCCGGCGGGAAGCCCTGCACACTCGGCGTGTCCGACGTATCGAGCGCCGGCGCGACCGCTGTCGGCGGCAGCTGACTGCCCCCCGACATCAACGCCGTCTTCGCATCCGGCACGCTCACCGGCGGCTGCGGACCCTCGTCCTCGGCATCGCTCAACGGCGGCGCGAACACCGTCGCGGGCAACGGCACCGAACGGTCGTCCTCACCGGAGTCCGCGTTCGTGTCCGTACCGGCCCAGGGCGTGGCCCCCACCGGCACATCAGCCGAAGGCGCACCCGCAGGAGCAGCCGCCCCGGACGCGTCCGCCGGCACCCCGGCCTGCGTCTGCGCCGGCCCCGCCCCACCGGACGAAACCCCAGCACCGCCACCGGCACCACCGCCCGCACCACCACCGGACGCCCCGGCACCGGCACCGTCCTCGCGCCCCGGCCGCCGGTCCCCGATGCCCAGCTTGTCCGCCGCCTCCTGCAACCACTCCGGAGGAGTCAGCAGGAACGACGTCTGATTCAGATCCATCCGCACGGCAGCCGGCGCCGGAACCGCATCCTGCGGCCCCTCCGCACGGCCGTACTCCTCCTCGTACCGGCGGATCACCTCACCCACCGGCAGCCCCGGCCACAGCGTCGCCTCCCCGCTGTCCCGCGCAATCACCAGCCGCTGCGCACCCGCATCCGAACGCGGACCCTCCGCCCGGTCCTCGCCCCACACCACGAAACCCAGCTCGAACTCCCGCACCCGCACCTCACGATGCTGGTACGCGGGCACATCACCGTTGATCCACTCCTCGGCGCGCTCCTGCGCCTGCGCGTAGGTCACCATCGCCTGAAGCTCACTCCCCCACCGGACCGGAAGACGCCGCACCGGAAGAACCGGAAAGACCGGAAGACACCGGAACGACACGCGCGAAGCCGCCGTCCACCATCAGATTCGCCACCGTCTCCAACTCCGGCGGACTCCCCGCCAGCCGCGACAGAAAGACGTCGAAATCGTCACCGCACGGCAGCAGCAGACGCTCCACCCGCTCCGCCGGCGACCACGACGGATCCACATCACGCACATCGTCGTACGCGCAGAACCACACCGAACCCGGCCGCTCGCCCTTCACCTTCACCGCGAGCAACCCGCCCTGCACGAACGCCACCCCGAGGTAATCCTTCGTCAGATGGTCGCGCAGACACTTGTTCACATACACCAGGTCATTGACCGCCGCCTCCTCACGCACCGTGAAGAACGGCTGGTCCACCAGCAGACCCAACTCCGCGGCCAGCGCCGTACCCACCGGCGCACACCCACCCGCCGCCTTCAGGAACGAGCGATACGCACCCGGAAGCCGGTACCCGAGATCCTCCTCGACACCCTGAACCTGCGCCTCCGACACCGCCACACCCGACTTCGGCAGCCCGAAATGCGCCGGCCGCGTCTCCTGCAACGGCCGCGTCCCCCGCTTGCCATGGTCCACCGCCGCCGTCGCCACCCCACCGTGATGCCGCAGCAACGCCTTCACCTCGACCGGAATCAGCTCCAACCGCCGCGTCCCGGCCACGTGATGCCACGTCCAGCCGTGCGGCGTCGCCACATCCGGCACCGTGTCCCACAACTCATGCCGCTCCGCCGCCAACGCCGCATTCGCCGACACATAGTCCGTCAGCCGCAACTCGTCGACACCGAAACCCTCCGGCGGCTCGGCGATCTCCACCGCCACACGCGCGTACGGAGAGAAATCCGGATAACCACGCTCATCGACCCATACCCCTCTCGGGTGACGCGCCGCACGGACCGGATCCGGAAAGTGCACGACCTGCCCGGCATAGGCCGCGTTCGGCGGCGCGGCTTGCTGCCCGAGCCGACCTGTCGTCATGGCGGTAGCCCCCTGCGGCGTTCTCTCTGGCCTCAAATCGGCGGTGTCGATCGCGGATGCCGACAGCCTATGCGGTACGCGAACCCCGGTCACCGGCCCACCACCCCCCGAGGAGACCACCCCTCCGCTCACCCCGGACACCACCCCCCACCTCCGTGACCAGCCGTCACCCCACCGTCACGACCAGCCCCGACACGGGCGTGTCGCACCGCCCCAGCTTCCGCACCCGCCACGGCATTTGGCACCCTGTGTCCTTCGGGGGACGCCGGGGACCACCCGGGGAGGGAAAAAACGATCATGAACACCTTGCGAACCGAAGGTACCGACGTGCGGTCCGGCGACCCACGCATCGGATGGAGCGGCACCGACACACCCCCCGCCCCCACCCTCCGCCACCGCCGCGACGGCATCCTGCCCACCGTCGCCGCCGCCCTCTCCGTCCGCGGCGCCACCCTCACCGGCACCGCCGCCCGCAGCGACCAACCACCCGCCCTGCACCCCCTCGTCCAGGACTTCCTCGACACCCTCACCAGCGGCGAACGCGACCGCTTCACCGGCCGCTGCGCCGAAACCATCCTCATCTCCCGGCACCTCACCGCCGCCGACGCCGCACGCAGCAAACGCGCCGCCCGCAAACCCATGACCAACAGCGAAGCCCGCAAAGCCCTCAAACACGCCAAACTCACCGCCCGCCGCATACGCGAGGACGGCGACCCCCTCCACGGCAGCTTCGCCACCCCCTGCCGCGCCTGCACCGCCCTCAGCGCCCACTTCGGCGTCCGCATCGTCGACCCCACCACAACCGACGACTGACAACCCCCGCCAACACCGACAACACCAGCGACTCGACGAGAACGAAGGGCAGATGCACCCCGACCGCACCTCCACCACGCGCTTCCCCGTACTCGTCGACGCCGCCCTGCGCGCCGCCGGCTGGCAACCCGGACGCTGGGACATAAAGCAGGCAGAAATCTGGGCCGACGCCCTACGCGAACACACCTCACCCGCCGGACACCGGCACACCGTCTTCCCCGCCGCCGTCGAAGCCTGGGCCGAATTCGGCGGCCTCACCATCACCCCCAACAGCCCCGGCCGCCAGATCGCCCCCGCCACCCTCCACCTCGACCCCCTCCACGGCCTCCACCACGCCCGCACCCTCGGCGACCTCGGCCGCGCCCTCGGCACCGAACTCTGCCCCCTCGGCGAAGAAACCGACACCGCCGCCGTCCTCGCCATCGACACCGAAGGCCGCGTCTACACCCTCGACCACACCGGCGACTGGTACGCAGGCCCCGACATCGACCACGCCCTCACCACCCTCGTCACCGGCCTCGAACCCGTACGCCTCACCGCCGGCTGACCCCCGCAGAGCACACGCGCCTACGCCGCCGGAATCACCGCCGACACCCGGAAACCCCCCGCATCCGTCGGCCCCGACACAAACACACCACCCAGCGCCACGACCCGCTCCCGCATCCCCACCAGGCCGTTCCCACCCGACGGCAACCCCGCCGCCAACCCCGACCCCGGCTCCGGCGGCGGCTCGTTCTCCACCTGCATCGCGATCTCCGACACCCGATGCGCCAACCGCACATGCGTCTTCGCACCCGCCGCATGCTTGTGGACGTTCGTCAACGCCTCCTGCACCACCCGGTACGCCGTCTGCTCGATCTCCGCCGCATACGACCGCACCTCCCCCTCCACCGACAACACCACGACCATCCCCGCAGCCGCCGACTGCCCGACCAACTCCTCCAGCTCCGACAGACACGGCCCCTCCACCCCACCGTCCCCCTCGGCCACCCGGGAAGCCGCAGCCGCAGCCGCCACCCCCACCGCCGCCAACGGCACCCCCGGAACCCGCCGCACCGGATCCTCCCCCGCCCGCAGCACCCCCAGCATCTCCCGCAACTCGGTCAACGCCTGCCGGCCCATGTCCCCCACCAGCGCCGCATTCCGCACCGCCTTCTCCGGATCCTTCCGCGCAACCGCCTGAAGCGCCGCAGCATGCACCACCATCAGACTCACCCGATGCGCGACCACGTCATGCATCTCCCGCGCAATCCGCGTCCGCTCCTCGTTACGCGCCCACTCGGCCCGCTCCTCCGCCCGCTCGGCCAGCAACTGAAGCTCCCGCTCCAGACTGTCCGCCCGCTCCCTCAGGCTCTCCATCAACCGCCGCCGCGCCCCCACATACAGACCCAGCAGCACCGGCGGAG
The DNA here is from genome assembly GCF_055572075.1 of Streptomyces sp. NPDC030820. Taxonomy (NCBI): domain Bacteria; kingdom Bacillati; phylum Actinomycetota; class Actinomycetes; order Kitasatosporales; family Streptomycetaceae; genus Streptomyces; species Streptomyces sp. NPDC030820. The sequence continues at coordinate 175,310 of NZ_JBVIEB010000004.1, forward strand.
CCGTCAGCCCCAACGCCGTCGTCACCGCCGCGAACGGCACGAACCAGTCACCCAGCGTCAGATCGCCCCGCGCCATGTCCTGCCGCACCCGCACGAACGTCACCACCGCCGTCCCCACCAGCGACATCCCCGCCAGCGCCCCGATGATCCGGCGCGGCAGCTCACACGCGGCGAGCGTGTACAGGCCGACGATCCCCAGCAGGAACCCCATCTGCGCCGGCGTGATCGCGATGGCGACCAGCACGACGGCGATCGGCCACTTCCGCCGTACCAGCAACACGGAGCCGGCGATCACCCCGAAAACGATCCCCACCGCCATCGGAATGCCGGCATCCCGGGCGAAGGGAACACCCTCCGCTCCGCACTCAACGGCGGACACCAGCGCGAGACTCCCGTCGAGCACGGCACTGCGCCACCTGGCCCACCACCACGGCCCGGTCAGGGCCGTGGCCTGCTCTTCCCCCGTCGTGGTCATGCCCCCAGCCTACGGGCGTCCGCTGCGGCTTTTCCGGTGACTTTCACCGACCTCCACACACCACACTCCGTAACCGAACGACCTCGAAACCCACCAGAATCACTCGAACTGGTGAACCCTTCGCGTTCGACTCCGGAACGGATCATTCCGGCCGGACGGTATGCCCATGGCACATTCACCTGGCAGGTACGCCGACTTCGAAGGGTTGCGGGAGCGGGCGGTGGCCCTGCGGCGGGCAGGGCTCAGCCGACGACAGATCCGCGACCGGCTGCACGTCGACAACAACGACATCCTCAACCGCCTCCTGGAGGGCGAGCCGCCACCGGAATGGACGAAGCGCCCGAACGCGAAGGACGACCTGCGGCAGAGGGCGCGGGAGCTACGGCTCCAGGGGTGGACCTACGACCAGATCCAGGTGGAGCTGGGGTGCTCCAAGAGTTCGATCTCACTGTGGGTGCGGGATCTACCGAGGCCGGAGCGCAAGCGGAGCCCGGAGGAGGCGGCAGCCATCGCAAGGCGGGGCTGGGAAGCGAAGCTGCGGATCCGCGACGAGGAGCGCCAACGGACCAAGGATGCGGCCAAGCAGGCGATCGGGTGGCTCTCCGTCCGCGAACTGTTCTTGGCGGGCGTGAGCCTCTACTGGGCCGAAGGAAGCAAGGACAAGCCGTACGACCGCCGCGAAAACGTCACCTTCGTGAACAGCGACCCGGGGGTCATCGAGGTCTTCCTCGCCTGGCTCGACTTGCTGGGAGTGGAGCGCGAGCGACTGCGTTACACCGTGATGATCCACGAGAACGCAGACGTGGCGGGGGCCGAACGGTACTGGGCAAACCTCGTCGGCGCCGACCGCTCCGCCTTCAACAAGACAACCCTCAAGAAGCACAACCCCAAGACGGTCCGCAAGAACACCGGTGACAACTACCGCGGGTGCCTCGTGATCAAAGTCCTGAAAGGTGCCGACTTGTACCGTCGCATCGAAGGCTCTTGGTACGGCATAGTGGAGGCCGTACGCGAAGCCGATCAACAAAATCGGACATAGCGCGCAATCAATCCCGGATCGTCTAAGGGTAGGACAAACGGTTTTGGTCCGTTGAATGAGGGTTCGAATCCTTCTCCGGGAGCGCACAGCACACAAAACCCAGGTTCGGGTCCTGACCGGCGAAAGCCTCGTCAGGGCCCGCTCTCACCTCCCCCAAGAAACACCCCGGTATCCTGCGGCTGTCACCCCCACTCACCCACAGCCGAAGGGCAACCCCGTGAGCGCCATCCGCCCGGCAGCCGTAGTCGTTCTCGCAGCGGGTGAGGGCACCCGTATGAAGTCGGCCACACCGAAGGTCCTGCACGAGATCTGTGGCCGTTCCCTCGTGGGCCATGTGCTGGCCGCCGCCCGAGAGTTGGATCCGGAGAACCTGGTCGTGGTCGTGGGCCACGCCCGTGAGCAGGTCGCCGCCCACCTCGCCGAGATCGACCCGGGCACCAGGACCGCCGTACAGGCGGAGCAGAACGGGACCGGGCACGCCGTGCGGATGGGCCTGGAGGAGCTGGGCGGGGCCGTCGACGGGACCGTGGTGGTCGTCTGCGGGGACACGCCGCTCCTCACCGCCGACACGCTCAAGCAGCTCGCCGGGACCCACGCCGCCGACGGCAACGCCGTGACCGTGCTGACGGCCGAGGTTCCGGACGCCACCGGGTACGGCCGGATCATCCGCGACGAGGCGACGGGTGCCGTGACCGCGATCGTGGAGCACAAGGACGCGACCGACGCCCAGCGGTCGATCCGGGAGATCAACAGCGGGGTGTTCGCGTTCGACGGGCAGTTGCTGGCGGACGCGCTGAAGAAGGTGCGGACGGACAACAGTCAGGGTGAGGAGTACCTGACGGACGTCCTGGGCATCCTGCGCGAGGCCGGGCATCGGGTCGGGGCCTCCGTGGCCGGGGATCACCGGGAGATCGCGGGGATCAACAACCGGGTGCAGCTGGCCGAGGCGCGCCGGATTCTCAACGAGCGGCTGCTGACCGCGGCGATGCTGGACGGGGTCACCGTTGTAGACCCTGCCTCCACCTGGGTGGACGTGACCGTCTCCTTCGAGCGGGACGCCCTCGTTCATCCCAACACGCTGCTCACCGGGTCGACGCACATCGGTGAAGGTGCCGAGGTCGGGCCCAACAGCCGGCTGAAGGACACCACGGTCGGTGCCGGGGCGCGGGTGGACAACACCGTGTCGGACGGGGCCGTGGTCGGGCCGGAGGCGTCCGTCGGGCCGTACGCGTATCTGCGGCCCGGGACCCGGCTCGGTACCAAGGGCAAGATCGGGACGTACGTCGAGACGAAGAACGCGTCGATCGGTGAGGGCACCAAGGTGCCGCATCTGTCCTATGTGGGTGACGCGACGATCGGTGAGTACACGAACATCGGGGCGGCGAGTGTGTTCGTGAACTATGACGGAGAGCACAAGCACCACACGACCGTCGGGTCACACTGCAAGACGGGTTCGGACAACATGTTTGTGGCTCCTGTCACGGTCGGGGACGGTGCTTACACCGCCGCCGGGTCTGTGATCACGAAGGATGTGCCGCCCGGTTCGCTGGCCGTGGCCCGTGGTCAGCAGCGGAATATCGAGGGTTGGGTGGCTCGGAAGCGTCCGGGGAGCGCGGCGGCGAAGGCGGCCGAGGCGGCGTCCCGGAGGGGCGAGAGCGAGGACTGACCGGAAACGGGTACGTCAAACACGGCGTACCGTGATAAGTGCACATCCGCACACGTGCACCCGCACCCCTACCAGCTGGTTCGGCCTCTCATGCCCAGGCGGGAGGCCGGCGTAGCGGCCGGCTGGCTGAGACAACCTCTGAGGAGACTGTGCTGTGACCGGGATCAAGACGACCGGCGAGAAGAAGTTGATGTTCTTCTCCGGCCGCGCCCACCCCGAGCTTGCCGAGGAGGTCGCCCACGAGCTGGGTGTCGGGGTTGTCCCGACGAAGGCCTTCGACTTCGCGAACGGTGAGATCTACGTTCGTTATCAGGAGTCGGCGCGTGGTGCGGACTGCTTTGTGATCCAGAGCCACACGGCTCCGATCAATCAGTGGATCATGGAGCAGTTGATCATGATCGATGCGCTGAAGCGTGCGTCGGCTCGCTCCATCACGGTGATTGTGCCGTTCTACGGTTACGCGCGGCAGGACAAGAAGCACCGGGGTCGTGAACCTATTTCGGCGCGTCTGATCGCTGATCTGATGAAGACGGCGGGGGCGGACCGGATTCTGACGGTGGATCTGCACACGGATCAGATCCAGGGTTTCTTCGACGGTCCGGTGGATCATCTGTTCGCGCTGCCGCTGCTTGCCGACTATGTGGGCGAGAAGGTGGACCGGGACAAGTTGACGGTCGTGTCGCCGGACGCGGGGCGGGTGCGGGTGGCGGACCGCTGGTGTGACCGGCTGGGTGCGCCGCTGGCGATCGTGCACAAGCGGCGGGACAAGGATGTGGCGAACCAGGTGACCGTCCACGAGGTCGTGGGTGAGGTCAAGGGCCGCGTGTGTGTGCTTGTCGACGACATGATCGACACCGGTGGGACGATCTGTGCGGCCGCCGATGCGCTGTTCGCGCATGGTGCGGAGGACGTCATCGTGACCGCGACGCACGGTGTGCTGTCCGGTCCGGCTGCGGACCGGTTGAAGAACTCCCGGGTGAGTGAGTTCGTGTTCACGAACACGCTGCCTACGCCGGCGGAGCTGGGCCGGGATCTGGACAAGATCAAGGTGCTGTCGATCGCTCCGACGATCGCGAGTGCGGTGCGTGAGGTGTTCGAGGACGGTTCGGTGACGAGCCTGTTCGACGAGCAGTGAGGTTTCTGCGGCCTCACTGCGTGAGGTAGCCGAAGATCCTTTTGGGTGCGGCCTCCTGGTCCGAGTAGACTGCTGCAGTTGCTCGGCGAGGGAGGCCGTTCTCCGTTTCTGACGGGGTACGGCGGTCCGTTATCGACGCGCTCTTCGTAGCAGGCCGTTCGTGGCCGGGTGACCACGTCCGTTCCGAGTTCCTACGAGGAGTGATCATCATGTCCGAGGTGAAGCTCACCGCCGAGACCCGTACCGAGTTCGGCAAGGGTGCCGCGCGCCGCATCCGCCGTGACAACAAGGTTCCGGGTGTGCTGTACGGCCACGGTTCCGAGCCGCTGCACCTGACCTTCCCGGGTCACGACCTGCTGCTGGCGCTGCGTACGCCGAACGTCCTGATCGCCCTGGACATCGACGGCAAGACCAACGAGCTGGCGATCCCGAAGGCCGTGCAGCGTGACCCGCTGAAGGGCTTCCTGGAGCACGTCGACCTGCTGCTGGTGAAGCGTGGCGAGAAGGTCACGGTCGAGATCCCGGTGCACACCGAGGGCGAGCTGGCCCCGGGTGGCAACCTGCTGGAGCACGTCCTGAACACGCTGCCGGTCGAGGCCGAGGCCACGCACATCCCCGAGGCGGTCACGGTCTCCGTCGAGGGTCTGGCGGCCGGTGACTCCGTGCAGGCCAAGGACATCACGCTGCCGAGCGGTGTGACCCTGGCCGTCGAGGAGGACGCGGTCGTTCTGCAGGTGCTGCAGGCCCAGATCGAGGAGGTCGAGGGCGAGGCCGCCGAGGCGGGCGAGGAGCAGGCCGAGGCCTGATCAGCCGGCGTCAGCCTCTGACGTCGTCGTCATCCGTTCAGCCGCCGCTGTCCCTCGCGGGGAGCGGCGGCTGGCGCGTATCAAGGAGAGATGGACGTGACCACCCCCGCCAATGCGCCCTGGCTGATCGTCGGGCTCGGGAATCCCGGGCCGGAGTACGCCATGAACCGGCACAACGTCGGTTTCATGGTGGCGGACCTGCTCGCGGAGCGGATCGGGGGGAAGTTCAAGCGGGCGGGCAAGGCGCAGGCGCAGGTGCTGGAGGGGCGGATCGGTCCGGCGGGGCCGGCGAACCGGCGGGTGATCCTGGCGAAGCCGATGTCGTACATGAATCTGTCCGGTGGTCCGGTGAATGCGCTGAAGGACTTCTACAAGGTGCCGGTGGCGAACATCGTGGCCGTGCATGACGAGCTGGACATCGACTACGGCACGCTGCGGCTGAAGCTGGGCGGTGGTGACAACGGGCACAACGGTCTGAAGTCGATGACGAAGGCGATGGGTTCGGACTATCACCGGGTGCGGTTCGGGATCGGCCGGCCTCCGGGTCGTATGCAGGTGGCGGACTTTGTGCTGAAGGACTTCTCGTCGGCGGAGCGCAAGGAGCTGGACTACTTCGTGGACCGTGCGGCGGATGCGGTGGAGTGTCTGGTGATCGAGGGGCTGGAGCGGGCGCAGAGCGCGTACAACTCCTGACATGTGCTTCTACGGCGGACAGTGAGGTTGACCGCTCGTACGGGTATGGCCAATGATCCCGGCCATGCCTGCCACTGCCAGCACTGCTCGCCAGGCCTCCGTGACCGCGTTGCGGTGGGGGCGCATCGCGGCGACGGGCGTGCTCGCCGCGTTGATTCTGTTCGCCGGGCTGTGGGGTTCCTGGGGGACCGCGCAGCACGTGATGCTGGCCAGGGGGCGGGAGCAGGGCACGGTGCGGGTGACCTCCTGTTCGGACGACATGTGCAGTGGTCCTTTCTCGCCGACGTCGGCGGGGGCGCGGGCACGCGCGCGTGTGGAGATCGCGGAGTCGGTCGCGGTGCGCAAGGGGCGGACGTACGACGTGGTGCTGAAGCCGGGTACGGCGGACGCGGTGCGTTCGGGTCCGGCGGGGATGCTGTATGCCTGGGTGCCGTTGGGTGGGGCGTTGCTGCTGGCCTCGGTGGTGGTCGCGGGCGGGTTGCGGCGGACGCGGGTGGCGTGGGTGCTGGCGGGGTGCGGGGTGGCTTTGCTGACGGGAGCTTTTCTGGCGGTGTCCGCGGGTTCGTGATTCCGTGCGCCGGTGGTGCCGGGCAGGTGTTGTGTCTTCGTGATTGACCGTGGGTCAGCGGGAGTTGGAAGCTGGGTCGCCCCCTCCACATCTTCCCCGTAGGCCACTCGAAGATGGACCAGTCCCATGCGTACCCTCATTCGTGCCGGCGCGGTGTCCGCCGGTCTGTCGGCGGCGCTGTTCCTCGCGCCCGCCGCGCACGCCGCTCCGCCCGGCGACAACGGCGATGTGAAGATCCACAAGTCCTCGACGGACGAGTACGACGAGCGCAATCAGCCGCATGTGTGCTCGTTCTACCTGGACGCCTTCCACTTCGACGGCGGCCAGCAGGTCGACTGGCGCATCGAGGTGTGGGCTCCGACCGGTGGGACGAAGGGCACGACGGTGAAGTCGGGTGCCCTGTCCCTGGACGCCGACGGCCATGGCCGGACGGCGGACATGACGCTGCCCGACGGGCACTACAAGCTGTTCTGGAACTTCGTGGGCGAGAAGGGCGCGGCCAAGCACAAGGTGTTCTGGACCGACTGCCAGGGCTCCGGTGGCGGTGGCGGTACGCCGTCGTCGAGTCCGTCGTCCGGTGCGACGTCGAGCGCGTCCCCCGCGCCGTCCTCGTCCGCGTCGCCGTCCTCGTCGGCCCCTGGTTCGTCGTCCTCGTCGTCTGCTGCTCCGGTTCCGTCGTCCTCGTCGTCCGCGCAGGGTGGCGGTCTCGCCGAGACGGGTAACGGCGTTCCGGTGGGTGTGCTGTCGGGTGCCGCTGCGCTGCTGGTGGGTGTGGGCGGCTGTCTGGTGGTGCGGCGCCGTAAGGCGCGTGGCTGACGGGAGCCGGACAGGGCGGTGCCCCCGGGGTCGTACGACCTCGGGGGCACTGTCTGTTTCGGCGGCGAGTCAGCCCGTGTTGCGCAGGCCTGCCGCCACGCCGTTGACGGTGAGGAGCAGGGCGCGGGAGAGCAGCGGGTCGGGCTCGGTGCCCGCCGCGGCCGCGTCGCGCTGGCGCTTGAGCAGGGTGACCTGGAGGTAGGAGATGGGGTCCAGGTAGGCGTCGCGGATGGCGAAGGTCTGCTTCAGGACGGGCTGGGCGTCCAGGAGTTCGCTCTCGCCGGTGACCCGCAGGACCTCGCGGACGGTCAGTTCGTGTTCGGCCTTGATGGTGTCGAAGACGTGCTTGAGCTCGTCGGGGACGAGGGTGTCTACGTAGTGCTGGGCGATGCGCAGGTCGGTCTTCGCGAGGGTCATCTCGACGTTGGAGATGAAGTTGCGGAAGAAGTGCCACTGCTGGTGCATCTCGTCGAGGACGGTGTCCAGGCCGGCCTCGCGCAGGGCCTTGAGGCCGGAGCCGACGCCGAACCAGCCGGGGACGATCTGCCGGGACTGGGTCCAGCCGAAGACCCACGGGATGGCGCGCAGGCCGTCGAGCGAGACGCCGGAGCCGGGGCGGCGGGAGGGCCGGGAGCCCAGGTGCAGGTCGGCGAGCTGGTCCACCGGTGTCGACGCGAGGAAGTACGTCGGCAGGTCCGGGTCCTCGACGAGGGCGCGGTAGGCCGCGTGCGCCGCGTCCGACACCACGTCCATGGCCGCGTCCCAGCGGGCGAGGGCCTCGTCGGACTGGCGGGGGGCGGTGTGCAGGGCGGAGGCCTGCAGGGTGGCCGCGACGGTGAGTTCCAGGTTCTCCCGGGCGAGGGAGGGGATGAGGTACTTGTCGGAGATGACCTCGCCCTGTTCGGTGACCTTGATCTCGCCTTCGAGGGTGCCCCAGGGCTGGGCGAGGATGGCGTCGTGGGAGGGGCCGCCGCCGCGGCCGACGGTGCCGCCGCGGCCGTGGAAGAGGCGCAGGCGTACGCCGTAGCGGTGGGCGACGTCGCGGAGGCGCCGCTGGGCGCGGTGGATCTCCCACTGGCTGGTGGTGATGCCGCCGAACTTGGAGGAGTCGGAGTAGCCGAGCATGACCTCCTGGACGTCGCCGCGCAGCGCGACCAGGCGCCGGTAGGACGGGTCGGAGAGCATGTCCTCCAGGATGGTGTCGGCGGCGCGCAGTTCGTCGGTGGTCTCCAGCAGGGGGACGATGCCGATCTTCGCCCAGCCGGCGTGGAGGTCCATCAGGCCGGCCTCGCGGGCGAGGACGGCGGCGGCGAAGACGTCGTCGGCGCCCTGGCACATGGAGATGATGTAGGACTCGACGACTTCGGGGCCGAAGACCTCCAGGGCCTTCTTGACGGTCTCGAAGACGCCGAGGGTCTTCTGCCCGGCCGCGTCGACGGGTGCCGGGGTGGGGGCGAGCGGGCGGCGGGAGCGCAGTTCCTTGGCGAGGAGCTTGGCGCGGTACTCGCGGGGCATGTCGGCGTACCGCCAGGACTCCTCGCCGAGGCGGTCGAAGAGCTGGCCGAGGGCGTGGTGGTGGGCGTCGGCGTGTTCGCGGACGTCCATGGTGGCGAGCTGGAGGCCGAAGGCGGCGAGGGTGCGGATGGTGCGGGCCAGGCGGCCGTCGGCGAGCAGGCCGCCGCGGTGCTCGCGCAGCGAGGCCTGGATGATCCTGAGGTCCTTCAGCAGTTCACTGGTGCCGAGGTAGTCGCGGCCCGCCTCGTGCGGGATGCCCTTGGCGAGGCGCTGCTTGGTGTTCTCCAGCTTCTGCCGGATGCAGGTGGCCTTGAGCCGGTAGGGCTCCTCGGCGTTGAGGCGCTTGTAGCGGGGGCTGATCTCGGGGAGCACCTCCAGGTCCTGGGTGAGGGAGTCCAGGAGCTCTTCGGTGGCGCCGGTGTAGCGGATGGAGTTGGAGAGCAGTCCGCGCAGTTCGTCGATCATCTCCAGGGCGTCGTTGATGCCGTGCTCGTGCTGGAGGATGAGGACGTCCCAGGTGACCTGGGGGGTGACGTTGGGGTTGCCGTCGCGGTCGCCGCCGATCCAGGTGCCGAAGGTGAGGGGGCGGGTGTCGTCGGGCAGCTTGACGCCGACGCGCTCCAGTTCGGCCGTGAGGTCCTCCAGGACGTCGCCGACGGCCTCGGCGTGCAGTTCGTCGAGGTAGTAGATGGCGTTGCGGGCCTCGTCGGCGGGCTCGGGGCGGACGACGCGCAGTTCGTCGGTCTGCCAGACGAGGTCGATGTTCTCGGCGAGGCGGACGTCGTGGCGGCGGCGGTCGGAGCCCTGGACGGGGGTCTCCAGGAGCGCGGCGATGCGCCGGAGCTTGTTCAGCACCGAGCGGCGCGCGGCCTCGGTGGGGTGTGCGGTGAACACCGGGCGAACGTTCAGGTTCTGGACGGTCTGCTTCAGGTGTGCGGGGTCGGCGTCCTTGAGCCGGTCGGCGGTGCGGGCGAGGAGGCCGCCCTCGGCGGCGCGCCGGGCGCGCAGTTCGCGGCCGCGGTGCACCTGTTCGGTGACGTTGGCGAGGTGGAAGTAGGTGGAGAAGGCGCGCACCAGCTTGGCGGCGGTCTCCAGTTCGGTGCCGCGCAGCAGCTCGGCGGCGGCCTCGCCGTCCTCGCGGGTGAGGCGGCGGACCTTCTCGACCAGGTCGAGGAGCTCGGGGCCTTCCTGCCGTACGAGGGTCTCGCCCAGGAGGTCACCCAGCCGGCGGATGTCGGCGCGCAGCTCGCTGCTGGTCGTGGTGGTCTGGTCGTCGGCACTGCTCACAGGTGCGGCTCCTTGCAGTGTGGAAGCTCTCTGGGAGGGAACCCGGCCGGCTGCCGCGCGGCGGGCGCCGCATACGGGCCGGAGCGTCCGGGAAGGAAACTTCAGCGGACCGCGCTGTCCGACCGAGTTCAAGGATAGGTGTCGATGGGGACGCGCAGGCTCCGGGGCTCTTGCCGCCGCTCGACACGCTGCCATACTTACGACGCCGTAGGTTACGGAACCGTAGGGAAGTGCCGTCGCCTCCCGTGTGGTTCCGGCGGCCCGGCATCTGCTTCGACCCTCGACCCCACAGGGGACGCGCATGACCTCAAGTTCCGATGTGATCGAAAAAGCCCGTAAGGCCGACGACAGTCCGATCCCGTCCGCCACGCTGGGTGGCGAGCAGAAGCGTTCGATCGAGCAGATCACGCTGCTTTTGTTCATCACCGTGCCGTTCCTGGCGCTCGTGGCGGCCGTGCCGCTGGCCTGGGGCTGGGGGGTGAGCTGGCTCGATCTGGGCCTGCTGGTGTTCTTCTACTTCCTGGGGTGTCACGGCATCACGATCGGTTTCCACCGGTATTTCACCCACGGTTCGTTCAAGGCCAGGCGGCCGCTGAGGATCGCGCTGGCGATCATGGGTTCGCTGGCGGTCGAGGGCCCCCTGGTGCGCTGGGTGGCCGATCACCGCAAGCACCACAAGTTCTCCGACGCGGAGGGCGACCCGCACTCTCCGTGGCGGTTCGGCGAGACGGTTCCGGCGCTGATGAAGGGCCTGTGGTGGGCTCACATCGGCTGGATGTTCGACGAGGAGCAGACTCCGCAGGAGAAGTACGCGCCGGATCTGATCAAGGACCCGGCGATCCGGGCGATCTCCCGCCAGTTCGTGTACTGGACGGGCGTCTCCCTGCTCCTGCCGCCGCTGGTCGGCGGTCTGGTGACGATGTCCTGGTGGGGCGCGTTCACCGCGTTCTTCTGGGGTTCACTCGTACGGGTGGCGTTGCTGCACCATGTGACGTGGTCGATCAACTCGATCTGTCATGCGGTGGGCAAGCGGCCGTTCAAGTCCCGGGACCGTTCGGGCAACGTGTGGTGGCTGGCGGTGCTGTCGTGCGGTGAGTCCTGGCACAACCTGCACCATGCCGACCCGACCTCGGCGCGGCACGGTGTGATGCGCGGCCAGATCGACTCCTCGGCCCGGTTCATCCGCATCTTCGAGCTGCTCGGCTGGGCGTACGACGTGCGCTGGCCGTCACGCTCGCGTATCGATTCGCGCCGGAACACCGACCAGGACGGCTCCCGGCGCCGGAGGGAGACCGCGAAGGCGGCATGATTGACGCCGTGGCGACCGACTCCAGCAGCACCTCCAGCAACGACAAACCGCGGCGGACCCGCCGGACCCGTATGACCGGTGCCGAGCGCCGCCAGCAGCTGCTGGAGATCGGTCGTACCCTCTTCGCCGCGAAGGGTTTCGAGGGCACCTCGGTGGAGGAGATCGCGGCGAAGGCCGGGGTGTCCAAGCCGGTGGTGTACGAGCACTTCGGCGGCAAGGAGGGCCTGTACGCGGTGGTGGTGGACCGCGAGATGCGCCGCCTGCTGGACATGGTGACGAGTTCCCTGACCGCCGGCCACCCGCGCGAGCTGTGCGAGCAGGCCGCGTTCGCTCTCCTGGACTACATCGAGGAGTACACGGACGGCTTCCGCATCCTGGTCCGTGACTCCCCCATCCCCCAGTCCACGGGCTCCTTCGCCTCCCTCATCTCGGACATCGCCACCCAGGTGGAGGACATCCTGGGCCGCGAGTTCAAGTCCCGCGGCTTCGACCCGAAGCTGGCCCCGCTGTACGCGCAGGCGCTGGTCGGCATGGTCGCGCTGACCGGCCAGTGGTGGCTGGACGTACGCCGCCCGAAGAAGGCGGAGGTCGCCGCGCATCTGGTGAACCTGGCGTGGCACGGGCTGGACGGGCTGGAGCAGAAGCCGCGGCTGATCGGGCACCGGAAGGCGTAGCCAGGGGCGGCGGTTACCGGGGCTGGAGGAACTCCAGCCGGTTGCCCACCGGGTCTTGCGAGTAGAAGCGCAGGTGGCCGGGGAGGTTGTCGTCCCAGGTGACCTTCGCGCCCTTCGCGGTGAGCCGGGCGGCGTACGCCTCGATCTCCGTCACCCGCAGCCCGGGGTGGGCCTTTTTCGCCGGTCGACAGTGACATTTTCCGCCTCCGGCGGGGGCCTCCTCGATACCCAGGTGGAGCTGCACGGCTCCGGCCTGGAACCAGCAGCCGCCGCGCGCCGCGAGCACGGGTGGCTTGGGGATCTCCGTCATGCCGAGGACGTCGACGTAGTACGCCCGCAGCGCGTCCTCCGACCCGGGCGGGGCCGCCAGCTGCACGTGATCGACCGCGGCGAGCATGCTCAGGCCTCCTTCACGGCGACGGCGAACAGCCGGCGGAAGGGCAGGACCGTGCCGTACGGCGCGCTGGGGTAGGCCTGCCGCAGCAGGTCCCGGTACTCCGCCAGGAACGCGTCGCGTGCCGCGGGGTCGTCGGCGAGCGCGGTCAGTGCGGGCCTGAGGCCGGTCCCCTTCACCCAGTCCAGAACGGGATCCTCGCCCTGCAGGACATGGAAGTACGTCGTCTGCCACACGTCGGTCACGCAGCCGAGGCGGGCGAGGCGGTCCAGATAGGCGCCGGGGGTGTGCACGGAGTCGGTGCGGCGCAGGACCTCGGCGAGCCGGGACTTCCAGCGTGGGGTGGCGGCGAGTTCGCGCATCAGGGCGTGCAGCGGGGCGTCGATGTTGTCGGGCACCTGGAAGGCGAAGGCGCCACCGGGCCTGAGGCCGGCGGTCCACTGGGCGAAGCGGTCGGCGTGGCCCGGCACCCACTGGAGGGTGGCGTTGGAGACGATCAGGTCGTACGGCTCCCCGGGCACCCAGGTGCGTACGTCGGCGGGGGCGAAGTCCAGCCGTCCGCCCCCGGCGGTGGGGCCCTCGTGCTCGGTGTGGGCCCTGTCGAGCATCTCCGGGGAGTTGTCGTAGCCGGTGACGTGGGCGGTGGGCCAGCGTTCGGTGAGCAGCGCGGTGACGTTGCCCGGGCCGCAGCCGAGGTCGGCGATGCGGGGCGTCGGCGTGGGGAGGGCGGGGACGCGGGCGAGGAGGTCGGCGAAGGGACGGGCCCGGTGACCGGCGTGCCGCAGGTACTGCCCGGGGTCCCAGATCGGTGTCGTCATGCCCACCACTGTCCCCTCCAAGCTATCTCGACGTCAAGAGGCTTGACATCAAGAGACTTCACGTCGACACAACCACTACACTGATCTCCATGGAGGACGAGGTCGATCGGCTGGTCGCAGCGTGGCGCCGGGAACGTCCGGACCTCGACGTGGAGCCGCTGGAAGTGCTCAGCCGGGTGAGCCGACTCGCCCGGCATCTGGACCGTGCGCGCCGGCTCGCCTTCGCCGAGCATCAGCTGGAGCCGTGGGAGTTCGATGTGCTGACCGCGCTCCGGCGCGCGGGCACGCCGTACCAGCTCTCCCCCGGTCAGCTGCTGACGCAGACCCTGGTCACCTCGGGCACGATGACCAACCGCATCGACCGGCTGGCCAAGAAGGGCCTGGTGGAGCGGCTGCCCGACCCGAGCGACCGGCGCGGTGTGCTGGTCCGGCTGACCGACACCGGCCGGGACCGCGCCGACCAGGCGCTGGCCGGCCTGCTGGAGCAGGAGCGGGCGATCCTGGCCGAGCTGTCCCCCGCCCAGCGGGCGGAACTGGCCGGTCTGCTACGCCAGTTGACCGCCCCGTTCGACAACATCCCCGGTTAGCTCGGCCGGTCCGACCCCCGCGCGGCGGGCGAGGGCGACGGCGGCCAGTGTCGAGTGGACGCCCAGCTTGCCGAGGACGTTCTGCATATGGGTGCGCACGGTGTGCGGGGAGAGGAACAGCCGCTCGGCGACGGCCTTGCGGCCGAGGCCCGCGACCATGCAGCGCAGCACCTCCCGCTCGCGCGGGGTGAGGGACTCCACCAGCCGCTCGCTCTCGGTGCGGTGCCGGCGGGCGGCCGTCAGCTCCCTGAGCACGCCGGTGAGCAGGGCGGGCGGCAGATGGGTCTCGTCGCGCAGCACACCCCGGATCACCGTCAGCAGCCGGGACAGCGAGCAGTCCTTGGCGACCCACCCCGAGGCACCGGCCTGCAGCGCGAGCGCCGCCCGCCGGGAATCGTCCTTCTCGGCGAGCACCACGATCCGCACGGCGGGCTGGGCGGCCCGGACGCCGGCGACCAGCGAGATCCCGTCGACCAGCCCCTCCTCGTTGCCCTCCGGCACCGGCACGGGAACGGCCGGACGGCTGCCCGGCACATGGCCACCGAGGTCGGCGTCGACCAGCAGCACGTCGAAGCGGCGGCCCTCACCGGCCGCCCGCTCCAGGCAGCGCAGCGCGGCGGGACCGCTGCCGGCGGCGGAGACCTCGACGTCCGGCTCGGCGGCCAGGGCGGCGGCGAGCGACTCGGCGAAGATACGGTGGTCGTCGACGACCAGGACTCGGATACGAACCACGAAACCCCTCCCGGACCGGGCCTGGTCCACCGGAGAACGACGACCCGCGCGGGTACGGAAACCCACGGAAAGGACGCGCACCGCGCGGCCGCCGCCGTCGCGGAAACTGCTACCCCCACCGCGGGCGCCGTACCCGCCTGTCTCGCCCCCTGATCAGCACCGGCCCCCACCGGTGCTGTTCCACAGAGTACGGACGGGAGCACGCGGCGGAAGGAGATTTGCAGAACTGGCCGTCCAGCGCGTTTATCGTGTGCCGCAAGTTTCGTACTGAGACGGAAGTCGACAAACCCCGACGCGATCTGCTCCGCTCATCTCCGAGCAGCGGAGCTCAGACCTCCCGCCGCGCCCCCGCCGACGGCCTGGCTGGCAGCCTGACCCAGGAGAATCAGGGCTCAATCCGATGCCGGCGGGGGCGGCGGGGGCGGCGGGGGCGGTGGTGGATAGTGCGGCCGGGGCGGGATCCGGGGCCGGGGCGGGCCCACCGGTGGCGGCGGCTGCGGTTCCAGCGAGCGCCGGGGGCGGGGCGCCGGCGCCCGGGGCGTGAGAGGCGGCGCCGGAGCGGGAGGCGGCGGGGGCGGAGTCAGCTCACCCTCCACCAGCACCGGACCACCGGCCCGCAGCCGCTCGATGGTCTGCTCGGCCCTGCGGCGCGCCCGGGGGTCGTCGTCGCGCCGGAAGAGCAGCCGCACGGTGACGGGACCACGGTACCCGAGCAGTACATGGCTTGGACCACGGAGACGCTCGGTGGAGACCAGCCGGTACCCGAGCGCGTGCGCGATCTCCTCGGCCCGCGCTTTCACCGATACGTCACCCCGGACCTCGATCGTCCCCCGGCCGTCGAAGAGGGACCGCAGTTCGTCGTCCGTCATCAGCGGCCCTCGTAACGGGGCAGTTTCTCGGGAAAGTCGCGGGGAGCCTTGCACTCGGCCAGTTTGTAGGCGTGTTCGGCGAGCTGATATGCAAAGTCGGTGAGCGTCTGCCTCAGCGGCACGCCCGCCGCTTTGGCAGGTCCGTGGATCCATGCCTCCCCGACGACCGCGTAGGGCTGGGAGGCGTTGTAGGAGGGGACACCTGGCGGAGCACAGGGCACGTACACCGATGAAGTGTCTGCGCCGGAACCGACCTGAGCCAGAGCTTCCATGTCGCCCACGGAGACGCGGATGATTCTCTTCCGATCCCCGGAGCCCCGATAGTATGCGAGCCATTCCTCGCGCGAGGCGGGCTGGACCCGGGCTTCCCCGGAGAGGATCGAGTCATTGCTGGTGGTGACATGACACCAGAAAGTAAGGTCAGCCCCCGCACCGTGACTGTCGGAGCCACTGTCGGCCGACCGCGCCGACGGCAGCACGCTTTTGGCCATATCGCGTTTGAGAGTTCCTTCGCACATTGTGCTGGGGAGCAGATAGAGACCTTTGTTCAGAAACATCCATCCCGCGCCACAGAACAGCCCGAGAGTCACCAGAAACAGGAGGACGACTCTCCCGTTTCGCCATGTGGCAAGCGGTGTCCGGCTCTTCTGTGACTTCTCCACTAGGGACGCTCCTTGGTGTTGCTCAGGTACTCACTACTGGCATCCCAGCCTGCGTTGACAGCATTGCGGACGAGATCGTCGGTGCCCTGCTTGGGCAAGTTCACGTGGTGCCGGGCGAGTGCGTCTTCAGTTGACCATTGTGTTTGCTGGTCAACGGAATCCCGCATCGCATACAGGTCCTTGGCGCTCGAGTACAATGCCGCGTCCTTGGCGCCCTGCATCTGCTGGCCTTCGATCAGACGGTCAACGGCCCCACCGGCAACGGCTCCGGCCGCTCCGCCGAGGACGGACCCCATGACCTCGCCGCCCAGATGTTCGGGGAGCTTGAGGCCGGTGAAAGCGATGTTGACCCAAGTCTTGGCAGCATCCCCCTTTTCCTTCAGGGCTTGGTTGTAGTCCGTCTCCCCGCCGACGGCGGCCTGCACTGCGCCATCAGCGACGGAATGTCCGACGATTCCCTCGATGATGCCCGCATTCCTGCCGATGTCCGTCAGCACTTGTTGACGGGAGCCATCGAACAAGGACGGGTCGGAGAGGTGTGATTCGAGGAGGCTGCCGGTGTAAATGCTCTCCCCATAGACGATCCCGGCTCTGCCGGACGGGTCCGCGGACGTCGCGGAAAGGAATCTCACCACATCGGGGAGGCCCTTGCCCTGGAAGGCATCGGGCGCCTCACTGTTCGTGAGGAAAACAGCTTTCGAGTCAGGGCCGGCCAGGGCCTGGCTGATCTCCGGCATGTATGCCGCCGCCATGTCCCCGAAGCTCTCGCCCAACCCCTTGCTCACGAGGTCCGCGCCACCGCCGGGCTGGGCCACCGCGTTCATGATGTTGGCCATGATCTTGACCTGGGCCGCGCTGTGCGGCGGGGCCATCGAGGATGTGTCCCCGTTGGCGACGCCGGTGACGGCGCTCTCCAGGGCGCGGCCGAGGGAGGCTCCGCGGTCGGTGAACCGGGTGGTGCCGAGCATGTGGTCCAGGTCCGACTTGGACGCGAAGGCGTGCTCGGCCGCCTCGGGGTTGTGGGAGAGGCCGTCGAACAGTCCCTCCAGCGGGTCCCGGCCGTTGCCGTCTCCGAAGACGAGGTCCACCGAGTCGTAGCCCTTGACCCACAGGTTGTCCGTAGCCGAGTCGCCAGCTGCTTTGTCCGCCTTGAACAGCTTCTCCCGGTAGTCGTCGAGGAACTCGGTGTCGAACTGTCCCTGGCGCATCAGGCTGCTGATGATCTGAGATCCGAGCGCGCCGACCGGGCTGAACGAACCGTTGGGATGGAAGCTGGTGTTGCG
This sequence comes from Streptomyces sp. NPDC030820, assembly GCF_055572075.1. NCBI lineage: Bacteria > Bacillati > Actinomycetota > Actinomycetes > Kitasatosporales > Streptomycetaceae > Streptomyces > Streptomyces sp. NPDC030820. The sequence continues at coordinate 192,638 of NZ_JBVIEB010000004.1, forward strand.
TTCGGCGATGAGGTCCTTTTTCCAGTGCTGCATCGCGCCGGAGTCCGAGAAGGACGCCGTGGCCAGCGTCAGACTCAGATTGGTCTGCAGCTCCTTCATCGTGTCGAGTTCCGAGCCTCTGGCACCGGCGTGCTTGGACGCCATCTCGTTCCAAAACTGGAGGGTTCCCTTGGCCCCCAGGTTCTTCGCGAACTGCTCGGCGAACAGCGGGTCGTCGTGGTACTGCCCCATCGTGCGGTTGAACGCGGCGATGTCGTCAAGGGACATGTCGTCCGGCTTTTTGGCCATCTGCGCCAGCTTCTCCGCAGCCGCGACTGCCTTGGCTGCCCCGTCACGGTCCGCATAGGAGGCGTCGGTGAAGCCGTACTTCGCCTGGTCGACGAGGATTCTGAGGACCTTTGCCGCGCTGTTGTCGCTCTCTGTCGCCTTGGTCAGGATGGTCTGGATCTCGCGGCGACAGGCGTCGACCTTGTTCTGGTCCGTCGCACCAGTGTTGCCGCTCGGGTCGGACGCCCAGTCGGGCCGGGTGTTCCCCATGACGGAAAAGGTGCCGTCATGGTTGTCGACCACCGTTATGTTGTCGTCATTGGCCCGCTTGATCGCATCGTTCAGCTGGGTGCGATAGCCGATGAGTTCACCGCGCGTGTCGCTGAGGATCTTGGTGATGGAATTGGCCTGGGTATGGGCGTCGGCGAACTCTGCAGCGGTCTTGGCGATGAACTCTCGGCTGACGGTCGCGTTGGCTCCCGCCCACTTGGCCTCGTCGGCCTTTGCCTTGAGGTTGTCCTCGGCGTCCTTCTTCAGATCGGCGAGCTTCTTCGTCATCTGCTCCCAGTCGGTGACCGCTTCACCGAGCTTGGCGAAGTTGCCGTGCCGCAGCGTGTCGAGGTCCATCGGCGTCAGTGGCCCTTCCGGTCGTCGAAGCCCTCGTCGAGCGAGGCGATGCTGCTGACCGCACCGGCAATGTAGGAGTCGTCGGCGTCGTGCTGGTTCCTGGTGTACCGCAGGTGGTTGGAGATGTGCGCGCACGCGTCGAGCAGGGTCTTCGACTGTTCGTCCCAGCGATGCATCACATGCTCCAGCGCGCCGCCCAAGGCAAAACCCTCTCCCTTGAGGCCGCCTGCTGCGGCCTCGGAGGTCGCACGCGCGTGCCCGCTGTCGGTCGTGAAGCGGTCGAACAGTTCATGGGCCGCCTTGCCGACCGCTTCGAGGTCCTGGTGGTGTGCGACGAGATCGCCCTGGGTGCCTTCGCCTCCCTGGTCGGCCGGGTACTGGTTGAGCTGCATCCGCGTGGCATGCCGATCAGCCGCCTGGGCCTTGAGCTGCTCCCACTCCTGCCACGCCATGAGTGGCCCACCCCCGTGTGTCGATGCATTGTCAGGCAGTGCAGTGCAGCCACGCACCTTACCGTGACTTGCCAAGTCACCTACGCACTCATGGCAGTTCGGCATTGGCCTTCCAGAGGCACAGAACGGCGACGAAGGCCGGGAACGACCGCACCGGCCCGTACGCGCTGAGTGTGCACGGGCCGGTGCGGGACGTGGGAACGGATGCCGTCAGACCTCCCGCCGCGCCCCCGCCGACGGAACCGCCTCGAAGACGCGGGGAGTCTTGAAGGCCGCTGCGGCGAAGGCCTCTTCGATCGCCTTGGTGAGGGTGTCGACGTCCGTCGCCTCCGCCAGGACGATCGCCGAGCCGCCGAAGCCGCCGCCGGTCATGCGGGCGCCGAGCGCGCCGTTCGCCAGAGCCGTGTCGACGACCAGGTCCAGCTCCGGGCAGGAGATGCGGAAGTCGTCGCGCAGGGAGGCGTGGCCCTCGGTGAGGACCGGGCCGATCGCGCGGGTCTCGCCGGCGCGGAGCAGGTCGACGACCCGCTCGACCCGGTGGTCCTCCGTCACCACATGGCGGACCAGGCGGACGACCTCCTCCTCGTCGCCCAGGCGGGCGAGCGCCGCGTCCAGCTCGGCGTAGGGGACGTCGCGCAGGGCGTCGACGCCGAGCAGGGCCGCGCCCTTCTCGCAGCCGACCCGCCGCTTGCCGTACTCGCCGCCGCTGTGGGCGTGCTTGACCCGGGTGTCCACGACCAGCAGGCGCAGGCCCTCGGCCGCGAGGTCGAAGGGGATCTGCTGCTGGGACAGGTCGCGGGTGTCCAGGAAGAGCGCATGGCCCTGCTCGCAGCAGGCCGACGCGGTCTGGTCCATGATGCCGGTGGGCGCGCCGACGTAGACGTTCTCGGCGCGCTGGCACAGCCGGGCCAGCTTCCAGCCCGGCAGGCCCAGTTCGTAGAGGTCGCCCAGCGCCAGCGCGATCACCACCTCCAGGGCCGCCGAGGAGGACAGGCCGGCGCCGGTCGGGACCGTCGAGGACAGGTGGACGTCCGCGCCGGTCACACCGTGGCCCGCCTCGCGCAGCGCCCAGACCACGCCCGCCGGGTACGCCGTCCAGTCGTCGTCGCTCTGCGGGGCCAGCGCGTCCAGCCGCAGCTCCTTGACGCCGCCCTCGACGTCCGCCGAGTGCAGGCGCAGGACGCCGTCGGTGCGGCGGGAGACCGCCGCGATCGCCCGGTGCGGCAGCGCGAACGGCATCACGAAGCCGTCGTTGTAGTCGGTGTGCTCGCCGATGAGGTTGACGCGGCCGGGTGCCGCCCAGACGCCCTCCGGTGCGGCCCCGTACAGCTCGGCGAAGCGGTCCGCGACGTGCTGTGCCCCCACTAGTGCTCCCTTGCGATGTGCTGTGCGAACTCCCACGCGTCCGCGACGATGCCCGCGAGATCCGCGCGGGTCGGGTTCCAGCCCAGCTTCTCGCGGGCCGTGTCCGCCGAGGCGACCAGGACGGCCGGGTCGCCGCCGCGGCGCGGGGCCACGATCTCGGGGATCGGGTGGCCGGTGACCTGCCGGACCGTTTCGATGACCTCGCGGACGGAGAAGCCCTCGCCGTTGCCGAGGTTGCAGATCAGGTGCTCGCCCGGGGTGGCGGCGGCCAGGGCCAGCAGGTGGGCCTCGGCCAGGTCCGCGACGTGGATGTAGTCGCGGACGCAGGTGCCGTCCGGGGTCGGGTAGTCGTCGCCGTAGACGGAGATCGCGTCGCGGCGGCCCTGGGCGACCTGGAGGACCAGCGGGATGAGGTGGGACTCGGGGTCGTGGCGCTCGCCGTGCGCGCCGTAGGCGCCGGCCACGTTGAAGTAGCGCAGGGAGACCGCCGCCAGGCCGTGGGCCTCGGCCTCGCTGGTGATCATGTGGTCGACGGCCAGCTTGGAGGCGCCGTAGGGGTTGGTCGGCCTGGTCGGGGCGGTCTCCATGATCGGGACCTGCTCCGGCTCGCCGTACGTGGCCGCGGTGGAGGAGAAGACGAGCTTGCGGACGCCCGCCTCGCGCATCGCGCCGAGCAGGGCCATGGAGCCGGCGACGTTGTTGTCCCAGTACTTCTCCGGCTTCACGACCGACTCGCCGACCTGCGAGGACGCGGCGAAGTGCAGCACGCCGTCGTAGGAGGGGTCGAGCCACTTGCCGGCGTCGCGGATGTCGCCCTCGACGAAGGCCGCCCCGGCCGGGACGCCCTCGCGGAAGCCGGTGGAGAGGTTGTCGAGGACGGTGACCTCATGGCCGGACTCCAGCAGATGCTGGGCCACGACACTGCCGACGTAACCCGCGCCACCCGTCACCAGGTACTTCATGAACTCGCTACCTCTCGCAGTCGCTCGGCCGCGCGCTCCGGCGGCACGTCGTTGATGAACACGCTCATGCCGGACTCGGAACCCGCGAGAAACTTCAGCTTGCCGGAAGTGCGGCGGATGGTGAAAAGCTCGAGGTGGAGCGCGAAGTCGTCCCGCGTGACCCCCTCGAACTCCTCCAGCGCGCCGAACGGGGCCTGGTGCCAGGCCGCGATGTAGGGCGTCGGAGGTTCCCCCTCGCCGAAGATACGGTCGAAGCGCCTCAAGAGTTCCAGATAGACCTGGGGGAATTCTGTGCGTGCCGCCTCGTCGAGGGCGAGCAGATCGGGAACGCGGCGCTTGGGGTACAGGTGGACCTCGTACGGCCAGTGCGCCGCGTACGGCACGAAGGCCACCCAGTGTTCACCCTCGAGGACCACCCGCTCCTCGGCGAGTTCCCGCTCCACCACGGCGTCGAAGAGGTTGTCACCGCCGGTCGCCTCCTTGTGCGCGGCGAGCGAGCGGAGCATCAGCGCGGTGCGCGGGGTGGTGAAGGGGTAGGCGTAGATCTGTCCGTGCGGGTGCTGGAGGGTCACGCCGATCTCGGCACCGCGGTTCTCGAAACAGAACACCTGCTCGACGGAGGGCAGATGCGACAGCTCCGACGTGCGGTCCGTCCACGCGTCCAGCACCAGCCGCGCCTGCTCGACGCTCAGGCCGGCGAAGGAGGCGTCGTGGTCGGAGGTGAAGCAGACGACCTCGCAGCGGCCGGAGTCGCCGGCGAGGGAGGGGAACCGGTTCTCGAAGACGACGACGTCGTACGACGAGTCCGGGATCTCGCTGAGCCGGTCGCCCTGCGTGGGGCACAGCGGGCACTCGTTCGCCGGCGGGTGGTAGGTGCGGCCCTGCCGGTGGGAGGCGACGGCGACCGAGTCGCCGAGCAGCACGTCGCGGCGGATCTCGGACGTCGTATGGGTCCGCTCCAGCGGGCGGCGGTCGACGGCGTCCCGCACGGTGTCGTCCCGCAGGTCGTAGTAGATGAGCTCACGACCGTCGGCCAGCCGTGTCGAGGTCTTCTTCAACGCCGGACTCCTCTACGTCCCGCACCCAATCACTCAACACAATCAAACATAACAGACCACAACTCGACAACAGTCGGGATCATCACAATCAAACAAAGGACACCAACAGAAGTGTTCAATTTCTGAACGCGGAGGCGTAGGTTCCGCTCTGGATCAGTTCGCGCAACGAAGCGAGTACTCATGCAAACCCCCACAGACAGCCCCCTGTATATGGCGGCGGCGCTACGGCTCCCCACGAACTGGCTGGACTACACGATCCTGGCGATCTACTTCGTCGTCGTGCTCGGCATCGGCTTCGCGGCCCGCCGCTCGGTGAAGACCAGCCTGGACTTCTTCCTCTCCGGACGCTCGCTGCCCGCCTGGATCACCGGCCTCGCCTTCATCTCGGCGAACCTGGCGGCCACGGAGATCCTGGGCATGGCCGCGAACAGCGCCCAGTACGGCGCGTACACCGTGCACTGGTACTGGATCGGCGCCATTCCCGCGATGGTCTTCCTGGGCCTGGTGATGATGCCGTTCTACTACGGCAGCAAGGTCCGCTCGGTCCCCGAGTTCCTGCTGCTGCGCTTCGACCGGGGCGCCCACCTGCTCAGTTCGATCCTGTTCGCGTTCGCCGCGATCCTGATCGCGGGTGTCAACCTGTATGCCCTCGCGATCGTCGTCGAGGCCCTGCTGGGCTGGCCGCAGTGGGTCGCGATCGTGGTCGCCGGCGCGTTCGTGCTGGCGTACATCACCCTCGGCGGTCTGTCCTCGGCGATCTACAACGAGGTCCTGCAGTTCTTCGTGATCCTGGCCGCCCTCATCCCGATCACCGTCCTCGGCCTGAAGAAGGCCGGCGGCTGGAGCGGGCTGACCCACAAGCTCACCGCGACGCACGGCGCGAACTTCACCACCGCCTGGGGCGGCACCGGCATCGGACACGCCAACCCGCTCGGCGCGAACTGGCTGACCATCGTCCTCGGCCTCGGCTTCGTCCTCTCCTTCGGCTACTGGACGACCAACTTCGCCGAGGTGCAGCGCGCCCTGTCCGCGAAGAACCTCTCCGCGGGGCAGCGGACCCCGCTGATCGCCGCCTACCCGAAGATCTTCATCGTCTTCCTGGTGATGATCCCGGGCCTGGTCGCCGCCGCGCTCATCCCCAAGTTCGGCACCGCCGGCTCCGGTTACCAGTACAACGACGCCATCCCGTACCTGATGCAGGAGCTGCTGCCCAACGGTGTGCTCGGCATCGCCGTGACCGGTCTGCTCGCCGCGTTCATGGCCGGCATGGCGGCCAACGTGTCGTCCTTCAACACCGTGTTCACCAACGACATCTGGGCGAAGTACGTGGTGAGCGGCCGCGAGGACGCCTACTACGTCAGGTTCGGCCGCCTGATCACCGTGATCGGCGTCCTCGCCTCCATCGGCACGGCGTTCCTGGCGTCCTCGTTCTCGAACATCATGAGCTACCTGCAGACGCTGTTCTCCTTCTTCAACGTGCCGATGTTCGTCGTGTTCATCGTCGGCATGTTCTGGAAGCGCGCGTCCGCCAAGTCCGGCTTCTGGGGCCTGCTCGCGGGCACCGTGACCGCGATGATCAACTACTTCGTCTTCTACAAGAAGGGGATCATCTCCATCCCCTCCGACCAGGGCGCCAACTTCGTCTCCGCGATCGCGGGCTTCGTCGCCGGCGCGGTCGTGATGGCCGCGGTGTCCCTGCTCACCAGTCCGAAGCCGGCGCAGGAGCTGCAGGGCCTGGTCTACGGCACCCGCTCCCCCGGCATGGCCGAACCGCCCGCGCCCGGCGACGAGGCCTGGTACCGCCGGCCGGCCCTGCTGGGCTGGGGCGCGGTCGTGCTCGCCGCCGTCTGCTACATCCCGTTCTCGTTCTGACGCGGGAGGATCGAGGAAACCATGTCCGAACACCCCGAGCACCCTGACCGCCGCCACCACTACACCGAGGACGAGGTGGCGCGGGAGGTCACCGAGCTGGAGGGCAAGTCCGCGACGGCGGCCCGCATCTTCGACCTGCGCCGCATCATCGGCGGCCTGTTCGTGCTGTACGGCGTCATCGTCACGATCACCGGCATCACCGACTCCCAGGCCGCCATCGACAAGGCCCAGGGCGTCAACATCAACCTGTGGACCGGGATCGGCATGCTCCTGCTGGGCATCTTCTTCCTGGTCTGGCTGAAACTCCGTCCGACTCCGCCGCCGCTTCCTCCGGAGGGGTTGCCGGAGGAGAGGCAGGGGGAGTAGAGCGCCGATTCCCGTCTGCGGCCGCGTGGGGGCTGGTCGCGCCCACGCGGCGGAGCCGCATATCGATACCGCCCCGCGCCCCTGCGGGGCGCACCCCAGTGCCGGGCGCCTACTCGGTACTGGAACCCAACGGCCCCGCCCGGTCCAGCAGCCCCGTCCTCGCAGCCAGTGCCGCCGCCTCCAACCGCGAGCCGACGCCCAGCTTCATGAGCACCCGCTGGACATGGGTACGGGCCGTGCTCGGCGCTATCCCCATCCCCGCCGCGATCAGCCGGGTGTCCTCCCCGTCGGCCACCCGCACCAGCACCTCCACCTCCCGCGGCGTCAGCACCGACAGCAGCCGCTGGGCCTCGTCGTCGGGCTGCGCCGCGGGGTTGAGCAGCTCCCCGAACGCCCCCTGCAGCAACTGCGGAGCCACCGCGGCCTCGCCCGCCCGCGCCTTCATGATGGCCCGCTCGACGCCCTCGATCCGCTCGTCGTGCCGCACGTACCCCGACGCCCCCGCCGCGAACGCCGCCGCGATCCCCCGCGGCGACGGCACCGGGCCGAGCACCAGCATCGCCACCTGCGGCCGCTCCCGCTTGATCTTCACCACCGGGTCGAAGACACCCGGTTCGGCCGGCGCCGCCGTACCCAGCAGGCACACCTCCGGCGCCCGCGCGATCACCAGGTCCGCCGCGCCCGCGGCCGGCGCCGCCGCGGCGAGCACCCGGTGCCCGCGCAGCTTGAGCGCCGACGCGAGCGCCTCCGCGAGCAGGCGATGGTCGTCGACGACCATGAGCCGCACTCCCATAGAGCAACCCCCCAGTCCCCCCCATGGATGCCCCACTATGGACGCCCACCGGTCCGCACGGACAGAGGGCCCCCCGGCTCCTCGTCCTTCATGCCCCCGGAAGCTACACGCTTGTTCGACGTAGCGCTGCCCCTATTCATGAGAAGTGCCCCGGATCGATGAAATCCGGGGCACTCCTCGGTAAGTCACCCATTCGGGCGAGACCCACCGCGGCGGCGCGGCTGCTGCGCGGCGTCAGCCGCCCGTGCCGAACGCCAGCACCAGGTCCTCCTCGCCGATCGACGATTCGCCCTTCCGGTGGGCGAAGACCTGCGCCATGTACAGGCGGCCGTCGCGGAAGAGGATCTCCCCGCTGTCGGGCAGGATGTTGCTCTCCGCCTCCCGCACGTTCTTCACGGCAGGGTTCTCCAGCAGCTTGGTCACCTTGAAGCTGCCGCCGTCGATGCTGACGATCTGACCGCCCTTCTGGTACGTCGGCGGCTTGTAGGCGAGCAGATTGCTCCCGTCCATGCGCAGCGGGAAGAGCGTGGTGTCGTCGCCGGCATCGGCGCGCTGGCCCGTCGGCTTACCGGTGGTCAGGTCGAAGGCGACGACCGAGTTGGTCCGGCTGAGGCCGGAGGAGCCGTCGTGCTCCGCGGTGGGCAGATACAGCTTGCCGTTCCCGACGACGATCCCGTGGCAGTCCTCGACGCGGGTGATGCCCTCGCACTTGCCGGCGTAGGTGCTGGACGGCGCGGAGATGTGAGCGAGCAGCTTGCCCGTCTTGTTGTCGATGGAGAAGTAGTCCGTGATCTCGGTGCTGTCGCCCGCGGCGGCGGCCACCACCAGCGGGTCGCTGGAGACGACGGAGGCTTCGTCGACGCCCGGGTCCATCTTGTACTCGGAGAGCACCTTCCCCGTCTTCGGGTCGAGGGTCTGGATGAGCACCTGGGCGTTGTCGACGTCTCCGCAGCTGCGCACCGCGACCAGCTTGGCGCCACCGCCGTACCCCGCGTCGTAGCAGTCGTCGCCGGGCTTCGGCAGCCACAGCGGCTTGCCGGAGTCGATGTCGAAGGCGGCGCCTCCGCTGGTGTCGCCGACCGCGACAGTGCGCTGACCGACCGTCACATTCTGATAATTGATCGGGTAGTCACCGGACTTGACCGTCTTCGTCCACAGCTTTTTACCGGCGTCGAGATCGAGGGCGGCGATCTGCGTGCATCCGGCGAAGCTGTGCTTCGTGTCCCACTTGGGCTCGTAGGTGATCGCGGTCCTGCCGTCGGACGTGACCTGCTTGCTGGCCGCGCACACCGGGCCGGGCAGCTTGATCGTCCACAGCTTGGTGCCCTTGACCGGGTCGTAGCCGACGATCTCGGCGACGCCGCTCTTGGCGTACACCTTGTCGGTCAGCCATGCGCCCACGGTGCTCACCACGTCGTCCGTGGTGGGCAGCGGAACCTGGAACAGCACCTTGGCCGCGGGATCGGCCGGCACCTTCTCCTTGCCGCCGCCCCCCGCGGTCCCGCCGCTGCCGTTCTTGCCGCCCGTGCCGCCGCTCGACGAGGCGGTGCCGTGATTCTTGCCGTCGCCCCCGGAGTTGGCGTACCAGATGCCGCCGCCGACGATCAGCGCGATCGCGACGACCGCCGCGACGACGATGAACAGCACGGTGTTGTTCCGCCCGCCGGTGCCCGGCACCGGCTGCGGCGGCATCGGGGTCGGCGGCCCGCCCGGATAGCCGTAACCCGGCTGCACAGGTTGCGCGTACGGGTTCTGCGGCCCGCCCCCGTAGGGAGCGGCGGGCGGCCGGCCGTAGGCCGGGGGCTGCTGGCCGTACGGGTTCTGCTGCGCGCCGGGATAGCCGTAACCGGGCTGGGGCGGCTGCGGCGGCTGCGGGACGGACGCGGCCTGCGGGTAGCCGTAGCCGGGCTGCGGCTGCGGAGGCTGCTGCGGCGGCGGCTGGTTCGGGCTCGGGGGGCCGAAACCGGGCTGCTGCGGGGGTTGGTTGGGCGGCGGAGGGGGCGGCTGGGTCATGGGACGGGTACCTCGGTGAGACCGGAACGGCCGGACGGCGAAGGGATTCGGTGGGGACGGCGGAGAAGCCGGAACTGGCAGGGCCGCAACTGGGGGAGCCCGGTACGGCGGCTCAGTTGCCGAAAGCCATGATCAGCTTCTCCTTCGCCTGGTCGCCGCCGGACAGCCGGCCGGTGGAGATGAAGAACCGCCCGTCGGCCCAGTCCACGACGGATTCGAAGAAGGTCTCCTCGATCTCGGCGGTGCCCTGCGGGTTCTGCAGCAGCTTGGTGGTGCTGTGGGAGGAGCCGGTAGTCGGGATCGACACCACCTGGCCGCCCGTGTCGTACGACGGCTGCACATAGGCGACGAGCTTGCCGCCCTCGGCCTTCAACGGGTACATCGGCTCGTCGGCCGGGGACTTGGCCCGCCACTTCGCCTTGCCGGTGACGAGGCTGATGGCGACGATCTCGTTGGCGCTGCTCGTGGTGTCCGTCGGCAGGTACAGCGTGTCGGCGTCGACCACGACGCCCTGACAGCCCTGCAGATCCCGGTTGAGGAAGCCGCAGCGGGGGGCGAACTTCTCGTCGACCGTCACCTGGGAGCGGAACTTGCCGTCCTTGGTGAACGTGGAGATGTTCCAGGCCTTCTTGTCCGGGTTGGTCAGGTACACCACGAGCGGGTCCACGGAGTACACCTTGGTCACCTGCCAGCCCTTCTTGACCGGCAGGCTCCACTTGACCCTGCCGGTGGCCGGGTCCAGTTCCTGGATCTCGTCGTGCTCATTGGGCGCGTACGCGGCGCAGCCGGACGCCTGGATCAGCCGTCCGGCGCCGCCCGCGTACGCGGTCGGATAGCAGGACCCCCCGTACTTCCCCTTGTCGTACAGCTTCTTGCCGCTGTCGATGTCGTACGCCGTGCCCGACTCCCCGCGGCCCACCATCAGCGTGCTGCCGCTGATGGTGAGGTTGATCTCGACCGCGTTGTCGAACAGCTCGCCGTCGGCGACCTTGCCGCTCCAGCCCTTCTGGCCGGTGTTCAGGTCGATCTGCTGCAGCTGGTTGCACTCGGTCTTGTCGCCGGTGCCGCTCTCGTAGGCCACGACGACCTTGTCGTCGGCCGACTTCTGCGGAGTGATCGCGCAGATCTTCTGCGGCAAGCTGATCGGGTCCCAGGCGGGCTTGCCGTCGCCGACGCCGTAGCCGAAGACCTGCTTGTACGCCGCCTTCACCACGGTCTTGCCGGTGACCCACAGGCCGGGCGCGTCGGCACCCGAACCGGGCGCGTCCGGTGCCGACTTGTACCAGAGCACCTTCGCCTCACCGGCCTTCCGGCCCGCGTTGAGGTTCTCCGGGTCGTCACCGCCGCCGCTCGACGTGCTGCCGGAGGCCGACGGCTTGGGGTCGTCGCTCTGCTGGGCGACCGGCTTCTTCTTGCCGCCCTCGTCCCCGCCGCTCGTGACCGCGTACACCGTGCCGCCTATGAGGAGCAGCGCGGCCACCGCGGCACCGATGATCAGCGCGGTCTTCGCCCTGGGCCGGCCCCCCGGCGCGACACCGGGCACACCCGGGTACGGCGGCTGCTGCGGCTGCCCGAACCCGGGCTGGGGCGCCGCCCCGTAGGGCCCCGGTTGCTGCGGATAGCCGTAGGGGCCCGGGGTGCCGGGTGGGGTGGGAGCGCCGTACGGTCCCGGCTGCTGGGCGCCGTACGGTCCCGGCTGCTGGGGGTAGCCGTAACCCGGCTGGGGCGGCTGCGGCGGGGCGGCGGGCGGCTGGGCCGGCGGCGGAGGCATGGGCGGTACGCCGGGGGCACTGGGCGCACCGGGAACGCCTTGGGGGGCGCCCGGGGTGCTGTACGGAGCGCTCGGGGCGCCGAAACCGCCCGGGGCCGGTGGCGTCTGCGGGGCGCCGAAACCGCCGCCCTGCGGTGGCTGGTCCTGCGGCGCTCCGAATCCACCCTGCGGCGGCTGGTTGGGCGGCTGGGTCATCAGCGCTCTTCCCCCTCGTTCACTGATTTTTCGCCACGCCCTGAGGTTCTTGACGGACCCTGGGTCGTTACTCAGACGGTTCTCAGACGGCCCTTTCTATCACCCGGTACCGACAGCACACGGGCCCGGATCCGCCGCTGTTCCCAAGGGACGACCGGCCCGTGATGCCGCCGTTACGCGCCTTCACGCCCCCTTCACGCAGCGCACGCAACAGCCCCGCGCGCCGGGGCGAGCGCTGTCCAGCCTCAGCCCCGCCCTCCGGCTCGCGCTACGCGTCCTCCGCCAACTCCAGCCAACGCAGTTCCAGTTCCTCGCGCTCGCCGATGAGGTCGCGCAGTTGGGCGTCCAGGTCGGCGACCTTGGCGAAGTCGGTGGCGTTCTCGGCGATCTGGGCGTGCAGCCTGGACTCCTTCTCGGAGATCTTGTCCAACTGGCGCTCGATCTTCTGGAGTTCCTTCTTGGCGGCGCGCTGGTCGGCGGCGCTCTTCTCGGCCGTGGCCGGCTTGGGCGCCGCGGCGGCGGCCTGCGCGGCGACCGCCTCCTCCATGCGCTGCCGCCGCTCCAGGTACTCGTCGATGCCGCGCGGCAGCATCCGCAGGGTGCCGTCGCCGAGGAGCGCGAAGACCCGGTCCGTGGTGCGCTCGATGAAGAAGCGGTCGTGGGAGATGACGATCATCGAGCCGGGCCAGCCGTCGAGGAGGTCCTCCAGCTGCGTGAGGGTCTCGATGTCGAGGTCGTTGGTGGGCTCGTCCAGGAAGAGGACGTTGGGCTCGTCCATGAGGAGCCGCAGCAGCTGGAGCCGCCGGCGCTCACCACCCGACAGATCCCCCACCGGCGTCCACTGCTTCTCCTTGCTGAAGCCGAACGTCTCGCACAGCTGCCCGGCGGTCATCTCGCGTCCCTTGCCGAGGTCGACGCGTTCGCGGACCCGCTGCACGGCCTCCAGGACCCGCCAGGTGGGGTCGAGTTCGGCGACCTCCTGGGAGAGATAGGCGAGCTTGACCGTCCTGCCGACCGCGATCCGGCCGCCCGCCGGCTGCTCCTCGCCCTCGGTGCGGGCGGCGTCGGCCATCGCGCGCAGCAGCGAGGTCTTGCCGGCGCCGTTCACGCCGACGAGACCGATCCGGTCGCCCGGTCCGAGCTGCCAGGTGACGTGCTTGAGCAGCACCTTCGGCCCGGCCTGCACCGTGACGTCCGCAAGGTCGAAGACGGTCTTGCCGAGCCGCGAGGAGGCGAACTTCATCAACTCGCTGCTGTCCCGGGGCGGCGGCACGTCCGCGATCAGCTCGTTGGCGGCCTCGACCCGGAAGCGCGGCTTGGACGTACGGGCGGGGGCGCCGCGCCGCAGCCAGGCCAGCTCCTTGCGGATCAGGTTCTGCCGCTTGGCCTCCTCGGTGGCCGCGATCCGCTCGCGCTCGGCACGTGCGAAGACGTAGTCGGAGTAGCCGCCCTCGTACTCGTACACATCGCCGCGCTGCACGTCCCACATACGCGTGCAGACCTGGTCCAGGAACCACCGGTCGTGGGTCACGCACACCAGCGCCGAGCGCCGGTTCTGCAGGTGCCGGGCGAGCCAGGCGATGCCCTCGACGTCGAGGTGGTTGGTGGGCTCGTCGAGGACGAGGAGGTCCTGTTCCTCGATGAGCAGCTTGGCGAGCGCGATCCGGCGCCGCTCGCCACCGGACAGCGGTCCGATGACGGTGTCGAGCCCCTTGGGGAAGCCCGGCAGGTCCAGCCCGCCGAACAGCCCGGTCAGTACGTCCCTGACCTTGGCGTTTCCGGCCCACTCGTGGTCGGCCAGGTCGCCGATGACCTCGTGGCGCACGGTGGCGGCGGGGTCGAGGGAGTCGTGCTGGGTGAGCACGCCGAGCCGCAGCCCGCCGGAGTGCGTGACGCGCCCGGTGTCGGTCTGCTCCACCTTGGCGAGCATCCGGATGAGGGTGGTCTTGCCGTCGCCGTTGCGCCCGACGACCCCGATCCGGTCCCCTTCCGACACGCCGAGCGAGACGCCGTCCAGCAGGGCACGGGTGCCGTACACCTTGCTGACGTTCTCGACATTGACCAGGTTGACGGCCATTTCACTCCTGTGCGCGGGGTCGGTCAGCCTTCTAGCGTAGGGCAGCAGGGGGTAAGGGCGGACTGCGAGGGTGTTGTCACTCTTTGTGATGACGTGATCGGAACACGGCCGCTACCGTTGTGGTCAGGCAGCAGGATCCCGTCCATGGGAGGAACCATGACCGCCGAGTCCGTAGAGCACCGCCACCACTGGCCGGTGCCGCCCCAGGACGGCTACACCGTGGACGACCTGTTCACACTGCCGGATCTCCCGCCGCACACCGAGCTGATCGACGGGAGCCTGGTTTTCGCGAGTCCGCAGCGCGCTTTTCACGCCGATGCGATCGACCTGCTGGTGAACGGCCTTCGCCAGGGCCTGCCGATCGGGTTCAAGGTTAAGCGTGAGATGACCATCGTCCTCGACGAGCGCAACGGCCCGGAGCCCGATGTAAGCGTCATCCACGCCGACGCCGTCACGGGCCCTGACCAGACGAAGTACGAGGCCAAGGACGTGCTCCTGGCCATCGAAGTCGTCTCCCCGGACTCGGAGTCCCGCGACCGCACGACCAAGCCCCAGAAGTACGCCGCTGCCGAGATCCCGAACTTCTGGCGCGTCGAGGAGAACAGGACGAGCGGCAGGCCCGTCATCCACGTCTACGAGCTCGACCCGCTCACCAGGTCATACATCCACACCGGCATGCATCGCGACCGCATCAAGGTCGACAAGCCGTACCCCATCGACATCGACCTGACGGCGATCGACGAACTCTGAGGGTCTGGCCCTCAGACCACCGTCGCCCCAGCCACCGGTCCTGCCGCCGTCCGCACGCTGCGGCAGGTGCCGGACGCCCACAGGGCCGCCGCCACCTTCTCCGCCGCCTCCGCATCGCGCGCGAGGAAAGCCGTCGTAGGCCCGGAACCGGACACCAGTACGGCGAGCGCACCCGCCCCCCGCCCCGCGGCCAGCGTCTCTGCCAGCTCCGGGAACAGGGACAGAGCGGCAGGTTGGAGATCATTGGAGACCGCCGCCGCCAGCGCCTCCACGTCCCCCTTCGCCAGCGCCTCCAGCAGGTCCGGCGAGGCCACCGGCTCCGGGATCTCCCGTCCCTCCGCCAGCCGGTCGAACTCGCGGAAGACGGCCGGGGTCGACAGACCGCGCTCGGCCATCGCGAACACCCAGTGGAAGGTGCCGCCGACCTCCAGGGCGGTCAGTTGCTCGCCCCGTCCGACGCCGAGAGCGGCGCCGCCGACCAGGCTGAACGGGACGTCGCTCCCCAACTCCGCGCAGATGGCGAGCAGTTCGGCCCGAGAAGCCCCCGTGCCCCACAGCGTGTTGCAGGCGAGCAGCGCGCCCGCGCCGTCCGCGCTGCCGCCCGCCATGCCGCCGGCGACCGGGATGTCCTTGGCGATGTGGATGTGCACGGCCGGCTCGATGCCCCGGCGCGCGGCCAGCGCGAGGGCCGCGCGTGCGGCGAGGTTCGTGCGGTCCAGGGGGACCTGGTCCGCGTCCGGGCCCTCGCAGGTGATCCGGAGTTCCTCCGCGGGGGTCACCGTCACCTCGTCGTACAGGCCGACCGCGAGGAAGACGTTGGCGAGGTCGTGAAAGCCGTCGGGGCGCGCGGCACCGACCGCGAGCTGGACGTTGACCTTGGCCGGGACCCGTACCGTGACGCTCACTTGCCGGTCTCCTTGTGCTCGGCGATCCGCGCGAACTCCTCCACCGTCAGCGACTCCCCGCGCGCCTGCGGCGAGACCCCGGCCGCGACCAGGGCGGCCTCGGCCGCGGCGGCGGACCCGGCCCAGCCGGCGAGCGCCGCCCGCAGGGTCTTGCGGCGCTGGGCGAAGGCCGCGTCGACGACCGCGAAGACCTCCCGCTTGGAGGCCGTCGTCCTGATCGGCTCGGTCCGGCGGACCAGCGACACCAGCCCGCTGTCGACGTTCGGCGCGGGCCAGAAGACGTTACGGCCGATCGCCCCGGCCCGCTTCACCTCGGCGTACCAGTTGGCCTTCACCGACGGCACGCCGTACACCTTCGAGCCGGGTGCGGCGGCGAGGCGGTCGGCGACCTCGGACTGCACCATGACGAGGGTGCGCTCGATGCTCGGGAAGGTGTCGAGCATGTGCAGCAGCACGGGGACGGCGACGTTGTAGGGCAGGTTCGCCACCAGGGCCGTCGGCGGGGGGCCGGGCAGTTCGGTGACGTGCATCGCGTCGGAGTGGACGAGCGCGAACCGGTCGGCGCGCGCCGGCATGCGCGCCCCGATGGTCGCGGGCAGGGCCGCGGCGAGCACGTCGTCGATCTCGACCGCGGTGACCCGGTCGGCGACCTCCAGCAGCGCGAGGGTGAGGGAGCCGAGCCCCGGGCCGACCTCGACGACCACGTCGTCGGGGCGGACCTCGGCGGTGCGGACGATACGGCGGACCGTGTTGGCGTCGATCACGAAGTTCTGGCCGCGCTGCTTGGTGGGTCGGACACCGAGCGCTGCCGCCAGCTCACGGATGTCGGCGGGGCCGAGGAGGGCGTCGGGGGTGGGGCTGCTCACGGGACAAGGGTACGGGGGTCTGCCCGGCCGGTTTGCCAGGCGCCCGGCGCTGCGAGCGCCCCGGAGGGGCTAGCCGTGCAGCCGCCTCCCGCAGTGCGGCCAAGGTGTCGACCCCCGCCGCAGGTACAGCTTCTTCGCGCGGAAGGTCTGTTCCGCCGCCGAGGCGTCCTGGGGGCGGCCGGAGCCGCCGAGGCTGTGCCAGGTGTGCGTGTCGAACTGGTAGAGCCCCCCGTACGTCCCGGAGGGGTCGACCGCGTCCGGGCGCCCGCCGGACTCGCAGGCGGCCAGACCGTGCCAGTCGAGGTCGTCGGCGCCGTCCACGGAGGCCGGCAGGGGCTTGGTGCCCACCTTCACGATCTGGCTGCGCGGCCTGCGCACCACCTCGGAGGTCTCCTGGCGCGGCTTGTCGCGGACCCCGTTGACGGTACGCAGGAGGTAGGTCTCGCGGCGCAGTCCGGGCTGCCCGGGCTGTGCGACGACCTCGGTGCCCTTGAAGAGGGTGGGGTCCTCGGTGCGCTCGGTCTCGAACGGGATCTGCTCCTCGTGGACCTCCCGGGTGCCGCTGATCCGGAGCACGGTCACCGTCTGCCCGTCGCGGGGGAAGCTGTCGAGCGGGACGGAGGTGGTGTCCTGGCCGTTCAGGCCGATCCCGGCCTCCTCGACGGCCTCGCGGACGGTGGCCGCGTTGGTGCGGATGATCCGGGTCCGGCCGTCGGCCATGATCGTGACGGCGCGCTCGGTGCGCACGTCGAGCGCGAGCCCGGTGCGTCCGATGGGCTGGGAGCGCGAGGCGGACAGGTACGCGCCCTCCGCACGCACCCCCAGCTCGTCCAGCGCTCCCGCCACGGTGTGCGCCGTCGTCCACACCTCGCGCCGCCGGCCGTCCAGAGTGAGCCGGACGGGGCGCCCGTGGCGCACGGCGACGGCGTCTCCGCTGGCGAGCGCCGTGCCGGGGGCGGGCGCGACCATGTCGTGCGCCCCCACGCGCACGCCCTGCTCGGCGAGCAGCTCGTGCACGTCGTCGGCGAAGGTGTGCAGGGTGCGCGGCCGACCGTCGACGCTCAGCTCGATCGCCTTGTCCTGGGCGACGAACGCGGTGGTGCCGCCGGCGAGGAAGGCCACCACCAGCGCCTGCGGCAGCAGACGGCGCACGGCGGACTCCGGGCGCCTGTCGCAGCGGGCCCTGCGCCGGCGTCCGGCATGCCCGTCCACGCTCTCGGGTGGGCCGGGGTCCTGCGCGCCCACCGGCTCGGGCACGCTCACCGCGTGGCGGGGCAGCACCGGCTCGGTGACGAAGTACGCCTGCGCCTCGTAAGCGGGCCGGTAGGTGTCCCCGCACAACCCATGGGGCAGCGTCTCCGCGCTGTGCACGGAGGCGTCATGGCCGTACGGCCCGTACGTCTCGTACTGCGACTTGCTCACGCCGACACGCTCCAGAAGTGCCACGGGGATCCGGATCGAGCCCCCAGAACCTAGCGGAGCGTTCGTCACTCTCCAAAGCGACGCGGCTACGTACTGTTGCCCGTCGACCGTGCGCCCGGCACCCGAACGGGGACCCGGCAGACCGCGGACACTCAGTAGCCGAAGGCGCGGGCGGTGTTGGCGGCGAGTGCCGTGGCCAGCGCGTCCTCGTCGATGCCGCGCACGGCGGCCATCGCGCGCACGGTCACCGGGATCAGATACGGCGCGTTGGGACGCCCGCGGTACGGCGCCGGGGTCAGGAAGGGCGCGTCGGTCTCCACGAGGACCAGCTCCAGCGGGGCGACGGCGAGGGCGTCCCGCAGGTTCTGGGCGTTCTTGAAGGTGACGTTGCCGGCGAAGGACATGAAGTAGCCCTCGCGGGCGCAGATCTCCGCCATCTCGGCGTCGCCGGAGTAGCAGTGGAAGACGGTGCGCTCGGGGGCGCCCTCCTCCTTCAGGACCCGCAGGACGTCGGCGTGCGCCTCCCGGTCGTGGATGACGAGCGCCTTGCCGTGCCGCTTGGCGATCTCGATGTGGGCACGGAAGGACCGCTCCTGCGCCGCCTTGCCCTCGGGGCCGGTGCGGAAGTAGTCCAGCCCGGTCTCTCCGACGCCGCTGACCTGGGGCAGCCCGGCGAGCCGGTCGATCTCGGCGAGGGCCTCGTCGAGCGCGGCGGCACCGCCCGGCTCGCGAGCACCCTGCCGCGACCAGCCGTCGGGGTCGCCGTGCACGATGCGCGGGGCCTCGTTGGGGTGGAGGGCGACGGTGGCGTGGACGCTGTCGTGGGCGGCGGCGATCTCGGCGGCCCACTGCGAGCCCTTGATGTCGCAGCCGACCTGGACGACGGTCGTCACCCCCACCGACGCGGCCTTCGCGAGGCCCTCCTCGACCGTGCCGGACTGCATGTCGAGGTGGGTGTGCGAGTCGGCGACCGGAACGCGCAGCGGCGCCGGAAGCGGCGGTGCGGCGTGCTTGTCGCCCTTGGAGGTCTGGCCGGCGTTCGAAGGCATGCCCCGATCCTACGAAAGGGGCATGCCCGCACCGGCCGGTGATCCGTTCAGCCGGCCTTGCGCTGGAACGGGTGCAGGAGATCGGACAGGTGCCAGTGGTGCGGTTCGCGGGGCTCCGCGGGCACCTGAGGGGCCTCGACCGGGCCCGCCTGCGGCACGGCGTGGTGCCGCTCGGCGGCGCCGCGCACCGAAGAGACCTGCCCCGCGCGCATGATCCGCACGACATGACCGTCGCAGTTGTGGCAGCCGGGCCGGCTCAGCGGCGACGGCACGATCCGGCCGTCGGCCACGTACAGCACGAACTCATGCCCGTCGGCGTCCGTGTGGTGCTCTATCTCGTACGACTGCTCCCAGCCGTGCCCGCATCGCATACAGGCGAACGAATACGACTCGTGAACGACGGCGGTGGGCGTACCACGGAGGCCGGTCTGCCCGGCGATCTCGCTCATGCCAGCTCCTCTTGTCCGCTGGACAAACGCCCCGCAACGGGGCGTCTCTTCAACCAGTGGACGCCTTCACCAGCGCGAACGCACCAGGGCTGTCGAGTGTTGGAAGCGATTTGAGTCTTCCTTGCAGAAAAGGCCCCGATCGGCGGCGTTTCCCTTTGCCATCGGCGACAGCCCTTTGCCGTCCCATGGCCCGTCCGCTCACCCGAGAACATCCCTGCTCAGAGGGTTATCGGCGCGGGCCGGGGCAGCGCCCCGAAGGAGCGCGGGGAACTGCGCGACAAGCCACGACGGACCCGCAGCCCGCCGCGAAACCGAAGCCCCCACGGCGCTACCCGGCCCCGGCTCACCCAGCGGAGCTCTTCGCTGCAACCACCGCGTCGAAAACAACCCGCTTCGGCACCCCCGCCTCCACGGCCACCGCCGCGATCGCCTCCTTGCGCCGCTCCCCCGCCTCCTCACGCACGCGTACCCGCCGCACGAGCTCCTCCGCGTCGAGTTCCTCCGGCCCGGCCTCCGGCGCTCCCTCGACCACCACGGTGATCTCCCCGCGGACCCCCTCCGCGGCCCACTCCGCCAGCTCGGCCAGCGGGCCGCGCCGTACCTCCTCGTACGTCTTGGTCAGCTCCCGGCACACGGCGGCCCGCCTGTCCGCGCCGAAGACCTCGGCCATGGCGGCGAGGGTGTCGTCGAGCCGGTGCGGGGCCTCGAAGTAGACCAGCGTGCGCCGCTCGGCCGCGACCTCCCGGAGCCGGGACAGGCGCTCGCCGGCCTTGCGCGGCAGGAAGCCCTCGAAGCAGAAGCGGTCGACGGGCAGCCCGGACAGCGCGAGCGCGGCGAGCACGGCGGACGGCCCCGGTACGGCGGTGACCCGGATGTCCTGCGCCACGGCGGCCGCGACCAGCCGGTAGCCCGGGTCGGAGACGGACGGCATCCCGGCGTCGGTCACGAGCAGCACGCGCGCGCCGCCGAGCAGTTCCTCGACGAGCTCCGGCGTACGGGCGGACTCGTTGCCCTCGAAGTACGACACGACGCGGCCCTTGGGCGTGACGCCGAGGGCCTGGGTGAGCCGGCGCAGCCGCCGGGTGTCCTCGGCGGCGACCACGTCGGCGCCGGCGAGCTCCTCGGCCAGCCGGGGCGGCGCGTCCGCGATGTCGCCGATGGGGGTACCTGCCAGGACAAGGGTTCCAGTCACACCCCCATCCTCCCAGCCCCCGGCCGGCCCGCGGCCCGCCCCCGCTCCCCGCGGAAAACGACTGCATCCCGACTGGTACCCGACCGGTACCCCACATGCACGGGACTCGCACAGAACGGTTCCCTACCATGGCGCGAGTGACCAGTACCGCGTCCTCCATGGACCTCCGGCAGGGCCAGGCACCGCACGACCAGCGGCCGTCGTGGCAGCAGCGGCTGCGCCGATTCGGGTACGTACCGGCCAAGGACGCGCCCTCGGGCGACGTACGCGGCCGGCTGGTGCCCCCGTACGCCGAGCCGGGCCCCCGGCTGTGGCAGGTGCTCGGCGTGCCGCCGCTCCTCGCCGAACGGATCACCCGCTGGTCGGGCTGGGTCGGTCCGCTGCTGGTGACGCTGATGGCGGGCCTGATGCGGTTCTGGAACCTGGGCAGCCCGCGCGCGGTGATATTCGACGAGACGTACTACGCCAAGGACGCCTGGGCGCTCGTCCACCGCGGTTTCGAGGTCAACTGGGACAAGAACGCCAACGACCTGGTGCTGCAGACGCACGGCCATGTCGCCATCCCGACGGACGCGGCGTACGTCGTGCATCCGCCGGTCGGCAAGTACGTGATCGGGCTCGGCGAGCTGATGTTCGGGTTCGACCCGTTCGGCTGGCGGTTCATGACCGCGCTGCTCGGCACGCTGAGCGTGCTGCTGCTGTGCCGGATCGGGCGCCGGCTGTTCCGCTCGACGTTCCTCGGCTGCCTGGCGGGCGCGCTGATGGCGGTGGACGGCCTGCACTTCGTGATGAGCCGGACCTCGCTGCTCGACGGCGTGCTGATGTTCTTCGTGGTGGCCGCGTTCGGCTGTCTGGTCATCGACCGGGACCGGTCACGGGAGAGGCTGGCCGCGGCCCTGCCCGTGGACGCCGACGGCCGGGTCCGCCCGGACGAGCGCGTCGCCGACACGTTCCGCTTCGGCCTGCGCCCCTGGCGCTGGGCGACCGGGCTGATGCTGGGCCTGGCCATCGGCACCAAGTGGAACGGCCTGTACATCCTGGCCGCCTTCTGTGTGATGGCGGTGCTGTGGGACGTGGGTGCGCGCAAGACGGCCGGCGCCCGGCACCCGTACGCGGCGGCCCTGAAGTACGACACGGGCATCGCCTTCCTGGCGACGGTGCCGGTGGCGATCGCGGTCTATCTGCTCTCCTGGCTCGGCTGGATCCTCTCCCCGACGGACGGCACCGGCGGCTACTTCCGCAACTGGGCGGCCACCGACGGCAGGGGCGGCAGCTGGAGCTTCCTGCCGGACTGGCTGCGCAGTCTGTGGCACTACGAGCACGAGGTGTACAAGTTCCACGTCGGCCTGACCTCCCCGCACACCTACCAGTCCAACCCGTGGAGCTGGATCGTGCTGGGCCGCCCGGTGTCGTACTTCTACGAGTCACCGAACCCCGGCGCCGACGGCTGCCCGGCGAACGCGGGCCAGAAGTGCGCCCGCGAGGTGCTGGCGATCGGCACACCGCTGCTGTGGTGGGCGGCCTGCTTCGCGATCCTTTACGTGCTGTGGCGGTGGGCGTTCCGCCGCGACTGGCGCGCCGGTGCCATCGCGTGCGGCATCGCGGCGGGGTATCTGCCCTGGTTCCTGTACCAGGAGCGGACGATCTTCCTCTTCTACGCGGTCGTCTTCCTGCCCTTCCTGTGCCTCGCGGTGGCGATGCTGATCGGCGCGATCATCGGCCCACCGGGCTCCTCCGACACCCGCCGCGTGATCGGCGCGTCGGCGGCGGGCGTCCTGGTGCTGCTGATCGCCTGGAACTTCATCTACTTCTGGCCTCTGTACACGGGCACGGCGATCCCGATCGACTCGTGGCGGTCGCGGATGTGGCTGGACACCTGGGTGTAGCCGGGCGGACACAACCCGAGGGCGCGGCGGCTGGCCGCGCCCTCGGGGTCATTGTTGGTCGTTAGTGGCTGCTGCTGGCCACCCTCGGACGGCCCGGAGGACGCCCGACTACGGCACCACAGCACATTTACAGACCGCGCGCGACGCCCCCCGTCACGTGCCGTTCCTCGCTTCTCTTTGCAGCCAGCCCCAGACGTACCCCACACGCATACAGCTGTGCTGTGTCACGGGCACTCGTACTCACACAGCGCGCTGAACAGGCCAGTGTGGCCCGACGCCGCCTACTGGTTAGGCTCTGACTATCCAGGGCATGCTCCCCGGGCAGTCCCTTGCCATCGGAAGGTGGGGGAACGGTGGTGATTTCGGGGAGCAAGCACCGGCCGTGGGTACGGTTGTTCGCTGTAATGGTCGTCAGCGCGGTGATCGGAATACTCGCCGCGCTGTGGGGGTCCGAGGCATCGGCGGGAGTGCTGGGGGCCGCAGTCGCGGCCATAGTGAGTGTCGTTGCGGTAGGCGCTCAAGCGGAGTGGCAGCGGCAGGCTGAGGCGGCTCGTCGTCGGCCTGAGGCCTTAGAGGTGACCTCAGCCGGAGGGCACTTCCCGCTGGTACGGGATTTACGTGACCCCATCGCGGTGGGAGTACACCCAGCCGAAACCGCCATGCGGCAAGGCAGGCTCGATCGGGTACCGGCGTATGTCACTCGGGACATGGAGCCGCACCTGCACGCTGCCCTGCGACATGGGGGCTTCGTCCTGCTGGTCGGCGAGTCCACTGCAGGTAAGACGCGAGCCGCTTTCGAGGCGATTCGACTGCTGTGCCCTGATCGGCATTTTGTAGCCCCCTCAACACGCGAGGCCATTGAAGTGCTGTTGGCCGACTGGGAAGCAGCAAACGACTGTGTGGTGTGGCTGGATGACTTGGAACGTTTCCTCGGACCAGGTGGGTTGACAACGTCCACGCTGCACCGCCTTTTGATCTCGGACCGGCAGGTTCTGGTTCTGGCCACCATGCGCAGTCACGAATACGACCGCTACCGTGATCGTGGGGAGGTCGAGGCGTCCGGGCCCGCGCAAGAAATCTGGCGTCAAGGTCGGGCCGTATTGAGACAAGCTCAAGTGGTCCACGTCGAGAGGCGATGGACAGTTACCGAGCGCGAACGCGCTCGTGCATTGACGACTGACCCCCGACTCATCCGGGCGCTGGCCGGTGATCAGCGCTTCGGCGTAGCCGAACTGTTAGCAGCTGGCCCGGAACTAGTCGAAGGCTGGCAGCACGCGTGGGTCCCAGGGCACCACCCTCGCGGTGCGGCACTGATTGCAGCGGCTGTCGATGCCCGCCGCGCTGGCTACCACAGTCCTTTGCCCGCGGAGATTCTCCAGCAACTTCACGAGGGCTACCTTGTTCGCCGCGGTGGAGTGGAATTACGCCCCGAGTCATTCGAAGAGGCGCTGAACTGGGCTTTGACCCCTACGGTCCCCGCAGGGGCGAACAGCCTGCTACTAGGCGACACCGAACGCGGATTCCTGGCTTTCGACTATTTGATCGATCTTCCCGCGCAGGACCCCATACCGGAACCCGTCTGGGCGGCAGTCATGAACCTCGCCTCACCCAATGAGGCCTACGCAATGGCCTGCAACGTATATTCATCTGGAAACTTCGCGCTAGCCCTTCCAGCACTACGACGTGCGGCAGAAGCAGGTATCGGTCAAGCCGAGGCGATCTTGTGGGAATCGGACGCGCCCATGCGCTCTGCAGAGGAAGCCTTGGCCGTCGCCAAGCAGCGAACGCGGGCTCTCCGACGGGAGCTCAGCGCTGACCATGAAGAGACACTGATGGCAGAAAGCATGGTCGCATCCTTCACTTTCCATTGCGGTCGCCCTTCCGAAGCCCGTGTTCTTTACGAACGGCTAAAAGGCCGGGCCGCCTCAACCTTGGGGGACAGTCATCGCCTGGTCTTGGGGTTGGAATTTGGACTCGCAAGCAGCATATTTGCGTCTGGAGACCACGATGAGGGACTACCCCTCCTCGAAGCAGCCGTACGAAAGAGCGTCAGCATCCTAGGGCCAAAAGACCCAGCCGTGTTGGATCGACGCAAGTGCGTAGCCCAGTTCCTGATGGAAGCCGGGCGGAATGACGAAGCACTAGACCGACTCACTGCGCTCGAAACCGATTGCATCAATCTGCCGGCCACGCATCCGATCACCGTAACCGTCAGGCGTATGGCAATCCAGCTTCGCCACCTGCAGCCGTGATGAAACGACCACTGGCCGATCTCTTTATGTCACTGATCAGGGAGATCTGATGCACGGACTATCCGCATGGCAGAAGAGCTCTCATTCAGGCGCCACTTCAAATTGCATTGAAGTGGCATGGGAATTTCCATTCGTGCACATTCGAGACAGCAAGAACACAGCAAAACCATTCTTGCAAATACCAGCACAAGGCTGGGAGTGCTTCATGCACGCCATCTGCACTGACAGTGAATTCTTCCGAGGCTGACGCTGACGCGGCAGTCTCTACTCCCCTCTTGGAGCGTGCTGGGCGGCCGGTTCAAAGGTGCGTCTCCAGTGGCCGGGTCGAGTGGGCTCCATCTGAAACGGCCGACCCCGGCCGACCCTCAAGGTTTCAGGGCCCACGGCTCGCCCGTGTGCGTCCGCGTTGTCAGCGCGCGGTGTGAACCGGAACGGCCCCCAGACGTGGTTGAGGATGTCCTCGCGGGAAGTACTGCCGTAGATCAGGCCTGTGCGGTCCTTGTCGTCGTCGTCCACGCGAATGCTGACGATCTCCACCTCGCCCAGTTCATCAGGGCCGAGCAGGTGCACGTTCAGCATGGAGTGCTGCGGCGATCGCGGCTCCAGCCACGGTTCGAACTGTGGGCGTCATTCCTCGCGCCGGCGGTCGCGTTCAATGCGCGCCACGGCTTCGGCGGTCTGGAAGGCGCGCTCGCCCGTCTCCTGCGCCTGAGGCACTGGTCTTGTTCGCGCGGTGTGCTGCCTTCCACGAGCCGAGTGTGGCCACGGCGCTGAGGCCGGCGGCGACGGTACCGGTTATCGCTAGGTAATCCATGGCGGGACGGTAGCGAAGGAGCCCCCCGGCACCTCAGCCAACCGGCAGGGAAGCGGAGCCCTTCGTCGCCTATGGGGTCAGGCTCACGGATGCACTTGGATCACAGTCCGGTGACAGTGGCTCCACACTGGCGAGCGATGCGCGCATTATGCGGCCAGCGCCCAACCCTGGGGGGACACGGAGACACGGAGCAATAGTCAAGACCTGTGGTCAAGCCATGACCTTCGAGGGCCAGCGTCGTAGTGGCTGGACCCTCACTTAGAATGTGGCACCGGTTTGGGGCAAGGCGGGAGGGGCCACACGTGGGGGCGTCGGGCTGGAGGTATGTCACGCCGTACCAGAGCGACTTCGGCGCCGCGCTACGGACTGTGCGGGCGCAGGTTCTGGCGTCTGGCGAGTACTTCAGTCCGACGGAGTGGGGGTTGCCTGCGCCGGCCTCGCCGGGTGAACTGTTTGAGAATCCGGTCTACTGGGAGTTCATGGGCACCAGCGGCACCCATTCGGTGCTGGACGTTGACCGGGTGATCGCCACGGAGGACGAGCACGATTTCGGGACTGTCCGGCCGCTGAGTGTGGCGGCAATCCGCGCTGGGTTCGGCTCCGATCAACCAAGCCTTGCGGACTTCAACGGCATGGATCCCGGAGACCTGGATGCCTTGGAGGAAGCTCCGAGGTGGAGCGGCCACTGCATGGCCCTCTACGAGGACGGCGTCCCATGCGCACTTGCATTTTGGGGAGTGTCAGGCGACTGAACAATTCCACGGGCTTGGGGCAATTGGACTGCCCCGCCATGGCCCGGCCGGGCGCTCTCCGACGTGCTCAAGCTGCCTGCTCCTCGCGCTCGACGAGGATGCCGTTCTCGAACAGAGCACCAGCGCGGACCAGGGGCACGAGGTGAGCTCCAGTGATCGCGCGCCAGCGGGCCTGGGCGGACTCGACCAGCTTGAACACCATCGCAAGGGCCGCAACAGGGCTGCCCGCCCCGCGGGTGACCTTCGTGCGGAGCTTGACCGTGGAGAACGTCGACTCAATCGGGTTCGTGGTCCGCAGGTGGACCCAGTGCTCGGCCGGGAAGTCGTAGAACGTCAAAAGCTCCTCGGCGTCGTCGGTGATCTTCGCGACGGCCTTGGGCGACTTCGTGCCGTAGGTCTTCGTGAAGGCCTCGATCGCCTTCTCGGCGTGGGCGCGGTCTTCGGCGTTGCAGATCTCCTGCAACGCTTTCGTCGCGCTCGGCTGTGCCGACTTCGGCAGGCAGTTCGACACATTCCGGGCCTTGTGGACCCAGCAGCGTTGATGCCGGGCGGCGGGGAACACCTCGGCCAGAGCCCGCCAGAGCCCCATCGCACCGTCTCCGACCACGAGCTCCGGGTCGCGCATCCCGCGGCGGCGGCAGCCGCGCAGCAGGTCGGCCCATGACTCCGTGCTCTCCCGAAGCCCCTCGGCCAGCGCGATCAGCTCCTTGGATCCGTCGAGGCGGACCCCGAGCAGGACCAGGACGTGGTCCTGGGGAGCCAGCTACGTCAGCGATCTGCGTCACTATGACGCTGAGAGCGACGACGAGTACAAGCTGGGCCACGATTACATGCTCTGCCGCCTCTTCGACCCGATAGGGCAGTGGGGCTATCTGGGCTCCACCGCCTTCGCCGACAGCTGGCGGGGCCAGGCGGTCTGGGCCAACGTGGGATATCCGTACGACGTCGGAGGCGGCCAGCGTCCCGCGGTGCAGTGGGGACAGAGCATGGAAGACGACTACGAGGACGACAACGGGCAGATCATCGAGACCGAGGCGAGCCTCAATCACGGCAACTCCGGTGGCCCGTTCTTCGCCGCCTTCACCGATGGCAACGTCCGGCTCTGCGGAGTGGTCTCCGGTGAGGGCAGCTTCAACGGCGATGTGGACAACTCGCTGGCCAGCGGCGACGACATGGTCCAGCTGATCGACTGGGGTCGTGCCAACTGGCCGGCCTAGCCAGGATGCGCGTCACACCGGGTACGGCGACCGGCAGGGGCGAGGTCCCGGCAGTCGCCGACCACTGTCAGGACGGCCTCGACGCGGTCCTGCCCGGGGAGCGTCCGCCCGGCTCAGCATGAAATGTCGCGAACCGGCACCCGGCCCGATTGTCGCAAGAGTGCTACGGATTTGCCGCAGACATCACCCGCCGTGGAGGGGACCTTATGGTGAGTGCCGTCGTTGGGGATGGTGAGGGCTACGGGGACCCTGGGGAAGGCACGGAGGATCTGAGGCTGTGGGCAAGAGAAGGCGCGTCGCCGAGCGACGGAGGACGACCGGGCCCGCCCTGGTCGGCGGGGTCATCGCCCTGGTCGTCGGCGGTGCCGGGTTCGCCGTCTATGCGCTGACCGGTGGCGGTGCCGCCGCCGACGAGCAGGCGTCCGCCTCGGCCGACCACAAGGCCGTCAAGACCGGCCCGCTCAGCGCCGCCGAGATCCGCACGGCCTCCGCCCGCTTCCTCACCGCGTGGCAGCAGGGCAGGATCGGCGAGGCGGCCGCCGCGACCGACGACGCCTCCGCCGCCACCGGGCTGCTGACCGGCTACACCAAGGACGCCCGTCTGAAGGACGTCACGCTGACCGCCGGCACGCCCACGGGCGCCAAGGTGCCGTTCTCGGTCAAGGCGACGGTGTCGTACCAGAACCTCAGCAAGCCGCTGACCTACGGCAGCTCGTTCACGGTGGTGCGGCGGGCGAGCGACGGCAAGCCGCTGGTCGACTGGCACTCGTCGGTCGTCCACCCGGATCTGAAGGACGGCGACACGCTCGTCACGGGCGAGTCCGGCACCCCGCCCATCAAGGCGCTGGACCGTGACGGCGGCGAGCTGACGGCCGCCAAGTATCCCTCCCTGGGGCCGGTGCTGGACGGGCTGCGGGAGAAGTACGGCAAGACGGCGGGCGGCAAGGCGGGCGTGGAGCTGCGTGTCGTGCGCGGCAAGGCCTCGCAGAAGGCCGGGCTGTCCGACAAGACGCTGGTGGAACTGAGCAAGGGCACACCGGGCACGGTGAAGACGACGCTGAGCCCCACCTTCCAGGCCGCGGCCGAGCAGCAGGTCGGCAAGCGCTCCCGGGCCTCCGTGGTCGTCGTGCGGCCCTCGACCGGCGAGATCCTCGCGGTGGCCAACAGCGAGCACGGCTTCAACGTCGGCTTCCAGGGCTCCCTCGCCCCCGGCTCCACGATGAAGATCGTGACGTCGACCATGCTGTTCGAGAAGAAGCTCATCACCCCGGACGCCTCGCACCCCTGCCCCAAGACGTACAAGCTGGCCGGCTGGACGTTCCACAACGACGGCGACTCCGAGATCAAGAAGGGCACCTTCGAGCAGAGCTTCGGGGCCTCCTGCAACAACGCCTTCATCGACTTCGCGCCGAAGCTGTCCAGCAGCGACCTGACGAAGGAGGCCCAGGAGGTCTACGGCCTCGCCATGAACAACTGGGCCATCGGCGTCCCGTCCTTCGACGGCTCCGTCCCGGTGCAGAGCGGCGCGCAGATGGGCGCCTCGCTGATCGGACAGGGCGGGGTGCGGATGAACCCGCTGAACATGGCGTCGGTGGCGGCCACGGTGGAGTCGGGCGCCTTCCACCAGCCGTACCTGGTGTCCCCCGAGGTGGACCACCGCACCCTGGCGAAGGCGTCGCGCACCATGTCCGCGAAGACGCAGTCCCAGCTGAAGCAGGTCATGCGGTTCACCGCTGACTACGGCACGGCGGCCAAGGCGATGGCGGGCATGAGCGGGGACTACGGCGCCAAGACGGGCTCCGCCGAGGTCGACGGCCAGAAGAAGCCGAACGGCTGGTTCACCGCCTTCAAGGGCGACCTGGCCGCCGCGGGTGTGGTCCAGGCAGGCGGCCACGGCGGCGACACGGCCGGGCCGATCGTCGCGTCCCTCCTGAAGATGGGCTGATCAGGCGAGCTGATCAGGCCCCTACCGGCTCCGCCGTGTACGTCCGGCGCAGAAATCTCACCAGCGCCTTCGACTCGAACTGGACCACTTCGACACCGTTGTCGGAGTGGAACTCCACAACGGCCTGGACGCGCCCGCACGGCCACACCCGCACCGCGCCGCTCTCGGCCGGTGCGCGCAGGCCCCGTTCCAGCAGCGCGCGCGAGAAGGTCCACTCGTGCGGTCCCGGCAGGCCGACCCGGACCGACCGAGGATCGGAGTCGGGGTCGTACCGAAGCACCACCGGTACGGCCCCGGGGTCCTCCTCGTCCGTGACGATATGGGCGCGCGCGTACTGCTCGACCACAGACATCGGATCACCCTTTCACCCTGAGTGACCTGTGCGGAAGCCGCGCTTCCGCTTTCTCCCTAATGTCCCATATTTTCCGATTTACGCCTCGCTGGGATGCGAGAGCAACTCACGGTGAGCGCGGAGGTCACCGTGCGTACCGCATGGAGCTGCCGTCCGGCGTCGATCCCAAGTCCGTGACAATGGGTGCGTGACGAACGAGGACCGCGCCGCCGAGGGGTCGCTGCTGCTGGACGACCAGCTGTGCTTCGCGCTGTATGCCGCACAGCGGGCCGTGACCGCCGCATACCGTCCGCTCCTGGACGACCTCGGGCTCACCTACCCGCAGTACCTCGTACTCCTGGTGCTGTGGGAGCGGGGTGAGACCAGCGTGAAGGAACTGGCGCGCGCCCTGCGCCTGGACTACGGCACCGTCTCGCCGCTGCTGAAGCGGCTGGAAGGGGCGGGCCTGGTGCGCAGGGAGCGCGCGGCCGGCGACGAGCGCTCGGTGCTGGTCGCGTGCACGGGGCGCGGAGAGGAACTCAGGGAGCGCGCAGCGCGCATACCCGGCGCACTTCTCACCACGACGGGCCTCGGCGCGCAGGAGGTCGCGTGGTTGCGCGAGGCCTTGTGGAAGCTCACCGAGCGCGCCGACGCGGCGGCCGACCGGCGCTGATCGCGCCCGATCGCGCACTGATCGCGCGCCGATCTCGCACTGATCGCGCACTGATCGCGCGTTACCCACGGTTGCCACCCCCTGGTGCCGCCTGCTGACGTACCGGCCAGTACCTTGTGCACGATGTACTTGTGCGCCACTTGTTCCGGGGGAGGCCGGCCATGACCGAGGACACCGCTGTCGACACCCGCCCGACGAAGATCATGTACGTCGCCGAGGCCACCGCCCACGGCGGCCGCGACGGCTATGTCACCAGCCAGGACGGGCAGATCGAGCTGAAGGTCGCGATGCCTCCGGAGCTGGGCGGCGACGGCAACGGCACCAATCCGGAACAGCTGTTCGCGGCCGGCTACAGCTCCTGCTTCCACAACGCGCTGATCCTCGTCGGCAACCGCGCCGGCTACGACCTGACCGGCTCCACGGTGGCCGCCAAGGTCGGCATCGGCCCGAACAGGCACCGCGGCTACGGCCTCGCGGTCGCGCTCAGCGTCTCCCTGCCGGTGCTGGACGCGGACGTGGCGGCCCGGCTGGTGGACGCGGCGCACGAGGTCTGCCCCTACTCCAACGCCACGCGCGGCAACATCGATGTAACGATCCTGCTGGGCTGACCCCGCCGAGGAATCACAGGTGCGCAGCCCGCGTTGCACCCACAGTCGCAGGCGATGGGACAGTGACCGAAGGGACGGCGGGCGTGGACGTGAACGGCACAGTGGCCGAGGGCTTCGAGCCGGTCAGGGAGGCGTTCGCAGCGAACTTCGCGCTGCTCGGGGAGCGCGGCGCGGCCGTCGCCGTGTACCGCGACGGGCACAAGGTCGTCGATCTGTGGGCCGGCACCCGGGATGTGGACGGTACGGCGCCCTGGGAACCCGGGACCGCGCAGATCGTGCGCTCCGCGACCAAGGGTGTCGCCGCCGCCGCACTGCTGCTCCTGCACCAGCGCGGCGAACTGGACCTGGACGCCCCGGTCGGCGCGTACTGGCCCGAGTACAAGGCGGCCGGCAAGGAGCACACCCTCGTCCGGCACCTGCTCGCCCACCGCGCGGGCGTGCCCGTACTGGACCGCCCGCTGACCCCCGCCGAGGCCGCCGACCCCGATCTCGGCGCCGCGGCCGTCGCCGCGCAGGCGCCGGTGTGGGAGCCGGGCACGGATCACGGCTACCACGCCCAGACCTACAGCTGGCTCACCGGCGAACTGATCCGGCGGATCACCGGGCGCCCGGTCGGCGAGTGGCTGGCGGACGAGATCGCCGGCCCGGTCGGCGCGGACCTGTGGCTCGGCCTGCCGGAGTCGGAGCAAGCGCGCGTGGGCCGCGTCGGCCCGGTCGAGGCAGCAGAGGCCGTGAACGGCCTGAGGACCCGCCCCAAGCGCGCCGTGGCCGAGGCCTACGCCGACCCGGACTCGCTGACCCGGCGCGCGTTCGCCGCGATCACCCCGCTTCCCGACGAGAACGACCCCGCCTACCGCGCGGCCGCCCTGCCCGCCTCCAACGGCATCGCCACCGCCGACGGCCTGGCCCGCTTCTACGCCTCGCTCATCGGCGAGGTCGACGGCGGCAGGCGGCTGTTCACCCCGGAGACGAGGGAACTGGCCCGCGCCGAGCAGTCCGCCGGACCGGACCGGGTGCTGGTGGTCGGCACCCGGTTCGGCCTCGGCTACATGCTGCACGGCGCCGCGTCCCCGCTGCTCTCCCCCGGCTCCTTCGGCCACCCGGGCCGGGGCGGCGCCCTCGCGTTCGCCGACCCGGAGACCGGGATCGCCTTCGGCTATGTCACCAACGGCTTCCGCAAGAGCGTGACGGCGGACCCGAGGGCACAGGCGCTGGTACGGGCGGTACGCACGGCACTCACCCAGGTCGCGTCCTGTCACACCGTGCGCGTTGTCACACGTTGATCGTGTGCGAGGTCCGTCCGGACGCCGCGTCGATCTCGTCGTGTGCCTTGGTCAGCAGTTGCATGGCCAGTTCGTTGAGGGCACGTGCGCCGGCGATCTCCTCGCCGACCCTCGGCTGGTTGGCGTCGACGCGGTGCCGGGTTGCGTGGCCGTGCGCCCGTACCTCACTTCCGTCGGGCAAGCGCACCAGGGCCGCCGCCTTCGTGTGCTGATCATCCTCCTTGAACTCAAGTTCGACATGCCATCCCACAGCGGTGTGCATCATGACGATCACCTCCGAAAACCCTTGCTTCCAGGGTGCGCCCCGGCACCCCGGCCCGTCATGTCGACGCCTGGTCCCCGAAGCTGGCGAAGTACGCGGCGGCCATGTCCTCGTCCGCGTGGCCCTGGGCGGCGGCGCGGGCGAACCGCTGCGCGGTCGCGGCGGCGACGTCCAGCCGCACCCCTGCGCGCTCGCCCGCCTCGACGATGAGCCGGGCGTCCTTCTCGGCGGTGGCCACCGCGAACGACGGCGGGGTCAGCTTGCCGTCGAGCACCAGCGCGGCCTTCGCCCGCAGGTACCCCATGTCGAGCGGACCGCCCTCGATGAGGTCGAAGAACCCCTGCGGATCCACGCCGAGGGCCCGCGAGAGGGCGAGGACCTCGCCGGCCGCCGCGGTGGCCGCGAGCACCCAGCTGTTGGCGACCAGCTTCAGCCGACTGGCGCTGCCTGCGCCGGCGTCGGACCCGGTCCACATGGTCTTCGCGCCGACCGCGTCGAAGACGGGCGCGACCGTCTGCCGCCCCTCCTGCGGCCCGGCGGCCAGCACGGTCAGCTGACCGGCCTCGGCGGGCTGCTTGGTGCCGAGGACGGGGGCGTCGTAGAAGACGAGCCCGTGCTCCCCCGCGAAGGCGGCCAGGTCGGTGACCAGCTCGGTCCCGGCGGTGGTGCACTGCGCCCACACCATGCCGGGCCGCAGGGCCGGCGCGGCCTCGCGCATGACGTCCAGGACGGTGTTGCCGTCGTACAGCATCGTCAGGACGACGTCGGCGCCCTCGACGGCCTGGGCGGGTGTGCCGGCGATCCGTGCGCCGTCGGCGGCGAGCGGCTCGGCCTTCTCGCGCGTACGGTTCCACGCGCGGACCTCCAGCCCGGCGCGGCACAGGTTCCGGGCCATCGCGGCCCCCATGATGCCGGTGCCCAGCACGCTGACGGTCGGCTTGTCGGTCATTGGCGGCTCCCTGTCGTCGTCCGGTTGCTGCCCAGGGGTTCTCACTACCGGTACCCCGCAACGCAGAACACCGCCGCCTGTCCGGGTGAGGCCGCGTCTGCCGAACGGTCCACCCGCATGGCTTTGAGCAGGCGCAGACGGCCCGTGTCGCTTACCGTCGCCCGAGGAATGCCCCCATCCTGGTCCTTGCGGGTCGGAGGGCTGAACCGGACGAAGCGTTCGAAAACCAGTGGCACCGCCATGGGGGAAGGGTGCCGGGAGCCCAGGAGGCCGGCCATGGCGACGCGACAGCTGCGGATTCGCCGGACACGAAGGCGGCCCTGCCGCACTGTCGGGGCCTGCATGCTCGCGGCCGGGTGCGTCGTCGCACTCTGCGTGCCCCCGGCTGCGGCGAGGCCGCGAGCGGGCGACCACCTGTGCGCGACGAAGCCCTTCCCCCCGACGAAAAGTCCTCCGCCCCCGGTCCTCTCGGGCAGCGATGTGTGGAGCTTCGTCTCCGAGCCGGGCCTTCACCCCATGCGAGTGACCGTGACCGCGAACAAGCCGGGTACGGCCCGCGGAGACATCCTCGTGGGCCCGTTCAGCGCGGACAGGATGATCGGCCAGACCGGGGCGTTGATCAACGACAACTCCGGTGATCCGGTCTGGTTCCGCCCGCTCCCCTCCACGAACCTCCAGAACGCCGACATCAGGGTCCAGACCTATTACGACGCCCGCAGGGGCCGGGGAAAGCCGGTGCTGACCTGGTGGCAGGGAACCCTCGCCCTGCCCCCGTGGTACACGAACCTGCCGGCGGGTGCCCCGGAACCGGGCGGGTGCTACTACATCTACGACACCCACTACCGCCTGCTCAGGACGGTCCTGGCGCATCACGGCTACTACCCGGACGAGCACGAGTTCACCCTGACCCGCCGGGGTACCGCGCTGTTCATCGCGTCCAAGCCCGTGCCCATGGACCTCACGCCCTACGGTGGTCCGGAGAACGGCTCCATCGAGAACAGCGAGATCCAGGAGGTCGACCTCGCCACGGGCAGACTGCTCTTCTCGTGGAACGCACTGGACCACCTCGACCCCGCGGATTCCGAGGAGCCGGCGTCCAGCGCGACGTCGTCCGACGGCGTGTGGGATGCCTTCCACATCAACTCCGTCGACGAGGGTCCTGACGGCCGACTGCTGATCTCGGCCCGGAACATGTGGGCGATCTACGACGTCACCAGGAGATCCGGGAGAATCCGCTATCAGATCGGAGGAAAGAAGAGCGACTTCGCCTTCGGACCCAACGCGGACTTCTACTGGCAGCACGATGCCCGGTACCGGCCGGGGAACCGGATCAGCATGTTCGACGACGGCTGCTGCGACCTGCCCGACGGCGCCCCCGAACAGGTGTCGCACGGCCTGATCCTCAACCTCGACTTCCGCAGCCGGAAGGCGACCGTGGACCGGACCTACTACCACCAGCCGCCGCTGGAGTCACCGACCCAGGGAAACACACAGGCCCTTTCCAACGGCAACGAGTTCATCGGATGGGGCCAGAGCCCGTACTACTCCGAGTACGCGGGGGAGGGAAACACCCAGGGCAACGGCTTGCGAAACCTGCTCTACGACGCGAAACTGCCGGGCTCCGACATCTCGTACCGGGCATTCCGGAACGAATGGGTCGGCACTCCGTACTACCCCCCGAGTGTCGCGGCACGCTCCGACGCCGAGGGCAACGTCGTCTACGCCTCCTGGAACGGTTCGACGCGGACCAGAGCATGGCGTGTACTCGCCGGGTCCGACCCCCACTCCCTGTCGGTCGTGGTCGGGCACGCCCCACGCTCCGGATTCGAGACGGCCGTCACCACGAACGCCCCCGGACCGTACTTCCAAGTGAAGGCGCTCGATGCGCAGGGCAAGGTCCTCGGGACCTCCCGCGTCGTCACGCTCCCGGACAACGGTCGACGAGGGAGACCACGAACGAAGTAGAGCGGCGTCACGCGGTCTGCTCGCGCACGTCCACCAGGTCGGCACCGGCGTGGGCCACCAGTGCCTTGGGCTCGATCGGGAAGACGGTGTGCGGCGTTCCGGCGGCCGCCCACACCACGTCATGGGCGAGCAGCGAGCGGTCGGCGAGGACACGCGTGCGCGTGCGGTGTCCGAAGGGCGGCACGCCGCCGATGGCGTACCCGGTGGTCTCGCGTACGACGCCGGCGTCGGCGCGGGTGACCCGGCCGGCGCCCAGCTCCTCCCGCACCCGGTCCACGTCCACGCGCGAGGCCCCGTCCATGAGGACCAGCACCGGGACCCCGTCGGCGGCGAAGATCAGCGACTTGCAGATCTGGCTGAGTTCGCACCCGATGGCCGCGGCGGCCTCGGCGGCGGTCCGGGTGGCCTCCGGGAACCTCCTGGTCCGTGCGAGCACGTCGTCGAGGCCGAGCGCGCGCAGGGCTTCGGCGAATCGGGGGTGGGCTCCGGACTCTTCGGCGTCAGTGGCGGCTGTCGTCGTCATGCCGGGCACGCTACGCCATCGCCCGTGCCCTGATCACGGCGTTTTCCGAGGCAGAAAGAAGGCCGGTGAGGGTGCAGCCCCGTCCCCACGGGCACCCTCACCGGCCGCTCCGGCTCAGGAGCGATACGTCAGGCCCGTACCAGCTCCCTCTCCTCGTCGGGGTCGGCGTCCTTGCCGGCTGCGGAGGGCTCGGTGCGCAGGCCCTCGCCCTCGACGTCCACGTTGGGCAGCGCGCGGTCGAGCCACTTCGGCAGCCACCAGGCCCGCTTGCCGAGCAGGGCGAGGACCGCCGGGACGATGGCCATGCGGACGATGAACGCGTCGAAGAAGACGGCGATCGCGAGGCCGAAGCCGATCATCTTGACCATCGCCTCGCTGGAGCCGATGAAGCCGGAGAAGACGGCGATCATGATCACGGCTGCGGCGGTCACCACCCTCGCCCCGTGCTTGAAGCCGGTCACCACGGCCTGGCTGGGCTTCTCGCCGTGGACGAACGCCTCCCGCATCCGGGTCACGAGGAAGACCTCGTAGTCCATCGCGAGGCCGAAGACGACACCCACCATGAAGATCGGCATCATCGACATGACCGGGCCGGTCTGCTCGACGTTCATCAGGCCGGACAGCCAGCCCCACTGGAAGACCGCGACCACGGCGCCCAGGGCCCCCAGCACGCTGAGCAGGAAGCCGAGGGCCGCCTTCAGCGGGACGAGGACCGAGCGGAAGACCACGATCAGCAGCAGGAAGGCCAGGCCGACCACCAGCGCGAGGTAGGGCAGGAGCGCGTCGTTCAGCTTCTGCGAGACGTCGATGTTCATCGCCGTCGTACCGGTGACCAGCACCTTGGAGTCGGTCTTCGCGGTGATGTCCGCGCCCTTGTCGCGGATGGCGTGCACCAGGTCCTCGGTCGTCTTCGAGGACGGCTTGGACTTGGGTACGACGGTGATCGTCGCGGTGTCGCCGGCCTTGTTGGGCATGGCCGGGGTGACCGTGACGACGTCCTTCAGGCCCTTGATCTCGTCGCCGACCTCGGTGAAGGCCGCCTTGGGGTGCGCGCTGTCCTTGGCGTCGACCACGACCATCAGGGGGCCGTTGAAGCCCGGTCCGAAGCCCTCGGAGAGCAGGTCGTAGGCGCGGCGCTGGGTGGTGGAGGTGGGCTGGGAGCCGTCGTCGGGCAGGCCCAGTTGCAGGGAGGCGGCCGGGACCGCCGCCGCGCCGAGGCCGAGCACGCCGAGGAGGAGGACGGCGACCGGGCGCCGTACGACGAAGCTCGCCCAGCGGGTGCCCATGTTGGGGCGGCCGGGCTTCTTCGGCGTACGGCCGCCGCCCAGCAGCTTGCTCTTCTGGCCCGCCGGCTTGACCTTGCGGCCCGCGTAGCCGAGCAGCGCCGGGATCATCGTCAGTGCGATCAGGACGGCGATGGCGACGGTGCCCGCCGCGGCGATGCCCATCTTGGTCAGCATCGGGATGTTGACGACCGACAGGCCGACCAGGGCGATGACGACGGTGAGGCCGGCGAAGACCACCGCCGAGCCCGCCGTGCCGACGGCGCGTCCGGCCGCGTCCTCGCGCTCGCGGCCCTCGGCCAGTTCGGCGCGGTAGCGGGAGACGATGAAGAGCGCGTAGTCGATGCCGACGGCCAGGCCGATCATCGAGGCCAGGGTGGAGGTCGTGGAGCCGAGGTCCAGGGCGCCGGCGAGCGCGGTGATGGTGGAGACACCGATGCCGACGCCGATGATGGCGGTGAGCAGCGGGAATCCGGCCGCGAGCAGCGAGCCGAAGGTGATGACGAGGACGACGGCGGCGATGACGATGCCGATGGCCTCGCTGGAGCCGGTCTCCGGGGTCGCGGTGAGCGCGTCACCGCCGACCTCGACGGTCAGCCCGGCGTCGCGTGCATGCTGGGCGGCCTCCTTCAGGGCGTCCTTGGCGGAGTCCTTCAGCTCCATGCCGGAGACCTTGTACTTCACCGAGGCGTAGGCGATGGTGCCGTTCCTGTTGACGGCGTGCCCGGCGTAGGGGTCGGCGACGGAGGTGACCTCGGAGCCGCTCTGCAGCTCCTTGACGGTCTTCTCGACGGCCGCCTTGTTGTCGTGGTCGGTCATCTTCTCGCCGCTCGGCGCCTTGAAGACCACGCGCGCGGTGGCGCCGTCGGCGCTCATGCCGGGGAAGCGCTGTTCCAGCAGGTCGAAGGCCTTCTGGGCCTCGGTGCCGGGGACTGAGAAGGACGTGCTGCCGGCGGGCGGCGCGGAGGCGGCGCCCACCCCGGCCAGGGTGAGCAGCGCGACCCACATGAGGGCGACGAAGTGCCGTCGCCGGAAGGCGAGACGGCCGAGTTTGTACAGAAACGTGGCCACGGAGGCGTACTCCCGGTCAGGTCGTGGGGTTCATCAGGGCAGGGGTGATCAGCCCGACGACGTGAGCGGTGACGTCAGACGGTGGGCTTGCTCGGGGATCAGAGGGTGATCAGCGGGTGGGTGCGCCGAGGGCGGGGAGGACCACGGCGTCGATGTACGACAGGAGGAAGGCCTGCGTCGGCGGCTGCTCGTCGATGAGCGAGCGGGCGGCGAACCCGCCGATCATCATGTGCATCACGTAGTCGATCGCGGGGTTGTCCGCACGGATCTCGCCCCGGTCGATCGCCCGCTGCAGCACGCGGCGGAACTCCGCCAGCTCCGGCTCGATGAGATGCTCCTTGAACGCCTTCAGGAGGTCGGGATTGCCGTGGACGGCCATCGCCAGACCCCGCATCAGTGCGGAGTTCTGCTCCATCTCGCAGTCGTCGGAGCGCAGGGTGAGGGCGTGCAGATCGCCTCTGAGCGACCCGGTGTCGACCCCGCCGGCGGAGCCGCCCGGCTTGCTGTGCCGCACCGCCTTCGCCACCAGCTCGGCCTTGCCGCCCCACTGGCGGTAGAGCGTGGCCTTGCTGGACCGGGTGCGGGCGGCGACGGCGTCCATGGTGAGGGCGTCGTAGCCGACCTCCCGGAGCAGGTCGAGCACGGCCTCGTACAACTCGGCCTCGCGCTCGGGCGTGATCCGGCTGCGACGTGACGTTGCGACAACCTCGGTCATGCCACTCGCCTTCCCACTCCGGAGCCTCCTGCTTCGTACCACCATGAAGATACCCTGAGAGCGTGCGAAACGAAACCGTTTCGTACGTGTGCTGGGTCACGAACGTGAGGGACACATAAGTTCGCGGCCGTGCGGGCCGCACAAGTTGCTGGGCCTCAGCGGGCGGAAAAGCATGGGGAGGGTGAGCTATCTCCGCTTTCCCCACCTCAGCGGCGACCTGGTGTGCTTCGTGGCCGAGGACGACATCTGGCTGGCCCCTCTCGACGCCCCGGGCCGGGCCTGGCGGCTCACGGCGGACCGCACGAAGGCCGGGCACCCGCGTTTCTCGCCCGACGGCCGGCAGATCGCGTTCACCAGCTGGCGCAGCTTCGTCCCCGAGATCCACCTCGTCGACGTGGAGGGCGGTCACGCGCGGCAGCTGACGTACTGGGGCAGCACCGACACACAGGTCTGCGGCTGG
This sequence comes from Streptomyces sp. NPDC030820, assembly GCF_055572075.1. Taxonomy (NCBI): domain Bacteria; kingdom Bacillati; phylum Actinomycetota; class Actinomycetes; order Kitasatosporales; family Streptomycetaceae; genus Streptomyces; species Streptomyces sp. NPDC030820. Next base: position 232,078 of record NZ_JBVIEB010000004.1, read on the forward strand.
ACGCCCCCGGACGAGCACGGGACGTGCGACATCCTCGCCGTCGCCTCCCACGGCGAGCCCTTCTCGTACTTCACCTGGGCCTACAAGGTGTCCCCCGACGGCGACCCCGGGCGCAAACTGCCCTGGGGCCCGGTCGCCGACATCCAGGTCGCCGACGTCGCCGGCGGGCACAAGACCCTGCTGCTCACCGGCACCCCGCCGCACGAGCCGGCCTCCTGGAAGCGGTACCGGGGCGGCGCCATGGGCCGCCTCTGGCTGCACGGGCAACGCCTGCTGCCCGGCATCGAGGGGCATCTGGCCTGCCCCATGTTCGTCGCGGGCCGCATCGCCTTCCTCTCCGACCACGAGGGCGTCGGCAACCTCTACTCCTGCTCGTACGACGGCACCGACCTGCGCCGCCACACCGACCACGACGCCTTCTACGCCCGGCACGCCTCAAGCGACGGCGCCCGGGTGGTCTACCAGTGCGCGGGCGACCTGTGGCTGGTGGACGACCTCTCCCCGGGCGCCGTACCGCGCAAGCTGGACGTCCGACTGGCCGGGCCGGCCACCGGGCGCCGCCGCTACCAGGTGCCGGCCGCGCAGAACGTCGACGGCATCTCCGTGGACGAGACCGGCCGGGCCAGCGCCGTCGTCGTACGCGGCAGCCTGTACTGGCTCACCCACCGGGACGGCCCCGCCCGTACGATCACCGACACGCCCGGCGTACGGGTACGGCTGCCGGAGATGCTGGGTACGACCGGCCAGGTGGCGTATGTGACGGACGCCGAGGGCGAGGACGCCGTCGAGATCGCCCAGCTGCCCCGCGCGACCGGCGACCGCGCGCCCCGCCGACTGGCCTCCGGCCGGCTGGGCCGCGTCCTTGAGATGGTCTGCGACCCGGAGGGCGAACGGCTGGCGGTCGCCTCGCACGACGGGCGGTTGCTGCTGATCGATGTGGGCGAGGAGTCGGAAGGTACCGAGGGTGGGGTCACCGAAGAGGCGGCGGACGCCGGGAGCGACTCCGGTGACTCAAGTGACTCTGGCTCGGGTGACTCCGGTGACAGGGACTCCGGTGACGATGGCTCAGGTGCCGCCGATGTCGGCGAGCACGTGACCGAGCTGATCCGGTCCATCAACGGCCCCGTGCGCGACCTCGCCTTCTCCCCGGACGGCGCCTGGATCACCTGGTCCCACCCGGGCATCGGCCGCACCCTGCGCCAGATCAAGCTGGCCCGCATCAAGGACCGGCTGATCGTGGACGTGACCAACGGGCGCTTCGAGGACGAGAACCCCGTCTTCACCCGTGACGGCCGCTATCTCGCCTTCCTCTCCTGGCGCGGCTTCGACCCGGTGTACGACGTCCACACCGGCGACCTGTCCTTCCCGCTCGGCTGCCGCCCGTACCTCGTCCCGCTGAACTCGGCGACCCCCTCCCCCTTCGCCCTGAACCCCGAGGGCCGTCCGGCGGCCGGCGGCCTCGACCCCGTCGAGGAGGAGGAGACGGGCGAGGCCGGCACGGTGACCGTGGAGGTGGAGGGCCTGGCGATGCGCGTCACACCGTTCCCGGTGATCGCCTCCAAGTACTCCGCGCTGTGCCCGGTCGCCGGCGGCGGACTGGTCTGGCTGCGCTGGCCGATCTCCGGCGCGCTCGGCGAGACCTTCGCCAATCCGGCCGACATCAGCGGCCGCCCGACCCTGGAGTACTTCAACCTCGCCAAGGCCAAGAAGTCCGAACTGGTCGACCACCTGGACTGGTTCGCGGTCAGCGGCGACGGCACCCGGCTGGTCGTCGTGGACGAGGGCGAGCTGCGCGCGGTGCCCGCCACGGAGATGGGCGACAGCGACACCACCGTCTGGATCGACCTGCGCCGCATCCTGCACGTGGCCGACCCGCCCGCCGAGTGGCGCCAGGCCTACGACGAGGCCGGCCGGCTCATCCGCGCCTACTTCTGGGACCCGGGCATGTGCGGCATCGACTGGGACGCGGTGCTCGACCAGTACCGTCCCCTCGTCGAACGGGTCGCCTCCCCCGACGAGTTCGCCGATCTCCTGCGGGAGGTCCTCGGCGAACTGGGCACCTCGCACGCCTACGTCACCGCCGCCCGCCGCAACGAGGGCCCGCCCCACTACCAGCGCTGGCAGGGACTCCTCGGCGCCAACTTCGTTCACAGGGAGGAGGGTTGGATTGTCAAACGCATCCTGCCCGGCGACTCCTCCGACTCCAAGGCCCGCTCGCCGCTGGCCGGCACGGGCATCCGCGAGGGCGCCGTCCTGACCCATGTCGACGGCCGCCCGGTCGATCCGGTGACCGGGCCGTATCCACTGCTCGCCGGCTCCGGGGGTACGACCGTGGAGCTGACGTTCGTCCCGGCGGAAGAGAAGCCGGACCGGGCCCGCCGGGTCGCCGTCGTCCCGCTCATCGACGAACGGCCGCTGCGCTACCAGGACTGGGTCGCCAAACGCCGCGCGGTCGTCCGGGAGTTGAGCGGCGGCAAGTGCGGCTACCTGCACATCCCCGACATGGGCGGCTCCGGCTGGGCCCAGTTCAACCGCGACCTGCGCATGGAGGTGTCCCGGCCCGCCCTGATCGTGGACGTGCGCGGCAACGCGGGCGGACACATCAGCGAGCTCGTCATCGAGAAGCTGACCCGGACGATCCTGGGCTGGGACCTGACGCGGGACGCGCAACCGGTGTCGTACACCTCGAACGCGCCGAGGGGCCCGGTGGTGGCCCTCGCCGACGAGGCGACCTCCTCGGACGGCGACATGATCACGGCCGCCTTCAAGCTGCTGAAACTCGGCCCGGTGGTCGGCCAGCGCACCTGGGGCGGCGTGGTCGGCATGACCGGCCGGCACCGCCTGGGCGACGGCACGGTGATCACGGTCCCGATGAACGCGGCCTGGTTCGACGCCTACGGCTGGTCCGTGGAGAACCACGGCGTCGCCCCCGACCTGGAGATCCTGCGCACCCCCCTGGACTGGGCGGAAGGCCGCCACGCCCAGCTGGCCGACGCGGTCGAACTCGCCCTGGAGCTACTGGAGTCCAACCCGGCCGCCATCCCCCCCGACTACACGGAGGTCCCCAACCGAGCCCGCCCCGAGCTACCGCCGCGGGCCACCTGACGGGGAGGGGTGCGTGGTGAAGGGGCGCGGGGAACTGCGCGACAAGCCACAACGCACCCGCGCACGACCACACACCCCCACCACCCCAAAAACCAGCGCAGGGCACCCTCCACGAAGAAGGGTGCCCCACGCGAACCGGCCGAAGCCGAGCGCAGCGACTACGCGTCGTAGTCCCGGTCGAAGCGGTCTTCCATCTCCGCCTCGGTGTCCTCGATGTCGCGCAGATTCTCGCGACCGCGCTGCGGCTGCTGCTGACCACGCTGCGGCTGCTGGCCACGCTGGGGCTGCTGCTGGCCACGCTGGGGCTGCTGACCGCGCTGGCCGGCCCGCTCACGGGCCTCACCGATCTTCTGCTTGCCCTGTTCCTGCCACTCGCTGGCCTTGTCCTTCATACCCATGTGGGTTCACTCCCGTGGTGGGTGAGTTGGGGGTCGGCCCCTAGGTGGGGCCTCACCCAGATTCACACGGGCGACCACGCAACGCATGTGGATCAGTCACGGTGCGTAGCGCGCGCTGCCTCGTCGGCCGCCCCACCTGCACCGACGAGCCCCGAGCGCATTCCTTGCAGCCGGGGCGCGAACCGCTTCATCTCGCGCTGCCCGACCGTCCCGATGAGCGCCGGCAGATACCCGCGCACGCCCTGCATACCGCGCAGCCACCACTGCCCGTACACATGTGCCGAGCGCCGCTCGATCCCGGCGACGAGCCGATCCACCGCGGGCCCCAGCGGGTAGGTCTTGTTGGACGGCCACGGCAGCCGCTGCCGCAGCTCGCGCATGACGTCGTCCTGGTCGGCACCGCGCACCATGTCGGTGTCGGTCCAGGACAGATACCCGACGCCGACGCGCACGCCCTGGTAGCCGACCTCGGCGCGCAGACTGTGCGCGTACGCCTCCACACCCGACTTGGACGCGCAGTACGCCGTCATCATCGGCGCCGGCGTGATGGCGGCGAGCGAGGCGATCTGGAGGAGATAGCCCCGGCTCTCCACGAGCACCGGCAGGAACGCCCGGGCCGTCACCGCCGAACCGATCAGGTTCACCTCGATCACCCGCCGCCAGGCCTGCGGATCGGAGTCGGCGAACGGACCGCCCGTCGCCACACCGGCGTTGGCGACCACGATGTCGACCTTCCCGAACCGCGCCTTCACCTCCTGTGCGACCCGGCTCATCGTCTCGTGGTCGGTGACGTCGGCGTACCAGTGGGCGCTGTCGCTGTGCAGCCGCGAGGAGACGTCCTTGAGCGCCTCCTCCTCCAGCCCGACCAGCGCGACCTTCGCGCCGCGCGCGGAGAGCTTGCGCGCCAGCAGCTCCCCGACGCCGCGCGCCGCTCCGGTGACGACCGCGACCTGCCCTTCGAGGCTGACCCTGCTCATGCGCCCTCCTTGATCTGCACGCCTGTGGCCTTCCCGGTGGTGACGTAGGTGGTGACGAGTTCCCGGATCCGGCCGGTCACCAGCTCCGGGGCCTCGATCGGGGTCATGTGGCCGACGCCGGTCAGCTCGGTGAGACCGACGCAGTGCGGCAGCGCGGCGACCAGTGCGCGGGCGTGCACGGGGGGCGTGAGCCGGTCGGACGCGCCGTGCACGATGGCGGTGGGCGCGTGCAACTCCCGTACGCCGTGGTCGAGATCGAGCGCTTCGAGTACGCGCGACCAGGCGTGGCGTACGGCACGCGGACAGGCGTGCACGATCCGCGCACACGCCTCCACCATGTGCGGGGCGGAACCGGCGCCCATGGTCGCGTACTTGAGGATGCGCCTGGCGACCGGCGTGACCGGGCCGAGCGGGGCGCGCGAGCCGAGAATGCGCCCGGTGATCCAGGTGCGCACCCGACCGGCGCCGAGCGGCACCACGCGCGCCTCCGCGACCAGCCGCGAGCTGCCGGTGCTGCACAGCAGGACGGCGGCGGCGTGGTCACGGAAGCGGGGGCGCGTGGCCGCGGCCATGACGGTCATCCCGCCCATGGAGTGGCCGACGATCAGCGCCTTCTCCCCGGGCGCGAGGGTCTGCGCGAGCACCGCTTCCAGGTCGTCCGCCAGCGCATGGGTGGTACACGCGGGGCTCGCGGGACTGCGCCCGTGCCCCCTCTGGTCGTACGCGATCACGCGGTGGTCGGTCGCCAGGTCCCGTATCTGCGCCGCCCAGAAGGCGGTCGAGCAGGTCCAGCCGTGCGAGAGGACGACGGGCGGCGCCTTCTCGGGGCCGTGCACCTCGACGTGCAGCCGCGCGCCATCGGCGGAGACGACGGTGAGTTCACGGGCGGGGGTGGGCGGGGCGTACGGTCCGGAGGTCACGGAGGCGAGCCGGCTCATGCGGCGCCCTCGCTCTGCGGGACGGCGGCGACCGTCTTCTCTGCGGCCGTAGCGGCCGACTTGCCGTCGGTCTTGCGGATGACCTCGTACTCCCCCAGGTCCACCCGCCGGGTCGCGCGCCGGAACTCCGATGTCGTACCGGGCCAGATGGTGGTGTTGCGGCCACTCGCGTCCAGGTACCAGCTGGTGCAGCCGCCGGTGTTCCACACGGTGCGCTTCATGCGCTCCTGGACCTTGCGGTTCCAGTCCTCGACGGCCGCGGGCCGGGCATCGAGGGCCGTACGGCCTCCCCCTGTGCCTTGAGGGCCTGGGGGGACCCCCAGGACGTCCAGTTGGCGCAGATAGTCGGCCATGTAGTTCAGCTGGGACTCGATCATGAGGATCATGGAGGAGTTCCCGAGGCCGGTGTTGGGCCCGATGATCGTCATCCAGTTCGGGAACCCGGCGGCCGCGGCGCCGCGCAGCGCCTGCATGCCGTTCTTCCAGGACTCCGCGAGGGTGACGCCCTCCGCCCCGACCACCCGCTCGGCGATCGGCATGTCCGTGACGTGGAAGCCCGTACCGAAGACGATCACGTCGGCCTCGGCCTCGGTGCCGTCGGCCGCGACGACGGTCGACCCGCGGATCTCGCTGAGCCCGCTGGCGACGACGTCCACGTTCGGCCTGGCCAGCGCCGGGTAGTACGTGCTGGACAGCAGGATCCGCTTGCAGCCGATGCGGTAGTCGGGGGTGAGCTTGGCGCGCAGGGCCGGGTCCTTGATGGCGCGGGCCATGTTGCGCTTGGCGAGCCGCTCGACGAGTCCGAGTTCGTCGGGGTGCTTGGTGAACGCCTGGACCTGCAGCTCCCGGATGCCCCACAGCAGGCCGCGCCTGAGCCGGGTGGTGAAGGGCACGGACCGGTGCAGCAGGCGCTCGGCACCGCTGATGGCGCGGTCCATGCGGGGCAGCACCCAGGGCGGGGTGCGCTGGAAGAGGGTGAGCCGGCCGACCTGCGGCTGGATCGCGGGCACGATCTGGATGGCGGAGGCGCCGGTGCCGATCACCGCGACCCGCTTGCCGCGCAGATCGTGGTCGTGGTCCCAGCGGGCGGAGTGGAACACCTTGCCCGGGAAGGATTCCAGGCCCGGGATCTCCGGGATCTTCGGGTCGGACAGCGGCCCGGTCGCGGAGACGACCACGTCGGCGGAGAGCGCGCCGCGCGTGGTCTCGATGTTCCACCGCAGGTTCTCGTTGTCCCAGCTCATCAGCTTGACCTCGGAGTCGAAGCGGAGGTGCGGGCGCAGTCCGAAGAGGTCGGTGACGTGCTCCAGGTAGGCGCGGATGTGCTCCTGCCCGGAGAAGGTGCGCGGCCACTCGGGGTTGGGCGCGAAGGAGAAGGAGTAGAGGTGGGAGGGCACGTCACAGGCGCACCCGGGGTAACTGTTGTCCCGCCAGGTGCCGCCGACGCTGTCCGCCCGCTCCAGGACGACGAAGTCGGTGATCCCTTCGCGGCGCAGCCGCACGGCGGCCCCCAGGCCGCCGAACCCGGACCCGATCACCGCCACCCGTACATGCTCGTGCTCGGCCATCCCGAAGCCTCCACGCATCGCCTTGGACTCTGCCAGTGAACACTGGCGCAATGGGACTGTAGAGCAGCCCCGTACCGAGCGGTAGGGGTCGGGAGAAGGAAAGTTACCGGCGGTACAACATAGGCTGCGGGCGTGGCAGAGGACGCAGAACGCAAGGAAGGCGGGCGCGAGTACCGCATGGAGGAGCTGGCGCGACTGGCCGGCATCACCGTGCGCACGCTGCGCTTCTACCGCGAGCGCAAGCTGATCCCGCCGCCCCGCCGAGAGGGCCGTATCGCCTGGTACGACGACCATCACCTGGCCCGTCTGCGCACCATCGCCGCCCTGCTGGAGCGCGGCCACACCCTGAACGGCATCGCCGAGCTCGCGGAGGCCCTCGACCAGGGCCGGAACATCGCCGACCTCATCGGCGTCGGCACCCCCACCGAGGAGGAGCCGGTTCGCCTCACCCCGGAGGAACTCGCCGCCCGCTTCGAGGGGGAGGTCACCCCCGAGAACCTCGCCGCCGCCATGGAACTGGGCTACCTGGGCACGGACGGCGACGAGATCGTCCACATCAGCCGCCGTCTGCTGGACGTCTCCTCCGCCCTGGTCCGCGAGGGCATCCCGCTCGCCGAGGTCCTCACGGCCGCCACCCGCGTCCGCGAACACGCCGACGCCCTGGCCGAACTCTTCACCGACCTGATCCTCCGCCACACCTCCGAGGAGGACCTCCACCGCCTGCGCCCGTTGGCCCGGAGCGTGGTGGAGGCGGAACTGTCGCTGGCGCTGGACCGGAGGTTGCAAAAGCAGGGGGACGGGTGACGTCCCCAGCGTCACACGTCCATCCGAAGAGGAACGGATCACGCGCGAGGAGGCGACGGAGCGTGCCTGGCGGGTGCACGCCGTACTCGCGAAGGGCTGCTCCCCGCGCATGCGGGGATGGTCCCGACGTTCGCAAACGCGGCACACGCCTTCGAGAGCCTGGCAGGGGCGGGCGTACGACTGGAGGTTGTGACGGCTAGAGGTCGTAGACGACGGTCACGGGCGCGTGGTCGGACCAGCGCTCGGCGTGCGTGGCCGCGCGCTCGACGAAGCCCTTGACCGCCTTCCCGGCGAGACCGGGCGTGGCGACCTGGTGGTCGATGCGCCATCCTGAATCGTTGTCAAAGGCCCGCCCCCGGTACGACCACCAGGTGTACGGACCCTCGACGTCCGGGTGCAGGGCCCGTACGACGTCGACGTAGCCGCCGTCCTCCGCCGCGAACACCCGGCCGAGCCACTCGCGTTCCTCGGGCAGGAAGCCGGAGTTCTTGGTGTTGCCGCGCCAGTTCTTGAGGTCGGCCTGCTGGTGGGCGATGTTCCAGTCGCCGCACACGACCACCTCGCGCCCGTCGGCGGCGGCCCGCTCGCGCAGCGCCTTGAGATGGGTGAGGAACTCCCCCATGAAACGGACCTTCTCGTCCTGCCGCTCGGTGCCGACCTCGCCGGAGGGCAGATAGAGGGAGGCGACCGTGACGCCGGGCAGGTCGGCCTCGACGTAGCGGCCGCTGCCGTCGAACTCGGCCGAGCCGAAGCCGACCCGGACGCGGTCGGGTTCGCGCCGGGTGTAGAGGGAGACGCCCGCACGGCCCTTGGCGGCGGCCGGGGCGTGCACGACGTGCCAGCCGTCGGGCTGCCGCACCTCCTCGGGCAGCTGGTGCGGCTCGGCGCGCACCTCCTGCAGGCAGACGACGTCCGCTTCAGTCTGCGCGAGCCACTCCACGAAGCCCTTCTTGGCGGCGGCTCGCAGCCCGTTCACGTTAACCGAGGTCACAGTCAGCACCCGGGCACGATACCGGCACACTGGTCGGAGCCCTCAAACCCCGAGGTCCCACCGTCTGCATAGAAGTACGATGCCCAGCATGATCATACGCCGCGTTCGCTTCGATCACCCCGACGCCGTGAAGCTCAACGACGAGGTCCAGGCCGAGTACGCCGAGCGGTACGGCGACGACGGCGACGCCACCGTCCTCGACACGACGGACTTCGACCCGCCCCACGGCGTCTACCTGATCGCGTACGACGAGTTCGACCGCCCCGTGGCCACCGGCGGCTGGCGCAGCCAGGATCGCAACGAGGAGGGCAACGAGGACGGTGACGCCGAGCTGAAGCGCATGTTCGTCATAGCGGAGATGCGCGGCCGCGGCCTGGCCCGCCGGATGCTCACCGCCCTGGAGGAGGACGCGCGGGCGGCAGGTCGTGTCCGCATGGTCCTGGAGACCGGGACCAAGCAGCCCGAGGCCATCGCCCTGTACACCGCGAGCGGCTACGAGCCGTGCACCAAGTTCGGCTACTACCGCCACCACGAGGAGAGCCGCTGCTTCGCGAAGAAGCTGTAGACACGATGAAGCCCCGGTCGGCTTCCACCGACCGGGGCTTCATGCTGCGTGGACCTGAGGGGATTTGAACCCCTGGCCCCCTCGATGCGAACGAGGTGCGCTACCGGACTGCGCCACAGGCCCTTGCAACGAGTGAAACTTTAGCATCCCGATCGGGGTGCTTGGAAATCCGTTCCCTGACTGGTCAGCGCGCCTTCCCGGAGTGTGGCGGGCGTCACTCGTTGGCCGCGCGCGGGCGGTCGCCGTCCTCGTACTGATCGAAGAGGGGGGTGCGCCCGCGCCCGCGCGACCGGCGTGCGGAGGCTGTGCGACGCGCGTCGCTGCGGCCGTCCGCCGGCTTGTCCCCGGACGTGGGCGCCTGCTCGTCCGCCTCGGCCTGCGGCGTGCGGCTCGCCTCGTGCTCCGGCGCCACCGAGCTGGAACGCGCCGAACTCCAGGTGTCGGGCGCACCCAGATCCACGTCGGACGTGGCACGCGGCGCGACCGGCGCGGTCACATACGTCGGCAGAGGCACCGGCACCGGGTCCCAGCTGTCCCCGCCGGGCCGCCGCTGCCGCTCGCGCTGCTGGTCGACCCACTCGGCGTGGTCCGTCTGCTCGACCAGGGCGCGCCGGTCCGCGGCGAGTGCGGCGAGCCCGGTGTCCGTCTGGACCTGAGGGGCTTCCTCCGGTTCGTCCGCGCCCGCGCCCGCGTCGAGGGGCGCACGGCGGCGCGGCTGGCGCTCCCGCAGCCGCTGGGCGGCCACCTCGGCGCGCCGGCGGTCCATCTGGTAGGCGAAGCGACGGCGCTCCTGGGAGCGCAGGTACGCGATGTACGCGCTGAGCAGCACGGCCGGCGCGGCGGGTGCCCACAAGAAGGCGAGCCCGCCGACGGCGGCGACGATCGCGCCCAGCGTGAAGGCGAGGAAGAGAACCACGGTGGTGCGCCTGCGGCGCGCCAGGACCTTCGAGCGCCGGGCGCGTGCTGCGGCCGCCTGTGCGGAGACCTGCGCGGAGGACGCCTGGCGTGCGGACGGCACCCGCTTCTGCGCGGGCACGGAGGCGGAGTTGCGCGCCGGTGCGGCGTCGTGTGCCCGCTCCGGTTCCGCCCTCCCGGAGGCCTCGGGTTCGGCGCCGGCGTGCACCTGACGGCGGGTCGGAGGCATGGCGAAGGCCCGGACGTCCACCGAGTCGGTGACGGCGTCCGGGTCGCCGGAGTCCCGCTCCCCCTCGGCGGAGCGCGCCCGCAGGTCCTTGGCGTACCGGCGCTCCATTCCCGCCCGTCCGGACAGCAGCCGGATGGCGGTGCTGAAGCGTTCCGTCGGACGGGCCTCGTTCAGCTCGTCCTGCCTACGGAGCCACATCGGCACCAAGTAGGCGGCCCAGGCCCCGACAATGACTGCGTAGATGAGGCCGCTGCTGCTCACATCTCACACCGTAGAGGGGTTTGCGTGAGGCCATCCGCCAATTGGGCCGGTGTGTCGCACGATCTGGCTGATATTTCCAGCATTTTTTGCGACCCATGCGATCAGCGGACCGTCCCGGGCGGGAATTCAATGCCCCCGAGACGGTCAACAACCGATCAATTTCGAACACATATTCAATTTCCGGTGCTCTGGGGTTTCTGCCGCACCTGCTGGGAGCGTGCCCGCTGCCACCGCGCCAGCAAACCGTCGGGCACCTCTTCGGCGGTGAGCGCGAACACCAGATGGTCACGCCAGGCCCCGTCGATGTGCAGATACCGCGGCCGGAGCCCCTCCTCGCGGAATCCGAGTTTCTCCACGACCCGGCGACTGGGCCGGTTCTCGGGCCGAATGCAGACCTCGATGCGGTGCAGTCCGACGGTGCGGAAACAGTGGTCCACGACAAGCGCGACGGCCGTCGGCATCACCCCGCGCCCGGCCACCGCCTCGTCCACCCAGTAGCCGACATGTCCCGAGCACATCGATCCCCAGGTGATCCCGGCGACCGTGAGCTGGCCGACGAGCCGCCCCTGGTACTCGATGACGAACGGCAGCATCCGGCCCGCGTTGGCCTCGGAACGCAGGTGCCGGACCATCTGGCGGTAGGTCGGCCGGTGCGCGATCGGCCCGCTCGGCGTGGGCGGCGGAATGGTCGCCTCCCAGGGGCGCAGCCAGTCCCGGTTGCGCCGGTTCACCTCGCGCCAGGCCCGCTGGTCGCGCAGCCGTATCGGCCGGAGGACGACATCGCCGTCCGCCAGCACGACGGGCCAGGAAGGGCTGTTCAGCTCGCACCCCCGCTGCTGGGTCTTGGGTGGTCGCCGCCGCGGATCTGGTCGACGGCGTGCACCAGCAGGGGCTCCAGCACGGCGAGGCCGTCCCGCACCCCGCCCGTGGAGCCCGGCAGGTTGACGATCAGGGTCCGGCCCGCCACCCCGGCCAGGCCCCGGGAGAGCGCCGCGGTCGGAACCTTCTCGCGCCCGAACGCCCGGATGGCCTCCGCGATGCCCGGCACCTCGTGGTCGATCACCGCGCGGGTCGCCTCGGGCGTGCGGTCGGTGGGCGAGATCCCGGTGCCGCCGGTGGTGACGATCGCGTCGTACCCGGCGTCGACTCCCGCGCGCAGGGCCGCCTCCACGGGCTCCCCGTCCGGGACGACCCGGGGGCCGTCGACGGCGAAACCGAGGCGCTTCAGGCCGTCGGCGACCAAGGGGCCGCCCTTGTCCTCGTAGACACCCGCGGCGGCCCTGTTGGAGGCGGTGACCACCAGAGCCCGGTAGGTCATGCCCTGCTCCAGTCGCCCGACTTGCCGCCCGTCTTCTCCTCCACCCGCACGTCCGTGATGACCGCTCCCTTGTCGACCGCCTTGACCATGTCGATCACGGTGAGCGCGGCGACCGTCACGGCGGTGAGCGCCTCCATCTCGACGCCCGTACGGTCCGTCGTCCTCACGGTGGCCTGGATCTCCACCGCGTCGTCCGCGACCGACAGGTCCAGTTTCACACCCGACACCGACAACGGGTGGCACAGCGGGATCAGGTCCGGGGTGCGCTTGGCGCCCATGATCCCGGCGATCCGCGCGGTGGCGAGGGCGTCCCCCTTGGGCATCCCCTCGCCGCGCAGCAGCTCGACCACGCGGGGCGAGACGAGGACGCGGCCGCTGGCGCGGGCGGTGCGCGCGGTGACGTCCTTTCCGGACACGTCGACCATGCGGGCCGCGCCCGCCTCGTCGATGTGCGTCAGGCCGTTCTGCGCAGGGGGTCCGGAGGTCTCCCCCCGGAATGACTCAGTCATGCTGTGTGCCGCTCCCGGTCCGGGCCCGGCGCGGTGCGGTGCGCGGGCCTGTTGTGCGCGACACGGTACCGCCATGTCCGCGCAGGCACCGGCCCAGGACCCCCGTCGGCCGCTTCGCACGCTCACGCGCGCGTGCCTCAGCCGAGCAGGACGACCTCCACCTCGGTGCCGGGCTCGACGGACTCCACGTCCTCGGGGACGACGATCAGCGCGTCGGCGTGCGCCAGCGCCGCGATCAGGTGCGAGCCGGCGCCGCCCACGGGCGTGACCTCGCCGTCGCCGTAGGCACCGCGCAGGAACTGCCGGCGCCCCTTGGGCGAGCGCAGCGCCTGGTCGGTCTTCAGGGTGGCCCGGACACGGGGCCGGTGCACGTCCGTGAGGCCCATCAGGGTGCGGATGGCCGGACGGACGAACAGCTCGAAGGAGACGTACGACGACACGGGGTTGCCCGGCAGGGCGAGCAGCGGTGTGTGGTCGGGGCCGATGGAGCCGAAGCCCTGGGGCTTGCCGGGCTGCATGGCGAGCTTGCGGAACTCCACGCCGCTGCCCGCCTCGTCCTCGTCGCCGGCGTACGACAGCGCCTCCTTGACGACGTCGTACGCCCCGACGCTCACCCCGCCCGTGGTGACCATCAGGTCGGCGCGGACGAGCTGGTCCTCGATGGTGGAGCGGAGGGTCTCGGCGTCGTCGGCGACGGCGCCCACCCGGTAGGCGATGGCGCCGGCGTCCCGCGCGGCGGCGGTGAGGGCGAAGCTGTTGGAGTCGTAGATCTGGCCGCCGGCCAGTTCCTCGCCGGGCTGCACGAGTTCGCTGCCGGTGGACAGCACGACCACGCGCGGGCGCGGGCGCACGCGTACCGTGCCGCGGCCGATCGCGGCCAGCAGCGCGATCTGCGGCGGACCGAGGATGGTCCCGGCCTCCAGGGCGCGGTCGCCGGCCTTCACGTCGCTGCCCCTGGCGCGCACGTGCGCGCGTGCCTCTGCGGGGCGGTGCACGCGCACCTGCCCCTCGGCGCCCTCGGGGGCCAGGCTGCGCGCCCGCATCCCGCTCACCGGGCCTTCGCCGAGTCCGCCGTCGGTCCACTCCACCGGGACGACGGCCTCGGCGCCGGGCGGCAGCGGGGCCCCGGTCATGATGCGGGCGGCCTGGCCGGGCCCGACCCGGACCGGATGGGCCGCGCCCGCGGCGACGTCGCCGACGACCTCCAGGGCGGCCGGGAACTCCTCACTGGCGCCCGCCACGTCCGCGACCCGCACCGCGTACCCGTCCATGGAGCTGTTGTCGAACGGCGGCAGGGACACCGGCACCGTGACGTCGTCGACCAGGACGCAGCCCTGGGCGTCGAGCAGTTGCAGCTCGATGGGTTCGAGGGGACGGACGGCCGAGAGGATGTCCTCCAGGTGCTCGTCCACCGACCACAGGTCGTCCGGGCCGGCGGGGCGGGTCGCGGCGCTGCTCAAGATTGCTGCATCTCCTCGGCTACGTAACTGCGAAGCCAGGTCCGGAAGTCCGGACCCAGGTCTTCACGTTCGCACGCGAGTCTGACAATGGCACGCAGATAGTCGCCACGGTCGCCGGTGTCATAGCGGCGGCCCTTGAAGACGACGCCGTGCACCGGTCCGCCGACCTTCTCGTCCGTCGCGAGCTGCTGGAGGGCGTCGGTGAGCTGGATCTCGCCGCCGCGGCCCGGCTCGGTCTTGCGGAGTATGTCGAAGATGTGCGGGTCGAGGACGTAACGGCCGATGATCGCGTAGTTCGAGGGGGCGTCCGCCGCGTCCGGCTTCTCGACCAGGCCGGTGATCCGTACGACGTCACCGTCGGCCGTCGCCTCCACGGCCGCGGAGCCGTACAGGTGGATCTGCTCGGGCGCGACCTCCATGAGGGCGATCACGCTGCCGCCGTGCTGCTCCTGGACCTCGATCATGCGCTGCAGGAGCGGGTCGCGCGGGTCGATCAGGTCGTCACCGAGGAGCACCGCGAAGGGCTCGTGGCCGACGTGCGGGGCGGCGCACAGCACGGCGTGGCCGAGGCCCCTGGGGTCGCCCTGGCGTACGTAGTGCATGGTCGCCAGGTCGCTGGACTCCTGCACCTTCGCGAGCCGTTCGGCGTCGCCCTTCTTCTCGAGCGCCGATTCCAGCTCGTAGTTGCGGTCGAAGTGGTCCTCGAGAGGACGCTTGTTGCGTCCGGTGATCATGAGGACGTCGTCGAGCCCCGCCGACACGGCCTCCTCGACCACGTACTGGATCGCGGGCTTGTCGACGACCGGCAGCATCTCTTTGGGAGTGGCCTTCGTGGCCGGCAGGAACCGGGTGCCGAGACCTGCTGCGGGAATGACAGCCTTGCTGATCCTGGGGTGCGACTGAGTCATGCCCGCAACCTTATCCGGTGCCTTTGTTAGGAATCTGTGGCTCCGGTTGGTTGACCCTTTATGACGGCATTCAAGAAGGGTGCGAGAACGACCGTGGAACACGACGGACGCGCGAGCGAGCCTGACAAGCGAATGTTGCGGCGGGAGCTCCTCTCGGTGAGGAAAAGGTTGACGGACGATGACGTCGACGAGACGGGCCGCGCGCTGGCGGAGCGCGCCCTGGAGCTGCCCGAGCTGGCACATGCGGGCACGGTGGCGGCGTACGTCTCCGTGGGGAGCGAGCCCGGCACGCGGGCACTGCTGGACGCCCTGCGGGCGCGAGGCGTGCGGGTGCTGCTTCCCGCGCTCCTGCCCGACAACGACCTCGACTGGGGCGAGTACACCGGCCCGGACTCCCTCGCGCGGGTCCAACACGGCGGGAAGATGGCACTTTTCGAACCCTCCGGCGCGCGTCTCGGTCCGGACGCCGTGACCGCCGCGGACGTCGTCCTGCTGCCCGGGCTCGCGGTCGACGCGCGCGGGATGCGCCTGGGGCGCGGCGGCGGGTCGTACGACCGCGTGCTGGCCCGTCTGGAGCGAGCGGGCGCGCGCCCCCGGCTCGTGGTGCTGCTCTACGACACGGAGGTCGTCGCACAGGTCCCGGCGGAGGCGCACGACAAGCCCGTGCACGCGGTGGTGACGCCCTCCGGCGTGCGCCGCTTCCCGACTGCCTGACCGGGACACGCCGGCATGCGAAACGGCCCTCCACATGCGCGTGGAGGGCCGTTTTCCGTACCGTCAGCCGGTCAGGGCTGCAGGACCAGTGTGTCGCTCGTGCTCGTGTCGACCGCCTTGGCCGAGTACGACCAGGGCAGCAGTTCGCCCTTGGCCCACAGGCTCGTCTGGTCCGTGTAGTGCGCGCTGAAGGCGTGCCCGGAGGCGCCGGTCAGGTTGATCCACCTGGACTTGTCGAAGTCGGCGAGGTTGACGACCATCCGCATGGACGGCACCCAGACGACGCCGTAGCCGCCGGCGGCGTTCCAGCCGGTCGCGTTCACCGTGGCCTCGCCGCCGCTGAGCTTCCAGGGGCCGCGGTTGAGGATGTACTGCAGCGCCTTGGGGCCGTCGGTGCCGAGGGTCTGGTTCTTCAGGAACAGGCGGTGCAGCCGGCCCCAGCTCCAGGTGTCGATGTCCTTGCCGAGCTTGGCGGTCAGCTCCCAGCGGGCGTCGATCATGGCCCGGGCGAAGAGCTGGTCCATGTTGTTCGCCGCGGGGCGGGTGCCCGACTTGGGGGTCTTCCACCAGTCGCTGTCGGGCTTGTCCATCAGGGTGCGCACGACCTCGAACCAGCGGTCGCCGCCGTCCGGCTGCGCCTGGTCGGTGTCGCGGGTGCCGCACTCGCGCACCTTGGTGTCGTCGTCGACCGGGCCGGTGCTGTCGATCTTGTCGACCCACAGGCACTGCCCCTGGACGCGCAGCTCCTTGGGCAGCTTGTTCCCGAAGGCGAGCTTGAGGATGTTGCGCCAGACCGCGTTGAAGTAGGCGGCCGCCGCGGAGTCGGACTCCTGGGTGTAGTCCCAGCCCTCCAGCAGCTTCTGCGCGTCGCGCACGTTCTTGTCGTCGAGGTTGATCTTCAGCAGCTTCGGCACCAGCAGCTTGGCGATCTCGCTGCTGTTGTCCAGCTGCATCTGCCGCATGTCGTCGGTGGAGATCTTGCCGCCGTCCTTGATCTTGGACTCGATCAGGTCGGTGATGCGCTGGCTGCGGGTGCCGTAGGCCCAGTCGGTGGTGAGGGTGTACGGGTACTTGTCCTTGTCGACCACGGCCTGGTTGGCGGTGACGATGTAGCCGCGCTTGGGGTTGTACTCGTAGGGCAGCTCGTCCTGCTTGATGAAGCCGGTCCAGCGGTACTTCGAGTCCCAGCCGGGCGCCGGGACGGAGCCGTCGTCCACCGAGGAGCGGGTGGGGATCCTGCCGGGCAGCGTGTAGCCGATGTGGTTGTCGGTGTCGGCGTAGACCAGGTTCTGCGAGGGCACGTCGAACTGGGCCGCCGCCTGGCGGAAGCCGCTCCAGTCCGCCGCCTTGTCGATGGCGAAGACGGCGTCCATGGAGGTGCCCGGGTCGAGCGCGGTCCACCTCAGGGCGATGCCGTAGCCGTCGCCGCGGTCGGGGGCGGCGGTGTTGACCGTGGCCCGCTTGCCGACCTGGACGAGTTCGTCGTCGCGGTCGGACAGCAGCGGCATGCCGTCCTGGGTCTGGCGCACGACGATCGTCTTGGACGAGCCGCCGGCGACCTTGATGGTCTCCTCGCGGGTCCTGAACGGCCGGACCTTGCCGTCGCACAGGTAGCCGTTCGCGCTGACCTTCTCCAGGTAGAGGTCGGTGACGTCGACCCCGGAGTTGGTCATGCCCCAGGCGATGTTCGCGTTGTGGCCGATGATCACACCGGGCATGCCGGCGAAGGTGTAGCCGGTCACGTCGTACTGGCACTTGCTGGAGACGGTGCGGCAGTGCAGGCCCATCTGGTACCAGACGCCCGGCAGCGACGCGGACAGGTGCGGGTCGTTGGCGAGCAGCGGCTTCTTGGTGATGGTGTACTTCCCGGACACCACCCACGAGTTGGAGCCGATGCCCTGGCCGTTCACTCCGACGGCGGTCGGGACGTCGTCCAGGACGTTGTAGAGGCCCGCCAGCTGGCTTGTGAGCGCCGATCCGGACGTGGCCGAGGTGGAGGAGCCGGTCGCGCCCGTCGAGCCCGCAGAGGTGCCTGTGGCGCCGCCGGCCGTGCCGGTGCCCTGCGTGCCGGTGCCGTCGCCCTGCTGGAAGGACTTGGCCACCGCGTTGTACCGGCCCTCCTGCACGATCGGCTTGTTCCGGCTGTACGGGTACTCCGGGTACAGGTCCTGGATCTGCTGCGGGCCGAGCCGGCTGGTCATCAGGGCGCGGTCGATCTCGTCCCGCATGTTGCCGCGCAGGTCCCACGCCATCGCCTTCAGCCAGGAGACGGAGTCGACCGGGGTCCACTTCTGCGGCTTGTAGTCGCTGGTGAAGTCCAGGGCGGCGTACTCCAGGGAGATGTCCTTGCCGTCCTTGCCCTGAAGGTAGGCGTTGACGCCCGCGGCGTACGCCCGGAGGTACTTCTTCGTGGCGGCCGACAGCTTGGTGTCGTACTCCTGCCTGGCGATCCGGTCCCAGCCGAGGGTGCGCAGGAACTCGTCGTTCTTGACCTGGCTCTTGCCGAACATCTCCGACAGGCGCCCGGAGGTCATGTGCCGGCGCACGTCCATCTCGTAGAACCGGTCCTGCGCCTGGACGTAGCCCTGCGCCATGAACAGGTCCTCGTCGGAGGAGGCGTAGATCTGCGGGATGCCGTTGCCGTCCCGCTTGACGTCGACCGGCCCCGACAGGCCCTGGAGCGTGATCGTGCCCTTGGTCTGCGGGAAGGAGGCGCGGACGGTACTGACCGACCAGTAGGCGCCGTAGGCGATGCCTCCGATGATGGCCAGTACCAGGACCAGCACGATCAGTCGGGCTCTGCGCCCCTTCTTCCTGCCGGACTTGACGGACGTGGCACCCGTTGTGGCGGTGTCACCCGTTGTGGCGGTGGTGTTGGGGGGCATCGCTGTCCTTGCTGTCCTAACGCGAGCGGCAGGTCGGGCTGTGACTTTGAATGAGCGCTGGAGCAACCATAGGCGCAGGGCCCCGTCCCGCTTGACGCGGAGTGGGGAACCAGCGCGCACGAGCGTTCGATCTTCTCTCGGCGAGCGTCAAGAAAGCGTCAAGAGTTAGGTAAGGTAACGAAGTACTTGGGTGCGGTGCGCCGCAGCCTCGGGTCTTGTGTACGCGAGCTCGCGCCTGTGGCGCGCGGGCCAAGGAAGGGAACCGCCGCTGACTGTTCACCACCTCAACCAGCTCCTGCTCGTCTGCTCCGTGGTCCTGCTCGTCGCCGTCGCGGCCGTCCGGATCTCCTCCCGCAGCGGGCTCCCCAGCCTGCTCGTGTACCTGGGGATCGGCGTCCTCATGGGCCAGGACGGTATCGGCGAGATCCACTTCAACAGCGCCGCGGTGACCCAGGTCATGGGGTACGCGGCCCTGGTCGTGATCCTCGCCGAGGGCGGTCTCGGCACGAAGTGGAAGGAGATCAGGCCGGTCCTGTCGTCCGCCTCGGTCCTGGCGACCTTCGGCGTCGCCGTCAGCGTGGGCGTCACCGCGGCGGGCGCGCACTGTCTGGTCGGGCTGGAGTGGCGGCAGGCGCTCATCGTCGGCGCGGTGGTGTCCTCGACGGACGCGGCGGCGGTCTTCTCGGTGCTGCGCAGGGTTCCCCTCCCCGCGCGCGTGACGGGCACGCTGGAGGCGGAGTCCGGTTTCAACGACGCCCCGGTGGTCATCCTGGTCGTCGCCTTCTCCGCGGCCGGCCCGGTCGAGCACTGGTACGTCCTGCTGGGCGAGATAGCCCTGGAGCTGGCCATCGGCGCGGCCATAGGGCTCGCGGTGGGCTGGTTCGGCTCCTGGGGGCTCAAGCACGTGGCCCTGCCGGCCTCCGGCCTCTACCCGATCGCGGTCATGGCGATCGCCGTGACGGCGTACGCCGCCGGCGCCCTGGGGCACGGCAGCGGCTTCCTGGCCGTCTATCTGGCCTCGATGATGCTCGGCAACGCCAAGCTCCCGCACTGGCCGGCCACACGCGGCTTCGCCGAGGGGCTCGGCTGGATCGCCCAGATCGGCATGTTCGTCGTACTCGGCCTGCTCGTCACCCCGCACGAGCTGGGCGACGACGTCGTACCGGCGCTGATCATCGGGCTGGTCCTCACCATGGTGGCCCGCCCGCTGAGCGTGGTGCTCAGCCTGGCGCCGTTCCGTGTGCCGTGGCAGGAACAGACGCTGCTGTCGTGGGCGGGACTGCGCGGCGCCGTGCCCATCATCCTGGCGACCATCCCGATGGTGAACGGCGTCACCGGCAGCCGCCGCATCTTCAACATCGTCTTCGTGCTGGTCGTGGTCTACACCCTCGTCCAGGGTCCGACGCTGCCCTGGCTGGCGCGCACGCTGCGGCTGGGCGAGGAGGGCGAGGCCGCCGACCTCGGCATCGAGTCGGCACCTCTGGAGCGGCTGCGCGGACATCTGCTGTCCATCGCGATCCCCGAGGGCTCCCGGATGCACGGCGTGGAGGTCAGCGAGCTGCGGCTGCCCGCAGGAGCCGCCGTCACCCTCGTCGTCCGCGAAGAAAAATCGTTCGTTCCGCTGCCCTCGACAGTGTTGCGGCGGGGCGACGAACTGCTCGTCGTCGCCACCGATCCGGTCCGCGACGCGGCGGAACGCCGCCTGCGCGCGGTCGCCCACGGC
Source organism: Streptomyces sp. NPDC030820 (assembly GCF_055572075.1). Lineage (NCBI taxonomy): Bacteria > Bacillati > Actinomycetota > Actinomycetes > Kitasatosporales > Streptomycetaceae > Streptomyces > Streptomyces sp. NPDC030820. The sequence goes on from NZ_JBVIEB010000004.1 coordinate 252,346, forward strand.
GGCAAACTGGCGGGCTGGCTCGGCACGAACGGGGCGAGCAGCTCGCGTTGAGGACGCGTTCCCCGCCGTTCACGCCCCCGTCCCGTGCAATCCCAGGTCCCCCAGTCCGTGGTGCTCGTTTTCACAGCTGGGCGAGGCGGTGGCCCCTGTACGATGAAGGCGCACCCTGATCGAACCAACTCTGCCTGACGCAGAGCTGGCGCGACCGTATGGCGGCCGGGTCGCCCCCCACTCGCAGTGGGCGCCGGTATCTACCGCAGTCCGCGCAAGAGGACAGCTCTCGGCGCCCGGGCCCGCACCAGGCCCGCGCTACCAGGCGGCAGAAAGGCACGGGCCGTGGGATCCACGGTCAGCACCACCGAGCCGGAGAAGACCTCCCCGGCCTCGTCCCGCCCGGGATACGGACAGCTGCTGCGCACCCGCGGCGCCTGGACCTTCCTGCTCCCCGGCTTCGCGGCGCGCCAGCCGTTCGCGATGCTCACCATCTCCATCGTGCTGCTCGTGCAGCACACCACCGGCTCGTACGGCGCCGCGGGCGCCACCGCGGCCGCCACCGGCGTCTCCATGGCGCTGTTCGCGCCGTACAGCGGGCGCCTCGCCGACCGCTACGGCCAGCGCGCCGTGCTGGTCCCCGGCGTTCTCGTGCACACCCTGTCCGGGCTGTCGCTGACGGCGCTCGCGCTGGCGCACGCACCCCTGTGGGCGCTGTTCCTGGCGGCCGTCCCGACCGGCGCCTCGGTGCCGCAGGTCGGTCCCATGGTGCGTGCCCGCTGGGGCGTGAAGCTGCAGGGTTCGCCCCTGATGACCACCGCGGCCGCGTTCGAGTCGGTCACGGACGAGCTGACCTTCGTCTTCGGCCCGCTGCTCGCGACCGCGCTGTGCACCGCCGTGACGCCGGCGGCCGGCCTGGTCACGGAGGGCACGCTGACCCTCGTCGGCGGTCTGCTGTTCGCCGCGCAGAAGGGCACACAGCCGCCGGTGAGCGGGGAGATCGGGCACGCGCGCGTGAAGCACGCCTCCGCGCTGCGCGTACCGGGCGTGCGCGTGCTGGTCGTGACCTTCCTGGGCATCGGGTCCGTCTTCGGCGGCATGCAGGTGGCGCTGGCGGCGTTCACCGAGTCGATCGGCGAGCCCGGCCTGAACGGTGTCCTGTACGGCGTCTTCGCCGCCGGCAACATGCTGTCCGGCATCGTCTGCGGCGCGATCGCCTGGAGGACCGCCCCTCAGCACCGCCTGGTCATCGGCTACACGGCACTCGCGATCGTCGCTTCCGCCCTGTGGACGGCCCACTCGGTGCTGCTGCTCGCCGGGCTCGGCCTGCTCGTGGGCATGTGCATCGCCCCGGCGCTGATCACCGGCTACACACTGGTCGAGGGCCTGGTCCCGGCCGGCGCCCGCACGGAGGCCTTCACCTGGCTGACCGGCGCGGTCGCGCTCGGGCAGGCGGCCGCCGTCACGGTGGCCGGACAGCTGGAGGACCGGCTGTGGGACGGCGCGGGATTCCTGGTGCCGATGGCCGGCACGGTGCTCGCGCTGGCGACCCTGCTGACGCTGCGGTCGCGGCTGGCCGCGCGCCCGCAGAACCGTACCGTCGCACGTGGCGTCGGTCACCGCGTGCCGGTGGCGGTGGACTGATCCCACGGAATACGTCACTATGGAACGTCGTTAGCACTCATTGAGTGAGAGTGCCAGGAGGAAGACAAGTGCCGACCTACCAGTACCAGTGCACCGAGTGCGGCGAGGGCCTTGAGGCGGTGCAGAAGTTCACCGATGACGCCCTGACCGAGTGCCCCAACTGCGGTGGCCGCCTGAAGAAGGTGTTCTCCGCGGTCGGCATCGTCTTCAAGGGCTCCGGCTTCTACCGCAACGACTCCCGCGGCTCCACGTCGAGCAGCAGCCCGGCGTCGAAGTCGTCGAGCACGTCCTCGTCGAGCACGTCGAGCACGTCCTCGTCCGACTCGAAGCCGTCCTCGTCGAGCTCCGCGGCCTGACCTCTTCTTCCCCGGACCCTGCTGTCGTACGACGGCAGGGTCTTCGGCGCCCCCCGGCGCCGCTCCCCCACGGTTTCACCGCCCGCTAGTGTGCTCGTCATGGCGAACGCAGAGATCGGCGTAATCGGCGGCTCGGGCTTCTACTCGTTCCTCGACGACGTGACCGAGGTCCAGGTGGAGACCCCCTACGGGCCGCCCAGCGACTCCCTCTTCCTCGGCGAGATCGCCGGCCGGCGGGTCGCCTTCCTGCCCCGGCACGGCCGCGGCCACCACCTGCCACCACATCGCATCAACTACCGCGCCAACCTGTGGGCGCTGCGCTCCCTCGGCGTCCGGCAGGTGCTCGGCCCCTGCGCGGTGGGCGGACTGCAGCCCGAGTACGGCCCCGGCACCCTGCTCGTGCCGGACCAGTTCGTGGACCGTACGAAGTCCCGGGTGCAGTCCTACTTCGACGGGCTGCCGCTGCCCGACGGCACCGTGCCGAACGTCGTGCACGTCTCCATGGCCGACCCCTACTGCCCCACCGGCCGGGCTGCCGCGCTGAAGGCCGCCCAGGGCCGGGACTGGGAGCCGGTGGACGGCGGCACGCTGGTCGTGGTCGAGGGGCCGCGCTTCTCGACGCGTGCCGAATCGCTGTGGCACCGGGCGCAGGGCTGGTCGGTCGTGGGCATGACCGGTCACCCGGAAGCGGCGCTCGCCCGGGAGCTGGAGCTGTGCTACACGTCGCTGACCCTGGTCACCGACCTCGACGCCGGCGCCGAGACCGGTGAGGGCGTCTCGCACGAGGAGGTGCTGCGGGTGTTCGCGGCCAATGTGGACCGGCTGCGCGGCGTGCTGTTCGACGCGGTGGCGGCACTGCCGGAGAACTCGGCACGCGACTGCCTGTGTACGAACGCGCTCGGCGGCATGGATCCGGGCTTCGAGCTGCCGTAGCGCCTTCGCGAGAAGACCGGAATTCCCTGTTCGGGTGGCCGGGTTATCCACAATCCGCCCGTGATCCACCGGCTCCGGCGGAATTCGGCGCGAGGCCTCATCGTGGCAGCGCAAACCGAATTCCTCGTCGCAGGCGGTGATTTCCGTGCCTCGGTCCTCGTCCTTGAATCCGTCCCCGATCCCGTCTCCCGTTCCGTCCCCGCCGTCTCCGCTTTCTCCGCCTCCGCTCCGGCTTCCGCGTCCGCTGGGCACGGACGCCCCGGCGACCTGTGAAATCCCGCAGTTCCCGCCGGTGCGGGTGCGCGGCGGGCGGTATCGGCTGCAGCGGCTCGTACGGCGCCGCGGGCGGGCCGTTGCGGCCGGCCTCGCGGTGACCGCGGCCGCGCTCGTCGCCGCGGGGCCGCACACCGGGGCCGCTCCGCATCATGCGGAACAGGCCCGGGGCCACCCGGTGACGGTGCCCGTACGCCGGCACCCGGCCGTGGACGCGGTGACGGCGCCCGTGCGGATCGCCGACGCGGCCACCGTCCGGCTCCTGCGGCCCGGCGACCGTGTCGACGTCATCGCCGCCGGGGACCCGACGGCAGGGGGCGTCGCACGCGTGCTCGCGCGCGGCGTGCGGGTGACCGAGGTGCCCGAGCCGCTGGAGGACGCGGCCGAGAGCGGGGCGCTGGTCGTGCTGTCGGTGCCGCGTGGCACGGCGGCGCGGCTCGTCGGCGCGAGTGCCACGGCGCGCCTGGCGGTGACGCTGTGCTGAACCGGTTCGGACGCTTTCTCGGCGGCTTGCTGTCAAGTCGCTCGATCCGACCCCGGGACTGGACACAGTGGCCGCACCGTGTCGTAGGTTGCGGAGCGTTTCGTTCCACACCCTGCGCATGCGAGGAGAGTCCCCGAGGTGAGCGAGAAGAAGGAACCGAGCGTCTGGCAGGGCTTCAAGGCCTTCCTGATGCGCGGCAACGTCGTCGATCTGGCAGTCGCGGTGGTCATCGGCGCGGCCTTCACGAACATCGTGAACTCGGTGGTCAAGGGGGTCATCAACCCGCTGGTCGGCGCGATCGGGACGCAGAACCTGGACCACTACAGCTCGTGTCTGAAGCCTCCGTGCCAGGTGGGCGCGGACGGCACGGTCAAGAGCGGGGTGCCGATCCTGTGGGGCTCTGTCCTCGGCGCGACGCTGACGTTCGTGATCACCGCGGCGGTCGTGTACTTCCTGATGGTCCTGCCGATGTCGAAGTACCTGGCGCGGCAGTCGGCCCGCAAGGCGGCGCGGGAGGGCACCAAGGAGGTCATCGAGGTGTCCGAGCTGGAGGTGCTCAAGGAGATCCGCGACGCGCTGGTCGCACAGCGTGGATCGGGACACACCGAGCGCTAGAGGCCCTGTCGTCGAACTCCCTCCCCCAGCCTTCGGCCGGGGGGGACCCCCAGAGCACGGGGCCTGGCGGCGCTGCTGCGGACGGCTCAGAGGTGGTGGGGCGGCTTCTCGTCGAGGAAGCGCTTCAGGTCTGCGGCACTGTCGCCGTCGGTGCGCTCGCCCCACCCGCGATCGGTGTCGTCCGAGGACTGCTGGTCCAGCGGGTCGTCGAAGACCAGCGCGGGCTTCGGGTCGCGGGGCTCGGATGCGGGGGCGGTGCTCATGCCACCAGGGTACGGCCCCGGCCAGGACGGTTTTCTGCTGTCCTGGGAGGCATGACGTCGAGTTCCGCTCCGGCGCCCGCTTCTCCGGGCGCACCGCAGTCCTCCGGGCCGCTGCGACGGCTCGTCGCGCGCGGGCGCGACGAGGCGCACCGGGTCTCCTCACCGCTGGAGCACTGCCCACGGCGCTGTATCTCTCACCGTCTGGGCGCCCCACTCCCGGCACTTCAAGGTCGGCATCGCCCAGCAACTGGTGCTGCCGGCCACGGCGCTGCTGGTGATCTGCTGCACCTTCCTGGGCCACTGGGCGGTGCTCGCGGCGGGGCTGGTGTGTTCGGCCTCGGTCGCGGTCGGGGTGACGCTCACGGCGCGCATGGTCGGCCGGAAGCGTACCGCGAGCGCCACCGCTCCGGCCGGCTGAGTCCGCTCAGGCGCCTGGACGAAAGAGACTGGCTTCCATGACAGTTGACGCAATCACGGACGTCGCCGGGCTGCGGGTGGGGCACGCCACCCGCACGGGGGACGGCTGGCTCACCGGCACCACGGTCGTCCTCGCCCCGGAGAGCGGCGCGGTCGCCGCCGTGGACGTGCGCGGCGGCGGCCCCGGCACCAAGGAGACCGACGCGCTCGACCCGCGCAACCTGGTGCGGCGAGTCGATGCGGTCGTGCTGACCGGGGGCAGCGCGTTCGGGCTCGACGCGGCATCCGGTGTGATGGCCTGGCTGGAGGAGCAGAGGCGCGGAGTGCGGGTGGGGCCGGACCCGGCGCACGTCGTGCCGGTCGTGCCCGCCGCGTGCGTCTTCGACCTGGGGCGCGGAGGGAACTTCCGCGCGCGGCCGGACGCGGCGACGGGGCGTGCGGCGGTGGAGGCCGCGGCGGTGAGTGCGCCGGGCGCGCGGGTGCGGGAAGGGTGCGTCGGGGCCGGGACGGGCGCCGTGGCGGGGCGGATCAAGGGCGGCGTGGGCACCGCGAGCACGGTGCTCGACTCGGGGATCACCGTGGCCGCGCTGGTGGTCGTGAACGCTGCGGGGTCGGTGATCGAGCCGGAGACGGGGGCGCTGTACGGGGAGTTGTGTCAGGGGCGGGTGGAGTATCCCGAGGAGCGCGTGCACGAGGCCGCGTGCCGGCGCCTCGACGAATCCGGCGCCAAGAAGGCGCCGCCCCCGCTCAACACGACGTTGGCGGTGGTCGCGACCGACGCCAACCTCTCCAAGGCGCAGGCACAGAAGCTGGCGGGCACGGCGCACGACGGAATTGCGCGCGCCGTACGGCCGGTGCACCTCATGAACGACGGTGACACGGTGTTCGCGCTGGCGACCGGCACGCGCTCTCTTTCCGAGGACCCGCTGGAGCTCAACGGCATCCTCGCCGCCGGTGCGGATGTCGTGACGCGCGCGATCGTACGGGGTGTGCGCGCCGCCGAGCCGGTCGACGGACCCGGCGGAGTGTGGCCGTCGTACACGGAGTTGTACGGGGCGAGGCAGGGGTGATGCGGGAGGTGCGGCGGGCTGTGGTCGGACCGGACCGCAGCCCGCCGGGCCTGGATTGTCGCGGTTCTGTCACGTGATGGGCGTTCCGGGGAGTCGGAGGGAACCTTTGCGGGCGCCAGTGCCCTCTTTCTCCACGCACTGGAACGGATCACGCACATCACATGAAACTGGAGCAGCCCGTGACAATGCCGGACCTTGCAGCGCGGCGCGTACTGGGGGCCTGTGCCGCCCTGGTGGTCGGCAGCCTCACCCTCACCGCTTGCGGTGGCAGCGCCAACGCCACCGACGACGGCAAGGGCGGCAGGAACTCCCCCAAGACGTCGGCGGCGAAGATCGCGATCTCGGCCAAGGACGGCTCGACCGGCGCGTCCATCAACGCGACCGGCGTGAAGGTCAGCGGCGGAAAGCTGACCGACGTGAAGATGACCGTGTCGGGGACGGGGCAGACCGTGGCCGGGGCGATATCGGCGGACGGCGGCAGCTGGAAGCCGAAGCAGCAGCTGGAACGCGGGACGAAGTACGAGATCGACGCGACGGCGAAGGACGTCGACGGGCGTACCGCGGCCGCCAACTCCATCTTCACCACCGTGACGACGGCGAACAGCTTCATCGGCACCTACACGCCGGACAACGGCACCACGGTCGGAGTGGGCATGCCGGTGTCGTTCACGTTCGACAAGTCGATCACCGACAAGAAGTCCGTGCAGTCGCACATCACGGTCGACTCCAGCAGCGGTCAGCAGGTGGTCGGGCACTGGTTCGGGGACCGGCGGCTGGACTTCCGGCCCAAGGAGTACTGGAAGGCCGGCTCCAGGGTCACGCTGAACATCGACCTGGACGGCGTCCAGGGCGCGAACGGCGTCTACGGGGTGCAGAAGAAGACCGTCTCCTTCACCATCGGGCGGTCGCAGGTCTCCACGGTCGACGCCGACACCCAGACCATGACCGTGGTGCGGGACGGCAAGACGATCAGGACGATTCCGGTCTCCACCGGAAGCCCGCAGCACACCACCTACAACGGGCAGATGGTGATCTCCGAGAAGTTCACCCAGACCCGCATGGACAGCCGGACGGTCGGCCTCGGCGGCGAGTACGACATCCCGGACGTGCCGCATGCGATGCGCCTGACGGACTCCGGCACGTTCATCCACGGCAACTACTGGTACGACAGGGGCAACCCGCCCTTCGGCCGCGAGGGCACCAGCCACGGCTGCGTCGGCCTGGCCGACGTGCAGGGCGCGCAGGGCGCCACGTCCGCCAAGTGGTTCTACGACAACTCGCTCATCGGGGACGTCGTCATCGTGAAGAACTCCCCGGACACGACGGTGTCCCCGGACAACGGGCTCAACGGCTGGAACGTGCCGTGGAGCGCCTGGACCGCAGGAAGTGCCGCCTGAGCGGCCACTTTTGACGCCACGTCGGGCCGCGCGGGAACTTCTCGCGCGCCCCGCGCGTTTTCCTGGCGTACGTTTTCTCGGTTCCCGGACATGATGTCCGACCGAGGGGCTACGGTATGCACCCACAAGGTGACATGCAGCAACGCCGGGAGTTGTCTTGAGCGTTCCGTACGAGACGGCAGCGTACGAACCAGCCGAGTCGCCCGAGTCTCCTGAGGAGCATCTCGAGCGGCTCCTCGGCCGTGCCCTGAACTCCTTCGAGCTGCCCGACGAGGTAATAAGGCAGCTCGACTGCGCGCTGGCGCACGACAGTTCGCTGCACTCGGCGTACCACAGCGCGGGACTGCACCGGGAGACCTACCGCCACACCTGGCTGCTCGCCGACGGCTCCGCGGTCACGCTGTGGGAGCTCGCGCACAACCGCACCCCGGGCGGCGCCCCGGAGAGCGAGGTGTACGTCGACGAGGAGGACCTGCAGGCGGCCGCGGCGCGGCTCGGAATGCCAGCCGACGCACCGGAGTTCGAGCTGCCTACGCTGATGCGGCTGTGGGCGATTCCCGAGCCCCGGCATGTGTTCGCCTCCGACGACTCGGCGGACCACGCGCGCAGGCTTCTGCGCCGTGCGGAGAATCCGGACCGGCCCGGTGCTCAGACGGCGGCGCTGCTGGCGACGGCGACGGCGCACGAGATCACGCAGGCGTTCGGGCGCCCGGGGCGCGCCGGGCGCGTGGGACTGAGCTACGCGCTGTACGAGCACGCGTTCCTGCTGCCGGACGGCAGCGAGGTCTCCCTGTGGGAGGTGGAGCACACGGCGACGCCGGACGGGCGGCACATGTGCGAGGTGTACATGTCCGAGGACGCGGCGCGGGACGCCATGGAGCGGCGCGCGGCGCGGCAGGGCTAGCGCGCGTACCGCGGAGCGGCTGGCGGCGCTTGCCCGGTCAGTGGTCGCCGAGTCGCCGTATCAGCCCGGCGAAGGCGTCCTGTTCCGCGGGGGTCAGCTCCACCTTCTCCCATGCGGGGCCGGCCTGCGGTTGGGCCGGCAGGAACGGGAGACGAGCAGCCGGGAGCTCTCGCAGGGCCGCCGTGCGGAAGCGGCGCAGCAGGCGTACGACACCGATCGCCCAGGCCACGCCGACCAGGGTGAGGACGACCGCACCGGCCAACTGGAGAGTCGAGAGATGCTCGGGCATACATGCCAGTACACACCACGGTCCGGGACTTTGGCCCCGGACCGTGACGTATCTCGCAGGTGCCGTGAACAACTCACAGCGAACTAAAGGGACAAGGCGTGGCGGGAGGGCGGTGCGGTGGTCAGGCCGCCACGGGCTGCTTGGTCTCCTTCGGCGTGGCGGCCGCGTTCGCGGCGGGGTCGGTGGCCGTGGCCTCCGGGGTCTGCTTGCGCATGCCCTTGAGGAGGACGACCAGGGCCGTGGTGGCGCAGACGCCGGCCGCGATGGCGATGAGGTAGGGGAAGGGGTTGCCGATCAGCGGGATCACGAAGATGCCGCCGTGCGGGGCGCGCAGGGTGGCGCCGAAGGCCATCGACAGGGCGCCGGTGAGCGCGCCGCCGACCATCGACGAGGGGATCACGCGCAGCGGGTCGGCCGCCGCGAACGGGATCGCGCCCTCGGAGATGAAGGAGGCGCCCAGGACCCAGGCGGCCTTGCCGTTCTCGCGCTCGGTCCGGGTGAACAGCCTGCCGCGCACGGTGGTGGCCAGAGCCATCGCCAGCGGCGGGACCATGCCGGCCGCCATCACCGCGGCCATGATCTTCATCGCGGAGTCACTGGGGTTCGAGACCGCGATGCCGGCGGTGGCGAAGGTGTAGGCCACCTTGTTGACCGGGCCGCCCAGGTCGAAGCACATCATCAGACCGAGCAGGGCGCCGAGCAGGACCGCGTTGGTGCCGGTGAGGCCGTTCAGCCAGTCGGTCAGGCCCTTCTGCGCACTTGCGATGGGCTTGCCGATCACCACGAACATCAGGAATCCGACGATCGCCGAGGAGATCAGCGGGATCACCACCACCGGCATGATGCCGCGCAACGCAGGGGGGATCCGCACCTTCTGGATGGCCATCACCACGCCACCGGCGATCAGACCGGCCGCGAGTCCGCCGAGGAAGCCCGCGTTGATGGTCAGTGAGATCGCGCCGCCCACGAAGCCGGGGACCAGACCGGGCCGGTCGGCCATGCCGTAGGCGATGTAGCCGGCCAGGACCGGGACCAGGAAGCCGAAGGCGACGACGCCGATCTGGAAGGACAGCGCGCCCCAGCTGTCGGCCTGGGTCCACACGAAGTGGTCCATCACCGAGGGCGCCTTGTTGATCTTGTAGCCGCCGATCGCGAAGCCCAGGGCGATGAGCAGGCCGCCCGCGGCGACGAACGGAACCATGTAGCTCACGCCGCTCATCAGCCACTTGCGGAGCTTGCTGCCGTAGCCCTCGGTGGAGTCGCCCGCGCGCTCGACCGGCGTGCCGCCCGACGCGGGCGCCGGCGCGCTCGTCTCGCCGCGCGCCGCCTTCGCGCGCACCTCCGTGATGAGTTCGGCGGGGCGGTTGATGCCCGCCTTCACTCCGACGTCGACGGTCGGCTTACCGGCGAAACGGTCCTTCTCGCGTACGGGGACGTCGTGCGCGAAGATCACGGCGTCCGCCGCCGCGATCACCGCCGGGTCCAGCCGGGTGAAGCCGGCCGAGCCCTGTGTCTCGACGACGAGTTCGACACCCGCCTCGCGTCCCGCGTTCTCCAGCGACTCGGCCGCCATGTAGGTGTGCGCGATGCCGGTCGGGCAGGAGGTGACGGCGACGATACGGAAGGGGCGCTCGCCGGAGTCCGCGGCGGAGCCTGCGCCCGCCGGGGTCGCCTGCGCGGTGGTGTCCGCTGCGGCGTCGGCGGAGGCCGCCACCGACGCCGCAGCGGAGTCTTGGGATGCGCTGCCTGCGCTCGCGGCGCCCTGAGCAGCGCCCGCCGCAGCGTTCGCGCCTGCGCCGGCGCCCGCGCCCTCGGAGGACTCCGCCGGTGCCTGCGCCGCGCTCGGCGTCGCGTCGCCGCGGATCAGCACCGCCGCCGTCTCCTCGTCGGCCACCGCACGCAGCGCCGAGGTGAAGTCGGTGTTCATCAGCTGGCGGGCCAGGGAGGAGAGGATCGTGAGGTGGGCGTCGTCGGCGCCGGCCGGGGCCGCTATCAGGAAGATCAGGTCGGCCGGCCCGTCCGGGGCGCCGAAGTCGATGCCGGCGGCGCTGCGGCCGAAGGCGAGGCTCGGCTCGGTGACGTGGGCGCTGCGGCAGTGCGGGATGCCGATGCCGCCGTCGAGGCCGGTCGGCATCTGGGCCTCGCGGGCGGCCACGTCGGCGAGGAAGCCCTCCAGGTCGGTCACCCGGCCCTGGGCCACCATGCGCTCGGCGAGGGCGCGCGCCGCCGCTTCCTTGGTGTCGGCGGACAGGTCGAGGTCGACCAGGTCCGCGGTGATCATGTCGCTCATCGCGGGCTCCTATGCACGCGTATCGCCCGGGGGGAGGCGTGGGCGGAAAGGGGGACGGGGGTGCGGTGGGGGGATGAGGCCGTTCGGGAGACGGGGCCGGGGAAACCCTGCCTCCTCCGGGTGGCACGGCGGCTCGGGTGGCCGTGCCGCCCGGTGGTCGCGGCGAGTAACGGGGCGCCTCGCCGCTTGGGGACCGGGCGGGTGGGTGCGTCCGGGCGTGCGGGCGCGGGGCGTGCGCCCAGATGCCGGGTTCCAGGGCGTGTTCCGCGGAGCGCGAGGGAGTTCATGACACCGGCTCCGTCAGTTCGCGGTCGAGCGGGATCTCGGCCGTGACGGTCACGGCCGACGGGTCCAGGTCGGCGGGGGTCGGCATGACACTGCCGGGGAGCTGGACGGCGGCGGCACCATGGGCGACGGCGGAGGCGAGGGCCTCGGGGCCGCTGCCGCCGGCGATCAGGAAGCCGGCGAGGGAGGAGTCGCCGGCGCCGACATTGCTGCGGACGGTGTCCACGCGCGCGGTGGCGAACCAGGCGCCCGTGTCCTCCACGAGGAGCTGTCCGTCGGCGCCCAGGCTCGCGAGCACGGCGCGCGCGCCCATGCCGCGTACCTCCTCGGCCGCCTTCAGCGCGTCGCCCACGGTCGCCAGGGGGCGCCCGACGGCTTCCGCGAGCTCCTCGGCGTTGGGCTTCACCACGTCGGGCCGCGCGCGCAGCGCCTCCAGCAGCGCACGCCCCGAGGTATCCAGCGCGATGCGCGCGCCCCCGGCGTGCGCCCGCGTGACGACGTCGGCGTACCACGAGGGCGCGAGCCCCCGGGGCAGGCTGCCGCAGCATGCGATCCAGTCGGCGTCGCGGGACTGCTCGCGCACGGTGTCCAGGAGGAGCTCCTGTTCGGCCTCCGACAGCTCCGGCCCCGGCGCGTTGATCTTCGTGAGCGCCCCCTCGGACTCGGCGAGCGCGATGTTCGAGCGGGTGGCGCCGGCGATCGGGACCGGCGCGACCTCGATGCCCTGCGCGTCGAGCAGGTCGGCGATGAGCGCTCCCGGCGCACCACCCAGGGGCAGCACGGCGACCGTGCGCCGGCCGGCGGCCGCGACGGCGCGCGAGACGTTCACACCCTTGCCGCCCGGGTCCATGCGCTCGGTCTCGGCACGGATGACCTCGCCGCGCTTCAGGGCCTGGACCTCGTAGGTGCGGTCGAGGGAGGGGTTGGGGGTGACGGTGAGGATCATGCGCGCACTACTTCCGTGCCGCCGCGCTCGATGACGGCGGCGTCTTCCGGGCTCAGCCCGCTGTCGGTGATCAGCAGGTCCACATCGCCCAGGTCGCCGAAGCGGGCGAAGTGCTCCTGGCCGTGCTTGGAGGAGTCGGCCAGCAGCACCACGCGCCGGGCGGCGGCGACCGCGGCCCGCTTGACCGCGGCCTCGGCGAGGTCGGGAGTGGTCAGGCCGTGCTCGGCGGAGAAGCCGTTGGCCGCCACGAACAGCACGTCGGCGCGGATCTCGCCGTACGCGCGCAGCGCCCAGGCGTCCACGGCGGCGCGCGTGCGGTGCCGTACGCGCCCTCCGACCAGGTGGAGCTGGATGCCCGGGTGGTCGGCGAGGCGGGCGGCGATGGGCAGGCTGTGCGTGACGACGGTCAGGGAGGACTCCAGCGGGATCGCGGCGGCGACCCGGGCGACCGTCGTACCGGCGTCGAGGATCATCGTGCCCTCGGTCGGCAGTTCGGCGAGGGCGGCCTTGGCGATGCGGTCCTTCTCGTCGGCGGCGGTGGACTCGCGCTCGGTGAGGTCCGGTTCGAAGTCGAGGCGGCCGACCGGGATGGCACCGCCGTGCACCCGGCGGACGAGGCCCGCGCGGTCGAGAGCCTTCAGATCGCGGCGGATCGTTTCCGCGGTGACCTGGAACTCCTCCGCGAGCGACAGCACGTCCACCCGGCCGCCGTCACGTGCGAGCCGGAGGATCTCCTGCTGCCGTTCCGGTGCGTACATGTCCGCTCGCCTCCGACTCGATGTCCGTTCACTTCTGACTGATGCCCGAACGTGTGGCTTTAGTGGGAGGCTACGCCGGGATTTCCGGAAAGTAAACAGGTTCGGGCTTCAACCGGACATGATCGGGCGCCCGCCAGGCAGAACGCAGGCTGAGGGGCATGCGAAGGGCCCGGCACCCGCAGGTGCCGGGCCCTGGTCAGGCGCGGCTCAGTGCACCAGCGGCTCAGTGCACCAGCTCCGGCTCCCGCGCCGGCGCCGCCACCCCGGCCGCCTCCACCTGCTGCGCCGGCCGCTTAGGCAGGGCGGACATCAGCAGGAAGATCGCGGCCATGATCCCGGCGACCCACCACAGCGCGTGCTGGAAGGCGTGCACGAAGGCCGGGCCGACCTGGGCCGGGGCCGGCCGGTCGCCGATCTCGCCGAAGAACACCACCGAAACCAGTCCCAGGCCGAGCGCGTTGCCCATCTGCTGCACCGTGTTGATCAGCCCGGACGCGGACCCCGCGTGCTCGCGCGGCACCTCGGAGAGCACCGCGTCGGTCAGCGGGGCCACGATCAGCCCCATCCCGGCGCCCATCACGACCAGCGGGAGGGCCATCTGCCAGGAGGCGATGGCGAGGCCGTACCGGTGCGCCTCCCACAGGTAGAGCAGTACGCCCGCGGCCATGACCAGCGCGCCCGCCTGGAGCACCTTCCGCCCGAACCTCGGGACCAGCTTCTGCACGGACATCCCGGCCGCCGTCGACACCGCGAGGGAGAACGGCACGCCGGTCAGCCCGGCCCGCAGCGGGCTCCAGCCCAGGCCGATCTGCATGTACAGCGTCCAGACCAGGAAGAAGATGCCGAGCGCGACCCCGAAGACGGTCTGTACGGCGATGCCCGCGGCGAAGCTCTTCACCCGGAAGAGGGACAGTTCGACGAGCGGGGAACCGTCCCTGGCCGCCTTCCGTTTTTCGTACGACACCAGCGCCGCGAAGACGACGAGCGCGCCGGCCATGCAGAGGTACCCCCACAGCGGCCAGCCCAGCTCGCGGCCGCGGGTGAGCGGGTAGAGCAGCATCAGCAGGCCCAGCGAGACCAATGCGACACCGACCAGGTCCAGCTTCAGCGCCTTGGGGGCCTTCGATTCGGTGATGAAACGGCGCCCGAGCATCCAGGCCAGGACGCCGACGGGGAGGTTGATGAGAAAGATGGGCCGCCATTCGAGGCCGAACAGGTTCCACTCGGTCAGCAGCGCGCCGAGCAGCGGTCCGGAGACCGCGCCCAGGCCCACGATCGCGCCGAACAGGCCGAACACCTTGCCGCGTTCGTGGGCCGGGAAGGTGGCGTGCACGATCGACAGCACCTGCGGCACCATCATCGCCGCCATACCGCCCTGCAGGATGCGGGAGGCGACCAGCATCTCCGGGTTCGCGGCGAAACCGCACAGGGCGGAGGCGAGGGTGAAGCCACCGACACCGGTCAGGAACAGCCGTTTGCGGCCGTGGATGTCACCGAGACGTCCGCCGGTGATGAGGGCTGCGGCGAAGGCGAGGGCGTAGCCGGCGGTGATCCACTGGATCTGGCTGACCGAGGCATGGGCGCTCCGCTCGATGGACGGGATGGCGATGTTGACGATCGTCACGTCCACCAGGTCCATGAAGGCTGCGGCCATCACGATGGCCAGGGCCAGCCAGCGGGTTCGGTCGGGTGAGGGTTCGGGGAGCGCCGTCGGAGTTGCTGTCGCGTTCCGGCTGTCCGTCGTCTCGGGCTGGTCGCGCAGTTCGCCGCGCCCCTGACCGGTGTTGCTGTCGTTCGGGGTCATGAGGTGACGGTAGGACCGCAATAGGTCAGATCCCGTCCTAGTCGTGCGGCATTCTCGTCGGCATGACTACCCACACACCCGCCCGGCTGCTGCAGCTCCTCTCCCTGCTCCAGACCCCCCGTGAGTGGCCCGGTGGCGAGCTCGCCGAGCGGCTCGGGGTGTCCCGGCGTACCGTGCGGCGGGACATCGACCGGTTGCGCGAGCTGGGGTATCCGGTGCAGGCCAGCAAAGGGGCCGACGGCGGATACCGGCTGGTCGCCGGCAAGGCGCTGCCGCCGCTGGTGCTCGACGACGAGGAGGCGGTGGCGATCGCAGTGGGGCTGCGGGTCGGTGCCGGGCATGCCGTGGAGGGCGTGGACGAGGCGTCCGTACGGGCCCTGGCCAAGCTGGAGCAGGTGCTGCCGGCCCGGCTGCGCCACCGGGTGTCCACGCTCCAGGCCGCGACGACACCGCTGACCAGCGGGGACGGGCCGACCATCGCGCCGGAGACGCTGACCGTGATGGCCTCGACGGTGGCGGGGCACGAGCGGCTGCGGTTCGCCTACCGCGACAAGGACGGCAGCGAGTCACGGCGGCTGACCGAACCGTACCGGCTGGTGTCGACCGGGCGGCGGTGGTACCTCGTCGCCTACGACCTCGACCGCGCCGACTGGCGGACTTTCCGGGTGGACCGGGTGAGCGAGCCGTTCGCGACCGGAGTCCGTTTCGCGCCACGGGAGTTGCCGACCGGGAGCCCGGCGGAGTACCTGCGGCAGTCCATCCACCGACGGCAGGAGACGCACGAGTTCGCGGTGCGGTTCGCCGCGACGGCGGAGCAGGTCTCGGCGCGTCTGCCGACGGAGCTCGGAGTGCCGGAGGACGACGGCGAGGGCGGTTGTGTGCTGCGGGGCGCCTTCGGTGCTCCCCTGGAGTGGCTGGCGGTGCGGCTGGCGATGACGGGGTACGAGTTCACTGTGCGAGGGCCGAGTGAACTGGTGGAGTGCGTCCGGGCGTTGGGCGGGCGGTTGAGTCGGGCCGGGGCGAATGCCCTGGAGGAGGAGGCCCTTCGGTGACGGCCTGGGTCCTGTCGTCAAACTCCCGCCGTCCGCCCGGAGGGCGGGCCTCGCGGCGTCAGGTGCGTGCTCTGGGGGTCCCCCCGGCCGAAGGCTGGGGGAGGGAGTTCGACGACAGGGCCTGGCCCTCCCCGTCGGCCCTCCCGTCGCCCCACCCGAAGTCCCGCAGGGACTGGAGGTTGCGCAAGGCCAGGGCCGCGGGGCCCTCCGGGCCGGTGGGCGAGGAGGAGGTGGTGGCCCAGGACTCCACGGCCACGCGGACGGCGGCACCGGCGACGGCCGCGGCGAAGCGGAGGCCGGGGGTGACCGGTGCGGGGGGCGTGGACCCCGGGGCAACGGTGTCGCGCCGTCCCGCGGTTGCGTCGGCCGCACCGGTTCGGCGACCGCCGACTCCGCCGTGTTCACCGCCAGTTGCGGCGATCCGGTGCGCGAGGATCTCGGCCAGGGTCCGCTCGGACGCCTGGCACACCTCTGCCCAGACCTTGCGCAGGGCGGGACTGGCGTCGGCCAGGCGGATCAGGGTGCGGACCCATTCCCAGGAGGCCGCCGAGACACCGACGCCGGGGGTGAGGGTGTGCTGTACGGCGTGCTCCAGGGCCTCGAGGACGCCGAGATGGGCCGGGGCCGAGCGGACCGCTTCCGCCCAGCGCTGGGCGCCTGCCGCGTAGAGGGGGGCGACCGCTTCCTCCTTGGTGGCGAAGTAGCGGTAGAAGGTGCGCGGTGCGATGCCCGCGGCCTGTGCGATGTCCTCGGCACGGGTCGCCCGCAGACCCTGGCGGACGAACAGGGCGGCCGCCGCCCGGGCGATCTCCGTCCGGGTCTCGGCCTTGCGGCGTTCGGTCAGCGAGACCGGAGCGGGGGCGGAAAGCGGCTGGTGGGCAGCGCTGGTGGTGGTGCCGGGCGTGGTACGAGGGGCGGTACTGGGGATGGTGCGAGGGGTGGTGCTCATCCCGGCAGGCTATGCCCATGTGGCAGAATCTGCCATCCGGACGGTCCACCCCGGGGTTCAGGTACGGGGTGGACCGTCGTTCCATGATGCGTCACCACCCCATCCCGCCCACCGCCCCATCGCCCGTGCGGACTTGGGTCTGCCGCATGGCGCTGCGCGCACGGGCGGTGGCTTGATGAGAACGTCCGGACAGCCGTGGCGAGTTGCCGGGCGGGGCCCCTGGCCGACGTGAGGGGCACAAGGAAAAGCCGGGCCTCGGCACCCGGGGGGGATAGGCGCCGAAGCCCGGCTGGGGAGGTCCCGGCGCCGGGGGGGATGTGCGTCGGGACCTGGCTGTGTGGCTCGGGTCGTGCGGTGGGCGCGTGGGGTCGGCCGGTCTGTGCGGTTGGTGCGTCGGGAGTGCGGTCCTGGGCCTGGCTGCTGTAGTCCTGGGCCTGGCTGCTGTAGGGCCCGGAAGGGTTGTTCCCGCGGGCCCGGGAGTTGAAGCGATGGGAGCACGCCATGTTTGCGCCGCCGTCCGCCACCGGCGTGCGCCCCCTCAGGCACCGTACGCCCTCAGGCACCACGCGTCGCCGACCGCCGCGCCCCGGCACCCCGCCCTCGCCTCACTCCACAGGCACCCCTCTCACAGCACCGGCACGCCGTAGCCCCGTTACGCCGCCGCGTCGAAGCCGGTCTGGCGGGCCAGCTTCTTCAGTTCGAGCAGAGCGTGCTTCTCGATCTGGCGGATGCGCTCGCGGGTCAGGCCGTGTTCCTTGCCGACCTCGGTCAGGGTGCGCTCGCGGCCGTCCTCGATGCCGTACCGCATCTTGATGATGGAGGCCGTGCGCTGGTCCAGGCGGCCGATCAGGTCGTCCAGTTCCTCGCTGCGCAGCAGGGTCATGACCGACTGCTCGGGGGAGACCGCCGAGGTGTCCTCCAGCAGGTCGCCGAACTGGGTCTCGCCCTCGTCGTCCACCGACATGTTCAGCGACACCGGGTCGCGGGCCCAGTCGAGGACGTCGATGACACGCTCCGGCGTTGCGCCCAGCTCCACGGCGATCTCCGCGGGCTCCGGGTCGCGGCCGTGCTCACGGTTGAACTCGCGCTGCACACGGCGGATGCGGCCCAGCTCCTCCACCAGGTGGACGGGGAGCCGGATGGTGCGGGACTGGTCGGCGATGGAGCGGGTGATGGCCTGACGGATCCACCAGGTGGCGTACGTCGAGAACTTGAAGCCCTTGCGGTAGTCGAACTTCTCGACCGCGCGCACCAGACCGGCGTTGCCCTCCTGGATCAGGTCGAGCAGGGGCAGGCCACTGCGCGGGTAGCGCCGGGCGACCGCCACGACCAGGCGGAGGTTGGAACGGATGAAGACGTCCTTGGCCCGCTCGCCGGCGGCGACCAGCGCTTCCAGTTCCTCGCGGGAGGCGTCCGTCCTGGACTCCTCCTCACCGTCGAGGACCTGCTGAGCGAAGACCCCCGCCTCGATGGTCTGGGACAGCTCGACCTCCTTTGCGGCGTCGAGCAGCGGCGTGCGCGCGATCTCGTCGAGGTACATGCCGACCAGGTCGCGGTCCGCGATCTCGCCGCCATGGGCGCGAACACTGCTTGCCGAGTCGACCGTCTCGCCGGTGGCGGACTGACGACGGGCGACGGCACGGGTTGCCATGCGTGCTCCCTTGCGATGGTGGGCTGGCGGGTGGTCCTGCTGAACGCTCGGCATCGGGGGGAGTGTCTCTGGCGACTCTCTCCGAGTGCCCTGCATCCGTGGGAAACAACGACTGGAATCCGGACAGAATTCCCAACCCGCCCCCCAATTTTTCTGATCATCCAGTACCCTGTCCGCCACACGGGAGGCGAGATGCCGACGCAACGTACAGAGGTGCAGGTCAGGCCGGGAGTCGAGGGAGATCTCGACGCCCTCACGGCGATCTACAACCACTATGTACGTGAGACGGCCATCACATTCGATACCGCGATCTTCACTCCGGAAGAGCGCCGCCCTTGGCTGCTCTCCCACCCGGAAGACGGCCCGCACCGACTGATGGTTGCCACGAATCCGGACTCTCAGGAGATTCTGGGGTACGCCACATCCAGCCCTTACCGGCCGAAACCCGCGTACGTCACGTCGGTGGAGACCTCGGTGTACGTCGCCCCGGAGGCCGGCCGGCGCGGCATCGGCACGGTGCTCTACGAGGCCCTGTTCAAGGCACTGGCCGGCGAGGACGTGCACCGCGCCTACGCCGGGATCGCCCAGCCCAACGAGGCCTCCGAGCGGCTCCACGCCCGCTTCGGCTTCCGCCATGTCGGCACGTACCGCGAGGTCGGCCGCAAGTTCGGCCGCTACTGGGACGTGGCCTGGTACGAGAAGGAGCTGTAGTCCCGCGCGCACCTGCGCCCCGGCAAGGGCCCGCACCTCATCCGAACTGCACCGACCGCTTGGCCATTCCCATCCAGAACCCGTCGATCACCGACTTCTGCGCGTCCGGCTCGCCGCCCGCCTCCGCCGCGCCCATGGTGACGAACAGCGGAGCGAAGTGCTCGGTGCGCGGGTGGGCGTAACGGCCGGCCGGGGCCTTGTTCAGGAAGTCCAGCAGGGCGTCCCAGTCGCGGGCCTCCAGGGCGCGACGGCCCCAGTCGTCGAACTCGGAGGACCAGCTGGGCACGCCGCCGCCCGCGTGGCGCAGAGCGGCGAGGTTGTGGGTGAAGAAGCCGGAGCCGACGATCAGCACCCCCTCGTCGCGCAGCGGGGCGAGCCTGCGGCCGATGTCCATCAGGCGCACCGGGTCGAGCGTGGGCATGGAGATCTGCAGGACGGGGATGTCGGCGGCGGGGAACATCTCCACGAGCGGGACGTAGGCGCCGTGGTCGAGGCCGCGGTCCGGGATGTCCTGGACGGGGGTACCGGGGGCCCGCAGCAGCTTGCGGACGGACTCGGCGAGCTCGGGGGCGCCCGGGGCGGCGTACTGCACCCGGTAGTAGTGCTCGGGGAAGCCCCAGAAGTCGTAGACGAGCGGGACGGTCTCCACCGCACCCAGCGCGAGCGGGGCCTCCTCCCAGTGGGCGGAGACCATCAGGATCGCCTTCGGCCGGGGCAGGTCCGCGGACCAGGCGGCGAGCTGGCCGGGCCAGACGGGGTCGTCGGCGAGCGGCGGGGCGCCATGGCTGAGGTACAGGGCGGGCATGCGCTCCGGGCTGCTGGTGGACATCGCGGCGACTCCCAGGACTGCTTGCTTTAACTCTCAAGTTCCATGTCAACCGTACGCCCGACTTGTTCAAGTTTCAAGGAGATGCCTCGTACAGTGGAACGCATGAACACGGCATCCGACTCCGCCGCACAGCCCCGCTGGCTCAGCGACGAGGAACAGCGCATCTGGCGCGCCTACCTGCACGCCACCACCCTGCTGGAGGACCACCTCGACCGGCAGCTGCAGCGCGACGCGGGCATGCCGCACATCTACTACGGCCTGCTCGTCGGCCTCGCCGAGGCACCGCGCCGCCGGCTGCGGATGACCGAGCTGGCGATGCAGGCGAAGATCACCCGTTCCCGGCTGTCGCACGCGATCGCACGGCTGGAGAAGAACGGCTGGGTGCGCCGCGAGGACTGCCCCTCCGACAAGCGCGGCCAGTTCGCGGTGCTCACGGACGAGGGCGCGGAGGTGCTGAGGCGCACCGCGCCGGGCCATGTGGCCGCCGTGCGGCAGGCGATGTTCGAGCGGCTCAGCCCGGAACAGCAGAAGGCCCTCGGCGAGATCATGGAGATCATCGCCGAGGGCCTCCAGCCCGATGAAGCGGGTGCGGACCTGCCCTGGCTCCGCTAGATCAGCGCACGGCCACGCGCGCTGCGGCCCGTCAGTGGGCCACCACCGGCACCGGCACCTCGTCCTCGACGCCCTCGCCGGAGATCACCTCGGTGGTGCCCGGTCGGCCGGCGTTGACGAAGGTGAAGGCGATCAGGGCGGCGAGCCCGAGGATGCCGACGGCGAACCAGATCGCCGAGGTGTAGCCGTGCACCATGCCCTGCAGCCCGACCAGCTGCTGCTGCGGCTTGGTGGCCGCACCGGCGATGTGGTCCTTGATGTACGACGTCTTCGCCGACGCGGCGATGGTGTTCAGCAGGGCGGTGCCGATCGCGCCGCCCACCTGCTGCGAGGTGTTGACCATCGCGGAGGCGACACCGGCGTCCCGGGGCTCGACGCCCTGGGTGGCCAGGGACATCGCCGGCATGAACGCCGTACCCATGCCGAGGCCGAGCAGCAGCATCGCGGGCAGCAGCAGCATGCCGTACGAGGAGTCGATCTTCAGCTGGGTCAGCAGCAGCATGCCGACGCCGGCGACCAGGAAGCCGGGGCCCATCAGCAGCCGGGGCGCGACCCGGGTCATCAGGCGGGTGCCGATCTGGGTGGACCCCGTGATCATGCCCGCGATCATCGGCAGGAACGCGAAGCCGGTCTTGACCGGCGAGTAGCCCTTCACGACCTGCAGGTAGTAGGTCAGGAAGAGGAACAGGCCGAACATGCCGATGATGGCGAGACCGAGGGAGAGGTAGATACCGCCCCGGTTGCGGTTGCTGACCACGCGCAGCGGCAGCAGCGGAGCCTTGACCCGGGACTCGACGACCACGAAGGCGAGCAGCAGCACCGCGGACGCGACGAACATCGAGACGGTCACGGAGTCGCCCCAGCCGTCGGACTCGGCGCGGGTGAAGCCGTACACGAGCGCGACCAGGCCCAGGGTGGACAGGATCACGCCGGGGATGTCGAGCGGGGAGCGGTTGCGGCCGCCCTCCGGCTCACGGATGACGAAGTAGGCGCCGGCCGCGGCGACGACGGCGAACGGGACGTTCACGAAGAAGGTCCAGCGCCAGTTCAGGTACTCGGTGAGGAAACCGCCGAGGATCAGGCCGACGGCACCGCCGCCGCCCGCGATGGCGCCGTAGATGCCGAACGCCTTGGCGCGCTCCCTGGCGTCGGTGAACATCACGGCGAGCAGCGACAGCGCGGCCGGGGCGAGCAGGGCGCCGAAGACGCCCTGGAGGGCGCGGGCGCCGAACATCATCGGGCCGGTGGTGGCGGCACCGCCCAGCGCGGACGCGAGGGCGAAGCCGGCCAGGCCGGTGACGAAGGCGCGCTTGCGGCCCCACTTGTCGGCGATCCGGCCGCCGAAGAGCAGCAGACCGCCGAAGGCGAGGGCGTAGGCCGTGACGACCCACTGCCGGTTGCCGTCGGATATGCCGAGGTCGCTCTGCGCGGAGGGGAGGGCGATGTTCACGATGGTGGCGTCGAGGACGACCATCAGCTGGGCCAGCGCGATGAAGACGAGCGCCTTCCAGCGGTTGGCGTCGCCGGCGCGTGCGGCGAAGCCGGTCGGCGCGGAGGCGCCGGGAGCCTTGCGGGCTGTTTCGGACATGGAGGTACCCACTTCGGGACTTCGTGACGGAACGTGACGGAAAACGTGCGAGAAAGATCGAGAAAAGAGGGAGTAGGACGAAAAAACGGAAGCTCAGGGTGTGGCTCGTCGACGGTGACGGCCGGGGCGCCGGGTGTGCCGGCCTACGGGTGGACTGGGATCGGGAGCCGAACTAATCGGTCAGGACTCGCGCAGCTCCTTGATGGTCACGGCCGTGCCCGGCAGGGCGGAGCGGGCGGGCGCCCGCAGGCCGTCGAGGAACAGCTGGAGGTGGCGGTGGACGAACCGATCGCCGCGCAGGCAGTCCGTGCCGACCGGGGGCCGGCTCAGCTGGGCCACCACGATCATCAGGTCGCCGACGCCGACGTCGGTCCGGAGCTGACCGGCCGCCTTGGCCCGGCCCATGACCTCCTCGACGAGCTGCTCGACACGCTCGCGGGAGGCCTCCAGGTCGGGGTGGTGCTTGTCGAAGCTGCTGGCGATCATCGGGCACAGCGCACTGATCCGCTCATCGGCGGAGACGTGCACGAAGCGCTCCAGGGCGGCGAAGGCGTCCCCGGTCTCGGCGAGGGCCACCTCGGCCGCCTCGGCCGTACGGTCCATGACGGAGCACACGACCTCGCGGACGAGGGCCTCGCGATCGGGGAAGTTGCGGTACACCGTGGCGTTGCCGACGCCGGCCCGGCGGGCGATCTCGTCGAGCGGCACGTCCGGACCGTGCTCGACGAACATCTCCCGGGCCGCGGTGACGATCCGCTCCCGGTTGCGCACGGCGTCGGCGCGGGGCCGGGGCACCTTGCGCACTGCGGGGGTGGTCGCGGTCGGCACTGCGTACTCCTCGGTCTGCTTGGGGGCGATCCGGGGAAGCAGTCCCCGTTTCGCTCGGACACAGGGCTAAACGGGGAGAGGCTCCCCGGTTATTTCCCGTCCGCGAAAAGAATGCCTGTGACCTGAGACACACTCACATCCCGCCGGGATTCACCCCCGTGCGGGCCCGCATTCCCACGATCGGTCTCCTCCAGCGCGCGCCCCGCACCCCGCCGACACAGGGTGAGCGCAAGGGTGCAGCCGGAGGACGGTGGCTGCCGTGGAGCGAAGGGTCCATGCATGCAGCCGCAGCCGCCCCGCCGCATATCCCTCGCACGCGCAGGAGCCCCCGGGGCCGGCTTCACCCCGGCAGGAGCCACCCGGGGCGGCCTTCCCCACGCGGGGACTTCCTGGAGCGGCCTTCCCCACGCAGGGACCACCCGGGGCGGCCTCCCCCACGCACAAACCCCCCAGAGCGACCTCGCCCACGCAGGGACTTCCTGGAGCGGCCTTCCCCACGCACAAACCCCCCAGAGTGGCTTCGCCCGCGAAGTGCGTCCGCGCGCCCGCCGACGCATACGCCCGCGCCGGGTGGCTGCTCTCGCCGCGGTGACCGTGCTGACCCTGGCGGTCAGCACCTCGGCCGGGACCGGACACCTGATGGCGCCCACCACCGCCGGGCCCATCGGCACGGCCCGATCCGCACTCTCCCCCTGCACGGTCCAGGGCGGTGCCGACGTGGAGATGACCGAGGGCATCCCCACCCCGCACGGCTACGCCCACTCCACGGGCACGCTCCACGCCCTGACCCTGATGGTCGACTTCTCCGACGCGCCCGGGCAGGGCAAGGCCATGGACCGCTTCCACGAGTTCTTCCCGCAGACCCAGAAGTGGTTCCGCACCGCGTCGTACGGCCGCCTCGACTACCGGCCCGAGACACCGATCACCACATGGCTGCGGATGCCCCGGCCCTTCAAGGGGTACGGCATAGTGCGCGGCGCACCCTTCGACCCCGGCTACCGGCAGCTGGTGCAGGACATCGTGGCTGTGGCCGACCCGAGGGTGGACTTCGGCGCGTACGACATCCTCAACGTCCTGATCACCCCCAACGCAGGCCCCTCCGCCCTGGACACGGTCCTGTCCGTGACCTTCGCCGGCAACGGCGACGCCCCGGTCGCCGACGGCGTCCCCGTCGCCAACGCGTCCTTCGTCTACTCCCGCCAGGACGACGGCTCCGGCTCCTACTCCCGCACCGGCTACCGGGTGCTGCCGCACGAGAACAGCCACACCTTCGGCCTGCCCGACCTGTACACGCAGGAGGGAGGAGGCACGGTCGGACACTGGGACATCATGAGCGAGGACTGGGGAGCCTCCAACGATCTGCTCGGCTGGCACAAGTGGAAGCTGGGCTGGCTGGACGGCTCCCAGGTGGGCTGCGTGGCGGCGCGGGGCACCGTCGAGTACGACCTGACACCGCTGTACAAGCCGGGCGGCGGAAAGCTGGTCCTCGTCCCCTTGGACGCCCGGAGTGCATACGCCCTGGAGGTACGGGAGCAGGGCGGCAACGACGAGGTGGTGTGCCGTCCCGGTGTGCTGATCTACAAGGTGGACGGCACGATCGACACGGGACGCGGACCGGTCACGGTCCACGACAGCCACCCGGGCAGCGGCGGCTGCACCCACAGCCCCAACGTCCAGGCAGAACTCTCCGACGCCCCCTTCGCCCCCGGCGAGACCTTCAAGGACCCCCGCCACGGCATCACCGTCCAGGTGATCAGCAGGGACGAGGACGGGACGCACCGGCTGCGGGTGACACGGCAGTAGGGATGCCCGGGCCCGCATCGGGCCACGGCGCGCCGGGCGGCGGTTTACCGTAGGCGTGCCCGAACGCCGTACCGGAGAGCCGATGCCCGCGAAGACCGCACTGGATGCCGACGCCCGTGTCGAAGCGGGCGAAGCGGTCGGGCCGTTGCTGCGCGGGGTCGGGGTGCTGCGGCGGCTGACCGAGGCGGGCGGCACGCTTAGCCCCAGCGCACTGGAACGGGCCACCGGCCTCGCCCGCTCCACGGTCGACCGCATCACCGCCACCCTCTCCCGCATGGACTACGTCCGCCTGGACGGCCGGGACGTCGTACTCACTCCCCGGGTGATGGAACTGGGCAACGCCTACCTGGCCGCCCTGCGGCTGCCCGCACTGCTCGGCGCCCACGCGGACGCCCTGGCCGACGAGCTGGACGAGTCGGTCTCGCTCGCGGTCGCCGACCTCGACGGCATCCGCTTCATCCACCAGGCCACCCGACGCCGCGCGATGTCCGTGAGCTTCCGCATCGGCGACCTGCTCCCGGCCGAACGCACCGCCCCGGGCCCGCTGTTCGCGACCGAGTGGGCGGAGCCGGACTGGACCCGCTGGCGCGCCCGCCGCGCGGCGGACCCGACGGACGCGGCCTTCCCCGCCGTACCGCCGAGGCAACCGCCCGCCGACGACTCCGCCTTCCCGGCACGGGTGGAGCGGGCGCGCCGGGACGGCTGGGCGGTGGACGACCAGCTGGTCGAACCGGGCCTGGTCGCGGTCTCCGTACCCGTACGGCACCCGGACACCGGCCGCGTGGCCTGCGTGGCGAGCGTGGTCAGTCACACCAGCCGCCACTCGGCGACCGACCTGCGCACCACCCTCCTCCCCCGCCTTCGTACGGCGGTGACGGCGATGGAGTCCGCCCTGCGCACGGCACCGCCGCCCGAGCCGGGGCCACCCCCCGCGGGCCTCGCGACCTGGACGACGGCGTCCAAGCACCAGCTGGGCCGGGACTTCGTGGAGTCCCTGGCGCGTGGGCTGACCGTGCCGGCCGCCTTCGGCGAGGGCCGCTCGGCGCTGTCCCTGAGCGAGGTGGCACGGGCGACCGGCCTGGCCCGGGCCACGGCCCGCCGCGCACTGCTCACCCACGAACACCTGGGCCTGGTGCGCGCGCACCCCGACCGCACCTTCGCCCTGACCCCCCGCGTCCTCGACCTCGGCTTCCCACCCCTGTCCCGCACCACGCTCCCCCGCCTGGCCGAGCCCCACCTCCGCCTGCTCGCGGACCGGTTGCACGAACCGACGGCGCTGGCGGTGCTGACGCCCGACGGCGCGGAGATCCAGTACACGGCCGGAGCGGGCGCGAGCCGCGTCCTCACGGTCCACATCACGGTCGGCGCGCGCCTCCCCGCCGCGCAGACCTCCCTCGGCCGCGTCCTCCTGGCGGACACCACGTCTCCCCTTCCCCCGGCCCTCGCCGAGGTCCGCGCCCAGGGATACGCCCTGGTCGACGAGGAACTGGAGTCGGGACTGCGATCCATCGCCGTACCGCTGCGGGACCGGGCCGGCCGGGCGGTCGCCGCCCTGAACGTCGCCACCCACGCGGCCCGCCGCACCCTGGAAGACTGCGTCGACGAGATCCTCCCCGCCCTCCGCACCACCGCCGCCCACATCGAGTCGGACCTCCACACCGCCTCCCGCTTCACCCACATCCCCGCATCCTGACCCCACGCCCCCAGCCCGCCGTATGCCGACGCCCCACCCGCTACACTGTCGCTCGGTGGCTCCGCCGCCACCGATCGAGCAATGCCTTCTTGCCTTCGTAGCTCAGGGGATAGAGCACCGCTCTCCTAAAGCGGGTGTCGCAGGTTCGAATCCTGCCGGGGGCACAGTGTCTGACCAGCGCGTTTACCTCTCTGAGGTAGGCGCGCTGTTCGTCGTAGCCATGGCATTAACCATGAATAGGTTCCAGAACCATGGCGAACACCAAGAGCAAGCGACGTCAGCGCGGCAGCATCCGCCCCAACGGGGCCGGCTTCCAGGTCCGGGTCTACGCCGGGCGTGACCCGCTCACGAAGAAGGACATCTACCTCCACGAGCAGGCTGAGACGGAGACCGAGGCCGAGAAGGCCCGCACGAAGCTCCTGCACCAGGTCGACGAGAAGCGCCACCCCAAGACGCAGGTGACCATGTCGTTTCTGCTCGACCGGTGGCTGGGCGTCACCGAACTCGACGAGACGTCGTACGAACGGGCCGAGGGCATCATCCGCAACTACCTCAGGCCCACGTTCGGCGACCTCAAGGCGGGCAAGCTGACCGCCGAGATGCTGGAGCTGTTCTACGCCCGTCTCCGGCAGTGCCAGGAACAGTGCGAGGGCCGACGCAACGGCAAGACCGACCCCAGGACGAAGCAGAAGCACGTCTGCGAGCCACTCGCCGCGAACTCCATCCGCAAGATTCACTTCATCCTGCGCCCGGCCCTCAACCGCGGCCTGCGCTGGGGTTACGTGACGACGAACGTGGCGGCCCTCGCCGAGCCGCCATCCCAACCCAAGCCGAACCCCGACCCGCCCACTCCGGAAGAGGCAGCCCTGGTTCTGAACACTGCCTGGCAGCGGGACCTGGACTGGGGAACGTTCCTGTTCATGACGATGGTCACCGGCTCACGCCGCGGCGAGATGTGCGCCCTGCGCTGGTCGGACATCAACCTCGACCGCCTCGAACTCTTCGTGAAGCACTCCAACAACGGCCGCAGGATCAAGGACACCAAAACCCACCAGCGCCGTAAGCAAGCAATCGACGTGATCACGCGTTCCGTCCTGGCCGCCCACCGAGCCCGAGCCGAGGAACGCTGCAAGGTGCTCGACGGTGAACTCGCCCGCGACGCCTTCGTGTTCTCCGGCGAAGCCGACAGCTCCGCCCCACTCGTGCCCTCAAGCGTCAGCCAGAGATACCGCCGCCTCGCGCAGAAGCTGAAGATCCACACCCACCGTCTGAAAGACCTGCGCGCGTACAACGTGACCGAGCTCCTGGGCGCCGGTGCCGACGTACGAACGGACGATGTCTCCAGCCTCCAGGCGTGAGTATCAGGGCGCTCCGCTTTCGCCGTTGGGCATCGCGCGGAACCCCCTGAGTTTGGCGCTGTCGGAGATCTTGGAGCCATCCCTCATGACCACTCCTCGTGGAAATCGTTGTCGTAAATGCCCGCCTCTGTGATCAGCGGCGGGAATCCCGCCTTCACGCCAATGATCACCACGACTCGTCACCTTGAGGTGAGCGCGCTCCGCTGTCAGTCGCTAAACAGCGTGTCCAATTGGCCCCTTTCGCATACATCTCCTCCGACACCCCGGGCTTGACATAAAACCACCGTGCACGGCGTAGGCCCGGACCACACATGGTCCGGGCCTACGGTATGTAGCCACGGCGGGAAAGCAAGGGGGCCCTGGGGCGACCGCCTCGGGCGGCGCCCCTCAGAGCAGACAGGACTGTGCGTCGCCTCGACGTCGCGCAGGCAATGGCACGAAGCTCCTGTACCGACGATCGAGGTTGCGTCCCTCCTTCGCAACGGCACAGGAGCCCCGTTTGTCCTGGATAGATCTCAGTTCGTCCGCCTGATGGGTCCGAGGCGGGACGGCGTCATGAGTTGCCCATCAGGCGACCGGACGGTTGGAGAATTCCTCGACGAGGTCAAGCGCCAGGTCTGCCAGGTCGGCCTCCACCTCGCGGGGGATCCGGTCGATGGGCATGTTCCCGTCGAGGATCTCGGGCACTCTGGTCGAGGCGATCACGTATGCCCAGTGGATACTCGAACGGCCACCGAGGATCCGTCCGCAGACCCAGTCCTGAAATCCACTCAGCGGTGAGCTCCCAAGAGCGGTGCAGAACCCCTCGATGAATGCCACCATCGTTGAGAACCGGTCGTCCATGAGATACATTCGGCGCCGATTTCGCAGGTGGAAGCAGAGTTCTTGGATGTCCATCAGCTACCCCAGGTCAGGCCGCGCGTCGAGACGAATGTATTGCCAGTAATCCCATTGTTGCCGATATGCATCCAGATCCATGCCTTCCGAACCAGTGAAAGCGTCGTACGCTCGACCGTCTTTGATCACCAGGAAGTGATTGTGCCACTGGCCATGGGGGTCGCGTTTGGACGGGCCGAGTCTTGCTCCCAAGGAGTCCTTCATTTCGTAGATCTCACCGCCGACCTTGCCCTTGATGACCTCGGCACATTCCAGGCAGTTGCTCTGGGTGGGAACGGGCCAGCCGTTCGAGTTGATCTGGGGACTTCCTGAACGGGGCGTTCCCTCAGCCTCCCGCAGGGCTTGTCCGAGACCGTTGTTGAATCGGCTGATGCCATCGGTGATTCCGTAGATCCCCGCGCCCGCTATCCCGGTACCGACGACGATCGCGGGTGCACCCTCAAGGCAGCCGATGATGGTCAGGCACAGGCCTCCGCCCGCGACGTCGATCGAGGCGCCCGAACCGACGCCGATCATGCCGGCTCCCGTCTCCAACAGGCCCTTCCAGATGTCGGAGTTACCGAGGATGGCCTGACCGTAGTCGCCGATCGTGTTGACGGTGTCCTTGAGCCAGCCCGGTACCCAACTGCCGTCGTCCTCCTGTTGGCTCTGTTGCTTCTGTTCCTCGTACCACCGCCGCAACTGCGCCTGCGCCTGCTGCCGCTTGACGACTTCTGCACGGAACGCCTCGTCTTCCGCTTGTTGGGCAGCGGTGGCGTCCTTGCCTGCGGCCAAGGCCGAGGCACGTGCCTGCTGAGCCGATGTCCAGGCCGAGTCGGCGGAGCCGCGTGCGGCGGTGGCCGAGTACTGGGCCTGAGCGGCGGAGGTGACGGCCGCGGCGGCTGCGTTCTCGGCGTCCTGCTGGGCGTTGCGGGCCGTCTTGGCCGAGGCGGCGGCGTCCTTGGCGGACTGTTCGGCCTGCGTGGCATAGCCGTCGGCCTGTGTGGCGTACTTCTTGGCGTCCTTGGCCGCCTGGTCGGCCTGCTTGGCGTAGTCGGCGGCTTCGTCTGCGGCCTTGGCCGCGGTGGCTGCTGCCTTGCCCGCCTCGGCCGCGTTCTTCTGCGCGGTAGCGGCCACGCCCGCGGCCTGTGCGATGAGCTGCTGGATCTGGGCTTCGTGCGTGGCGCCGAGCTGGTCCTGGCGCTGCGCCTTGTACTGGCCGACGGTGATGAAGAGGTGGAGGAGGTCGGAGGGCCCTTCCAGGGCGATCCTCGCCGCGGCCTTCACCTCCGGGCCGCTGCTGCTGTTCTTGGGGTCGGCGAGCTGGGCGGCGCGGACGCGTTCGTCCTGGGTGCGCTCCTGGGTGTCGTCGGTGGTGATGAACCGGCGCAGGGCATCCGCCGTGTCGGTGTTCAGCGCGGTGCGGCCGGCCTGCTGTTCGATCGGGCCGGCGCCTGCGATGGTCCGGGCGATGTACAGGCGCATGTCCTGCTTCATGGCCTCGTACTGGCCGGTGGCGAGGAACGCGCTCACCGTGCCGGGGTCGCCGTCGAGGGCCTTGGCGGCAGCCGCGCGGACGTCGGCCGAGCCAGCTGCCTCCGCGAGGTGTTCGACGTCCTGGCGGTCGTCCTGAGCGCTCGCGTCCTGACGGCCGGTGCGGATGTAGTCGGTCACGTCCTGGTCGGAGCCGGCCAGCGCCACGAGGGCTGCGGACTGGCTCCACGAGCGGCCGGTCTTCACAGTCGCCAGGGCCACCTTGCGGGCTTCGGGGGCGATCTGCGCGGGGTCCGCGCCGGACTGGGACGCCTGGTCGGCGAGCTTGGCCGCCTCGGCCTGCAGGTCCTTGGCCTGCTGCGTGGCCGCCTGCTGGGCCGCGGTGCGCTGGTCCTCCTGGGCCTTGAGGTCCTGGGCGTGGTCGATAGCCTCGTTGGTACGCGCGGTCAACTGCTCTGCGTCGATGCGGACTGCCAGGTCGTGGACCTTCTGGGCTTTGGCGACCGCGGCGCTGGCGGCGTCGGCGTCCTTCTTGGCCGCCTTGGCGTGCTCGGCGGACTGCTTGGCGGCGGTGGCCGCCTGTCCGGCGTGGGCGGCGGCGTCGTCTGCCGCCTTGGCCGCATTCTCGGCATGCGTGGCGGCGTCGTTCGCCGCGTCACGCGCCTCACCGGCATCGGTGGCGGCCTCGTTCGCCAGGGATTCGGCGGCGTCGGCGGCACGGGCCGCTTCCCGGGCGTGCCGGTGCGCGCTGGCCGCAGCGTTCGCGGCTTCGGCGGAGTGGGCGCCGGCCTGGTCGGCCAGCGTGTTGGCCTGGTCGGCCGCGTTCGCGGCATCGGTGGCGTCACTGCCGGCGCCGCTGGCCGCCTTTGCCGCGTCGGCGGCCTGGGCGGCGGCGGTGTGGGCCGAGTCGGCGGCCTGGGCGGCGGCGTGAGCGCCGGCCGCAGCGTCGCGGGCCTGCTGGGCGGCCTTGCGGGCGGCGCCGGCCTGGCCGGCGTCGATGGACGCGTTCGCTGCGGCGTCCCGGGCCTGGGAGGCGGCCTGGGCGGCACCGTCGGCGGCAGCGGCGGCAGCGGAGGCGGCATTGGCGGCGATCCGGGCGGCGTTGGTGGCGGCGTTGGCCGCGTCGATCGCCGTCTGCGCGGCGGTCGCGGCCTGCTTGGCCGCACTCGCGGCGCGGGCAGCGGCGGCAGCCGCGTGCTGGGTGTCCTTGTGCGCGGCCTCGGTCTCGGTCTCGGCCTTCTGCGCCGCTGCCTTCGCCAGCTTCGCGGCGGTCACCGCTCGGGCGGAGGCGTCCTTGGCGGCCTGGGTCTGCTGCCCGGCCAGCTTGCCCGCCTTGGCCGCCTGATCGGCGAGCTGCGCGATCGTGGCGTGCTCCTGATCGTGGGCACGGGACACATACTGCCCGACCTGCAGGAACTCGTGAATGTCCTCGGCGGTGCCGTTGATCGCGATACGGCCGGCCGCCTGGACGTTCGGCCCGCCGGCCGCGATGATCTGGGCGACCTCGACCCGCTCGTCCTGTTCCCGGTCGTTGTACTGGTCGTTGTCGAGGAACTTCTTGATGTCCTCGGGGGTGCCGTTGAGCGCGGCGCGTCCCGCCTTCTGCACTTCCGGGCCGCCCGCGTCGATGATCTGGGCGACGCGGACCCGCTGGTCCTGCTGCAGCGGTGCCTTCCAGCCGTCCTTCAGGAACGCCTTCAGGTCGTCCGGCGTCCCGTCGAGTGCTTTGCGGGCGGCATCCTGGAGGCTGAGGCCGCCGACGCTGGCGAACTGGGCGGCGGCCACCCGCTCGTCCTGGACGGCGATGTCGGAGGCCTGGGAGAGGAAGTTCTTGACGTCGTCGTCACTGCCGACGAGAGCGACCTCGGCGGCGGCCCGCACGCCGGGGCCGCCCGTTTCCCACAGGCGTACCACCTTGGCGCGGTCGGTGTCCGGGAGGGCACCGGAGATGCCGGTGTCCGTGGGGGTGGTGCCGTCGGCTCTGGCCGGGGAGGGTGCGGGTCCCAGCAGGCCCAGGACGAGCGCGCTGGGCAGCAGGCCCAGGCACAGCACGCGAATCGCGCGCTGGGCCCCTGCCGCCACGCGCCCCGGGCGTCGTGGATATGTCACTGCGGACTCGATTCGTTCTTTCGGTTGGGGGGATGCACCGCTTGTCCCTGCCGGCGGTGCCGTTGGTCGTCGGCTCCGGGGCAGCGCGGTGCCAGGGGGCGGCTCGCCGGTCGTCCGCGAGCCGTCCCTCAGAAGGCCGTGTCCGGGTGTGTCAGTTGGCCGGTGCGAGTTGGATTTCGGTGTGGAGGCCGTTGGCGTCGACGCCGGTGAAGTAGCTGAGGTGGCCGTCGTTCCAGCGGACGAGGACGTCGTTGGCGGTGGTATTGGTGGTGAAGGCGCCGGCGGTGATCGCGGCGGCGTTGGTCCAGTACGACTTCTCGGGGCGGATCCTGATCTCGCCGGGCAGGGCTTTGGCGGTCATGCCGGGATAGATGGTGGTCTCGCCGTCGATCCAGCGCACCAGCACGTCGTCGGTGCTCTTGCCGGTGAAGGAGCCGGTGGCGAGTTTCTCGGCAAAGGGCCAGGTGCGGTTCTTGGCGACGGTCTGGGTCTGCTTTTTCAGGGCGTTGGCCGCCAGGTCGCTGAAGACGGAGACGTGGCCGTCCTTCCAGACCACCATCAGGTCGTCACGCAGGCCGTTCGCGGTGAAGCGGCCGGCGGTCAGCTGCTGGGCGTCGTCCCTCCATTCGGCGGACTTCGGCGGGGCGAGCTGCTTCTCGCCGTGGAATCCCTTGGCGTCCACGGATGTGTAGAGGGTCATCTCACCGTCGGACCACCGCACCACCAGCCCGTCGGTGGCGCCGCCCGTGTTGGCACCGCTCACGTCAAGGGCGTGGGTCCAGATGCTCTTTGCGGGCTGCAGCTGGTGTTCGGCGATGAAGGGGCGGGCGGGGTCGTTGCCGTAGCCGCCCTGGTAGAGGGTGACCTTGCCGTCGTCCCAGACGACGATCAGGTCCGTGTGGCGGGTGCCGCCGGCGGAGTCACCGGTGTAGTAGCCGGCCGTGATCTGCACCGCGTGCTTCCACGGGGCGGCCGCGAAGACGGGGGCGTAGGCGACCTGCTGCACCCAGGAGGCCAGGTCGTCGACGCGGGCGGCCACCGCGCCGGTGCGGGTCTCGGCCGGATCGCTGCCGAGGCAACCGCCCTGCCAGGACAGACTGCTGACACCCACAACCGCTCCGGTGGCGCTCAGCACCGGGCCGCCGGTGTCGCCCTTGCAGATCGCGGCGCCGTCGGACTTGCCGGCCAGGTCAAGGGTGGTGGCGGCGGTGTCCTGGACGCTGAAGGCAGCCGCGTGGACCTGGTCGGGCACCCACTCCTCGCGGGTACGTCCGAACCCGGCAACCTGGACCTCGTCCCCAGCCGCGGGCGCGGCGCCGGCCACCGCGACCGGGGTGACCCCGCTGACGGGCTTGGCCAGCTGGGCCATCACCACGTCCCGGTCCGTGCGCGGCACCAGGTTCACCACCTGCTGCGCGCTGCCACCGATGGCGGCGGTCGTCTTCAGCTTGGGCGCGCCGGAGGTGAGCGTGCCACCCGGGGTGTCGGTGAAGCAGCTCGCGGCGGTCAGCAGCCACTGCGGGGCCACCAGAGTGCCCGAACAACCGCGCTGGCCACCGACATCCAGGCGGGCGGTGGCGGCCGAGACCGTGCCGGAAGCGGTCGGGCCGGACACGGCGGTGGCGGGTGCGGCGGTCAGGGCGGCGGCGGCCAGCGAGGTGGCGGCGATCAGACCGCCGGTCCACGCGGTGCGCGGACGAAAGCCAGACATGAAGGTTCCTTGCTGTCGTGCGAGAAGGGGTGGGAGAGGCAGCGGAAGGCGGGGCCGGTCAGCCGGTGACCCGCAGTTCCAGCAGCACGGCCGGTGCACCACCGGCCGCGCCCTCGCCCACGCTCTGGTAGCCGTTCTTGTCCACGGTCACCGTCTTCACCGGCGCCGAAGGATCCGCCTGCGGCCTCAGGTCCGCGCTGATCGGGTGGTCGGCAGTCTCCAGCGCGAACACCCGCGGCAGTTCCAGCGTGAGATACCCCGACTTCGTGGAAGCCTTGAAGCAGTAGGAGCCCTGCGAATCCCCGCTCTGCCCCTGCACAGTCAGGACCTTGATCTGCTGGGCGGAGTCGTCGCACGTGGCGAGGGTGATGTGCCCGTCGCCCTTGATCAGCTTGATGCCCTTGTCCCGCTGGATCTGATCCGCGTTCGGATAGGCGTAGTCCTCCACCGCGGACGGCGGCGTGGCCCCCGCGGTCCCCCCGGTCGGCTGCGGGTCGGCGGAGGCGAGCATCGGCGTGCCCGCCAGCGCCAGAACGACAGCAACCCCCGCGACGGGGAGCATCCTGCGCATACGAGGAGTCACCCGAATTCCTTTCCAGGCACGGGTGACGGCATGACGAAATAACATCTGCAGCCCCCCGCGCACACAGACGTAAAGCAAAAATAAGTGGTCGAGTGCGACCCTAAAGCGGAGTCAGATACGAAACAACGTGACCATCACCATAGGAAATCCATGGAACCTCCATAGGGCATGCACAGTCGGGAAGGGGCATACGGCATCCAGGCCGCCATCGACGGCGCCACTGCCCCCAAACCACCGAACGCACCTCTGTGCCGGAACTGCCGGCTCCCCCGAGGCCGGAACTTCCGCTCCCGCCCAAACCCATCGCCCGTGCCACCGCGCCGCCCCACCAACTATCGCCTGCCAGAAAACCGCTGGAGTCCGCCGCGCCCCGCGACTGCCCTCACTGCCGGCAGCCCATCAGCATCATCGCGCTGCTGGCCCCCCTGAAGCTGCCCGTCCGGCACTGCCACCCCGTCCCGACGTCATCTCCATGCGGAGACTGCCGTGTCCTCGACTTTTGAACGGCTGGCCGACGACCTCGTCATCCGCACCCACGGGGACGGCATCCAGGCCTGGGCTACCGCGGCTCTGATCGAGCACGAAGGGCGGTTCCTCCTGATCGAGAAGCCCACCGGCCGTCTGGGCGGCGCCTGCATTCCGGCCTCACCGAGGATCTCGGTAACCATCTCCCGGTGATCTCCAGCCGCGGCAGCACCACCTCCTCGCGCTCCAGCAACTCAGTCAACTCCCCGATCAGCTAACGCAGGTCCTCGATACGGGCGCGGGCCGTCACCTCCCGCGCGTCCGGTTCCTCAAACAACGGGCCCATCGCGCTCCAACGTTCTGACGACGCCATAGGAGACACCCGCTCAGGCCGCTTCTAAGGAGCCGTGTTTCTAGCCGTGAACCACAGGCGAATCCTGCACTCACAGACACTCCAGGTGTCATCATGAAGACGAACGGTGCAGGTAGGAGCCACTGGCTACAGGCTCCGTTGCTCTCCTAAAGCGGGTGTCGCAGGTTCGAATCCTGCCGGGGGCACAGAAAGAAGGGCCAGTTCAGGAGGGGTTTCCTCCCAGGCTGGCCCTTCGGCGTTTCAGGGGTCGTGCCACAGACGTGCCACTACGAGCCCGCAGGGTCCTTCTCGGAGGACTCGGAGGCCACTCCCCCACCCGGATCATGGCACCGAGCCGGTCGGCGATGGCCCGGTCCCGGTCACTGGTCATGTGCTGATAGATCAGCGCGACCCGCGAGCTGCTGTGGCCCATGCGGGTCATCAGCTCGCGCGTGCCGGCACCGGCCGTGGAGGCGAGCGTGTTGCCACAGATACGGATGATCCGGCGGGTGCGGGCCGCCGTCAGGTCGTGGGCGCGGCCGGGCAGGGCGGGTGAGATCAGCAGTCGCCCGGCCGGGTCGGTCACCACCTGCACGTTCACTCCGCGCCGGCAGTGCTTGTGGGAGTAGTCGGCGCGGCTGTCGCCGACCCGGTCGCACTCGGCAAGGGTGCCGTCCAACAGGACGTAGTCCGGGTCGGCTTCGCGCAGCGCGCGCAGGAGGCCGGGCGTGCGATCGGCGAGTAGGCCGATCACCGCGGCCGTGTAGGCGTGGGCGGTGCCGATCGAGATTCCGAAGCCGGCCGCAATCTGCGCGAGAGTGATGTGCCGGCGCAGGTACAGCAGACCGACCAGAGCACGCTGGTGCGGTGGGAGCTTGCAGCGGCGGTCACCCTCGCGGGTGACGATGAGCATGGTGACCTACTCGACCAGGGCACGGGGCAGGTCGAGTGCGGCAGGTCAGGAAACCGACAGGGCTGCTGTGCCAGCGAGTTGAGACGCCGAACACCTCCCTCAACGGCACGGGGGCCTTGTCCGTTGCGGACGGTTACGTCGTCACTCGATCAGTGGTCACGCCAAACACTTCAGTGGCCACGCTGAAACACCTCGCTAGCCAACGCCCACCCCGGCGGAACGATTACGGCGAGACCTCCACCAACCCCAGACCGTGTGGCCCACCAGAGCGACCGCAACGGCAACAGCCGTGAACCGAA
The DNA here is from genome assembly GCF_055572075.1 of Streptomyces sp. NPDC030820. Lineage (NCBI taxonomy): Bacteria > Bacillati > Actinomycetota > Actinomycetes > Kitasatosporales > Streptomycetaceae > Streptomyces > Streptomyces sp. NPDC030820. The sequence goes on from NZ_JBVIEB010000004.1 coordinate 288,941, forward strand.
CGGTGGTCCAGGTACCCAGAACAACCTGACTCGGCCCGTGCGACTCCGTCTCCAGACGCATGGAAGTCTCATTAAAAGCCACCAGGGGAATGAGCAGCCGGAAGAACAGGCCGCCGATGCCCGGCACCTGCGCGAGGTTCCCCAGGAGCCCAAGGGGTGCTCCGAAGAAGAATGCCAGCACACCCCAGAGGGCAATTCCGGATGATCCCGCACCTGAGGAATCCAGTCCACCCAGGGAGGCCAGGCTTTCCTTAGTCAGGTAGTAGGTCACGACACCGATAGCCAGCCCCAGAGGCGCGAGAACAATCGATTCGATTTTAGATCGGCGGAAATAACCCACCAGAAACGCGTAACAGGCCCACGGCCACCCACCGGTGAAAACGGCGCCCACGGCCGCACCTGGACGGCCGCCCCAATGCTCAGCGGTAGGCCCTGTCAGGCCAAGCAACAAGCCAAGCCCGAGTGGTATCGCAAACGACGCGGCCCGAGCACCCCAAAAGTTCACTCTCTCCTCTTCCGGCCTGATGCGGCATTACTCCGGACCCGTGTGCGCCCGGAGTAATGGCCCACCCGACGGAGATCAACCCTCATCACTGCGGACAAGTTTATGCATTATCGTAATATGCATAGCAGGTATATGCCGCACCTTGCGTGTGGTTGGCGTAGGAAGTCTCCCCCTTCGCCACCCAGCCACTTGAATGGTCGATGTTGACGACCCTGACCGTTGACTTGTGAGTCACATCCGCGATGTAGTTCGAGTAGCACTTCTTTCCAGTGCCAGCCGACACCACCTCGTACCCATAGCACCACTTGCCATGAGTCACAGTCTCGCAGGTATTCCCTCTCGGCTGAGCGGCCAAATCTTTGATCTCCAGCTTTACCACGCCCCACTCGGAGGGGTTACCCAGCTGCGCCGGCGGGTTGACGCCGTCACCCCTCTTATGGATGGCGGGCTGCCCAGCTATGAGGCCGTCGCCGGCCTCAACCACGTTATGGCCGGTACGGGTTCCGCTCTGAGGGCCGTAGGCCGTCGCCGGGGTGGCAAAGCTGGAAACCGCAAGCGCGGCGCCCGAAATGCCGAAGAGTATTGACTTTCCAAACCTTTTCACGTTTCCCCCTTTTCCACCCCCGCTATCGGGGGTTAGGAAGGATCTTGATACGAAGACGCTGCGGCGGTCAAGGCTTGGCTGATTTACAGTCCCGGCACGGCCTGAAATCGTTGTCGGGCGGTGGTATTCACGGGCGGAACCATAAACGCGCGGCCACGGCAGGAGTGTTGTCAGGGCCCATAACACCCCGCCGTCCTGGCCACCGTCCGCGACTTGATCCGCGGTGCTCTCAAGCCGGCCGGGCACGTCAACATCGCCTCCGCCCGACGCGCCCACACCGACCGACGATGACCCTGCACGAAAGCCCGAGGTCAGCTGCCGATCGAGGCGGGAGAGTGGAGGCGACCACCCGCCGCCTGACCGGGCGTCCGCTCTGCCCTCCGATCAGCCCCTTCGCCCGCGTGCCCCTGCCTTCACAGATGCCGTGGCCTGCCGCTAATGTTTCGCCGCTGCCGTGCGGACGATCACGATGCCGTCCGTTCACCTTGGGGGAGGGGCCCGGCGGGCAACCATTCACTTGTGGGGGCACATTGAACATGCGTACGCGCCGCAGACTCGCGGCGCTCATCAGCGCTGCCGCGCTCGCGGCGGGGCTCGTCGCCACGCTTCCGGGGCCGGCGGCGGCCGTCCCCAGCAGTTGGCCCGCCACCGACGGGACACTGCTGTACACCGACGTCGGCGGCTCGATGAACTACATCAACCCCGACGGGTCGCGGTTGTCCCAGTTCTACCCGACCGGAAACCAGGGTGCCTGGTCCGCCGACGGCAGCCAGATCGTCTTCGTGAACCCGTACGACGACCACATCGGCACGGCGTTGTCCGACGGGTCGCAGAGCATGGACATGGCCATGCCGTCGGGCAGCGGCTGGCATCCGCACGATCCGACCTTCTGGTACGGCGGCGGCGACATCGTCTTCACGGCCGGTGGCCGGCTGCGACTGACCGCGGCCGACGGCACCCGCACGCCCGAGGCCCTGTTCGGTACCGACGTCGACGGCTGCGACTCCCAGCCGAGCGGCGCGGTGAACGGCATGCTCGCCTTCGTACGGACGGGAACGAGTTGCGCCACCGCCGGCACCCCGGCCGTCTGGGTCTACAACGGCCGTTCCGGCGCGTTCACCAAGGTGGCCGACGACGCGAGCGAGCCGAGCATCTCCCCCGGCGGCCAGTCGGTGGCCTTCACCCGGTCCGTCGACGGACACAAGCAGCTCTTCACGGTCAAGACCGACGGCACCGGGCTGACCCAGCTCACCACGGACGCGACCGACCACAATCGTCCCGCCTGGTCGCCGCAGGGCGACCGGATCGCGTACGACATCTACGTCTCCGGCAATCCGGACGTCCCCCAGGGCCCGCAGGTGTGGATCCACGACCTCGGCACGGGCACGGAGACGCAGGTACCCCAGGCCCAGGGCACGAACGTGGCCTGGCAGCCGCTCCGTGACAACGCGATCTCCCGGGTCTGGGGCTCCGACTCGTACGACACGAACATCGCCGCGTCCAAGTGGACCTGGAACACGGTCGGTACGAGCACGCCCGGCCTGAAGAACGCGGGCGCGGCCGTGCTCATCAGCAAGTCCGACTCTGCGTACGCCACCACCGCGACAGCGCTGGCCGGCAAGAAGCGAGGGCCGGTGCTGATGACCTCCGGCACGGGCCTGGACTCCTCGGTGCAGACGGAGCTCAAGCGCATGCTGCCGAAGGGCAAGACCGTCTACCTGATCGGCGGCAGCACGATCCTCAACAGCACGGTGGCGTCCAAGGTGACCTCGCTCGGATACGTGGCCAAGCGGCTGTCCGGCACCTCGCGCTACTCCACCTCGGTGGCCGTGGCCAACACCGTCACCAGCACGCCGAAGTACATCTTCCTGGCAACCGGCACCGACTACCACAACGCCCTCGCGGCGAGCTCCGCCGCCGGTTCCATGGGCAGCTCCGGAACCGCGACCGTCGTGCTGACCGACGGTACGACCATGACGTCGTCGGTCTACGGGTACCTCAACAAGTACAGCCCCAGCACGACGGACATCATCACGGTGGGGACCGACGCCGAGTCGGCGCTGGCCAGGGCGTACAACGCCGGCAAGATGCCGAACTGGCCCAGCAAGTACAGCTACTACCGGGTCGCGGGCTCCACTCCGCAGTCGAACGCCATGCAGCTCGCCGACCTGTGGTGGTCGCTGCCGTCGAACGCCGCGGTGGCCTCCGTGGGCAGTTGGCGCGGCGGTGTCTCCGCGTCGTCGGCGATGACCACGTACGGTCCGCTGCTGTGGACCGACACCACCTCGCTGTCGTACGACACCAAGCGGTACCTGATGCGCATGTCGTCGAGCATGTACCACGTGGCCGTCTTCGGCGGCACGGGATCGGTCGACGCGTCCGTCATTCCCAAGATCGGTGCGGCCATCGGCGTGGGTACCCACTACGTCTACACGCCGTACTACAAGGGCGTGGCGTCGCAGACCACGGCTGCTCAGCCGCTGTCCGCCGGCAGTAACAAGCCCGCTCCAAGCCCGGACCTGGCCCCTCTCCAGGTGACGATCAAGAGGTAACCGCCGGTGCCTGGTCGCCGACGGCTGCGGTCCAGGCCGTCGGCATGTCCTCCGGTGCCCGCCTGTCTCGGTTTCCGTCTCATTCAGCAGAGGACATCGGCGTTCAGCCACATCATGGACGAAGAAGCGATCACCATCAGGCTCACGCGCGATCAGGCGTTCGTGCTGTCGGACTGGCTCAACCAAGTGATGTTCCAGTCCGACGACCTTGAGGGGATCGTGCGCGACCGAGCCGTGTGGTCCCCCATCTATGCGATCTCGGGGACCCTGGACAAGACGCTGAGCGAGATCTTCATGCCCGGCTACGGCCCACGGCTCGAAGCGGCCAAGGAACGTCTCCGCACCGACCTGTACGGCGGGGCCGGCGAGCCAGTGACACCCGGCGAGAGTGACTGAGCCGGAGCGCTGAGCCCTCCGCCCGCTGTCGCACCACAACCGCGAACCGCTGCGAATGGCTGCCTCGCATGTGAGGCGCGGGTCCGGTCAACGCGCGATGCGGTGGTGCTCGCACTGCCGATGCGGCCGGTGTGCCAGGAAGACTGCAAGGCCGGCGCCAGGCCATCAGCTTGGGAAGCTGCGATCGTTTGGGGCTGTCTCGTCCGCTGACCCGGGCGGCCGTCCGTCGGCCTCGTCATGCCCTGAGGTTTCGGGTCAACGTGGTCGTGAGCCGGCGGCCCGGCGGTTTCACGCCGGCGTACGGCCCTTCCAGGGCTGACCGCCTGTCCCCGGCCCGGCGCCGCACGAGTTCGACGGTCTCCCACGACACGGTGGCAACGGCCACCAGCGCCAGGAGCAGGTAGAAGACGAAGAGTTTGTGCAGGTCGTCGAGGAAGTACCAGATCGATGCGGTGGCACTGAACCAGAAGGCGACCAGTGAGCCGACGCCGCGCTCCTGGCTGCGTACCGCGCTGATGAGGCAGAAGGCGGCGGCCAGTGCCAGCAGGGCGGCGATGGCGACGAGGGAGCTGTCCCAGCCTGCCTCGGCACGCCGCATTTCGGAGTTGACCGCCACGGCCTCGGCCACCGGTCCCCAGCCCACCGCGCATGCCAGGCGGGTCGACCATGGCAGCGTCACCATTCCCCACACTCCGGCCGCGACGGCGACCCGGCCGAAGTGAGCGGTGTCCACCAGGTCACCGCGTGCGCACAGCAGCGAAAGCAGGCAGCCGAGCAGAGCCAGCGCGCGGTCGGCTGAAGGGCGCAGTGAGATACGGAACCTGTCGCGGGGAGTTGTTCGGCCGCCAGACCGCATCGCTCGGGGCGGGGGCGGAGGAGCGGTGGCCTGGGCCGTCGGCATGGAGCTCTGTGTGAGGGCGTCGGCGAGAGCCGCGCGCATCTCTCCCGCATCGGCGAATCGTTCCGCCGGGTCCTTGCGCAGTGCGCGCAGGATCACTGCCTCCACCGCCGGCGGTATCTGCGGCCGGAACCGGGCGGCCGGCTCTGGTTCGGCGTACAGGTGCTGGTGCATGACGGCGAAGGGCGAATCGCCACGGAACGGGGTCTGCCCGGTGAGCAGTTCGTACAGCAGGCACCCCATCGCGTACAGATCGGCTCGGTGGTCGATCTCCGCGCCGCTGATCTGCTCGGGTGAGAGGTAGGCGGGGGTGCCTATGGTTGCACCGCTGCCGGTGATACGCGTGGCGGCCTCGGTGAACGCCTTGGCGATGCCGAAGTCGAGGACCTTCACGGTGCCGGGTCCGGTGAGCATGATGTTCGAGGGCTTGATGTCCCTGTGCACGATGCCGCGTTCGTGGCTGTGCCGCAGCGCGTCCAGTACCGCGCAGGCCGTGTTGACGGCGTCGGCGACAGGCAATGGGCCGTCACGCAGGACCTCGGCGAGGGTGCTGCCCTGCACGTACTCCATGACCAGGTAGGGTCGCGGGCCGTCCGGGTGCGGCTCCTCGCCGACGTCGTGGATGGTGGCCACCGCTGGATGGTTCAGCGCGGCGGCCGCGTGCGCCTCGCGCCTGAAACGGGCTCGCGACTGCGGATCGTGGGCCAACTCTGCGGAGAGCAGCTTGACTGCTACGGTGCGGCGCAGCTGCCGGTCCACCCCCCGATGGACCGTTCCCATGCCGCCCTGCCCGAGCTTCTCGGCCAGCTCGTACCGGCCGCTGAGGACCATGTCCCGCCCCACACACGCCTCCCATGAATTCGGACCCCGGCGCAGCTTACGGCGCGACCTCGACGGGCCGATCGCCACCGCCGCAGCCGGGCGGGTCGTAGAGCGGGCGCAGGCGGGCGCACTGCCGAACTGACGTGACCAGTCGGCCAGGGTCTGGACCAGGCGTTCTTGGGGAAGGGTCACGCAGACGCGCCCTGCAGCAGGATCGCGTTGATGAAGTCCGGGGCCTGACGCGCGCCCATGTGGCCTTCGAGTGTCAGCTCCCACGCGGTCTCGGCCAGACCGCAGAACGTCGAGGCCGGCCAGGTGGCCGGCATGTCGCCCCGCAACAGCCTGGAGTTCTGGCCGCGTTCCATGACCTTGACGGTCCTGATGAAGATCCCCTTGGCCCGAGTGCCGACCTCGGGCGAACCGCAAGCACAGCGAGCAGGGCGCCGGAGGTGAGGATCAGCAGCATCGCCCCGCCCGGTACCAGGACGCTGTCGCGGAAACCGATGCCCAGGAGATCGCCACCGGCGCCCCGTTCACGGAGATCGCACCGCCGCACAGACCCGCAGCGGCCTTCTCGACGAGCTGTGGTCAGCGCTGCCGCCCCGACTCCGCGTTGCCGCAGCCGTCTTCACCCCCGGGGACTTGGCGAGTGCCGACATCCGACAAGCCTCACGCACTCGCGTCTGATCTTCCTCCGGTGCCGGCTCGAAAGCACCCGGTCAGGGCGTGGGGGTGCTGATGCGGGCGGCGAGGATGGTGATGTCGTCTTCGGCCGGGGTGGGGGCGAAGCGGTCCATGAGGGTGGCGCACAACTGGTTGAGGTCGTTGTGCGCGCCGGTGAGGAGGCGGACGAGTTCGTCCAGGCGCTCGTCCAGGTCGGCCCCGCGGGTTTCGATGAGGCCGTCGGTGTAGAAGACGATGATGCTGCCCGGGTCCAATACGACCTCGGTGGCGGTGAAGGGGATACCGCCGATCCCCAAGGGGGCGCCGGCCGGCAGATCGAGCAGGCGGGCGGTGCCGTCGGGTGTCACGAGGGCGGGCGGGGGGTGGCCGGCTCGGCCGAGCTGGCAGCGGCCCTCCGTGCAGTCGCAGATCCCGTAGAGGCAGGTGGCCAGGAGCGGGCTGTCGAGTTCCTGGAGTGCATCGTCGAGGTGGTGCAGGACCTGATCGGGGGGCAGGTCGAGGTGAGTGAAGGCGCGCACAGTGGTGCGCATCTGCCCCATGATCGCGGCAGCCTGGATGCCGTGGCCCATCACGTCGCCTATGACCAGGGCGCCCTTGTCGGGGGCGAGGGTGGCGACGTCGAACCAGTCCCCTCCGACCTCGTGGACGTCGGAGGCGGGCCGGTAGCAGTGGGCGATCTCGATGCCTGCCGGGGGTTTCGGGAGGCTGGGAAGCATGCTGCGCTTCAAGGTGAGCGCGACGTCGTGCTCGCGGTGGTACAGCCGGGCGTTGTCGATGCATACGGCGGCGTGGGCGGCCAGATCGCCGGCGAGCGCAAGGTCGGCGGCGTCGAAGACGGGCCGGTCGCCGGCCCGCAGGAAGGTGACGACGCCGAGGACCAGGCCGCGGGCCGTGAGAGGCACCATCATCATCGACGTCACGCCCAGGGACCGGAGCCGTTCAGGAATCGAGGAGTAGGGGGCGGCCTGGGCGACGGCACGGGCGTCGAGGCGGCGCAGCAGGAAGGGGCGACGGTCGATGACAGCCTGCGCGTACGGCGCGCTCAAGGGGAAGTGCAAGGTGCGGCCGACGGGGGTGAGGATGTCGGCAGCCGGGTGACCTCGGGCGGGGGCCTTGCCGAGGCGGCGCAGGGTGGCGCCGCCCCACAGGCTGGTCATCGGCTCGGTGGCTTCGGTGAGGTCGGCCAGGGCGTCGACGGTGACGACGTCGGCGAGGCGGGGCACGGCGATGTCGGCCAGCTCCTGTCCCGTTCGGGCCGCATCGAGGGTGGTGCCGACCCCCAGCGTGGCCTCGTTGAGCAGAGTCAGGCGTTGACGGCCTGCGGCGGCCTCCTGCTCGTTCTTCTCCTGGGCGGTGACATCGATGACCGAGGCGTTGATCCCCAGCGGTTCGCCTTCCGCGTCCTCCAGGCGGAAGTAGGAGCAGGACCACACGCGCTCGTGGTCGGGGTCGGCGGGCGTGGTGCCGATGCGGCGGAAGTTCACCACGGGGTCACCGGTGACCAGCACCCGTCGCATCGCCGCTTCCATCTGCTCGCTGTTGACCCCAGGGAGCACCTCCGACGGTCGGTGCCCTATGTGCGCGGAGGCGGGTAGCCCGTTCATCGCCTCCAGGGCGCGGTTGACCTGCTGGAACCGCAGCTCGGTGTCGAAGATCGCCAGCCCCACCGGCGAGCAGGCGAACAGCGCGTCCAGCAGGCCACCGACTTCGCGGGCCTGGCGCGCTTCACGGGCATCGGCGGCCAGGAGCAGTATGTCCCAGCCCTCCCCGCCCTGTGCGGCCACGGGGCACCCCCACACCTCCATTCCGATGGTGGAACCGTTCTTGCGCCGCATCGGGAAGTGCCCGGTCACACTGCGTCCGGAGGCGACCGCGTCGTGCACGGCGCGGGCCTGCGGGCGATGGTCGGGGAGGGCGAGGTCGGTGAGGTCACGGCCGATGACCTCACCGGCGGCGTAGCCGAGCAGCTCGGGGGCGGCCTTCGCCCACTGCGTGATCCGTCCGGTGCCATCGGAGACGATCAAGGCGACGGGCAGCAGATTCCACCATGCCGCGGCCTGCCCGACCGCGGCCATCCGTTCCCCGGCCTGCATAGGATCCGGCATCGCCACTGCTCCATACTGCTGCTTCTCCATTATGAACTGCGGCTCACAGCGTCGAGAAGGCCCAGCACAGGCCGTACGGCGGCAAGGGTCGGGGGATGCGTGCCGTGCCTAGGGCATGTGCAGCTTCTGCTCGGCCCAGATGGTCTTGCCGGTGCGGGTGTAGCGGGTGCCCCAGCGCTGGGTGAACTGGGCGACCATGAACAGGCCGCGGCCGCCCTCGTCGAATACTCGGGCCCGGCGCAGATGAGGACTGACACTGCTCCCGTCGCTGACCTCGCAGATCAGCGTCTCACCCTTGATGAGCCGCAGCCGGATCGGGCCTCCGGCGTGCCGAATCGCGTTGGTGACCAGCTCGCTCACCACCAGCTGCGTGACGTACGCGGCCTCCGCCAGTCCCCACAGGGCGATCTGCTCCGCTGCGAGCCGGCGAGCATCGGCGACGACCGCGGGATTGCTGGGCAGGTCCCAGCCGGCGAGGCGGTCCTCCCCGACCATGCGGGGGCGGGCCAGAAGCAGGGTGACGTCGTCGGCGTGCGGTTCGGGGCACAGGGTGTCCAGGACCGTGTCGCACAGAGCATCAAGCGTGGTGGCCGGCAGGGCGAGGGCGCTGCACAGGTCGGAGAACCCTTCGTCGACGTCGCGCTCCCGGTTGGCGAGGAGACCGTCGGTGAACAGTGCCAGGAGGCACGGGGGCAGGGTGGCCGGCGCGGGCCAGGGAGCAGGTACCGGAGACCGGGTCGTAGACGGCGTACAGACAGGTGGCACCGATGTCGCCGGGGATCTCACCGGTGGGCTCGCCACCTTGCTCGCCCGCTGTGTGGCTGATGATGTCGTCGAGGTGAGTGAGGAGTTCCTCGGGCAGCAGGTCGATGTCGGCGAGGGTACGCACGGCGGTGCGCAGGCGGCCCATGGTCGCAGAGGCGTTGATGCCGTGGCCGACGACGTCGCCGACCACCAAGCCGACTCGTGCTCCGGGCAGGGGAACCACGTCGAACCAGTCACCGCCTGCCTGGGCGCCGCAGCCTGCAGGCACGTACCGGGCGGCCGTCTCCGCAGCGGGGTGCACGATGGACCCCTGGGGAAGCAGGGCTCGCTGCAGCGCGAGCGCGATGCCGCGCTCCCTCGTGAACCGGCGAGCGTTGTCCAGACAGATCGCGAGCCGGTCGACGAGGTCCTCGCTGATCGCCGTACAGTCCGGGCCGAAGGCTTCTTCGTGCGCGGTGGCGCCCGGCCCAGTGCACGGTGGTGATGGCTCCGGCGCTGTGGGCGACCAGCAGGACCGGTCCGTCCAGGGGCGCCGGCGTGGCGGCCAGGTTGCCGACCTGGACGTCCAGATCGAGTCGGTTCCCCTCCACCGGGGGAACGGTGCGGACGGCGCGGCCGGGACGGGCGAGCTGTCCGGCGAGCAGGGTCTGCCAGTGGTCGGCGACGTGGTCGCGCAGACCGGGGACGATGACCACGGTGGGTTCCGCGGTGGGGATCATGAGGGGATCTCCGACGGGTGCTTGGGCTCCGCCTGCACGGCGAGGTCGTCGAGGCGGAGGAGGTCGCGTTCGTACCAGTGCCGGCCGACCAGGAAGGCCACCGTGGCCGCGACCGCGACGAGGGGCACGAGGCGCAGGGCGCCCAGCAGGCCGAGGCGGTCCGCGAGCGCACCCGTGACCGCGGGGCCCGGGGCCAGCCCGAGCAGGCTGTTGGCCAGGGTGAGGGTGGCGAACGCGGTCGCCGCGATGGCGGCGGGGGTCAGGTTGGCCACCATGGCCGCCGCCGGTCCGGCGGAACCGGCCGACAGCAGGGCGCCGGCGGCGAGGGCCGACAACTGCGCCGGGCCCCCGGGCAGTTGGAAGGCGAGGGTCAGCAGGAGGAGCGAGCCGAGGCTGCAGCCCACGGCGACGGCCCACTTGCGGATCGGGGTGGTGGAGCTGATGCGGTCGGAGGCGATGCCCCCGAAGATCATCCCAAAGCCGATGATCAGCGCGTAGCCGCCGGCGACCGCGCCCGCTCTGGCCGTTGTCATGTGGTAGTAGCGGTTGAAGAAGCTGGGCAGCCAGGACAGGAGCGCGCCTGCGATGAACAGTTGCAGTCCGCTGCCGGCATAGGCGCTGACGACGGAGACGGAGGAGAACAGGCGGGGCAGGTGCGCGCGCAGCTGCCGACGCTCCTGCGCGCCGTCCCCACCGCCGGTGGGCCGTCCGCGCGGCGCCAGTCTGCTCTCCTTGACCACGACGCCGTACACCGCGGCGAGCACCAGGCCGAAGAGCCCCATCGCGGCGAACGCCCAGCGCCAACCCGCCGCCTGGGCCACGGCGCCGCCGACGGCGACGCCGAGCACCGAGCCGAAGGCGCCGCCCGCGATGAAGGCACCGGAGAGGGTGGCCCGGAGGGCGACCGGGAAGACGCTGAGGACCACGGCGATTCCCACACTGCCGTACGCCGCCTCGCCGATGCCGACGAAGAGCCGGCCGACGAACATCTCGCCGTAGCTCGCCGATACGGCACACCCGAGGGTGGCCAGGCTCCACAGCGTGGCGGCGAGCAGCAGGCTGCGCACCCTCCCCCACCGGTCGGCCATGAGGGACATGGGGAAGGTGAGCACGCCGACCGCCAGGGCCACGATGCCGCTGAGCGACCCCAGGGCGGCGTCGGACAGCAGCCATTGGGCCTTCAGCATCGGGAAGACGGCGTTGAGGACCTGCCGGGACATGTAGTCGGACAGCAGCAGGCCGAAGCCGAGTGCGAAGACCGTCCAGGCATAACCTTTGGACACGGGCCAGGCCGACGCGGCCGGGGCCGTGGACTGCGCAGTGGTGTGAAACTCCATTGTCATCACCTCGACTGCTCGGGAAGTGGCAGGTCAGAACGGCCTGTCGCCCACGATTCCGGCGCGCTCCATCTTGCGGACGGCGGGCCAGTAGTCCTGGACGGCGTAGTGCTGGGTGGAGCGGTTGTCCCAGACGGCCACGCTGTTCGGGCTCCAGCGCCAGCGCACCTGGTACTCGGGGATGGCGGCCTGGCTGATCAGGTAGCTGAGCAGGTGGCTCGCGCCCGGCGCGTAGTCCTGGCCGAAACGCACGTTCTCGGGTGTGTGGTAGTTGACGAAGTGCGTCGCGAAGGCGTTGACGAACAGGATCTTCTCGCCCGTCTCGGGGTGGGTGCGCACGACCGGGTGCTCGGCGTCCGGGAACCGCTCCTTCAGCGCGTGGCGCTGTTCCTCGGGCATGACGGCGCCGAACGTGGCCTCGATGCTGTGGCGGGCGCGCAGCCCCTCGATCCGGGTCTTGATGTGGTCGGGGAGCCTGCGGTACGCCTCGGCCATGTTGACCCAGATCGTGTCGCCGCCGACCGGGGGCGATTCGACGCAGCGCAGCACGGCGCCCATCGAGGGGTTCACCCGCCAGGTGCCGTCCGTGTGCAGGGCGTTCTCGTAGTGCTCCGGGGGGCTGTCCAGGTCCTTGTAGATCCGGACCAGTCCGGGGTGTTCGGGGTCACTGCCGGCGACGGGGTGGTCCTCCAGCGGGCCGAAGCGCGAGGCGAACGCGACGTGGTCGGCACGCGAGATGTCCTGGTCCCGCAGGAAGAGGACCTTGTACCGCAGCAGCAGGCTCTTGATCTCGGCGAACAGGTGGTCGTCACGAGCCGCGTCAGCGAGGTTCACGCCGGTGATCTCCGCTCCGATGGTGCAGGTCAGCGGCTCGGCTTCGATGGAGGTACGGCACGCACCGGGGCGCACCGGCGCCGGGGCGTGCCGCGGTGACGACGCGAGGGTGTCTGGCATGGGTGCTCACTCCCTGGGTGGGACGGGGTGCGCTCGCTCACAGGACGAAGACCGAGGACCCGGTGGTCCGGCCGGCTTCCAGGTCGCGGTGCGCCTGCTCCGCGTCCTCGAGGGCGTAGCGCTGATTGGTTTCGATCTTGATGCGCCCGGAGGCGACGTGTCCGAACAGCTCGCCGGCCAGCGCGGCGCGCTCGGTGGGGTCGGCGATGTAGTCGGCCAGGGCGGGCCGGGTGACGAACAGCGAGCCCTGGACGGCGAGTTGCATGGCGTCGATGGGCGGTACGGGACCGGAGGCGGTGCCGAAGCAGACCAGCAGGCCGCGGCGGGACAGCGAGGCCAGGGAGCCGACGAAGGTGTCCTTGCCTACGCTGTCGAGCACCAGTGGCACTCCGGCGCCGTCGGTCAGTTCCCGCACCCTTTCGGCGACGTTCTCCTGCCGGTAGCGGATGACGTGCCGGCATCCGTGTGCGCGGGCGATCTCCGCCTTCTCCTCGCTGGAGACCGTTCCGATGACACGGATGCCGAGCAGTGCGGCCCACTGGGAGACGATCAGGCCGACGCCGCCGGCCGCCGCGTGCAGCAGTATCGTGTCCCCCTCCCGCAGGGGGTGGATCCTGCGCAGCAGGTAGGCCGCCGTCAAGCCGCGCATGGTCATCGCGGCCGCCGTCTCGCAGCCGATCTCCGGGGGCAGTTTGATCAGGTGCGAGGCGTCCATGACCCGTTCGGTGCTGTAGGCCCCCAGGGGGCTTCCGGTGTACGTCACCCGGTCCCCCGGGGCGATGTGGGTGACGCCCTCGCCGACGGCTTCCACCACTCCGGCGGCCTCGACGCCGATGCCGTCGGGCAGCCGTACCGGGTAGAGCCCGGTACGGAAGTAGGTGTCGGCGAAGTTGAGGCCGACGGCCTCGTGCCGGATGCGCACCTGGCCCCGCCCGGGGTCGCCGACGGACACCTCCTCCCAGGTGAGGACGTCAGGGCCACCGGTTTCGTAGAAGCGGACGGCGTGTGCCACGGAGAGCTCCCGGAGGGGGTCGCAGGGGTGGGGAAGGAGGCCGGGATCAGCCCCGGACGTCGCGCAGCATGAAGCCGCGCTGTCCCGGGCGGCGGTTGGGCACCATGCCGAGCCGGGCGAGGGTCTCGTCGGCATCCGCGTAGTACTCGCCGAGCTTGTAGATCCGCTTGGCGTCCGCTCCCGTGGCGATCTCACGGCCGAGCGCCTCGGAGATCCTCACCATCTGCTCGACCTGGCCCACGGAGGACATCCGCTCGCCCTTGGCGCGCCACAGGTTGTCCTCGTTGCCGACGCGCACGTGCTGGCCGAGGGCGATGGCGACGGCGTTCATCGGGGCCACGGCGCGCATGGAGCTCTCGATCGTCAGGACGGCGCCGTCCGGCACGCGGCGGATGAACTCGACCAGGTCGGCCGGGTGCCGGCCGGCGAAACCGCCGCCGATGGCCACGTAGTTGAGGATCAGCGGCCCGGTGTGGACGCCCGCGCGGATCAGCCGCTCCACGGTCTCCAGCTGGGCCAGGTGCGCGAGCTGGAAGTGGGGCTGGATGCCGTTCGCGTGCAGGCGCTTGAGGTGCTCCAGGTAGAACTCCGGGCCGGCCTCGACGACCATGTCGCGATAGGCCCGGTAGTAGTCCGGTTTCGCGATCGACGTGCCCTCCAGGTCGTCGTCGTTCATGATCTCGACGATGTTCATCTGGCTGGTGTTGATCGCGATCGTCACCTGGTCCGGCGCCGGGGTGAGGTCGGCCAGCAGGTGGCGGGTGTCGTAGGCGAGCCACTTGGCGTCACCGCCCTCCCCCTCGGGGGCGAAGGAGATCGAACCGCCGATCTGGAGCACCATGTCCGGCACTGCCTCGCGCAGCCGCCCGAGCAGCTCGTTGAACATGGACATCCGCTTGGAGCCCTTGCCGTCGAGCTCACGCACGTGGATGTGGAGCACCGTCGCACCGGCGTTGTAGCAGTCGACGGCCGCCTGTACGTGCTCGTCCATGGTCAGCGGCAGGTCGTCCGCGTCTCCGGGAAGCCACTCGGGGCCGTACGGCGCGGCCTGGATCACCAGCTTTTCCTGGTTCTCGGGAAAGAGAGAGTCGTCGTGGAAGTGCACGGTGCTTCTCCTTGTCGCAGGGGTGATCGCGTCACGGGGCAGGCGGCGGACGCGACAACAGGGCGTGCGGCAGCGGACGTCCGGGCTGGTGGCGACACCTGGCCCGGTCAGCTTCGGACCGATCCGGAGGGGTGCCCCTCAGGGGAGCAGGAGAGCACTCCCTCCGGAGGCCGGCCGCCTGTGCGGTGGTGCCACCGTAGAGCGGGCAGCACGCGCCTGCTTTACCTGCGGTGACAGGTGACTTGCCCATCGGGGACACGTCTGCGAGTCCATGGGGCCCACCGGCCCCGTGCGTCCCGCAGGCTCAGCTCGCGCCGCGCCCTGCCGGGCCGCTCCGGCTCTTGCGCCACTCCCGCGGACCGGTGCCGAAGTGCTCGTGGAACCAGCGGGAGAACGCACTCAGCGAGGAAAACCCCAGCAGCGTCGAGACCTCGGTCAGGGAGCGGCTGGGATTGGCGACGAACTGCTCCGCGAGCCCCATGCGGGTCGAGTTGAGCAGGGAGGAGAACGTCTCGCCGGACCGGGCCAGATGACGGTGCACGGTGCGCCGGTCGACGCCGAGGCTGCGTGCGATCTGCTCGATGGAGCAGCGCCCGGTCGGCAGCAGTGCCTCGATCAGGTCGCGCACCCGGTCGGCCTCGGACGCCTCCCTGGGAGCCGCGACGGGCTCGAAGTACTGGCGGGTGTAGCTGCGCAACTGCGCGTCGGCCATGGCGTTGGGCGCGTCCAGGTCCTCGGCGTAGCAGACGATGCCGTTGAAGTCGCGGTCGAACTCCACCAACGGCCCGAACAGGCGGCGGTGGCCGGCGGTGTCCCGCGGCGCTCGGTGGGCGAAGCAGACCGACGACGGGCGCCAGCGCGGGCCGAGGAAGCCGCACAGCACGCGGTGGAACGCGCCCACGGCGAGCTCCGTGCCCTGCCGGGCCGGCTGTGGCTCCCCGAGCCGGAGGTCCACCTTGAGCGTGGCCACCCCGTTGCCCTCCGAGAGCCGGGCGTGCAGCACCTCGTTGTACGAGTGCTGATGGCGGATCAGCAGTGCCAACGCGCTGCGCACGTCCGGCTCTTCACGGACGAGCAGGCTGATGGGGCCGAGGTTGGAGAAGCGCCGCAGCTCCGCCAGGAGCAGCCCGAAGTCCTCGCGCCCTGAGGCAGCGGCCGACAGCTCCAGCAGTCCGACGACCGCCGTGCCGGAGATCCACCGGTCCTGCACGGCCAGGTCCGCGGTGTCCAGGCCGACGCTCTTCATCAGTGCACGGGGATCGAGACCGAGGGAACGGCTCAGTTCGACGTAGCCGTTCAGCGCGGCGGTGCGGACGAGGGGCCTCATGGGCACGCTCCAGGGGCGGCGGGTCCCCAGAAGTTAGGTTTCCCGTCCCCGTGCGTCAAGCATGGGGCACGAGTGATTCGTCGCATCCCCGTCAACGCCACGCGGCCGTGGGGCGTCCGGCAGCCGCGCCGCCGGACCGCCGGACCGCCGCGCCACCGGACGAAGGGCCCCACCGGCAAGATCCTCAAGTGGGGCTCACCGTGCCGCCGCCGATGAGGCCTCCGGGACGTTCCGGCGTCTGCTGAGCAGCGTGGCGGTCGGGAGGGCTGCCGCCAGGCCACTCAGGAGGATCGCGGCGAGTGCGCCCAGGACGGCGGGCTGGTCGGCGAAGGCGAGGCCGATGGCGGCCAGGGCGGGGCCGGCGTTGCGCACCGAGGCGACGCCTCCCATGGTGGTGCGGCGCGTCATCGGCCCGGTGGCCAGCAGCGTTCCCACGGCAAAGGCGAACACCGCGAGCAGGAACCCCGCGAGCAGGGCCAGTGAACCGAAGAGATCGACGACGTCCCGCCAGTTGCCCAGCAGCATGCCCGCCAGCACGACCAGGAACGTGATGTTGGAGACCGCGGCCGCCGTGGGGTGCCACGACTGTGCGGTGGGCTCGGCGTAGCGGCGCAGGAGCAGGCCGACGGCGAACGGGACGAGTTGCAGGAGCGCCACGGTCCGCACCAGGGCGCCGACGTCGAGGGAGACCTTGGTGCCGATGTCGGCGGCGGTGAGGATGGCGTTGACCGTGGGGGCGAAGGTGAGGCTGCCGAGGGAGGCGAGCAGGACCTGCATCGCCGCGCCCGCGACGACGTCGCCCTGCTGCACCGCCGCCAGCTTCGCCCCGAAGGGGCCGCCCGGGGACGAGGCGATCAGAATCAGCGCGACGAAGGAAGCCGAGGAGAGGCCGAACAGCGTCCCGAGGCCCCAGCCGAGCAGCGGGACGACGACCATGTTGGCGATCAGCGCCAGCAACAGAAGCGGGACATCGGCGAAGAGGCCGCGCAGTGCCGCGACGGTGGCTCTCAGGCCGGCGGCGAACATGGTGGCCGCGATGAAGATGACGGTGACCGCGTTGAGGACGAGATGCAGCACGTCCATGGTGCTCGCCCGCCCTGTCAGTCGCTGAGGTCCCCGAGCCAGCGCAGGGCGCTCAGGCTCGGCAGGAAGCAGTACTCGCCTCCGCGGGTGACGACGAACCGCGGCAGCGGGGCGAGGCGGCGCCGCACAGGCCGCCGGGGAATGGTGTAGCCCGTCCGTCCGTCCGCGGATCCGACCACGGGGTCCTTCGCGTTGCCGGCCCCGAAGAAGACGCCGTCGTTCATCCACTCCGACTGGACGAACTCGAACTGCCGGCCCAGGTGGGCGCCGATGAACGCGAACATCAGACCGCGGTCCACGCCGTCGTCCTCCAGCACTCCCTCGGGCAGCGGCGGGCCGTAGACGGCGCCGCGCCGGATCATGCGGTGCAACCGCACCTCCCCGGCCACCGAGGAATCGCGCGGGTTGGCCCGGCGGATGTGGCAGCCGCCGGGCGTGATGAATCCCGTCGGGTCGTCCTGCTCGTACAGGAAGGTGTTACGGCGGTGCGGGTCGGACCCGAGGGCCGGGTCGTCGCGCTCGGGGGCGAGCGCCAGCGGTGCCCCGCTGCGCCAGCGGCCCATGATCTTCGCCGCGACCAGCTCCTCGTCCTGGTCCCCGGCGGAGTTGTCCCTCAGGTAGCGCCGGAACCCCGCGACGTCCTGGTGGAGCTTGCGGAAGACGGCGTAGCTGCCGTTGCGCCCCAGCACGGCCGGCTGCGGCGTCCGGACACCGCCGATCTCATCCGGGTAGCCGAGGACGAACTCCCCGCTCTTCAACGGCACTTCCAACGCATTGGACCCTGGAATGCCGCTGCCTTCGACGGCCGGATGGCTGACGCCGTCGAGGTAGCCGAAGTGTTCCTTCTCCGTGGGCAGTGCGTAGCAGTCCTGCCGCCAGATCGCCGTCACGCCGGGGAGGCGGTCGTAGGCGGGCCGGGCGCGGTCTATGGCCGCCTCCAGGCGTGGAGAGTCGGGTGCGATCGCAGTGATCACGACATGGACGTCGGGCGTGCCGAGCGGTGCTTCCCAGTGCTGTGGGCTGCCGGCTCCCTCGTCGCGCAGCGCTCGTGCGCGGGCTGCCATTCCCTGCCGGAACTCCCAGGCGAACGTGTCCAGCGATGAGCGCGGCACCCCCAGCGCCGCCAGGCCCCGGTACGTGACGGCGACACTGACCCAGGTGTCCCCGAGGGGGCTGGAGGAGTCGGCGGCCGAGGTCGCCGCCGCGCTCGCCCGCCGCATCAACTCCCGGCCCTGGGAGCGGTCGTCGATGCGGAAGACCAGGTATGTCGCCGCGTACGGGGTCGGCCGTGGGCTGAGTACCCCGCGCTGAATGTCGTCGAGTTCCAGTGTGACGTCCGTGGGCGCGCTCACGTCGGCCTCCCTGCGGCATCGCTACGAGACGAGGTTGCGCCAGAAGTTCCGCAGGCTGTCGTCGGCGCCGAAGAGCGTGCTGAAGATCGTCGAGTCGGCCAGCAGCACATCCGCGGCGCGGTCACCGCCGGGGGGCATCCACAGGAACATGTTGAACTCGGTGTTCCCGTCCTCGGTGAACGGATGGGGCCGGGACATGTCGATCGGCTGCCGGGCCAGCACGTGGATGGCCTTCGGCTCATCGGTCGTCACCGCGTAGTGCGGCAGGTGCATGTGGAAGTTGAAGTTCGTGACCCCTTGCAGCCATCCCCTCTCGTCCAGATCCCTGACGGTCGACAGAGGGGCGATCCGGTTGTCCTCACCGGTGGCGGGACGCAGCCCGTACCGGTTGACCACGGGCACGCCCAGGCCCTTCATCAGGTCCCTGACGTAGGTCGCGAACCGCTGCTGGCGAGGTACCAGGGGGTCGCCGTGGTGGCGGTACTCCACCTCCCGCACGGACAGATCGTCCGACGCGCCGACGTCGTGATGGGGCCCCAGGACGAGCCGGGCGTCCTCCCTCGAGAGGAAGGCCCGCAGCGCCTCGATCTCGCCGGGCTGCGCCTCCTGCCCGGTGATCATGTGGTCCAGTCCGAAGACGAACAGGACGTCCGTGTCGGCGAGCACCCGCTCATCGAGCGGGGTGTGGAAACCGGCCTGGTCGATGCGCTGGTAGACCGGGACGGGATGCCCGGTCACCTCCTCGACGAACTCCTGGAACGGCACCCAGGCCCAGAAGAACAGCTCCAGCGATCCCGCGATGCCCTGCTGGAACTGACCTGGGTCCGACCACTTCGGGTCCTCGTACGCCGGCCACGCCACCCGCCGCACCTCGGTCATGGTGGAGAACCGGTTGTCCAGCTCGGCCGCGTTCCGGCCCGCCTCGGCCGGATAGCTCCACGAGACGTAGACGCTCACACGCCGCCCGGCAGGGGTGTAATTCCGGGAAACGTGCCGCTGGTTGTATGTCCGCGCAGTTTTTGCCTCGCTCATCGCCCAGCCCTCACTGCATCTGGTCGAGCATTTCCGACAGAGCGTCCTTGATGCGCAACGCCTTCTTGATCTCGTCCGCCGTGTAATACGGATACTCTCCGTACTCGATGAAGCTCGGGCAGTGGTGCTCACGGACGAATCTGACGAACGCCTCCGGATTGGTCCGCCAGTCCTCCGGGAACCCCTCCAGATGCTCGAACGCCGTGCTCACGCCCGCCTTCGAGAAAAGCGCGACGGCGTCCTCGGTGTACTTGTCGAAGTCGGTGTCGAAGATCCCCTGGTACATGAAGCGCGTGTCGTCGTCGAAGAGAACCCAGCGCAGGTAGTGCAGCTTCAGCGGTGCGAGAAGGTACGGATCCTGTTCGAGCGCCTTGGCCAGTGCGTAGCCGTATTCGCGCATGGCATCGGCGTGGCCGGGCTTGACGGGCGCGACGATGGTGAACCCGTAACACGCCGGAGTCCTCGGGAATATGGGCCCGTACTTCCCCTGTTCGAGATGATCCGTCTCCTTGGGAAGGACGACCGCCTGCGGCCTGATTTCCATGTCCGCTCCTCCCGCCGTCCAGTGGCCGGGACGATTCCATCTTCCCGCCCGACTGCTGGGCGCGCCCGCTGAGCGGGAGGAGATCGGTGTTTCCTGGTTGTGACGTCTGAGGTCGAGGTGTCGGGAATGCCGGGGTAGACCGAAAGAGATGAACGCCCGAGCGTCTGGCGGTGGGCACTGCTGGATGCCCTGTTCACCCAGTCACCGGTCGGTCTGGTGAGCGGTGTGCCGTCGCGCGGACACATCCTGCGGGCGCGGCCTGTTCGTCGTCGCGCAGCTGGCCCAGGCATGGGGGCGCGCTACTCGGCCGACGGCAAGACGATCTGGACGGAGCAGATGCTTGCACACCTTGATCGATGTCGGTGTTGAGTGCCGACCCTCTTCACGGAGTCGGTCGATAGACCCGGAGGGACGGGTGTCCGCCGGGGCCCTGGGGTACGGGGTAGTAGCTGCGGTGGGTGGTGGGGTCGACGGCGACGACGTGGGCGCCGTCGGCGAGATGGGCGCGGCCGGTGACGGTCAGGTGCCGGTTGCGGTTGTCGGCGGTGGTGACCCAGCCGGACTCGGCGGCGACGTAGAGGTGTCGGGCGGAGGGGTCGTAGGCGAGGACGTCGGGGTCCTGGCCGACCCGGTCGGTGCCGGTGACGTGCCAGGTGGTCAGGTCGACGGTGAGCAGGCGCGAGTTGCCGTCGCAGGCGACGAAGGCCAGCCGGTCGGCGGGGGCGAGGATGAGGCCATGGTCGTGGTCGCAGCCGGGCAGCGGGACACGGCGGGTGATGTGGAGGGTCGCCGGGTCGAGTACGGCGAGCTCGTTGCGGGTCTGGACATCGACGAGCATCTGGTGGGTGGTCGGGTCGTAGGCGACGTTGCCGGCCTCGCCGCCGAGGGAGACAGTGCCGCGGGATGCTCCGGTGCCGGCGTCGACGACGGTCTCCGAGCCGCCCGACTCGTTGGTGGTCCACACGGTGCCGTGCGCGGGGTCGTAGGCCAGTCCGTCGGGGTAGTCGCCGGTGGGACTGCGGCGCAGAACGGTGCCGGTGGTCTCGTCGATGGCGGCCACCTGGTCGGCGTCCGTGGCGGTGGCGTACACCGTGTGCCGCGAGGGAACGACCAGGACGCCGTGGACGCCGGGGAGGCCGTCGATGGTCCGTACGACGCGGTCCGCGCGCACGTCGACTTCGATGACCTGGCTCGCGCCGAGGTGGGCGATGAACAGCAGGCCGCGGCCGGGGTCTAGGCTCGCGTAGTCGAAACGGGAACTGTCGCCCGGCAGGGTGATCTCCTTCACCAGCCGGAGGGGCAGCGCCACCTTGGGCGGCTGACCGCCACCCCGGGTGAGCGTCACGCCGACCACGGCGGCGACGACGGCGAGGACCAGGCCGGCGGCCAGGGCCAGCAGGGCTCGGGGGCTGAGACGACGCATCAGGTGCGCCTTTCCGGGGTCGGCGGTGAAGCGGCGGGGACTCAGCACAAGTAGATCTCGACGGGCAGGTCCGCACCAGCCGCCAGGAGCGCGTACCGGGTGATGGTGCGTGCCGGCTGCGCGGCTCCGTAGCCGATCCGGCCTGCCTATACCTCGATGTGTGAGCCCATGATGACGGTGCGGTCGCGGGGAAGGCCGAAGTACTCGGCGGCGTCGGCCGTGATGTAGGAGGTGGCGATGAACAGGCGCTTGCGCCAGGGCGCCATCGTCGGTGTCTTTCCGCGCCGCAGCTCGATCTTCGACAGGAAGTAGGACGCCTGGTCGAGGTGCAGCGGCCCTTCGGTCTGGGCCGGGTCGAGCATGGCGAGGGTGCCGGGCACGTCCGGTGTCTCCATGTAGCCGAACCGTGCGGTGACATGGATGATCCCGTCGTCGGCGTAGCCGAGGTCGTCGACGACGATCCGCTGGTCGGCCGGGACTCGGGGCACGGGTTCGGTCGCCAGGGAGAGGATCACGACCTGGTCGTGGCGTACGTGGTTGTGCTCGACGTTGGCCCGCATGGCCAACGGTGCCGTCTGCTTGCCCCGGTTGAGGAAGACGGCCGTACCCGGGATCCGGCGCGTCGGCACCTTCCCCGAGCGGAGGTCGTCGATGAACTCGGGCAGCGGACCTTCCAGCCGTGCCCGCTCGGCGGTGACGAGTTCGCGGCCGCGCTGCCAGGTCGTCATGACGGTGAACACGGTCAGGCCGATCAGCAGCGGCAGCCACGCACCGTGGACGAGCTTGGTCAGGTTGGCCGCCACGAACAACAGGTCCACGAAGAGCAGCACGGTCGCGCCGATGACGATCAGCCACCTGGGCGTGCGCCATTTCGCGCGGGCGACATAGAAGAACAGCAGCGTGGTGATGGTGATGGTGCCGGTGACCGCCATGCCGAACGCGAAGGCGAGCGCCGTGGAGCTGCGGAAGGCGAAGACCAGGGTGAGGACCGAGACCATGAGCAGCCAGTTGATCCAGGGGACGTAGATCTGGCCGATGGTGGATTCGGAGGTGTGCGCGATCCGCAGCCTCGGCAGGTAGCCGAGCTGGGCGGCCTGGGAGGTGACCGAGTACGCGCCGGTGATCACGGCCTGGGAGGCGATGACGGTGGCCGCCGTGGCGAGCACGACCATCGGCCACTGTCCCCAGTCGGGTACGAGCAGGAAGAACGGGCTGCTGATGTTGTGCGGGTCGGCGAGGATCAGGGCGCCCTGGCCGAAGTAGCTCAGGATGCAGGCGGGGAAGACGAGGAACAGCCAGGCGCGGGTGATCGACCGGCGGCCGAAGTGCCCCATGTCGGCGTACAGCGCCTCGGCGCCGGTGACCGCGAGCACGACCGCGGCCAGCGCGAAGAAGGCGGTGCCGAAATGACCGAACAGAAAGCCCAGGGCGTACGTCGGTGACAGCGCCCGGAGGATGTCGGGGTGGTCGGCGATGCCGGCGATGCCGCACGCGCCGATGGCCGCGAACCAGGCGATCATGACCGGCCCGAACACCCGGCCCACCGCCGCCGTTCCCCGGCGCTGCACCACGAACAGCGCCACGATGATCACCGCGGTGACGGGTACGACCGCGCTTTCCAGCGACGGCTGGACGACCTTGAGCCCCTCGACCGCGGACAGCACCGAGATCGCCGGGGTGATCATGCTGTCGCCGAAGAACAGCGACGCGCCGAAGATGCCCAGGCCGGCCAGCACGACCGCGACCCGCCCGCCCCGCTGCGAGCCCCACCGCCGCAGCAAGGTGATCAGCGCCATGATGCCGCCCTCGCCGTCGTTGTCGGCACGCATCGCCAGCAGCACATAGGTGACCAGGACGATGATCACCACCGACCAGAACACCAGGGACACCACCCCGTACACGTTCTCGGTGGTGACCGGGACGGGGTGCGGGTCGCTCGGGTTGAACACGGTCTGGAGGGTGTAGATCGGGCTGGTGCCGATGTCGCCGAAGACCACGCCGAGGGCACCGATCACCAGCGCGAGGCGCACCGATTCGCGGGCGCTCGCCCCAGCGGCCTGTGGCGACTGCGAGACGGCTCCGTCGTCCGACGCGGTTCCCCGCCGGGGTCCGGCCATGGTGCTCCTCCTCCGTGCGGCCCGCTGAACTGCAGGCCAGGGCATCGAGGCGGACGATACCCATCCCATGGCGCCGGCCTCCGGCAGGGGGCGCCGTTTCGTCCCGAACGGCGCCTCGGGCTGCCGGCCGTCCGATGTGCGAGGTCACTGCCGTTACGGAAGGATCGGTAGGGGCGCCATGCACCCGGCGTCGTACCGGAGCACTCTCATGACGAAGCGCAACACGGGTTGGCCTTCGACTCCCACGCGACCGACGACACAGGGGGCCCCGGAGCGAGGCGGGTCCGCCGGCGACTGGGGGCTTTTGCTGGTGCGGCTGACCTTCGGACTGTTCATGGCCGGACACGGCTCCCAGAAGCTCTTCGGCCTGTTCGGGGGCCCGGGTCTGACGGCCACCGGCAAGGAGTTCGCCGACCTGGGCTACCACCCGGGGAAGGTGTTCGCGGTGATCGGCGGCCTCTCCGAGTTCCTCGGCGGACTCGGCCTGGCCGTGGGGCTCCTCACGCCCCTCGCGGCCGCCGCCCTGATCGGCGTGATGATCAACGCCATGGCGACCGTCACGGGCGCCCACGGCCTGTGGGACGCGAAAGGCGGCGTGGAGTACAGCGTCTGCATCGCCGTCGTCGCCCTGGCCGTGGCGGCGATCGGGCCGGGCCGCCTGGCCCTCGACCGGTTCTTCCCCTGGGGCAGGGGCGGCTGGCTCGAAGCCGGCTTTGCGTTGGGCCTCGGAGGTGTCGCTGCCGCGATCACGCTGGGCCTGTGAGAACTACGCAAACACCGGCGGCCGAGGTCTGCGGCGCCCCCGAATCACACTGCGGCACGCTTCCACCCGGCTGGGCTCACGATGTCACACTCCAGGCATATCCGGAATGCCGGTCATGAGAGCTGTCGGTACGTTCATCGCAGGTCGGTCGCCCGGGCCGACGTCCGCGAGACAGGAAGAAGTGACATGGCCCCGCGTACAGTTGCTCTGATCGGCGCCGGAGTAGGCGCGACCGTCCTTGCCGCCGCCGGCATCACCTACGCCTCGACCGTCGGATCCGCCCCGGCCTCCCCATCTGTCCACCGGGCGGCCCATCCTGCCCACCCGGCGGCCCATCCTGCCCACCCGGTGGCCAGGCCCGTCCGACAGACCGCTCCTGCCGCGGCTTCCTCGAACGACACGAAAGCAAGCGGACAGAAGAGCGAAGGCCGGGACGGGAACGAAGGCCGCGGCGGCAACGAAGGCCGCGGCGGGAACGAAGGCCGTGGCGGGAACGAAGGCCGTGGCGGACGCGACGGGGGCGGGCGCGGCCGCGGCCACGGGGACGGCGGGAGGATCTACTTCAACGAGCGTACGTACTCCGCCTCCGCCGAAGGCTGCATCACCACGGCCAGCGGAGGCGGCAGCAGCTTCAGCGTCTTCAACGACAGCCGGAGGACCATCGAGATCTTCCGGGGCTTCAACTGTGACAACGGCGGTCCGGTCGCCGTCGTGGGTCCCCACGGCGAGACCAGTGGCGTGGTGACCCGTACCGAGCACGAGGGCCTGCCCGGTCTCAATTTCGGTTTCGGTGAGGACGGCGTCGTGGGCAGCTTCCGGGTGGTCTGCGACGACGAGTGGTGACAATCTTGACGGATTCATGACGCGGGCGACCGCATCCATCCGGCCACCGCCGGTGTCCTCCCCGGTGTCCGTGCCGTTGCGAGGAATGGAGTGCCATGGAAGGCACCGTGGTGGCGGTCGTCGTGGTGGCGCTGTTGGCGCTGCTCGTGCTGAAGAGCGGTATGCGGGTGGTCAACCAGGTGGAGCGCGGGGTCGTGTTCCGGTGGGGCAAGGCCCTGCCGGGCTACCGGCAGCCGGGCATCACCTTCCTGATCCCCTTCGCCGACCGTATGCGCAAGGTCAACGTGCAGGTCGTGACCATGCCCGTGCCCACCCAGGAGGGCATCACCAAGGACAACGTGTCCGTGAAGGTCGACGCGGTCGTCTACTTCCGGGTCACCGACCCGGCGCGCGCGGCCATCGAGGTGCAGGACTACGTCTTCGCCGTCGGCCAGGTCGCCCAGTCCTCCCTGCGGTCCATCATCGGCAAGAGCGATCTGGACGACCTGTTGAGCGACCGGGAGCGGCTGCACGAAGGGCTCGCTCTGATGATCGACAGCCCGGCCGCCGGGTGGGGCATTCACATCGACCGCGTCGAGATCAAGGACGTACAGCTGCCCGAGTCGCTGAAGCGGTCCATGTCCCGGCAGGCCGAGGCCGAGCGGGAGCGGCGGGCCCGGGTCATCACCGCCGACGGTGAGTTCCAGGCCGCACAGCAGCTCGCCAACGCCTCCAGGATCATGTCCGACACGCCGGAGGCCATGCAGCTACGGCTCCTGCAGACCGTCGTCGAGGTCGCCGCCGAGAAGAACTCGACCCTCGTGATGCCCTTCCCCGTCGAGCTGCTGCGCTACTTCGACCGGGCCGTGCAGAAGATCGACGCCGACGTCAGCGTGCCTCGGCAGCAGCAGGCTCCGGCCCCGGCTCCGCAGAGCGCCGAGCAGCCGTAGCGAGCGCCAGCGTCACACCCACCGAGCCCGCCGCCATCACCGTCATCCCGGCGGCGGGCGAGGTGAGTTGGGCCACCGCGCCGGCCAGCGCGGCGCTCACGCCCTGCATGGTCAGCATGCCGGACGAGTGCAGGCCCAGGGCCTGCCCGGCGAGCTCCACCGGGGTCAGGTCCATCAGCCGCTCCTGCTGGACCAGGCTCGCACCGAAGCCCACGGAGGCGACCGTCACGCACACCGCCGCCACCGCCAGCGGCGGGTGCGCGCAGAACACCAGGTACGGCGTCGCCAGCACCAGCAACAGGGGCGTGGCCAGGCGGCGGCGTACCGCGGGTGGCAGCAGCCGGCCCACCGTCACATCGCCGGCGAACATGCCGAACGCCCCGCAGGCGAACAGGGTGCCGGCGGCGTGCGGCGCGTACGACACGTACAGGGACTCGCAGCCGACGACCAGGCCGTTGGGCAGCCACAGGCCCAGGTAGGTGAGACGGCGCGGGCGCGACGACCACAGCAGGGCGTTGCTGCGCCAGGTCGCCGACGGGGAGGGGCGGCCCCCGCTCCGGGGCGGGCGAGCCGTCAGGCCGACCCGCAGGGCGAGCGCGGCCAGCAGGTAGAGCGCCGCCGACAGCAGCAGGCACACGCGCGGGGAGAGCGTGCCGAGCAGGGCGCCGCCGGTGGCGAAACCGGCGATCTGCATCAGCCCGCTCATCATGTTGAACAGCGAACGCCCCGGCAGATAGCCGTCCTTGGCGAGGATCTCGTTCAGCAGGCCCCAGCGGACCCCGCCGCCCAGGGAGGCCACGAGGCCCAGCGCCAGAAGGACGCCGAAGACCGCGCCGACCGGCAGACCGGGCGCCGCCTGCACCGCCGTACCCGCCGCGAAGGCCAGCGCGATCACGGACAGCGCCGTACGCGGGGGCAGCCGGTCGGCGCCGGACAGCAG
The DNA here is from genome assembly GCF_055572075.1 of Streptomyces sp. NPDC030820. Taxonomy (NCBI): domain Bacteria; kingdom Bacillati; phylum Actinomycetota; class Actinomycetes; order Kitasatosporales; family Streptomycetaceae; genus Streptomyces; species Streptomyces sp. NPDC030820. The sequence goes on from NZ_JBVIEB010000004.1 coordinate 315,752, forward strand.
CACGGTGGCGCCCAGCACCTGGGCGAGCGACGGGCCGAACATGCTCACCGCCGACAGCAGCGGAGAGCCGGTGGCCCGGTACACGAGCGTGCCCAGGGCCAGGCCGCCGACGGTCTGCGCGGCCGAGCCGAGAAAGAGCGGGGTGAACTCCGGGGTGCGGAACAGGGATCGATAGCTGGACATGCCGGGCAGTCTCGGCGGGTCACGGACCGGCTCGTTATTGTTTCGCCGCAGCGCGAAAGGTCGTACGGCCGTGAGGGGGGTGCCGGGGTGGGCCTGTGGCAGCTCAACGCGGACACGCTCGCCCGCAGCCGGTTCGTCGTCTCGCCGCTCGCCGAGACCTTCGCCTGCCTGAAGCTGCTGCACTCGGGGGACGCCGCTCATCCCGGTGAGCATGCGTGGCTGCGCGCCCATCTGCCCGGCTACCGCACCCGGCTGGCGGCGGACCCGCTGACGGCACGGCTGGTACGGGCCGGGCTCGGCCGGGAGTGGATCGCCGACTTCCTCACCCCGGCTCCCCGCGGCGGGGAGACCTTCGCGGACGAGGCCGCCCGGGTCCGCGCGACGGCACCGGACGCGGCCCGCGCCCATCTGCGCACCGCACTCGCCGGCCCACTCCCCGCCGAGCTGGACCGGGACGACCTGCCCGAGCGCGCGGCCGTCCTCCTGGAGTGGGTGTGGGGGACGACCGTACGGCCGTCCTGGGAGCGGCGCCGGCGGGTGCTGGAGGCGGACGTGGCCGCGCGGACCGCGCAGGTGAGCCGGGGCGGGTGGGTGAGCGTGCTGGACGAGCTGCGGCCCGGGCGCACCCGCTGGCTCGGCGAGAACCTGCTCCAGATCAACCTGCACGAGTATCCGCCCCGCGAGATCTCCGGGGCCGAGCTGATCTTCGTACCCGTGACCGTGCAGCGGGCGGGCTGGGTCGCCTGGGACGACGGGGTGCGCTACGCGGCGGTCTACCCGTGCGCCGGGGCCCTCGCCGACGCGGGCATCAGGACCGTCCCGTCCGCCCTGGGCGCGCTCCTCGGCACCGCCCGCGCCGAGGTCCTGCTGCTCCTCGCCTCCCCCATCAGCACCACCCAGCTGACCGCGGTGACGGGACAGGGGCTGGGCTCGGTGGGGCGCCATCTGAAGGTGCTGAGGGAGGCGGGGCTGGTGGAGCGGCAAAGGGCGGGCCGGTCGGTGTTGTACCGGCGCACAGATGCCGGGAATGTCCTGGTGGAAGCGGTAGGACAGCGCGCCTCGAAGGGGCGCGGGGAACTGCGCGAGCAACCACAACGGACCGGCAGCCGAAAGACGGCCCATGACGGCTCAACCCGCGGAGCGCCTAGCATCCAGGCATGACCAACGTGCTGAATGTCGAAATCGACGCCCTCACCGGCGGCCCCGCGAACCTCCCCCAATACGCCGGCAAGGCGGTCCTCATCGTCAACGTCGCCTCCAAGTGCGGCCTCACCCCCCAGTACACGGGCCTGGAGAAGCTCCAGGAGCGGTACGCCGACCGCGGCTTCACCGTGCTCGGCGTGCCCTGCAACCAGTTCCTCGGCCAGGAGCCCGGCACCGCCGAGGAGATCGCCGAGTTCTGCTCGGCGACATACGGCGTGACCTTCCCGCTCACCGAGAAGGTCGAGGTGAACGGCGAGGGCCGGCACCCGCTGTACGAGCGACTGGTGGGCTTCGCCGACGCCGAGGGGCACAGCGGCGACATCCGCTGGAACTTCGAGAAGTTCCTGATCGGCCGGGACGGCACGGTCGTCGCCCGGTTCTCGCCGCAGACCGAGCCGGAGTCGGACGCGGTCGTGACCGCCATCGAGGCCCAGCTCGGCTGAGCAGCACTTGACCTTGCCCCTGGGGCAGAGCCCAGCGTCCCTGTCACCGGGCGGCGGATCCGCCCGGTGACGGAGGATGACACGGTGGACGACGACCAGCTCACCATCGGCGCGTTCGCCGCGCGGGCCCGGCTGTCGGCCAAGGCGCTGCGCCTGTACGACCGCCTCGGCCTGCTGACGCCCGCGCATGTCGACGAGACGACCGGCTACCGCTACTACCGCGCCGACCAGGCCGAACGCGCCCGTCTCGTGGCCCTGCTGCGGCAGCTGGACATGCCGCTGGCCCGGATCGCCGAGGTGCTCGGCGCCGAGGGCCCCGAGGCCGCCGACCGGCTCGCCGCCTACTGGGCGGACGTGGAGAGCCGGGTGGCCGGGCAGCGGACGCTCGCCGAGTACCTCCGTGGACGGCTGTCCGGGAGGAGCTGCGAGATGTACGAGAAGTTCGTGATCGAGACCGTGGACGTGCCGGCGCAGGTGGTGATCACCGAGTCACGGCACACGCTGGCGGACGAGCTGCCGACGTGGATCGGCACGTCGTTCGGCCGGCTGGAGGCGGCGGCGCGGGAGTGCGGAGGCATGACGGGCGCGCCGTTCGTGGTCTACCACTCCGAGGTGTCGATGGAGAGCGACGGCCCGGTCGAGTCCTGTGTGCCGGTCGCCGACGAGGCGGCGGCCCGGGCGTGGGCCGCCGGGCGGGGGCGGGCCTGGAAGACGGCGGTACGGGTGGAGCCGGCGGCCGAGCTGGCCTACACCCGGATCACCAAGGCGCAGGTGGCCAATCCGCAGATCCTGGCCGCATTCGAGGCGGTGGAGCAGTGGATGGCGGCCGAGGGGCTGGAGGCGGCCGGTCCCTGCCGCGAGATCTACTGGGCGGACTGGGACGCGTCGGGCCCCGAGGACCCGGTGTGCGACGTGGCGTTCCCGGTGTCGCGGGCCACGGGGACGGCGTGACCGTACCCCCGAACAGAAGGTGCCCTCTCGGCAAGGACGGCGACCGGTCGAGAGGGCTCTTCTGGTGGTGCTTGTGAAGTTGTTTTCGTCGGGGGGTCTTCACTGACGAAGGTCAGGGAGTGCCCCCTAGGCCTTGACCGAGGTCACGAAGGCGTTCCACGCGTCGGCCGGGAAGGCCAGGATCGGGCCCTCGGGGACCTTGGAGTCACGGACGGCGAGTTCGGCGTCGGTGGGCGACTTGACCTCGACGCAAGCGCCGTTGCCCGCGGAATAGGAAGACTTCATCCACGTCTCCGAAGCGCCCTGAATCAGTGCCATGTCCACTCCTGTTGCGAGTTGCGGTAGTGCGGTTCACGCCAACCTTGTCCTCTGATTGGCGTGATCGACGCTACCGGGCAACCGCCCCTGCCGGAGTAGTCGTTCACTCAACCGGATGGCATATTCCAGGGCGGCCTTCCACTGGAGTGGACCTTCGGTGTAAGATCCGGCGCCCCTGCGTGACAGTTGCTCATTCGGCGTACTGCTTGGCCACCTTCGCAATGAATTGCCGGGATTGCTCCACATTGAGGGACTGTGCCCGCAGATGCTCGTACATCACGGCGTACTTCTGCACGTCCTGGGCCTTCTCCAGATACAGGTCGCTGGTGACGCCCTCCAGGTAGACCACGCTGGAGTCGGCCGCGTCGGCGAACTCCAGGATCGCGTACTGGCCGTTGAGCCCCGGATGCGCGCCCACCTCGAACGGCAGCACCTGCACCGTGACGTGCGGCAGCTGGGACATCTCGATCAGATGGTCCAGCTGCTCGCGCATCACCAGCCTGCTGCCCACGACACGCTTGAGCGCGGCCTCGTCGAGCACCACCCACAGCCGGAGCGGGTTGTTCTCGGCGGTGATACGTTCCTGTCGGCGCATGCGCACCTGCACACGCTTCTCGATCTCGGCGGTCGACGTCTCCGGCAGCGCGCCCTGCACCAGGGCCTCCGCGTAGGCGCGGGTCTGCAACAGACCGGTGACCAGCTGGGGTTCGTACACCCGGAGCGACTCGGCGTCGGTCTCCAGACCGATGTACACGCTGTACGGGATGTCCCCGAAGGTGTGCCACCAGCCCTGCTGCCGGGAGTCCCGGGCCATTTCCATCAACGAATCGACGATCCGCTGGTCCTCGACCTCGTACACCCCGCACAGGTCACGCACATCGCGCTGGCTGATGCTTCTCCGGCCGTTCTCCAGCCGGCTGATCTTCGACTGCGACACGAGCAGACGCTCGGCCACTTCCTCGGCCGTCATGCCTTTGAGCTCGCGGAGCCTGCGCAGCTCCTGGCCCAGCCGGCGCCGCCTGACGGTGGGATTGACATTGGACGCCACGGGACGTGCACCTCCGGCTGCCTGCCTGTTGCTTAACACTTTCCGTATCTGCTGCTGAGCAGACTGCCACCAAGGTGCTTTCTACCGCTGGGAAATGGTGGATATGCGGCGCGTACGCGTCAGTTCGCCACGGCTCGCCACCCGACGGTGTGCCCGGACGCAGTCGAGCGGGACGGCGAGATCCCGGGGAAGGACCTCACCGCCCCGCTCGACCAGCGGCTCCCGAACGGGTCTGGATGAACCGGGGTTACGGCTCAGTGGGCCACGGCGCGTGCCATGGATCCGCGGTGCGGCTGCATCGGAACCCCGCGTGCGGGTTCCGCCGCGGACCTGGCACCGGCCGCACCCTGCCGCCCGGTGGCGGCCGGGCCCCGGCGCGGCTGTGCGGCAGCCCCGTTCTGCACGTCCATCACGGCGTGTGCGACAAGGCCGCCCATGGGGTCATGCCGGATCAGATCCCGCAGCCGGGACCGGGACGAGCGCCCCTCGTTCCCCGGATACAGGTGCTTGCCGAGTCCGACGGCGTGCGCCAGGGCGGCGAGCGCCGCGGTCCGCGGGTCCGGCGGTACGCCGGTGCGGATCGCGGAATCCAGCCGGGCTCGGATCTCCCGGCTGATCTCGTTGTCCGTCGCCTGATAGCGCGTCGTCGGCAGCACCCCGCACATCTGACCGGCCACGGCATGCACCATGCCGCACCGCTCCAGATGCGAGAGGTACGTCTGGCGGAGCCCCAACCGGGGCCCGCCGATCCAGTGGACGGCACGCACGGGAGCGCCACGCCTTCGCAGCAACTCCAACGCGCAGTCCAGAGTCGGATCTCCTGTCGGCCGTGGCACCACCACGGCGATACGATCCCCGTCTGGGGCTATCCGTCCGGCCAGCGCCAGCTCCACTAGCTGTGCTCCGGCCAGACCGAGGTCGAGCGACTGCGGCTGTGCAGTGGTACCCGTGGTCGGGTCCAGTGCCAGCAGCAGAAGCTCCTCCGGAAGTGTTCTGCGGCTCCTGCCCATCCATGCCTCCCCGCGTGGATGAATGACAGGGTGACCCCTCTCACATTGGTCTGTCGAGGGTGCGTGACCGGTTCGTGAGGGAACCGGTAGGTATGTCGTTCTCGTCTACTGCAGGGGCCAAGCCCTCACACAGGACACTGGTACATGGTTCGGACAGGGCGCGCGCGTGGGCGTGCGGCGCATGAGGAGGCATCGGTGGCGGGCGAGTCCCCCGACAGGTCGAAGCAGCGCGAGTCGTCGGCAGGAGCGACGTCGGGGAGCGCGGGTCCGGTTCCCGAGGCGCGCGATCCGCGCCTCGCCGTCTCCCGGGAAAAGGATTCCTCGCCCCGCGGCGTGGACACCGCGACGAAGATCCTGTCGGTCCGCGACGCGAAGCCCCGCGCAACGGAAGCCCCGCAGGAGGACACCGCCCTCCGGGAGGCGGTCTCGACATGGGTCCGCGACGCCGCCCCCGCAACTCCCGGCCCGACGGCCACGGATGAGCCGGAGCCCGAGGAGGCCGAGACCGAGGCTGAGGCCACGGACGTGGAGGCGAACTCGGGTACGGAGGCGGAGGCTGACGCGGCCTCCGATGGGGGCACGGACGCCGACGCCGACCAGAAAGCCGGCGAGCAGGCAGACACGCAAGCGAAGGCCGAGGCGACCCCGGAGGCCGAAGCGAAGGCAGAGGCCGACGCGGGCACAGACGCGGACGCTGGCGTGGGCGCGAAGGTTGACGCGGACCGCGACGCGGGCGCGGGCGCTGAGACCGACGCTAACCGCGACGCGGACGCTGACGCGAAAGCCGACGCGGACGCGAAGGTTGACGCTGAGGCCGACGCGGACGCCGACGCGGGCGCGAAGGCTGACGCGGGCGGCGGTGCCGGGCCTGGCGATGAGGCCGACGCTGACCGGGCCGCGAACGCCGACGTGGAGGCCCGCCCTGACCGCGACGCGGACGCGGACGCCGAGGCCGAGGCCGAGGCCGAGGCCGACCGCGACGCTGAGGCTGACGCCGGCCGTGACGCGGACGCTGACGTGAACGGCGATGCGAAGGCAAAGGCCGAAGGCGAAGCCGAGGCGGCTGGGGCCGAGGACGGGCCCGAGGACGCCGACGGCGGGGACGCCCCGCAGGGGCCACCCGCGGCCGACGACGAGACCCGCACGGGTGGTGCGGGTGGGAACACGGACGCCGAAGGCGAAGCCGAGGCGGACGGCGGCGTCGATCAGCCCACCACCGTCTTCAAGGCCGTCACCCCCAAGCCACAGGTCGATCAGCCGACGACCATGCTCAAGCTGGGCGGCAAGCCGAGGTCCCCGGAGTCCGACTCCGAGCACACCAGCAAGTTCGTCGCGCTCAAGAACGACATGGCGCCGGCCGCCAAGCCGAAAGCCGCGCCGGCCGCCAAGCCGGACGTCACCACCCCCGTCCCCCAGGTCGGCCCCGAGCGCACCACCCAGCAGCCCCTCCCCCCGAAGCCCCCGCTGGACCTCCTGGCGGAGCTGACGAACACGCCCCCGCCCCCGGAGACCGCGGTCCGCACGCTCGTGCGCCGGGTCAAGATCTGGACCCCCCTGGTCCTGCTCCTGGCGCTCGTCTTCGCGGTCGTACAGACCCTCCGCCCGCTCCCCGACCCCACCCTCGACCTCACCGCGAAGGACACCTACACCTTCGACGGCGGCAAGGCCGACATCCCGTGGCCGGCCACTGGTCAGGCCGCGCTGGACGTCCAGGGCATCGGCACGTTCGGCAACTCCGGCAACCAGAAGCCCGTACCGATCGCGAGCGTCGCCAAGGTGATGACCGCGTACCTCATCCTGCGCGACCACCCGCTCAAGAGCGGCCAGGACGGCCCGAAGATCAGGATCGACAAGCCCGCCGAGCAGCAGTCGGACGCGGGCCAGGAGTCCACCGTCCGTGTCACGGCGGGTGACCGGATCTCCGAGCGCGAGGCCCTGGAGGCCATCCTCCTGCCCTCCGCCAACAACGTGGCCCGGCTGCTCGCCCGCTGGGACTCCGGTTCGGAGCAGGCGTTCACGGAGAAGATGAACGCCGCCGCCACGGGGCTCGGCATGAGCAACACCAAGTACACCGACCCCTCGGGCCTGACCGCCTCCACGGTCAGCACGGCGGTGGACCAGGTGAAGCTGGCCCGGGCGGCGATGCAGCAGCCCGTCTTCCGCGAGGTCGCGGCGATGATGTCGTACGACGACTACAAGGGCGTCAACCACTCCAACTACAACCGCCTGGTCGGCCACAACAACGTCGTCGGCATCAAGACCGGCACCACGCCCGCCGCCCTGGGCAACCTCGTCTTCGCGGCGAAGCAGCAGGTCGGCGGCGAGACGCGGACCATCATCGGTGCCGTGCTGCGCCAGCCCGCCGGCGGCTTCGACAACACCATCATCAGCGGGGTCCTCGACGCGGGCGACAAGCTGATCCGGTCCGCGCAGGGCGCCCTGAAGTCGGTGACGATCCTGAAGAAGGGCGCTGTGGTCGGGTACGTCGACGACGGTCTCGGCGGCCGTACGCCGGTCGTGGCGACGCAGGACGTCACGGCGGCCGGCTGGTCGGGGCTGAAGGTGAAGCTGTCCTTCACCTCCGGCAAGCTGCCGCACACCGCGAAGGCCGGCACCCGGGTCGGCTCGCTCACCGTGGGTGACGGTTCGGCCGGCGCCGTCAAGGTGCCGGTGGCCCTGCAGAAGGATCTGACGGAGCCCGGCTTCGGCGCCAAGCTGACCCGTCTGGGCTGAGTCCGCCCCCGGTCGTCACCAGCACGCACCCCGCCGACGGAGACCCGCGGCGGCGCGAGTGAGCCGAAGGGGCGCGCCGGTGCCGGGAGTGTGACCGCGCGGAGGCCCGAAGGGGTTGAGCACGGTCGCACTCCCGGCACCGGCTGAAGCGCCCCGGAGGCGAGCCGCGCCACAAAAGGCGCGCGTGCTAGCGTCACGAATCGGGGCAGGTCGCCGGTCCCGGGACAGGGCCGCGAACTGGACGGGAATCAGCCGGGAACACCGTGGAACACGGCCGAGAACAGAAGACGGGACACGGGGAGTGCCTTCAGGTGGCCACAGCCGAGCCGACACGCGCCGACGACGCCGATCCGGACCCGGGATCCGGCCCGCGAATACGCCTGTCCGAGGCTGATCCGGACGGTCGCGGGGATCGCACCGACCACCCGGACGGCCGTACCGACAGTGAGCATCTCGACGCGCCCGTGGGCAGGCTCGCGCGTCTCCTCGCCGCCGCCGAACCCCTGCGGCAGCGGCTGCTGAGGCACCCCGTGCTGTCCGTGACGGCCCTCGCGGGGGTCCTGCACATCGTCTGGTTCTTCACGTTCGCGAACAGTGGTGGCGATCTCGCGGCGCAGGACGCCTGGGCGGAGTTCGTCGGCCGGCACCCGGACTCGGCGTACAACCTCGCCTGGTACGGCGGCATGCACCCGGTGTCGTACAGCGTGGTGTCGCCGTATCTGATGGCCGTCCTCGGCGTCCGTACGACGATGATGATCGCCGGGACCGTGTCGGCGGGCCTGCTGACGCTGGTCCTGATCCGCAGCCGCGCGGTCAAGAACCCGCTGTGGGCCTCGCTCGCCGGGGTCGTCGCGTTCCTGTGCAACGCGATCTCCGGCCGGGTGACCTTCGGGCTCGGCACGATGTTCGCGCTCGGCGCCGTCGCGGCCGTCTTCTGCTGGCCGTACCGGTGGCGGCACAGACGCTGGGCGAAGGCGGCGGTGGCCGCCCCGCTGGCCGGTCTTTCCACCATGGCCTCGCCCGTCTCGGGACTGTTCGTCGGGCTGGTCGCGGTGGCGCTGTTCCTGCAGAAGCGGCGGCCGGGCGCCTGGGCGCTGGGGCTCGCCCCGACGGTGGTGGTCGCCGCCTCCTATTTCCTCTTCCCGTTCTCGGGCACCCAGCCGATGACGATCGGCTCGGTGATCCTGCCCCTGCTGTACGGCCTGCTGTGCCTGTTCCTCGCGCCCAGGGAGTGGGTGACGGTCCGGCTGACGGCGGCCGTCTACAGCGTCGGCGTGGTCCTGGTGTGGCTGATCAGCTCGCAGATCGGGTCGAACATCTCCCGGCTGCCGATGCTGTTCGCGGGTGCGGCCCTGGTGGCCGCGCTGCCGTTCACGGTGCCGAAGTCGCGCAAGTGGTACACGACCGTGCTGGCGCTCCTCGGGTTCGCCGGCTGGATCGGCTTCAAGTCGGTCGACGACATCATCCACACGACCCCGGCCGCGTCCTGGGCCCGCGAACTCGCCCCGCTCGTGCACCAGCTGCAGAAGGCCGGTGCCGAGAAGGGCCGCGTCGAGGTGGTCCCGGCCCGCTCGCACCGGGAGGCGTCGGCGCTCGCGCCGTACGTCAACCTGGCGCGCGGCTGGAACCGGCAGGCCGACATGGAGCGCAACCCGCTCTTCTACGACGACACCCTCAACTCGGCGAACTACCACGAGTGGCTGCAGCGCTGGGCCGTCCACTTCGTCGTCCTGCCGAAGGACAACCCGGACGGCGACGGCGGCGAGCGGGAGCGGCAGCTGCTGCGGCGCGGGATGCCGTATCTGAGGCAGGTGTGGGGCGACGCCAACTGGCAGCTGTTCCGGGTGACCGATCCGACGCCGCTCGCCGAGCCCGGCGCGGTGGTGGACCGGGCCGGGCAGGGTGAGATGACGCTTCAGGTGAGCAAGGCCGGGCGGATCCTGATCAGGATCCCCTACTCGCCCTGGCTGAGCGTCGTCGACGAGCACGGGAAGAGCCTGAAGCCGCCGCAGCTGGTCTCCTCGGGTCCGCCGAAGCAGTACCGGAACGTCAACGGGTGTCTGACGGAGACGACGGAGGACGCGAACGGGGACAAGTGGACGATGCTGATCGCTCCGCGGGCCGGCACGTATCGGCTGGCCGCGCCGTACCAGCTGCCGCGCGGTACTCCCTGCCCGGACGAACTCAAGTAGAGCCGCGCAGCTCGGCGACGTAGGCATCCGTGCCGGGAATCGTCGGGATGAACGGCGCCACCAGCTCCACCCGCCCCAGCCCCGAGCCGGAGACATCCGTGTCCAGCCCGGTGAAGCGGCCCTCCCAGCACTCCCTCGGGTCCGCCTCCAGGAACCACAGGAGCGTCACCCGGGTGTCCACGCCCTCGACCTGCCTGACGTAGGTCATGCGCTCGCCCGGCAGCGGGGTGGGCCGGAAGACGGTGACCATCGCGGCCGGGGAGCCGGACAGCCGCTTCGGCAGATGACGATCGCGCAGCCACTGGAGCAGTTCCGCCCGCTGCTGCGGCGACTCGGCGTCGATCACCTCCAGCACCAGCCCGGCGTACGGGTGGTCGAGGGCGTGGAAGTCGCGCGGGCCCGCCGCGCCGTCGCGGTAGACCGTCGTCTCGTGGTCCTGGAAGGCCGTGAAGACGTGGGTGCGGTCGTGGTGGACGCGGGCGTCGCGGTTGAGACGCTTGTTGATGGCCACGGTCCACTTCATGTGGTCGTCGTAGCGGCCGTCGGTGATCCAGTAGGTGGAGAGGTAGCAGCCGGCCGTGACGGGCTGGGCGACGGCCGACTTCTCGGGGTATCGCAGGAGCTGCAGATCCCGGGTCGCGACCCAGCGGCGCCCCGCGTACATCCAGGGCATGGCCATCGCGCCGGCGTAGTAGTGGTCGTCCTCGTACCAGCGGTTGTAGGCGTACTCATGGCCCGGGTGCGGCTCGACCATGGTGATCAGGGCGTGTCCGGGCCGGACGCCGTACGGTCCTACGGCGGCCAGTTCGGCGTACGTCTCGCTGCGGGTGTCCTCGCCCATGCGGTTCCCCTTTCCTGCGCCGGCCCCTACTCTGACGCTCCGTCAGACAAAGCGCCATACCGCGGGAGGCACCGATGTCCCTGCTCACAGGCAAGACAGTGGTCGTATCGGGAGTGGGCGCCGGGCTCGGTCACCAGGTCGTCGCGGCCGTCGTACGGGACGGCGGGAACGCGGTGCTCGGGGCGCGCACCGAGGCCAACCTCGCCAAGAGCGCGGCGGAGGTCGATCCGGACGGTGCGCACACGGCGTACCGGGCGACGGACATCACCGACGAGGGGCAGTGCGCGGCGCTGGCCGCGCTGGCGCGGGAGCGGTTCGGCGGCATCGACGCGGTGGTCCATGTCGCGGCCTGGGACTCGTACTTCGGCGGACTGGAGGACGCGGACTTCGCGACCTGGCAGTCGGTCGTCGACGTGAACCTGCTGGGCACCCTGCGGATGACGCGGGCCTGTCTGCCGGCGCTGAAGGCGGGCGGCGGCTGCGTGGTCTTCATCGGGACGCAGTCGGCACTCGCCGCGCCCTCGCAGGTGAAGCAGGCGGCCTACGCCGCGTCCAAGGGGGCACGGACCAGTGCGATGTACTCCCTGGCGCGGGAACTCGGGCCGTACCGGATCCGGGTCAACACCGTCCTGCCGGGCTGGATGTGGGGGCCGCCGGTGCAGGCCTACGTCCGGTTCACCGCGCAGACGGAAGGGGTGCCGGAGGCGGAGGTGCTGGGGCGGCTGACGCAACGGATGGCACTGCCGGACCTCGCGACGGACGGGGACGTGGCGGACGCGGCGGTGTTCCTGGCCTCGGACCGGGCGCGGGCCATCACCGGGCAGTCGCTGCTGGTCAACGCGGGGGAGTTGATGCGTTGAGGGAACTCGCGCCGAATGTCGGGGCGTTCATGTAAGTGAACACGAATCATCAAGCCGAACATTTTTACGTTGACTTGACCTTACTCTTGCTTGTCGTGTTCATGTGGCGGCACCCACGATCGAGCACATGAACCGTCTCGACTGGGCCGTACTCATCGGCTACTTCGGTGTGATGGTCGCGATCGGCGTCTGGTCGCACAAGCGCGTGGACAACGTTTCCGACTTCTTCACGGCCGGCGGCAAGATGCCCTGGTGGCTGTCCGGCATCTCGCACCACATGTCGGGCTACAGCGCGGTCATGTTCACCGGGTACGCGGGCATCGCCTACACCTACGGCGTCACCTCCTTCGTCACCTGGTCCTTCCCCATCGCGCTCGGCATCGCCATCGGGTCGAAGCTGTTCGCGCCCCGCATCAACCGACTGCGCTCCCGGCTCCATGTGGCCTCCCCGCTGGAGTACCTGAAGAACCGTTACAACCTGTCCACCCAGCAGGCGCTCGCGTGGTCCGGCATGCTCCTGAAGATCGTGGACGTGGGTGCCAAGTGGGCGGCGATCGCCACCCTGTTGTCGGTGTTCACGGGAGTCACCCTGAACCAGGGCATCCTCATCACCGGTGCGATCACGGCCGTGTACTGCACGATCGGCGGCCTGTGGGCGGACGCGCTGACCGAACTCGGCCAGTTCGTCATCCAGTTGCTCGCCGGTGTCTCGATGTTCGTCGCCGTCGTACTGAAGCTGGACGACAAGCACATCGGCTTCTTCGACGCCTGGAACCAGCCGGCCCTGCACGGCCACGGCAAACCCCTGGTCGGGCCGTACGGCACGGTGTTCCTCCTCGCCTTCCTGTTCATCAAGCTCTTCGAGTACAACGGCGGCATGCTGAACCAGGCGCAGCGGTACATGGCGACCGGCAGCGCGTACGCGGCCGAGCGGTCGGCCCGGCTGTCGTCCGCGCTGTGGCTGGTCTGGCCGGTGGTGCTGTTCTTCCCGATGTGGATGTCCCCGCTGCTGGTCCACGCGCAGAAGCCGGACGGATCCGACTCCTACGGCCTGATGACCGAACAGCTGCTACCGCACGGCCTGTTGGGCCTGGTCGTCGTCGGTTTCTTCTCCCACACGATGGCCATGTGCTCCTCCGACGCCAACGCGATCGCGGCGGTGTTCACCCGTGACGTGGCGCCGGTGCTGTCCTCCCGCGCCCGGGCGTGGGGCGAGCGCTCCGGCCTGATCGCGGCCCGCGTGACGACGCTGGTCTTCCTCGGCCTGTCCATGGCGGTGGCGACGCAGGTCAACTCCCCCACCCTCAAGGACATCATCACGGTCGTCATCAAGTGGGTCGCCGGTCTGATGGGCCCGATCGCGATCCCCATGATGCTGGGCCTGCTCCGCCCGTTCCGCCGCTCCGGACCGACGGCGGCGCTCACCAGCTGGGCGGCGGGTCTGCTGGCGTTCTGGCTGGTGAACTACCCCATCAACTGGAACGTCTCCGGCGGAGTCCCGCTCCAGTACCAGGTCTCGATCCCGCTGGCGGTGTCCCTGGTGCTGTACATCGCCATCGGGTACCTGAAGCCCGAGGAGACGCCCGAGCGCCTCGCCGTCATCGAGAAGGTCAACACCGACGGGGACGGGGACGCTGCGCCGGCCACGCCGGTGCCTGCGGGAGCGGGGGACGACGTGGTGGGGGCGTCGTAGGGGTTGCTGTCGGGGATCCTCAGGCCCGCGGATACCGGACCAGCCACCCCGGCGACGACCCGGCGGGCCCGTGCAGGGCCGGGCCCTGGGTCATCTCCATCGCGAAGTCGTCGGCGAGTTCCAGTACCGTCGGGCGGCCCTCCAGCTCGGCCACCCAGGCCGGGGGGAGGGCCGTTTCGCCGTGGAGGGCGCCGAGGAGGCCGCCGGTGAGGGCGCCGGCCGCTGCCGACGGGCCGCTCTGGTTCACCGCGAGGCACAGTCCGTGCCGCATGTCCTCCCCCACCAGCGCGCAGTACACCGACGCGGCGAGCAGCCCGTCCGCCGTACCGTCGCCCGCCAGTTCCTCCACCCGCGTCGGGCTCGGGATCCCCTGCCGTACCGCCCCGAGGGCATGCTGCAGGGCGTCCGAGACGGGCTGGTGGCCGGGCCGGGCGGCGAGCAGGGCGAGGGCTCGCTGCACGGCACCGTCCAGGCTCTCGCCCCGGGCCAGCGCATGCACGATCACGGCGTACGCGCCCGCCGACAGGTAGGCGAGGGGGTGTCCGTGGCTCTGCGCGGCGCACTCCACCGCGAGCTGCGCGACGAGCTGCGGCTCCCAGCCGACCAGCAGCCCGAAGGGCGCGGACCGGGCCACCGCCTCCGGTCCCAGCTCGCCGGGGTTCTTCGGTGACTCCAGCGTGCCCATGATGTCGTCGCCGAACCCGACGAGCAGCGCCCGGCTCGGATCCCGGCGGGCGTACAGCCACTCCTCACGGGCCAGCCAGCCGTCGTCCTTGCGGCGTTCGTCGGGCCCCCAGTCCCGCTGGGTGGCCGCCCAGCGCAGATACGCCCGGTGCAGATCGGTCGGCGGATGCCAGGCGCCGGTGTCCCGGCGCACCTGGGCCCTTATCAGCCCGTCCACGCTGAACAGGGTGAGCTGGGTGTGATGGGTGACCGTGCCGCGCCGCCCGTGTCCGAAGGCCAGGTCGAGCAGCCCCTCGGGGCCGTACGCGGCCCGGATCTCCTCCAGGGACAGCGGGTCGGCGGGCCCGCCGAGCGCATCGCCCACGGCGACACCGAGCAGGGTGCCGCGCACCCTGCTGCGGAAGTCCTGCTGCTCGGATCGGCCCCAGACGGCGCCGGATGTCGCACTCACTCAGACCTCCTCACGGCACCGTCCGTCCGTACGACGCTCAGCACTGTAATCGACGGCGAACGGTCCGTTCACAGGGGCAAATCACCCCCCAGGGGTCATTCCCGCGTCATTCCCGCCCAGCCATGAGCGCTTCGACCCCGTCGAGGATCCGGTCGAGCCCGAAGTCGAGCGGGTCGGTACCGGCCGGTTCGAAGGCGCCGTCGGCGATGGCCCGGGTCAGGGCCGGGAACCGGTCCGCGTGACGTTCGAGCACCTCGCCGGTGAGGCGGTTCCATTCCCGGTCCTCGTCCGCGTCGAAGTCGGCCGTCTGCTGGGCGAGGCTGCGCACCAGGCCGACGACCAGGACGAAGACCTGGTGCCGCTGGGCCGCCGGCAGGCCGGTCGGCTCCAGGACCGCGTGCGCCGCGTCCAGCCAGCCGAGCTGGTTGGGGCCCATGACCTGGCGGCGCATCGCGGTGGCGGCGAGCGCCCAGGGATGGGCGCGGTAGAGGTCCAGGCACCGGCGGGCCCACAGCCGGGTCCCGGCTCGCCAGTCGCCCTCGGCGGTGGAGAGGTCGGGGACCTCGGCCAGCATCGACTCGATCATCAGCTCGACCAGCTCCGCCTTGCCGGGCACATAGCGGTAGAGGGCCATCGCCGAGACGCCGAACCCGGCGGCGACCTTGCTCATCGAGACCGCGTCCAGCCCCTGTGCGTCGGCCAGTTCGACGGCGGCCGCGGCGATGCGCTGCGGGGACAGCGTCGGCTTGGGCCCGCGCGTGGGCTGCCCCTGCTCTCCCCACAGCAGCGCGAGGACCGCCCGCGGATCGCGGTCCTGCTCCTGCTCGCTCTTCCGCCCGCCCATGGTGTCCCTCCCGATCGCCGCAGCGCGAAGCCCGTTGACTCCACCAGACAACTGTATATACCGTAAACACACAGAACAGCTGACGCCGTAAACAGTTTAGGGGGAACACCATGCTGCTCACCTATCGGGCCCTCAAGCGCCGCGCCCTCGCCAGGAAGCTCACGATCACCACCCCGAACGGCATCGACGAGTCCTCGTACGTCCGCATCGGTGGCATCGACCAGTGGATCTCCGTCCGCGGCGAGGACCGGACCAACCCGGTGATCCTGGAGATCCACGGCGGCCCCGGAGCCTCCAACCTGATCTTCACCCCGCGCACCCGCGCCTGGGAGCGGCACTTCACGATCGTCCGCTGGGACATGCGGGGCGCCGGCCGGACGTTCGCCGCGGGCGGCCCGGAAGGCCAGGGCGAGCTGACCCTCGACCGTCTCCACGAGGACGCCCTGGAGGTCACGCACCACATCCGCACCCGCCTCGGCGTGGACAGGCTCCTGCTGGTGGCCAACAGCTTCGGCACGGTCACCGGCCTGCGCCTGGTCCGCGACCACCCCGAGCTGTACTCGGCGTACGTCGGCACCGACCAGAACATCGTCGGCGGGGGCCGGGACACCTCCGCCTATGAGGCGCTGCTGGCCCGCCTGGAGAAGGCGGGCAGGAAGAAGCAACTGGCGAGGATGACCGCCATCGGCCCCGACCGGTCGGCCTGGTCGGCCCACGAATGGGCGGAGTACGCGAAGACGGTGGTCACGACCGACCCCCTCACCTACGACACCATGAAGACGGTCGTCATCCGCTCCCTCTGGTTCTCCCCCCTGCACACCCTCCGCGACCTGCGCACCTACCTGAAGGCCCAGACCTTCTCCGAGACGCTCGGCCCCCAGGCGATGACGATCGACGAGTACGCCGAGGGCACCGCCTTCCGCCTTCCCTTCTTCGTCTTCCAGGGCGAGAGCGACGTCCTCACCCCACCCGAGCCGGCCCGCCGCTTCTACGAGTCGGTCACGGCCCCGGTGAAGGACTTCGCCCTGATCGAGGGGGCGAGCCACTTCGCGGCCTTCCGCAAGCCGGACCAGTTCCTGGACCTGATGCTGACCAAGGTGCTGCCGGTGGTGACGGAAGACCGGCCGAACAGCATCAGCCGTACCACGTGACGTTGCCGACGTAGACGCACTCATGCCGTGGCACGGCAAGGAAGCTGATGAAACCGCGTCCGGCCACCATTCCAGGTGGCAACCCTCCCGTGACGTACTCGGCACTCGGGTTGTAGTCCCAGGCCCAGTCTGCTGCGCGTTCGTCGTTGCCTCGAACAGGTGCCGCGTTTCACTCGGGCCGACACGGGCCCTGAACCCGGGCCGCGCTCCGGGTCCTTCGGAACCGGGTCGTGGCGAAGCGGGCCCCGGGTCAGTTGACCGAGGACGGGTGGTGGCGCGGTGGTGGGGGTGTGGGGAGGGAGAGGTGGGCGGCGTGGGACTCGTCCGCCTCGGCCAGGGCGTCCGCGCCGAGCCGGCGGTGCACCTCCGCCCGGCGGCGCAGCGCCCAGGCGTAGACCGGGTTGAGCGACAAGGCGCGGTCGAGGTCGGCGAGGGCCTCCTGGAGGCGGCCGAGGTTGGCGTACGAGGCGCCCCGGCTCGCGTATGCCGAGGCGTAGTCGGGGTCCAGGGCGAGCGCGCGGTCGTAGTCGGCGAGCGCCTCCTCGTCCCGGCCGGCCACCCGGAGCGCGTCACCGCGTTCGCAGCGGCCCCAGGCCCAGTCCGGCTGGAGGGCGAGCGCCCGGTCCAGGTCGGCGAGCTGCCGGGTGCGGTCCCGGCGGGCGCGCCAGAGACGGGCCCGGCGGGCGAGCGCCCACGCGTAGTCGGCGTTGAGATCGAGCGCCCGGTTCAGATCGGCCTGCGCGTCGTCCAGCTCGCCGAGGGCCAGTCGGGCGGCCCCCCGGGAGGCCCAGGCGAAGGCCTGGCCGGGGTCGAGCCGGATCCCTCGGTCGAGGTCGGCCACCGCCTCCTCGTACCGGCCCAGGATCCGCAGATGCTCACCGCGCAGGAACATGTTGTACGGATTGTCCGGCTCCAGCTCCAGCACCCGGCGCAGGTCCTCCAGGGCCCCCCGGTAGTCGCCGAGCGAGCTGCGCGCCAGGACCTTGCCGCGCAGGGCCCGCACCAGGGAGGGGTCGAGCGCGAGGGCCCGGTCGTACGCGTCCAGCGCGCCCTGCTGGTCGCCGTCGCGCGCCAGGGCGTCGCCGCGGACCGCGTACGCCGTCGCCCGCCAGGGCTCCTCGCCCCGCGCCCGGTCCAGCAGGACGGCCGCCACCCCGGCCGCCGCGTCCGCCGCGAACGCCTCCGCCAGCGCGTCTCCCCAGCCCGCCAGGTTCCGCGCGCCCGTGGCACCTGTGTCCTCGCCCGCCTCGACGAGCAGCCGCACCCAGCGCCACAGGACGTCGTCCCCGTGGTCGCAGGCGGTGACGACGTCCGCCAGCACGGCGGGCAGTGCGGCGCGGGGATCCGCGCACAGCGAGTGGTAGGACTCGGCCAGGCGCAGCTCCCGCCAGTCCTCCTCCTTCCAGAACTCCCCAGGTTCCAGGGCGGCTTCGGTCTCCGTGCGCCATCCCGCGAACGTCCGCGCGAGCCGCCGGTGCCGCTCGGCCCAGCTCCGCGGCGACTGCCGGCGCTGCAGCCGCAGCATCGGCGCCCGCACGAGATCGTGGTACCGCATCCGGTCCCCGCGCCCGCTGACGAACGGCATGCTCTGCAGCCACGCGTACAGCCCGTCGAACTCCTCCTCCGGGCACTCGACCACGGCCCGGAACACATCCGCGTCCAGCGTCCGGGGCAGCGCGCAGGCCAGCGCGGTGGCCCGGTGCACGGGGTCCTGCACCCACTTCAGGAACCGCTCCACGGCCGTTCCGCTGGGGTCGCCCACGTCCCGCGGGTCGGCGGGGCGGGTCTCGGCCAGGGTGGAGACGAGCACCGGCAGGCCCCCGGTCAGCCGCAGCACCTCGGCGACGACCGGCTCGTCCCGGACGCCCTTGTCCGCGAGGAGGCCGCGCGCCTCCGTCTCCGTGAAGGGACCGAGCGGCACGTCCGCCACGAAGTCCGCGAATCCGGCCCAGCGGGCGGGGGCGAGCGGGAGCTGGCCCGCGGTCACCAGGACCACGTTGGCCGGCAGGGTGCCGTACCGGTCCGTCGTCATGATCTCGTGCAGCCAGCCGTCCAGGAACGTGCCCGTGCGCTCGTAGGTGTCGAAGAGCAGGACGATCCACGGTGCGGCGGAGGCGGAGGCGGCCAGCTCGCCCAGCAGCGCCGGGGTCAGGACCCGCTCCGGCGACAGCACCAGGCGCACGTCCTCCTGGTTGCGCAGCCGCGCGCTGAGTCCGGCCCGCAACCGGTCGGCGTTCTGGGCGAGTTGGGCCGCGTCCAGCGCGCCGGCGAACGGTCCGACGCCCGGCACCATACCGAGCCCGACGAGCCCGGCCCGCGCCACCGCCAGTGCACCCGCCGACGGGCGCGGCGCCGCCTCCGGGTCGAGGGCGAGCGCGGCGGCCTCCGCCTCGTGCCGCCGCTCCCGGTAGGCGGCCAGCAGCCGCTCCAGCTCCTTGCACCGGTGGCCCTGTCGGCCGAACTGGTCGCAGATCGCCGCCATCGCCTCCGGCACGCTTCCGACGCTCTCGTCCACGTACGCCGTCAGCGCCCCGCGCTCCCGCGCGATCTGCTCCAACTCCCGTACGAGGAAGGTCTTTCCGACGCCCGCGTTGCCGTGGACGTGGAAGAGGAAGCGGTGGCGTTCGTCCTCGGGGGGTACGTCCAAGTTGGCCCGGAACGCGGCCCGTTCATCGCTGCGTCCGACGAACCCCGCCCGTCTGCGCCGTCCGATCAGTTCCTGCATCGACGGCCGTGCCTGCGCCATCCGTCCGCCCCTCCCGCAGCCCGCTCTCCCATTCTGGCGCAATGACCACGCGATAAGCGGGCCTTGGGCAGGGGAGAATCCAGCCATGACCACCAACCCCCCACGTCACACCGGCCTCAGCCTCGCCGCCGGTGCACTCACCGGCATACTCGCCCTCTACATAGCCCTGGTCGCCCTCGGGAACATCACCGACTTCGGGACCAACCAGCAGTTCGTCCGGCATGTGCTGGCCATGGACACGACGTTCAAGGACGACAACCTCATGTGGCGGGCCGTCACCAGCACCGGCCTCCAGGACACCGCGTACGTCCTCATCATCGTGTGGGAGACGGTGGCGGCCCTGGTGCTGATCTGGGGCACGTACCTCTGGGCGCGACGCAAGGACGACGACCTCGCGCGGCGCTGGTCCACCTACGGACTGCTGATGCTGCTGCTGCTCTTCGGCGCCGGGTTCATCGCGATCGGCGGTGAGTGGTTCTCGATGTGGCAGTCCAAGACCTGGAACGGGCTGGAGGCAGCGACCCGTATCTTCCTGCTCGCCGGGGTCGCCCTGATCGTCAACCAGCTGCCGGCCCGCCGGGTGGACGCTATTTGACGACCGCCACCCTGGTGCCCTGATCGCCGAAGGACCACAGGGCGGCGCCGTCCTCCTTGTGCATCCGGATGCCGCCCAGCTTCTTGCCGTCCGCCGGGGGCGGCGAGGAGCCGTCCAGGGCGTTGGAGAAGGCTATGTTCACGCCCTGCACCTTGGTGAAGTACATGATGTGCTCGATCTCCACGCCGTCCGAGCCCCTGAGGGACTGGGTACGCAGGGTGACCGAGTAGCGGCCGGGCTGCGGGCTCACCGTGCCCGGCCACACCGTGAACGTCCGTGACGCCTTGCCCGTGGCGTCGACGAGCCACACCCGCTTCTCGCCGAGCGAGTACACGATCCGGCGGCCCTCGCCCGACGCGTCCGGCAGCGCGGGCGGGGCCGGGGAGTGCGGCGCGGCGGAGCCATGGGCGCTCGCCGACGCCGACGGGCGCGGCTTGGCCACGGCGGCCGCGGGGTGCGGCCCGTGGTCCGCCTGTACGGCGAGGGCGACGACGGCCGCGGTCGCGCCTGCCGTCAGGCCGGTGACCCAGGCCCAGGAGGGCAGTCGGGCAGCCACGGGTTCGCATCTCCTCCGCTACGGGGCCCCGCCTCAGGTCGGGGGTCGGATCATCGTACTCAGTCCAGGACGGGCAGCAGCTCGGGCAGGTGGCCGTCGGAGGCCTCCGCCGCCCGCTGCCGCTCCTGAGGCACCTCGCCGTAGAGCGTGGTGCGCGGTTTCGCCGGGCGGCCGGCCGCCTCGGCCACGGCGACCAGATCGCGGACCGACTTGTACGAGCCGTACGACGAGCCCGCCATGCGGGAGATCGTCTCCTCCATCAGGGTGCCGCCCAGGTCGTTCGCTCCCGAGCGGAGCATCTCCGCCGCACCCTCCGCGCCCAGTTTCACCCAGCTTGTCTGGATGTTCGGGATCCAGGGGTGGAGGAGGAGCCGGGCCATCGCCGTCACCGCGCGGTTGTCCCGCGTGGAAGGGCCGGGGCGCGCGATGCCCGCGAGGTACACCGGGGCGTTCGTGTGGATGAAGGGGAGGGTGACGAACTCCGTGAAACCGCCCGTCTCGCGCTGGATGGCGGCCAGCGTGCGCAGATGGCCCAGCCAGTGGCGGGGCTGGTCGACATGGCCGTACATCATGGTGGAGGAGGAGCGGATGCCCAGCTCGTGGGCCGTCCTCACCACCTCGATCCAGGTGGCCGCCGGCAGCTTGCCCTTGGTCAGCACCCAGCGGACCTCGTCGTCCAGGATCTCCGCCGCCGTCCCCGGGATGGAGTCCAGGCCGGATTCCTTCGCCGCCGTGAGCCACTCCCGGATCGACATCCCCGTCCGCGTCGCGCCGTTCACTACCTCCATCGGCGAGAAGGCGTGCACGTGCATACCGGGAACGCGCTCCTTGACGGCCTTCGCGATGTCGAAGTACGCCGTCCCCGGCAGGTCCGGATGGATGCCGCCCTGCATGCACACCTCGACCGCGCCCACGTCCCAGGCCTGCTGGGCGCGGTCGGCGACCTGTTCCAGGGACAGCGTGTACGCGTCGGCGTCCGTGCGGCGCTGGGCGAAGGCGCAGAAGCGGCAGCCCGTGTAGCAGACGTTGGTGAAGTTGACGTTGCGGGTGACGATGTACGTCACGTCGTCCCCGACGGCCGACCTGCGCACGTCGTCGGCCACCCGGCACAGCGCGTCCAGCGCGGGGCCGTCCGCGTGCAGCAGGGCCAGGGCCTCGGCGTCGGAGAGCTTGGTCGGGTCGTCCGCCGCCGTCGCCAGCGCCTGGCGTACGTCCGTGTCGATGCGCTCCGGCGCCATGCCGGGGGCCGCCGCCTCGCGCAGCGCCTGCCAGTCGCCGTACACCTCGTCGAAGTCGTCGCGCCGGTCGGCCGTGCGGCCCTCGGTGTCGATCGTGCGGTGCAGGTCCGTACGGCCGGACGGTACGAAGGCCTCCTCCGGCTCCTGCCACGGCCGGCCCTCGACGGTCGCGTCCGGCAGGGCCAGGCCCGTCTCCGGGTCGGCCAGCGCGCTCACGTGCGGGCGCAGCCGCGGGTCCAGCCAGGGCTCGCCGCGGCGCACGAACTCGGGGTAGACGCAGAGGCGTTCGCGCAGCTCGAAGCCCGCGGCTCGGGAGCGTTCGGTGAGTTCCTCGATCTGCGGCCAGGGGCGTTCGGGGTTGACGTGGTCGATGGTCAGGGGCGACACCCCGCCCCAGTCGTCGATGCCGGCGCCGATCAGCCGTTCGTACTCGGAGTCGACGAGGTTCGGCGGGGCCTGGAGGCAGGCGGAGGGGCCCATGATGTGGCGGGCGACGGCCACCGTGGCGACCAGGTCGTCGAGTTCGGCGTCCGGCATGCCGCGCATCGCCGTGTCCGGCTTGGCGCGGAAGTTCTGGATGATCAGTTCCTGGATGCCGTGGTAGGCCCTGGAGACCTTCCGGAGGGCGAAGAGGGACTCGGCCCGCTCCTCGTACGTCTCCCCGATGCCGATCAGCAGGCCCGAGGTGAAGGGGACCGAGGAACGGCCGGCGTCCTCCAACACCCTCAGCCGTACGGCCGGTTCCTTGTCCGGGGAGCCGTGGTGCGGGCCGCCGGGCTCGGACCACAGCCGGGTCGCGGTCGTCTCCAGCATCATGCCCATGGAGGGGGCCACGGGCTTGAGCCGCTGGAAGTCCGTCCAGGTCATGACGCCCGGGTTGAGGTGGGGCAGCAGGCCCGTCTCCTCCAGGATGCGGATGGAGATCGCGCGGACGTAGGCGATCGTGTCGTCGTAGCCGTGCGCGTCGAGCCACTCGCGCGCCTGGGGCCAGCGGTCCTCGGGCTTGTCACCCAGGGTGATCAGGGCTTCCTTGCAGCCGAGGGTGGCACCCTTGCGGGCGATGTCCAGCACCTCGTCCGGGGACATGAACATTCCGTGGCCGGCCCGGCGCAGCTTGCCGGGGACCGTGACGAACGTGCAGTAGTGGCATTTGTCCCGGCACAAGCGGGTGAGGGGGATGAAGACGCTCTTCGAGTACGTGATGACACCGGGACGGCCCGCCTGTTCGAGACCCGCGTCGCGCACCCGGGCGGCGGACGCGGCGAGGTCGGTCAGGGCCTCGCCGCGGGCCTGGAGCAGCACCGCAGCCTCGGCGACGTCGAGGGCGACGCCGTCCCGGGCGCGTTTGAGGGCGCGACGCATGGAGTTCTCGGTCGGTCCGGTTCCGGAGGACGCGGAAGTCGTCATCCCCTGAGCATACGTTCGGGGTGATTACGGAAGATGGCTCCCGCTGGGCCTACAGGTAACTCCCGTATTCCTCCAGCACCCCCAGCACCTCCGCCTCCCCCGCCGGCGGCAACTGCAGTACGACCTCCTCGATGCCCAGGTCCGCGTAGTGGGCCAGCTTGCCCGGCGTGGGCTGGACCGCGTACGGGACGACCTGGAGGGCGGCCGGGTCGCGGCCCGCGTCGGCCCACAGCGTGCGCAGCACCGGCAGGGACTCGGTGAGACCCCGGCCGCCGATCGGCAGCCAGCCGTCGGCGTACTCGGCGATGTGCGCGAACAGTTTCGGCCCGGCCGCCCCACCGACGAGGGTGCGCGGGCCGACGACCCGGCCGCGCGGCTTCCGCACCGGCTTGGGGTGGGCGTGGCTGGCCCGGACGCGGGCGAACTCGCCCTCGTAGGACACCGGTTCCTCGGTCCACAGCGCCTGCATCAGCCGCACCCGGTCCCGGACCAGTTCCCGGCGCGTGCGCCACTCCACCCCGTGGTCGGCGGCCTCCTCGACGTTCCAGCCGTAGCCGAGACCGAGGGTGAAACGGCCGCCGGACAGGTGGTCCAGGGTGGCGATCTGCTTGGCCAGCGCGATGGGGTCGTGCTGGGCGAGGAGGGTGATGCCGGTGCCGAGGCCGAGGCGCTCGGTGACGGCCGCTGCCTGGCCGAGGGCGACGAAGGGGTCGAGGGTGCGGCCGTATTCGCGGGGCAGGTCGCCGCCGGCCGGGTACGGGGTGGTCCGCTCGACCGGGATGTGGGTGTGTTCGGGGAGGTAGAGGCCGGCGTAACCGCGGTGTTCCAGTTCGCGGGCCAGCCGTACCGGCGCGATGGTCTCGTCGGTGAGGAAGATGGTGACGGCGATACGCATGGCCCATCTGTACCGGGCCGGGCCTGCACTGTCCATACCGACTGGTCGGCATTGTCCGTGCCCATGGCCGTGATACCGCGTGCATGACACCTGTCGGATGCCACTCGCCCTCTCGTTCACGAGCGTTAACGCGCGGACGGGAGAGTGACCGCCATGGCTGAAGACACGCACGGTCAGGCTCATGGCATCGGCAGACGCGCGCTGTTCGTGACGGGCGCCGCCGCTGCCCTTACGTTGGGAAGCGTGAGCTTCGCAGCGGCGGACGGTCAGCAGCAGGAGACCCGGACGGCACGCGGCACCCTGCCGCCCGGCTCCCCCGACTTCGTGTACGTCCCGGTCGAAGTCCCCGCCGGCGTACGGGAGATCAGGGTCTCCTACACCTACGACAGGCCCTCGGTTCCGGCCGGCACCCAGGGCAACGCCCTCGACATCGGCCTCTTCGACGAGCGCGGCACCGAGTTGGGCGGCCAGGGCTTCAGGGGCTGGTCGGGCGGCGCCCGCACGGAGTTCTTCGTCCGCGCCGACGACGCCACACCGGGCTACATCCCCGGCCCGGTGCGGGAGGGCACCTGGCACGTGGCGCTGGGCCCCTACACGGTGGCGCCGCAGGGGCTGACCTACGAGCTGACGATCACGCTGACCTACGGCGAGGCGGGCGAGACCCCGCGGCCGGTGTATCCGCCCTCCCGGGCCAAGGGGCGGGGCCGGGACTGGTACCGGGGCGACTGCCATCTGCACTCCTGGTACTCCGACGGCCGCCGCACCCCGGCCGAGATCGCAGCCCTCGCGCGGGCGGCCGGCCTGGACTTCATCAACTCATCCGACCACAACACCCACTCCGCGCACCCCCATTGGGCGGACCAGGCCGGCGACGACCTGCTGATCATGCTCGGCGAGGAGATCACCACCCGGAACGGCCATGTGGTGGCGCTCGGCACCGATCCCGGTACCTTCGTGGACTGGCGCTACCGGGCCCGGGACCACCGCTGGGCCC
Organism: Streptomyces sp. NPDC030820; assembly: GCF_055572075.1. Classification (NCBI taxonomy): domain Bacteria; kingdom Bacillati; phylum Actinomycetota; class Actinomycetes; order Kitasatosporales; family Streptomycetaceae; genus Streptomyces; species Streptomyces sp. NPDC030820. The sequence goes on from NZ_JBVIEB010000004.1 coordinate 340,788, forward strand.
GCTTCGCGCGGGACATCCGCCGCGCCGGCGGCCTGGTCGTCCCCGCCCACCCGCACGCCACCTGCGTGGGCTGCGGCTGGAAGTTCGGCTTCGGCGAGGCGGACGCCGTGGAGGTGTGGAACGGCCCCTACACCCCGGACGACGAGGTGACGCTGGCCGACTGGGACAACCAGCTGGTCGCCTCCGTGCGGCAGGGGCGGCCCTGGATTCCGGCCATGGGCAACAGCGACGCCCACCGCGACCCGGACACGGTCGGCAGTCCCCAGACGGTCGTCCTCGCCGACGACCTGACCCGGGAGGCGATCCAGGAAGGCATCCGCGCGGGGCGCTCGTACGTGGCCGAGTCGAAGAACGTGACCCTCGCGTTCACGGTGACCGGCGGGCGCGGAGAGCAGGCGGGAATCGGCGAGCGGCTGGCCGTGGCCGCCGACACCCCCGTGGCCGTCCGGCTGGAGGTCTCGGGCGCCCCGCGCTGCTCGATCCGTTTCGTCACCGACCAGGGGGTGCTGTTCACCAGCGATCCGCTGCCGGTGTCCGGCTCGGGCGCGGCCGAGTGGCGTACGACACCCGCTTACGCCGCGTACGTACGCGCCGAGCTGCGGCACGAGACGGCGGCGGGCCCGGTGCCGGGCGCCCTGGCCGCCTTCACCAACCCGATCTTCCTCGGGGCTGTCTGATCTGCTCGGCCGCCCACTCGGCCCACTCGCGCCGCATCGCGTTGAAGCGCAGACCGTACTCCAGCGCGATGCGGCCGTAGACCGAGAGGTCGCCCTCGTCCCAGTCGACGGAGTCGGCGAGCTGCCGCATCTGGTCGTATCCGGCCTGGGACATGGCGGTCAGGTCGGTCAGGTAGGCGCGGGCCTGCTCGGGGCTGAGCACACCGAGGAAGAAGACACGCAGCAGGATGTCGCTGCGGACGACGCGCTGGGGAGGGACCTCGGTCAGCCAGTGGCGCAGCTCCGCCATGCCCGCGTCGGTGATCTCGTACTCCTTGCGGCCGCGCGGACCCTCGGCGGCCACCGTGATCAGCCCGGAGCCCGCCAGCTTCGTCAGCTCGGTGTAGATCTGGCTCTGGGTCGCCGGCCAGACGTTGGCCAGCGAGGTCTCGAACGTCTTCAGCAGGTCGTAGCCGCTGGCGCGACGGTCCGACAGCAGGCCGAGCAGGGCGTGTTTGAGACTCATGCCCCCATCCTACATTCCACTGTTGACATGTCGAGACAGGACCTTCTACTTTTGACATGTCGAGACCAGGACACTCACCGACCGGGGGAACCCATGTCGTACCTGCGCACGTTCTTGCCGTGGATCGTCTTCGCCGTCATCCCCTCGGGGGACTGGCAGTGGGGCGCCCTGGCCGCCCTGGTCGTGGCCGTGGGGATCATCGCCCAGGAGAGGCGCTCCGGCGCCGGCTTCGACGCCCTCGTCATCGAGGCCGGCTCGGCGGTCTTCTTCGCGGTCCTCGCGGCCATCGCCTTCGCCGACCCGCACTCGGGCGTGCACGACTACTCCGCCGCCCTCTCCTCCGGCACCCTCGCCGTCATCGCCGGCCTCTCGCTGGCCGTCGGCCGGCCCTTCACCCTGGGCATCGCCAAGCGCACCACCCCGCGCGAGCTCTGGGGCCTGAAGCCCTTCATCCGGGTCAACGTCGTCATCACGTCCGTGTGGACCGCCGCCTTCGTCCTGACCGCCGTCGTCCTCGCGGTGCTGGCCCGCTCCGGCAGCGCCCACTCGACGCCCGCGACCGTCGTCCAGATCGCCGGTTTCGTCGTCCCGATGCTCTTCACCGTCCGCTACGTCGCCCACGTCCAGGCGAAGGCCCAGGCCGCCGGGCAGGTCGCCCGGTGACCGGCACGAAGGCGCTCTCCTACCGCAACCGCTGGGTCCGCACCGGCCAACTGACCGACGGGGCACGGCTGTACGGCGACCGGGGCCGCCACGATCGGTCGGCGAGCCGCGGGGGTCGCTGCCGGTGTCGGGCGCGGGCACGGTCGAGTGGCGTACGGCGCCTTCCTGAACGGCGATACATACGCGCCGAGTTGCGGCACAGAACGGCGGCCGGACCGGTGCGGGGGCGCCGGCGCCGGTCAGCTCCGTGCGGGCCTCGTCAGCTGCCGTAGTTCGATGACCGTCGCGACGGCACGCAGCCAGCGGGCGGCGGTGTCGTCGGCGGCGACACCGGCCGCGAGCTCGGTGCCGGCGGCCAGCCAGTCGCGTATGACAGCCGCCGCCTCCGGGCGCGGCAGCGGCTCGGCGAGCCCGGCGGCGTAGGCGAGGCCACCGGCCCGGACGATGTCGGCGAGGAAGGCCACCGAGCGCGGCTGGGTGCCGAGCCGGTCGAGCAGCACGGCCGCCCCCACGACGCCGTCGCCGAACAGGGCGGTGCGCCGGGGGCCGGGCGGTGCTGTGAGGCCGTAGCGGAGCAGGACCGGGATGTCGAGCCGGGCCAGCTCGTCGTCGGTGCGGTCCGGGGGATGCGGGGCGGGGTTCATACGGGGTTCATGTTTCCGGTATCGGTGGTGCCGGCGGCTCAGCGGACGGTGACGGTGTAGGTGACGCGCTTCGGCGCGGACTGCCGGTACGGCGCGGTCGACGCCGGGGCCGGGTTGCCGCCGCCGTCCTCGTCGCAGGTGGTGGCGAACGTGCAGTGGGTCAGCACGATCCGGGTGCTGCCCTTGCCGATGGCCTCGAAGGTGAAGGTGAGGCTGCTGCCGGCGCCGACCAGGTGCTTGTCGCCGGAGTCCGAGGTGCTGTGCCGCCCGCGCGCGCGGACCACGTGGGCGTCGGGCCTGGGGTCGGACAGGTACCAGTGCTCACGGGTGGAGGCGTTCTGGTGGACGGTGAGCGTGAAGCGCTCCCCGACCTTCGCGGTGATGCGGGGTTCGTCGGTGGGGTGGGCGACGGGGGCGGGCTCGTCGGTGCCCGACCCGCAGCCCGCGACGAGCGTCAGCAGCGCGACCGCCGCGACGACGCCGCCCGCCGCCCTGCCCCGACGCCTCAGGCTCCGCCTACTTCGCCGTCGGGAGGTACACGCTGTACGCGTCGTTGAGTCCACTGTCCGCTGCCTTGCTCATGTGTCCGTTGATGAAGTCGTTCTCGCTGACCCAGGTCGTCGAACCCCAGGGGTTGTAGATCTGCAGCTTGTCGCCCTCCTGGCCGATGATGGTCATCGCGTGGGCGCCGTCCTTGCCCTTGACGTCGACGGGGACCGGGCGGCCGTCCGCGACCGCCTTCTCGACGTCGGTCAGCACCGCCCTGCGGTCGGCGGCGCCGTCCAGGTCGTGGCGCTGGTAGTCGTCGCCGGTGGCGGCGCCGATGGTGGTGTCGGCGATGTGCTCCTGCCCGTCGGGGCCCATGCCCTCCCAGTGGTCACCGCCGTCGCCCTCCGTGTGCAGCCGGTGCTGCTCGGCCACCAGGCGCTGTTTGAAGGCATCGGGGTCGTCCTCCTGACCGCTGGGGCCGCCCGTGAGGTCGAGGGCGTAGAGGGGGTCGACCATGGCGCGGGCGGTGACGGTGGACGAGGCCACGCAGGTGCCCTCCGAGCCGTCGCCGCCCTGGATCCACCGCTGCCCGTCGAAGGTGACGTAGTCCTTGTTGTTGTTGGAGCCGTCGGAGGCCAGGCCCTCGTCGTCCATGCTGTCCACCTCGGTGACCACCGGCGTGAGATGCCTGCGCAGCCACTCCGGGTCGTGGCCCTGGATCTTGCCCTGGAACTGCTCGATCTCCGCCACGCTGTGCCCGGCGGCCAGGGCCTTCATCAGATAGGCCCGCTCCTGCGGGCTCTGCGACCCGGCCAGCATCTGGTCCATGGCGGCCCGGTCGGCGGCGCTCAGCTGGTCCATGCGCCGGCCGGCGCGCTCCAGGTCGTGCGCGGTGAGGATCTCGTTCAGCACGGGGTCGCCGTCGACGGCACTGGTCTCGGCCAGCATCAGCTTGTCGACGGCCGTAAGGTTGCCCGTGCCCAGCTTGCGCAGACGCGCCTCGGAGACCCACTTGTTCAGGTCCCTGGCGACGGCGTGGGCGGCGTCGTCGGCGGTGATCGCGGCCTTGTGCATGTCCTCGGCGCCCAGGGAGGCGAGGGAACGGGCGTTCAGCCGGACGGCCTTGTCGGCGTCGGACTCGAAGAGGTCGTCGAACCAGCCGTCCTTGCCGCCGAGCATCCCGAGTGCCTGGCGCAGCGAATCCCGCCCGTCGCTGTCCTGGCTCTTGGCGTCCTTGAGGGCGTCGGCGAACGTGAGCAGCGCCTGTCCGCCGCCGTAGAAAGCCCGGCCCACCGCCCCGGCGGCCCGCCCGGCGGCGGCCACCGCGTCCGAGGCGAGGACACTCGTGTTCCCGGCCCAGACGTCCGGCAGGCCCTTCTTGGCCACCCTGTCGATGCGCTTGTACAGGTCCTCGAGGTCCTGCTTCTGGTACAGCTTGCCCAGGAACTCCAGCGTCGCCGTGTCGCCGACCGGGGCGGAGACGGCGAGCGCGTCGTTGATGGCGTCGATCAGGTCGTTCTTGCTGTCGGCGGAGGCAATGGTCTTGCACAGCTCGCCCAGCCTCTTGCTGCGGTCGCCCGTGGACTCCGTCATCGCCCGCCCCTCAGTAGTCGACCAGCGCCGACGGGCGGCCGGCATGGGCGGGCATGGTGCTGGTGAGGTTGCTCTCGCCGACGGCCACGTTGTGGGCGCTCGTGCCGACGAGGCTGTCGCTGCCGTGGTACGCCCCCTTCGACAGCCGTACCTTGTCGGCCAGTTCGTGCAGCGCCGATTCCAGGGCCTTGACCTCCGCCTCCCAGGCGGCGGCGTACGCGTTGAACGCCGCGGCGGCGTCCGGGCCGCCGAGCGCGTCGTCCATGTAGCACATGCCGGGCTGGATCGCCTCGCGGATCTTGCCCGCGTCGTCGCCCGCGGCGTCCAGATCCTTCGCCTGTCCGGACATCCCGGACTTGACCGTGTAGCCGTCCGAAGACGCGCCCATCAGGTTCCCCCGTTGAAATGATCAGAACTGCGCGGGAGGCTAACACGCGACAGCCGGCGGAACGTCCGGGGGTCACAGACCCCGCACCGAGCCGACACACCATCCCCGCCACGACACCGTGCCGTCGGACCAGGAGAGCGAACCGTATGTCAGCCCCCGCAGACCGCAAGCACCGTGTGGTGACCGCCTTCCAGCGGCACATCGCCAACCCACTCAACCGGAGGCTGCCGTTCCAGACCCTCCTGGAGACGACTGGCCGCAGTTCCGGCCTGCCCCGGCAGACCCCGGTGGGCGGCCGCAAGGTCGGCGACTCCTTCTGGCTGGTCTCCGAGTTCGGCTACAAGTCCCAGTACGTCCGCAACATCCAGGCCGACCCGAGGGTCCGCGTCCGCCTCGCCGGCCGCTGGCACCGCGGCACCGCCCACCTCCTCCCCGACGACGACCCGGTGGCCCGCCTGCGCAGCCTGCCCCGCTTCAACAGCGCGGCGGTACGGGCGTTCGGCACGGACCTGCTGACGGTGCGGGTGGATCTGGAGGGGTGACGTCCGTACGGAGCCGGAGAGGCGACGACCCGGGTGAACCTCAGCGGGTGAGCGCGGGGGACACTGCGGACGTGAAACTCACCACCGCGCCCTCCGCCATCGAACCCGCCCGGGACTTCCCGGAGTTGCTGCCTCACGCCCGCCCGGCCGTCCGGCTGCACCCGCGCCGCGGCACACCCGGCCCGCGCGAGAGCCACATCGGCAGCCCCCTGTGCTGGCCGGCCGCCGAGCCGTGGCCGGAGTGCGCCGACCACAAGGATGTCAACGGCAGGCCGTACACCCTGCGGATGGTGGCGGTGGCCCAGCTGACGCAGGCGGACTTCCCCGAAATCGGCTTCCCGGACGGCACGGACCTCGTCCAGCTCCTGTGGTGCCCCGACTGGCACGACCAGCCGCACCCGGAGGGCTGGGGACAGGCCTGCCGACTGTTCTGGCGCCGGGCCGCCGAGGTCGCCGGCCCGCTCGCCGAGCAGCCGGATCCGGCCGAGGAGTGGGACGACGAGCTGGACATGGTCCCGCGCCCCTGCGTGCTGCACCCGGAGCGGGTGACGGACTACCCCGGGGACGAGGAACTCCCGGCCGGCCTCGGCAAACGCTTCGAGGCCTGGCTGGAGGAACGGGACCTGGCCGACGACCTCACCACGATCCCCGGCTACAAGCTGGGCGGCTTCCTGAGCTGGGGTACGACGGACCGCCCCGACCCCCTGGACTGCGGCGACTGCGGGGCTCCGCTGCATCTGTTCCTCCAGTTCGACTCGGCCGAGTACGGGCTCGGCACCTTCGGCCCCGACGGCGCACCCCACCGCTTCCGCCCGCTGGAGGAGCGCGCCACGGAGCCGAGCGAGGCGCTGGGCGACCCGTTGCGCGAGCCGGTGGGCATGGTCATCGGCCGGTACAGCCACGGCGGCCTGTTCACCTGCACGGCCGACCCCCGACATCCGGCGTCGTTCTTCACGCAGTGAGTGCGTGATCGGACCGCCTCACCCCGGCCACACGATCGCCTGCACCTCGCTGTACGCATGCAGGGCGTACACGCCCACGTCCCGCCCCACCCCGCTCCTCTTGAACCCCCCGAACGGCGCCTCCATGTTGCGGCCGACGGTGTTCACCCCCACGCCCCCGGCCCGCAGCCGCCGGGCCACCCGGAACGCCCTGGCCACGTCACCGGACCAGACGTAGTCGATGAGCCCGTACTCGGAGTCGTTGGCGAGGGCGACCCCCTCCTCCTCGTCGTCGAAGGGGATGACCACGACAACCGGCCCGAAGATCTCCTCCCGGGCCACCCGCATGTCGTTGGCGCAGTCGGCGAGAAGGGTGGGCGAGACGTAGAAACCCCGCTCCAGCGACGGCCGTTCACCGCCCACGACCACCGACGCGCCCTCCTTCCGCCCGAGTTCGACGTACGACTCGACCCGCGCCCGGTGCTCCGCCGAGATCACCGGCCCGACGACCGTGTCCGCCTCCCGCGGATCCCCGACCCTCAACCTCCCCGCGTACTCAACGAGTTGCTCGACCAGACGGCCGTACACCCCGCGCTGGGCCAGCACCCGGGTCGGAGCCGTGCAGATCTGTCCGCTGTAGAAGGAGAAGGTCGTACCGATGCCGGCGACGGCGGAGCCCACGTCCGCGTCGTCGAACACGACCGCCGCGCCCTTCCCGCCCAGCTCCATGAGCTGGCGCTTCATGTCCCGCCCGCACACCTCGGCGATCCGCCGGCCCACGGCCGTGGAGCCGGTGAAGCTGACCATGTCGACGTCGGGGGACGCGACAGCGGCCTCACCCACTTCCGTGGCACGCCCGGAGACGACGTTCACCACCCCCGGCGGCGCCCCGGCCGCCTGAAGCGCCTCCGCCATCCGGTACACGGACAGCGGATCCTGCGGCGCGGGCTTCACCACCACCGTGTTGCCCATGGCCAGCGCGGGCGCGACCTTGCCGGCCGGATTGGCCCACGGGTTGTTGTAGGAGGTGATGCAGGTGACGACGCCTACGGGCTGCCGTACCGCCAGCGCGCCCAGCACGGCGGCCCTCCCCATCGGCCCGGCCTCGTTGATCTGCGGCGCGATCGCCCACTCGGCGGGCTCCACGCACGCGTACCGGCGGAACCGGGCGGCGGCCACCCCGACCTGCATCGCCCGTGCGGTCCCGGTGGTCGCGCCGGTCTCCGCGCGGGCCAGCTCGGTGTACGGCCCCATCCGCTCGCGGATGATGCCGGCCGCCCGGCCCAGCACCGCCGCCCGCTCCTCCGGCCGGGTCCGCGACCACGCCCCGAACGCCTCCCGGGCCGCCGCGCAGGCCGCCCGTACCTGCTCCGGCGTGGCCTCCGGCGCCCAGCCGACGGTCTCCTCGGTGGCCGGGTCGGTCACCGGGTAGTGCCCGCCGTCCGGCTCCACCCACTCCCCGCCGACGAACAGCCGCTCCCCCTTCACCTGGTACTCACCGTCCGCGTGTCGGTGCCGGACCGCAGCACCTTCCCCGGTACTGCCCCGGTCACCGTGTCGTCCCGGATCGCCTCGACCCCGTTGACCCACACGGCCCGCACCCCGATCGCCCGGGAGTCCAGCCGCGGACTGTCACCCGGCAGGTCGTGCACCAGCCGGGCCTGACCGGCGTCGATGCGCTCCGGGTCGAAGAGGACGAGGTCCGCATGCCAGCCCTCCCGCACCTGGCCCCGCTCCCGCAGCCCGAACAGCCGTGCCGGGTCGTCGGTCAGCATCTTCACGGCCTGCTCAAGACCGACCAGCTTCCGGCCGCGCAGACAGTCCCCGAGGAACCGGGTGGTGTACGGCGCCCCGCACATCCGGTCCAGATGCGCGCCCGCGTCGGAGCCGCCGAGCAGCACGTCCTCGTGCTGCCAGGTCTCGGCGCGCAGCGCCCAGGAGGCCGGGTCGTTGTCGGTCGGCATCGGCCACAGCACCGTACGCAGCTCGTCGGCCGCGCAGATGTCCACCAGGCAGGCGAACGGGTCCTGCCCCCGCTCCTTAGCGATGTCCCGGACGACCCGTCCCGTGAGCCCCCGGTTGGCCTCGCTGTAGGTGTCCCCGATGACGTACCGGCCGAAGTTCGCCAGCCGCCGGAAGACGCCCGCCTCCTTCGACCCGGCCCGCCGCAGCATCTCCGCCCGGACGGCGGGGTCCCGGAGCCTGGCGATCCGCTCCGGCACGGGCAGCCCGAGGATCGGCCCCCAGCCCGGGATGAGGTTGAGGGCGCAGAAGGTGCCGAGCGACATGTTCATCGGGGTGAGGATCGGCATGGTGAGTGCCACCACCCGGCCCCCGGCCTTCCGGGCCCGCTCACTCGCGCTCAGCTGCCGCGGCACCCGCTCCGGTACGGCCGCGTCGACGGTCAGCACGTTCCAGTTGAGCGGCCGCCCGGCGACCGCGCTCATCTCCACGAGCAGATCGATCTCGTCGTCGCTGAACTGGTCCAGACAGCCGGCGACGATCGCCTCGACCTGCGTGCCCTCGTGCTCGCCGACGGCCTTCGACAGCGCCAGCAGCTCCGCGGGCCGCGCATGCCGGGACGCGACCGGCTGCCCGTCCCCGTCCGAGTGGGTGCCGGACTGCGTGGTGGACAGCCCCCAGGCCCCCGCGTCCATGGCCTCGTGCAACAGCCGCAGCATCGCGCCCAGTTGCTCCTCGGTGGGCTGCCCCCCGACGGCCTGCGGCCCCATGACGTACCGCCGCAGCGCACAGTGCCCGACCATGAATCCGGCGTTGACGGCAATACGCCCGTCGAGCGCGTCCAGGTACTCCCCGAAGGAATGCCAGCTCCAGGGCGCCCCCTCCTCCAGCGCCACCAGGGACATCCCCTCCACCCTGGACATCATCCGGCGCGTGTAGTCGGCGTCCTCGGGGCGAGCGGGGTTCAGGGGTGCGAGGGTGAAACCGCAGTTCCCGGCGGCGACGGTCGTCACCCCGTGGTTCAGGGAGGGCGTGGCGTACGGATCCCAGAAGAGCTGGGCGTCGTAGTGGGTGTGGGGGTCGACGAAGCCGGGGGTGAGGATCAGGCCGGAGGCGTCCTCGGTGCTACGGGCGTCCTCGGTGACGGTACCGATGACGGCGATTCGGCCGTTCCGGATGCCGACGTCGGCGAGGTACGAGGGCGCACCCGTGCCATCCACGACGGTGGCCCCCTTGATGAGCTGGTCCAACATGCCCCTGAACCCCCTCAGACGGCCTGACGGAACCGGCTCGTCCGATGCACCGGATCCGTGTCGATCTTGGGAATCACGTGCTCCCCGATCAGCCGGATCGTCTGCAGCGTCTCCTCCTTCGGCACCCCCACCGGCAGCCCGAAGCTCAGCTGGTCGGCGCCCGCCTGCTCCCACCGCTTGCACTGCCGCAGCACCTCGTCGGGGTCACCGCAGATGAGCAGCTCCTCCTCCACGAGCAGCTCCACGAACTCCGGCGTGTACTCGGGCAGCGTCTCCGGCCACACGGGGAAGCCCTCGGGCCGCGGGAAGGTGTCGTGGTACCGGAAGACGAGCGAGGGCAGATAGTGCAGCCCCCCGTGCACGGCGATGTCGATCGCCTCGGCATGCGTGGGCGCACAGATCGCGGTCGTCGTCACCATCACGTTGTCGTTCACGAAATCCCCGACGGGTTCCGCGTTCACGACCGCCGTCTTGTACTGCTCCAGCACCCACTCCATGTCGGACACCTTCTGGATGCTGAACCCGAGCACGCCGAGCCCCTTCTTCGCGGCCATGGCGTACGACGGCGGGGAGCCGGCCGCGTACCACATCGCCGGGTGCGACTTCCCGTACGGCTTCGGCAGCACCTTCCGCGGCGGCAGCTGCCAGTGCTTGCCCTGGAAGCCGGCGTACTCGTCCTGGAGCCACATCTTCGGGAACTCGGCGATGGTCTCCTCCCAGATCTCCTTGGTGTGGTTCATGTCGGTGATGCCGGGCAGGAAGCCGAGGATCTCGTGGCTGCCGGCCCCCCGCCCGCTGCCGAACTCGAAGCGCCCCTCGCTGAGGTGGTCCAGCATGGCCACCTTCTCGGCGACCTTCACCGGATGGTTGACCTGGGCGAGGGGGTTGAAGATGCCCGAGCCCAGATGGATCCGCTCCGTCGCGTGCGCCAGATACCCCAGGAACACATCGTTGGCGGACAGGTGCGAGTACTCCTCCAGGAAGTGGTGCTCGGAGGCCCACGCGTACTTGAAGCCGGACTTGTCCGCCTGGATGACGTACTCGGTCTCCTCCATCAGCGCCTTGTGCTCGGCCAGCGGGTCGGTCTCGGCGCGCTTGCCCACGTATCCCTGTACAAAGAGCCCGAATTCCACGGCGGTTCACCGTCCTCCACGTATCTGACGCATCGTCAGTTCTGCCTGTCGGCCGACTGTCGCACCGGCCGCAAGGACCGTCAATAGCTGACGGTCAGTCAGATGATGCTGACCCCCGCCAGCCATCCCCCGTCGATCACGAACGGCTGCCCGGTGATGTACGAGGAGTCGTTCGAGGTGAGGAACAGGGCGAGCCGGGCCACCTCCTCCGGCTGCCCGACCCGTCCGAGCGGCACGAGCTTGCGGTACAGCTCGTCCAGGGCCCGGCTCATCTCCTCCGGGTCGGCGTCCGGGTCCAGCCGGGCCGGGTTCGACATCGCGGTGTCGATGGCGCCCGGACAGATGGCGTTGACCCGGATCCGCCGGGCCGCCAGTTCCAGGGCGGCGACCCGGGTGAGCCCGAGGACGGCGTGCTTGGTCGCCGCGTACGCCCCCACGGCGGCCATCCCGGTCAGCGCGGTGTACGAGGCGGTGTTGACGATCGTGCCCCCGTCGGCCATCTCGGGCGCGACGGTCTTCATACCGAGGAAGCAGCCGACCTGATTGACCTGCACGACCTGCATGAACTCGTCGAGGGGCGTGTCCACGAGGGAGTTGAACCGCAGGATGCCGGCGTTGTTGACGAGCCCGTCGATACGGCCGTACGTCCGCTTGACCGCCGCCACGGCGCCGGCCCAGTCGGCCTCCCTGCCCACGTCGAGGTGGACGTAGAGCGCGCCCAGCCGCTTGGCGAGGACCTCGCCCTGGTCGTCGAGCACATCGGCTACGACGACCCTCGCGCCCTCCTCGGCGAACAGCCGCGCCTCCTGCTCACCCTGTCCACGCGCCGCGCCCGTGACGACGACGACGCGTCCGTCCAGCTTGCCCATGACACTCCTTAGTCGAGGTGGGGAGCGACCTGCTCCCCGAAGGCGGTGATCTGGTCGGTGAGTTCGGCCCGGCTCCGGCAGCGGAACCGCACCTGGATCTGGTGCACGCCCATCGCCCGATAGGCCCGCAGCGACTGGGCGAGGGCGTCCGGGGCACCGGTGAGGGTGCGGCGGCCGACGTCCCAGGAGGGCCGGCCGAGGTAGAGGGGCTCGGTGATGGCGCCGACGGTGAAGGCCGCCTCGATGCCCGCCCGCTCCCGCAGCTCCCGGATCCGGGCGATCTGCGCGGGCAGCCGGTCCCGCGGATCCCCCTGCGGCAGCCAGCCGTCCCCCTTGAGGGCGGCCCGGCGCACGGCGGCGGGCGAGGACCCGCCGACCCAGAGGGGGACGTGGGCCTGGACGGGCCGGGGCCGCTGTCCGAGCCCTTCGAAGTCGTACGCCTTGCCGTGGTGCTCGGGGTATTCCTCCGGGCCCAGGGCCGCACGGAGCGCGTCGACCGACTCGTCGAGCAGCGGTCCGCGCCGCTCGAAGTCCACCCCCAGCGCCTCGAACTCCTCCCGCACATGCCCGGCGCCGACACCGAGGATCAGGCGGCCGCTCGCAAGATGGTCCAAGGTGGCGTACTGCTTGGCGGTGACCAGCGGATGCCGGAGTCCGACGATCGCGACATGGCTGAGCAGCCGGACGCGCTCGGTGACGGCGGCAAGATGGGCGAGGGTGGCGACGGGGTCGTACCAGACCGTGCTCATCGCGGGCGCGAGGCGGCGCGGGATGGCGACGTGGTCGCAGGCGGCGACGTAGGCGTAGCCGGCGCGGTCGGCGGCGCGGGCGATCTCGACGAGGTCGGCGGGGCCGGCGGCGGCTTCCCAGGGTTCCGCGTAGAGGGTGCTCTGGGACTGGACGGGGAGCTGGATGCCGTAGGAGAGGCGCTCCTCGGACGGGACGGGCACGACGACCCCCTTGTCTGACTGACGGATCGCTGCGCGACGATCATTGCCTGACGATCCGTCAGATCGGATGCGACTCGCACATCGTCGCGGCTGACGCCACGTCAGACAAGAGGCAGCCCCGGCGGAACAGGTCCGCCGGGGCTGTTGCTCGGGAGAGGGCCCGTGGGGTGCGTCAGCGGGCGAAGCCGTTGCCGAACCGGGCGTCGGTGACGGGTGCGCCGAGGTTGGCGGGCCCGAAGGAGACCGAGCCGGAGGCGGTCGGGCCGGTACTGGTGGAGCGGAAGGCCCAGACGGCGCCGTCGTAGGTGTTCTCGCCGTACGCGGAGACGTACAGCTCGGCGCGGCCGTCGTGGTTGGTGTCGGCCAGCGCGGTGTACGCGCCGAAGAGGTCGTTCTGCTCGGCGGTACCGGGCACACCCGTGGTGTTCTGGTTGAAGGACACGGCATCGCTGCCGGTGAGGCCGGACGCGCCGCCGCGCAGCACGGCCACGGCGCCCGCCGAGTCGACCGTGCCCAAGTCCTCATACGGGGAGCCGACGGCGACGTCCGCGTAACCGTCGCCGTTGACGTCCGCGACGGAGATGCCCAAGCCGAAGCGGTCGCCGTACTCGGACACTCCGGGCACGCCCGCCGTGTTCTGATTGATCACCGTCGTACGGGAGGTGTCGGGCCCGGCGGCCGAGCCGTACACCACGCCGACCTGCCCGCCGAGGAGCGCCGGGTCGGTGGAGTCCGCACCGTGGCCGTCGACGGGGCGCCCGATGACGAGGTCGGCGTACCCGTCCTTGTTCACGTCACCGATGCCGAGGCTGGAGCCGCCGGGCACGTTGGTGCCGTCGGCCTGCTTCAGGGCGACCGGGGCGCTCAGACCCTGCCCGGTGCCGTGGAGGTAGGCGACGCGGTAGCCGATGCCCGGTCCCTCCTCGTCGTAGCTGTGGATGAGCGCGACGAGGTCGGTGGTGCCGTCGTGGTCGACGTCCCCGGCGGCGATGTCGTCGATGTCGTAGCCGGTGTCAGAGCCGAGGTCGGTCTCGAAGGAGAGGTCCCCGGACCCTGCGGCACCGGCGGTGCGGGTGAACGGACCGGTCAGCAGGTGGTTGTCCGTGGCCACGTCGAGGTGACCGTCGCCGTTGTAGTCGCCGACGGCGATGTGCCGGGGCTGGACCCGGTCGAGCATGGTGCCGGTCGCCACGACCTTGCCGCCGGACAGCCCCGTCTTCCCGCCCCAGACGACGGTCACGGTGCCCGCCTCCGATACGGACCCGACGTCCTCGCCGCTCGCGCCGACGATCAGGTCCGTGTACCCGTCGCCGTCCAGGTCGCCGCGGGCCAGGCCCCAGCCGAACCAGTCGTCGGTCTCGGCGGCGCCGGGTATGCCGGCCGTGTCCTGGCTGATGATCTGCCGGTGCGTGGTGTTCAGCCCCGTCGAGGAGCCGTACACGACGCTCACGTACCCCGCACGGCCGTGCCCGCCGACCATGCCCCACGAGGCGGCGACGGCGAGGTCCTCGTACCCGTCGCCGTTGAAGTCGGCACGCACGCTCTGTGCCCCGGCACTGCCCGTACCGGCCGCGTGCGCGCTCACCGGGCCGACAACGGCTCCGGCGACGGCCACGGCGGCCACGAGTCCGAGGCGAGAACGAAACCTGCGCTTGCTCATATGGAACCCAACTCCCGCGGTGAAAGAGCAGTTGCCCAACGAAGGAGTCAAGATCCTCACTCCGCCGCCGGTACGACTCCGCTGGCGGCTGCAGGGTTGCCCTGGAAGACGGCGGGAGTTACCGGTTCGTTAACCGGCGCCGCCCCGGGGCCACAGCCCGTCCTCCGTCAGCCCCAGCAGCTCGATGGCGTTCCCCCGGACGATCCGCTCGACCACGTCCGCCGGCAGGTGCCCCATCTGCGCCTCACCGACCTCGCGGGACTTGGGCCAGGTGGAGTCGGAGTGCGGGTAGTCGGTCTCGTACAGGACGTTGCCGACCCCGATGGCGCCCAGGTTCCTGAGCCCGAAGGCGTCGTCGAAGAAGCAGCCGTAGACGTGCTCGGCGAACAGCTCGGACGGCGGCCGGGTGACCTTGTCGGCGACCCCGCCCCACCCCCGGTTCTCCTGCCACACCACATCGGCGCGCTCAAGGATGTACGGAATCCACCCGATCTGCCCTTCCGCATACATGACCTTGAGCCGCGGGAACCGCTCGAACTTGCCGCTCATCAGCCAGTCCACCATCGAGAAGCAGCAGTTGGCGAAGGTGATGGTGGAGCCGACGGCGGGCGGGGCGTCGGCGGAGGTGGAGGGCATACGGCTGCTGGAGCCGATGTGCATGGCGACGACCGTGCCGGTCTCGTCGCAGGCGGCGAGGAAGGGGTCCCAGTCGTCGGTGTGGACGGACGGCAGCCCGAGGTGCGGGGGTATCTCGGAGAAGGCGACGGCCCGCACTCCTCTTCGGGCGTTGCGCCGCACCTCCGCGGCGGCCAGCTCGGCGTCCCACAGGGGTATGAGGGTGAGCGGTATGAGCCGCCCGTGCGCCTCGGCCCCGCACCACTCCTCCACCATCCAGTCGTTGTAGGCGCGCACGCACAGCAGGGCGAGTTCCTTGTCGGCGGCCTCGGTGAAGGTCTGCCCGCAGAAGCGGGGGAAGGTGGGGAAGCACAGGGCGGACTGCACATGGTTGACGTCCATGTCGGCGAGCCGGGCGGCCACGTCGTACGACCCGACCCGCATCTGCTCGTACGTGATGACTTCCAGCTTGACCTCGTCCCTGCTGTACCCCACGGCGGTGTCGAGCCGGGTGAGGGGCCGCCGCAGATCTTCATAGACCCACCAGTCGCCGAGAGGCCCTTCGGTGCTGCCGGGTTCGCCCATGACGGGTTTGAAACGCCCGCCCAGGAAGGTCATCTCCTTCAGCGGGGCACGCACGATCCGGGGCCCGACGTCCCGGTACTTCCTCGGCAGCCGGTCCTGCCAGACGCGGGCGGGCTCGACGGTGTGGTCGTCGACGGAGATGATCAGCGGGAACTGTGTGGTCTCCATGGCTCTCACGGTAGCGCCGATCTGACGATCCGTCAGCTAGTGTGCTCGGGCCGGGCGCTTGCGAAGAGGGTGTGAGGGGTTTGTGTGCTGCGCTACGCCGCCCTGTGATCGGTGTCTCCCACGGCTGACGCAACCGCCCGGAACAAGGCAAACTGACGGGGTTGTTCGTGATGCCGAGGGGGACGAACGCATGGACGGTGGGCCGCGAGTGCCTGAGCAGCGGCGTCCCGGCTCCGTGACCGTCACGGAGCCGGAGGCGCTGCGGTTCGGCGTGCTCGGTCCGGTACGGGCCTGGCGCGGCGCGGAGCAGATCGGCATGGGCTCGCCCCAGCAGCGCGCCCTGCTGGCCGCCCTGCTGCTGCGCGAGGGCCGTACGGCGACGGCGGCGGAGCTGATCGACGCGCTCTGGGGCGCCGAGCCCCCGTCGCAGGCGCTGGCGGCGGTGCGTACGTACGCGTCCCGCCTGCGCAAGGTCCTGCCACCCGGGGTGCTGGTCAGCGAGTCCGGCGGTTACGCGGTGCGGGTGCCGGCCGAGGGCGCCCTGGATCTGACCGCGGCCCAGGACCTGGCGGCGGAGGCGGAGAAGGCACGCGCCGCCGGCGACCTGTGCCGAGCCCGGGACCTGCTGAACCAGGCCCTCGGTATGTGGGACGGCGAGGTCCTGGCCGGCGTCCCCGGCCCGTACGCCGAGACCCAGCGGGTCCGCCTGGAGGAATGGCGCCTGGGTTTGGTGGAGTCCCGCCTGGACATGGACCTGGAGCAGGGCTGCCACGCGGAGGCAGTCTCGGAGCTGACGGCGCTGACGGCCGCGTACCCCCTGCGTGAGCGGTTGCGCGAGCTGCTGATGCTGGCCCTGTACCGCAGCGGCCGCCAGGCGGAGGCCCTGGCGGTCTACGCCGACACCCGCCGCCTGCTGGCCGAGGAGCTGGGCGTGGACCCCCGCCCCGGCCTGCGAGAGCTGCAGCAACGCATCCTGCAGGCCGACCCGGCCCTGGCGGAACCGTCCTCCCCGGCGACCGAACCGGCGGTGGTCCCGGTCCGCCCGGCCCAGTTGCCGGCGACGGTCCCGGACTTCACGGGCCGCGCGTCTTTCGTGGCCGAGCTGAGCGAGGTGCTGTCCTCGGCGTCGGAGTCGGTGGACGCCGGGGGCCGGGTGATGGCGGTGTCGGCGCTGGCGGGCATCGGCGGCGTGGGCAAGACGACGCTGGCGGTGCACGTGGCCCACCGGGCCCGCGCGGCCTTCCCGGACGGCCAGCTGTACGTGGACCTCCAGGGCGCGGGCCCCCGCCCGGCGGAACCGGAGACGGTCCTGGGCTCGTTCCTGCGCGCCCTGGGCACGGCGGACTCGGCGATCCCGGACAGCCTGGAGGAGCGCTCGGCCCTGTACCGCTCGGTCCTGGACGGCCGCCGGGTCCTGGTCCTGCTGGACAACGCCAAGGACGCGGCCCAGGTACGCCCCCTGCTGCCGGGGACGGAGGGCTGCGCGGCCCTGGTGACATCGCGGGTGCGGATGGTCGGTCTCGCGGGCGCCCACCTGGTGGACCTGGACGTGATGTCCCCGGACGAGGCGCTGGCCCTGTTCACGAAGATCGTGGGCGAGGAACGGGTGGCGGCGGAACGGGAGGCCGCGCTGGACGTGGTGGCGGCATGCGGCTTCCTGCCGCTGGCGATCCGCATCGCCGCGTCCCGCCTCGCCGCCCGGCGCACATGGACGGTCTCGGTGCTGGCGGCGAAGCTGGCGGACGAGCGGCGTCGGCTCGATGAGCTGCAGGCCGGGGACCTGGCGGTGAAGGCGACTTTCGAGCTGGGGTACGGCCAGCTGGAGCCGTCCCAGGCCCGGGCGTTCCGCCTGCTGGGCCTCGCGGACGGCCCGGACATCTCGCTGGCGGCTGCGGCTGCGGTCCTGGACCTGCCCCTGGAGGAGACGGAGGACCTGCTCGAGTCCCTGGTGGACACGTCGCTGCTGGAGTCGGCGGCGCCCGGTCGCTACCGCTTCCACGACCTGGTCCGGCTGTACGCGCGTGCCTGCGCGGAGAGGGATGAGCAGCCGCCGAGCGAGCGGGAGACGGCGATGTCGCGGTTGCTGGACTTCTACCTGGCTACGGCGGCCCAGGTCTACGCGATGGAGCGGCCGGGGGACCGGCTGGTGGATCACCTGGAGCCGACCGCGTACCGGGGGTTGAGCTTCGAGGACCGGCACGGCGCACAGGACTGGCTGTACGCGGAGGCGGTCTGCCTGCTCGCCTGCGTACGGCAGTCCGCCGATGGAAGCACGTTGCGGCGCGCGATCGACCTGCTGTGGGCGTCCGTCGACCTTGCCGAATCCGGCGCCAACTCACGGGAGTACGAGGCGGCCGCGGCCGCACTGAGGGCAGCCGCGCGGGCTGTCGGCGATGTGCGTGCCGAGGGCAGGGCCTCGGTCGTCCTGAGCAATGCGCGGCTGTTCTCCGGGGTGTTCGATCAGGCGTACCGCGAGGCGCTGGAGGCGTTCCAGCTCGCTGAAGCGGCCCACGATCCGCTGCCCTCCTGCTGGGCGGCGAACGTGCTCGGCAGCACGGCGTTCTACCAGAACCGGCACGAGGACGCCGAAGGCTATTTCAGCCAGGCCATCAAGAAGTTCCGCAGCTGCGGCGACCTCGCGGGCACGGCGGCCGCCCTGTGCAACCTGTCACGTCTGCACCTTGCGACGGACCGCGCCGACACCGCGGTCGTCCTCGCCCGTCAGGGAACGGACATCTACCAGGAACTCGGCCACACCCTCAGAGGAGCGAACGGGCGGTACGCCTTCGGCCTGGCCCTCGGCAAGACCGGCCAGCACGACAGCGCGGCCGAGCAGTTGGAAGAGGCCCTGCGCGTCTTCCGCGACAGCCGTCAACGCCTGTGGGAAGGAATGACGCTGTGCCGGCTCGCGGAGGTCGACCTGGACGCGCGCAGGCCGTCACAGGCCGCGAGCAACGCCGAGATGGCGCTCACCGTCCTTAGAGGCATCGGAGGCGAATGGCGCCGTGGCCATGTCCTGACCGTGCTGGGCAGAGCCCTGGACGGCATCGGCCACTCCGGCCGGGCCCAGGTCTGCTGGCGTGAAGCCCTGGAGATCTACGAGCACCTGAACGCCCCGGAGGCCGACGAGGTCCGCAAGCTCCTGACTCCGGTGGCGGCCGCCTGAGCTTCTGCCGGGGCGTTCATCGTTCGTTTATCGCGGCAGGACACTCTCCTGGTTGTCGATCCGTCGCGTCGGGGGGCAGACGGACCGCGGTGAGGGTCGCCACACCGGGGGATTAGGGTTGGGCGGCCCGAGTGGCCCGTCCGGCCACCCACGGGGGAGTGACCGGGCGGGCCCTCACGTTCCACAGTGATCCACCAGGGGAGGCACCATGAGCAACACCGACAACAACACGACTGTCCAGCCGGACAACACGCATGTCACCGACGCGCCGGCGAGCGGAACGGTCCAGCCGCTCAACACGCACGTCACGGACGCCCCGGCGGACGAGACGGTCCAGCCGCTCAACACCCACGTCACGGACGCCCCGGCGGTGGCCGCCGACGGCACGGTGACTCCGGACAACACCCACGTGACGTCCGACCCCAGCTGAGCCACCTCCCACACGGGGGACCGGCCGCGACGGCGCCGAGGGGGAGCCGTCGCGGCCGACGTACGTCCGCACCAACTCAAGCGCAGATTGGCAGATCCGTTCCACGGCCCTGTGGCGTTTGCCCAGGTCGGCGCGTCCGCCGGTGGAACCGATCTGCCAATCTCGCCTTCAGCCAGGTCGGCGGCCGGAGTTATCCACAGGGGTGGCCGATCGCCGCCAACCCCACCCGGCGTGCAGGCGAGGCGCGGTCGCGACCCGCAACCCAGGACGCGAACGCAGCCGACCCGAGGGTCGACCCCGGCAAGGCGCCCGCCGCCAAAGAAGCGGGCGGCCCCGCGGCAACCGATCGGCACCAGAAGTGCAACTCACCCCCGCCCCCGCAAAACCCCCTTCACCACCTTCCCGCTCGCGTTCCGTGGGAGTTCCGGCACGAACTCCACCGACCTCGGCACCTTGTAGTTCGCCATCTCCCGGCGGGACCAGGCGATCAGGTCGGCCGAGGTCAGCAGCGAGCCCGGGCTGCGCACCACGAACGCCTTGGCGACCTCGCCCAGTCGGGCGTCCGGCACGCCGATCACGGCCGCCTCGCGCACATCCGGGTGGAGGGACAGCAGTTGCTCTATCTCCGCCGGGTACGCGTTGAAGCCGCCCACGATGAACATGTCCTTGATGCGGTCCGTGATGCGCAGGTTGCCCAGCTCGTCCAGGACGCCCACGTCGCCCGTGCGCAGCCAGCCGTCCGGAGTGATCGCCTCGGCCGTCGCCGCCGTGTCCTCGTGGTAGCCGCGCATGACGTTGAAGCCACGGACCAGGATCTCGCCCGCCTCACCGGGCCGTACCGGCGTGCCCTTCGCGTCCACCAGCCGTATCTCCGTCCCCGGGATCGCCCGGCCGGAGGTGGAGGCGATGACCGACGGGGCGTCGCCGCGCCGGCACATCGTGACGATGCCGCTCGCCTCCGAGAGGCCGTACGCGGTGAGGACCGTGGCCACGCCCAGTTCGGCGCGCAGGCGTTCCACCAGACGGAGTGGCACGACCGCCGCTCCCGTCACCACCAGGCGTAGCGCCGAGAGGTCAAAAGCCGCCCGCGACGGGTGGTCCAGCAGCGACTGCAGGAGGGTGGGCGGGCCGGGCAGGACCGAGATCCGCTCCGCGGCCATGTTCGCCAGTGCCGTGTCCACGCTGAACACCGGCTGCGGGATCATCGTCGCCCCGCGCATCAGGCAGGCGATCACCCCGGCCTTGTAGCCGAAGGTGTGGAAGAAGGGGTTGATGATCAAGTAGCGGTCGCCTGTCCGCAGTCCCGCCAGGTCCGACCAGATCTCGTACGCCCGGAGGGTTTGGGTGTGTGTGATCATCGCGCCCTTGGGGCGGCCCGTCGTACCCGACGTGTAGACGATGTCCGACAGTGCCGAGCCGACGTCGGCCAACTCCCGTCGTCTCGCATCCACTTCGGCCGTGTCCACCCCCTCCCCTTCCGCCAGGAAGTCCTTCCACGTGCGGAAGTCCGGTGGCGCGTCCTCCGACAGGACCACCACCTCCTCCAGCTCGGGCAGGCCCGGTAGCGGGCCCCGGCCGTGCGGCACCCCCTCCCCCGCCGCCCGACGCAGGCTCGCCACGTACGACGCGCCCAGGAACGTGCCCGTCACGAACAGCAGCCGCGCCCCGCTGCGGCGCAGTACGTCCGCCGCCTCCGTCCCCTTGAAGCGGGTGTTGAGCGGCACGAGGACCGCGCCCGCCGTCACCGCGCCCAGGGCGGCCGTGATCCAGTCCAGGGAGTTGGGGGCCCAGACCGCGACTCGGTCGCCCACCCGCACCCCGCTCGCCAGGCAGGCCGCCGCCGCACGCTCGACGCGGGCGCCCAGTTCGGCGTACGTGATCCTGGTACGGCCCTCGACCACCGCCTCCGTGTCCGCGTACCGCTCGGCCGACCACCGGACCAGATCGGGGATGGTGTCGATGGTGTCCCAGTCGCTCATCACAGGCCCCCTGTACCGCGTAGCTGACTGTCCGTCAGATTAGCTGTAATCTGACGCCCTGTCAGGCCGTAGGCTGAGGGGGCAACGCCATGGCAGTTACCGGGCTCAAGGACGCCACCGCCATCGTCGGGATCGGGCAGACCTCGTTCGCCAAGCACCTTCCGGAGGACGAGAAGGCGCTCGCCTGCCGGGCCGTGCTGGCCGCGCTCGACGACGCGGGGATCGCGCCCGGTGAGGTCGACGGGCTCGCCTCCTACACCATGGAGGAGACCGACGAGGTCGAGCTCGCCAAGGCCGTCGGGTTCGGGGATCTCACCTTCTTCAGCAAAGCCCCGTACGGCGGCGGCGGTTCCTGTGCCACCGTTGCGCATCTCGCCGCCGCCATCGCCTCCGGGCAGGCCACCGTGGGGGTCGCCTGGCGGTCGCGGAAGCGGGGCAGCGGGGCTCGGCCATGGGCCAATACCACCGTGCAGCTCCCCACTCCCGCCCAGTGGACCCGGCCCTTCGGACTCCTCCGTCCCGCCGACGAGATCGCCATGCTCACCCGCCGCTACATGCACGAGTACGGCGCCACCCGCGACCACCTCTTCAACGTCGCCCTCGCCTGCCGGAACCGGGCCAACCAGAACCCGGCCGCCGTGATGTACGAACGGCCGCTGACCCGCGAGATGTACATGACCTCGCGATGGATCAGCGAGCCGCTCTGTCTCTTCGACAACTGCCTGGAGACGGACGGGGCCCTGGCCTGTGTCCTCGTGTCCAAAGAGCGTGCCCGGGACTGCCGTACCAAGCCCGCGTACGTCCACTCCGCCGCCCAGGGGCTGCCCGCCCAGCACCACGGCATGGTCAACTACTGGAACGACGACCCCCTCACCGGTCCCTCCTGGACCGCCGCCCGGCACCTGTGGAAGCACGCCGACCTCACCCCCGACGACGTCGACGTGGCGCAGATCTACGACGCGTTCACCCCGCTCATCCCGCTCTCCCTGGAGGGCTACGGCTTCTGCGGGAGAGGCGAAGGGGGCGCCTTCACCGAACAGGGTGCCCTGGAGATCGGCGGACGGCTCCCCCTCAACACCAGCGGCGGCGGGCTCTCCGAGGCCTACGTCCATGGCTTCAACCTCATCAACGAAGGGGTGAGGCAACTGCGCGGGACCAGCACCGCCCAGGTGCCCGGAGCCGCCACCTGCCTGGTCACGGCCGGCGAGGGCGTGCCCACCTCCGCCCTGCTGCTCAGGAGCTGATGATGCTGACTCCCGTCACCGACACCGACGGCGCCCCCTTCTGGAAGTACGCGGCCCGGGGCGAACTGCGCGTCCAGGCCTGCGGCGACTGCCACGAACCCCGCTTCCCGCCCCGCCCTTGCTGCCCGCACTGCCAGTCCTTCGCGAGCGAGTGGCGGCTCACCAGCGGACGTGGACGGATCTGGTCGTACGTCGTGCCGCATCCGCCCCTCCTTCCCGACTACGCCGAACAGGCGCCGTACAACGTCGTCGTGGTGGAGCTGGCGGACTGGCCCCGGATCCGGCTGGTCGGGAATCTGGTCGCCCACGCCGGCGCGCCACTCAACTCGCTGGGCTCACAGAGCCTCAGGATCGGCGCCCGGGTGCACGTCGTCTTCGGTGACGGCGGGCTGCCGCAGTGGGTGCTCGCGTGAGCGCCGTACGGGTCGACGCCGACAAGGACAGCGGGGTCGCCGTCGTCACCCTGGACCGCCCGCACCGGCTCAACGCCATCGACCTGGACATGGCTCGCGAACTCGGTTCGGTCTGGCGGGCGTTGCGGTTCGACGACTCCGTGCGGGCCGTCGTGCTCACCGGGGGCGGGCAGCGGGCGTTCTGTACCGGGATCGACCGGGACGTCGTCGTGCGGCAGCCCTCGTCGCCGTACATGCTGGACGATCCGCTGCTGACCGTCGGGCCGAAGGCCAACGACCTGTGGAAGCCGGTGGTGGCCGCCGTGCACGGGTTGGCCTGCGGGGGTGCCTTCTATCTGCTGGGCGAGTGCGAGTTCCTGGTCGCCGACCCGACGGCCGTCTTCTTCGATCCGCACACCTCGTACGGCATGGTCAGCGCCTACGAGTCGATGCTGATGGCCGCGCGGATGCCGTACGGGGAGGCGGCCCGGATGGCGCTCATGGGGACCGCCGAGCGGATCTCCGCCCGGCGGGCCCGGGAGATCGGGCTCGTGTCGGAACTCACGGAGGAGGGTGGTGCGTTGGCGGCCGCCGTGCGCTGTGCCTCCGTCATCGCCGGGTATCCGCCGGAGGCGGTGCAGGGGAGCGTGCGGGCACTGTGGGCGGCCCGGGAGGCGGCCCTGGCCCAGGCGTTCGCCCAGGCCCCGCCGCTCATCGCCCTGGGCAATCTGCCCGCCGAACGGCAGGCGGAGATGTTCCGGAACAGGGGCCGCACCGAGCCGCGGACACGGTGAGTGACCGTATGGCGGGGAACGCGCACCCGGGGTAGCGTCAGCCCTGGGACGGCCGCCGTCCGGAGCCCTTCCGTGACACACCGGTACGACGGCCGTCGCACACCCTCATCACCCCTCACGCCGTGCGGGCTGTCCCCGTCCCCTTCTCCGCGTCCAGCGCGTACACGCACCGGTCCTTGCTGCACGCGTACACCACGCCGTCCTTGACCACCGGGGAGCCGGTGATCTCGCCGCCGGTCGCCAGCTTCCAGCGCAGTCGGCCGTCGTCGGACTTCAGGGTGTAGAGCAGGTGGTCCGTGGAGCCGAAGTGGATACGGCCCTCCGCGACCGCGGGGGCTCCCACCACGTCGCCGCCCGCCTGGAAGCGCCACTTGGGCGTGCCGGTGACCGCGTCCAGGGTGTACAGGCCCTTGCCGCTGCCCACGTGGACGTGCCCGGCGGCGACCAGCACCGGCTCGATCGACGAACGTGCCTCCGTCGCGATGCGCCAGCGGTCACGGCCGTCGGTGGCGTCGAGGGCGTAGACGGTGCCCAGGTAGTCCGCCAGGTAGATGCCGCCGCCCGTCACCGCCGGGCCCGGGGCGAAGGCCGGCGGGCTGAGGAAGACCGCGGGGGCCTCGAAGTGCCAGCGGACCATGCCGCTCGCCGCCTCGACGGCGAGGACGCGGGTGCCGGCGGAGACGTACACGTAACCGTCGGGTGCGGGGGTCAGGCGGACCGGCACACCGCCGCAGGAGGCCGCGTCGCCCACCGGGTACGACCAGCGCTCCTCACCGGTGCGGGCCTCCAGGGCGCGCAGCCGGGCGTCCTGCCAGACGTAGACCGTGCCGTCGTGGACGAGGGGGCCCGATTCCGGGGCCTCGAAGTCGGTCTGGCAGCCGGCGATCTCCCACAGCTTCTGGCCGTTCGACGCCTCCCAGGCCTGGACGCCGCCGCCACGGGTACCGGTGACGACCGTGCCGTGGTCGGCCTTGAGGGAGTACACCCAGGCGTCCGTGGACAGCCGCCACAGGTCGGTGCCCTCGCGGGCGTCCAGGGCGAACAGGGTCGGTCCGTCGGAGGCATGGATACGGCCGTCGGCCACGGACATCGACCAGGCGACGTCCCGCGTCTTGAAGCGGCGCCGGCCGGTGGCCACGTCCAGGGCGTGCACCTCGAAGGAGGTGACGTAGACCATGTCGCCGTCGACCGAGGGGGTGCCCCAGACCTCGTTGGACATGCGGAACCGCCAGGGCCGCCAGCCGCTCGCGGTCTCCGGGGGCTGGGGCGGGACGTTCGGGTCGGGGCCGGTGACGCCGGGGCGGGGGCGGGACCAGCTGGCGACCAGGCCGGCCTCCGGCGGGGGTGCCTTGACGGCGGCGGCGCGGGCGTCGGCGACGCGCGGGCCGGGGCCGATGGGCACCTGGGCGCCGGCCAGCCGGACCGGGCCGGTGTCGGGCACGGCGGAGGGGGCGCCGACGGGCACGGGAGCCGGGGGATCGTACGAGGGCGGCGGAGGTACAGCCGCGCGGCCGCCGCTCCTGGGCCCGCCGGTGGTGACCGGGGCGGGCTTGACGGCGGGGCGGCCGCCGCGGCGGGCCTCGATGAGGGCGACCGCCTTCTCGGGCAGCCAGGCGGAGGCGGTGCCGCTGTCGTCGGAGCCGGAGCCGAAGAGATGGGGCGCGAGCTGGGCCTGGAGGTCGGCCGGGGTGGGCCGGGCGGAGGCCTCCATCTGCATGCAGACCTCGATGAGCGGGCGCAGCTCGTCGGGCAGGCCGGTGAGGTCCGGGCCCTCGCGCAGCAGCATGAAGACGGTCTCGACCGGGTTGGCGCCGTGGAAGGGCGGGTGGCCGGTGGCCGCGAAGACCAGCATGGAGCCGAGCGAGAAGACGTCGCTGGCTCCGGTGACGCTGCGGGAGTCCTTGGCCTGCTCGGGGGACATGTAGGCGGGGGTGCCGACGGCGACGTTCGTCATGGTCAGCCGGGTGTTGGAGACACCGGAGGCGATGCCGAAGTCGATCACCCGGGGGCCGTCCTCGACGACGAGCACGTTGGACGGCTTGAGGTCGCGGTGGACCAGCCCCGCGCCATGGATGGACTGGAGGGCTTCCGCCACTCCCGCGGCGAGCCAGCGCACGGCCTGGGCCGGCAGCGGCCCGCAGTCGTTCACTATCTCCTCCAGCGAGGGCGCCGGGACGTATGCGGTCGCCAGCCACGGCACGGCGGCGCGCGGGTCGGCGTCGACCACGGCGGCCGTGTAGAAGCCGGAGACCGCGCGGGCCGCCTCCACCTCACGGGTGAAGCGCACCCGGAAGAGCTGGTCCTCGGCCAGCTCGGTGCGCACCGTCTTGATCGCCACGCGCCGACCGGACGCCGAGCGCGCGAGATAGACCAGCCCCATGCCGCCGGCGCCCAGCCGGCCCAGCACCTCGAACGGCCCGATCCGCCGCGGATCGTGCTGCGTCAGCTGATCCACCACTTGCCTGCCACCTCCCCGTACGAGCCGCGCCACCCACATATGTACGCGACCGAAGTGCAGCGTCTCACCACCGCACCGCCTTGGCGGCACGCACCCCAGATTCTTCCTGGCCGGGCGGCCGGTTGCGAACCCGGTGACATTCGGGGTGTCTCACTACCTATCACCCCAAAGCGGACGGGTCAGCGCTGCAACAGTGCGAACGACGCCCCCTGATTGTCGGTGACGACGGCCACTCGTCCGTACGACGTCTCGAAGGGTGGCGCCTGCACCCGGCCGCCGAGCCGCTGTACGGCCCCGAGGGCGTCGTCCAGCTCGGTGACGCGGAAGTGGGTCAGGAAGTGCGGGGGCATCTCGGCCGGGAAGACGTCGGTGACCTCCGTACGGCCGAAGTCGGGTTCGGACGTGCCGAACAGGGCGTCGTGGAAGAGGCCGCCGTAGAAGGCGTTGGCGGCGGCGGTGTCCCGGGTGTACAGCTGGGCCCAGACGAAGGTGCCGGGCTCGTGCCGCCGCCCGAAACCCCGGTGGCGGCCCGGCTGCCACAGCGCGAACACCGCGCCCTCGGGATCGGCGGCGAGCGCGGCGACCCCGAGGTCGCCCACCGGGAACGGGGCCATGACCACCTGCCCGCCGGCCGCGGTGATCCGCCGGCCGAGGGCCTCGGCGTCCGGGGTGGCGAAGGACACCGTCCAGACGGTGGGCATACGGCCGTCGATCTTGGGGGCGAGCGAGGCGACGAGCTCCCCCTCCAGTCGCGCCCACACCGAGGAGCCGTAGGCGTCCTGGAAGGTCCACCCGAAGAGCTCACCGTAGAAGCGCTTGCCCGCCTCGACGTCGGCGAGCTGGGCGTCCACCCAGCACGGCACACCCTCCCCGTAGGTCTCTGCCGCCTCTTCGGCCTCTTCATTCCCTGATGCCCTGTTTTCGGCCATGCCGTCAAAGTAACCGGGCCGCATGCACCGCGCAGACCAGGCACACCACCCTCAGAGCACCCGTGCACCCCATTTGCAGTCGGCCGAATCGCGCTCCGATCACCCCTCGGTAAGCTGACGGCATGACAGGACAAGTGCGTACCGTCGACGGCCGCGTGGCCGGCCGGCGTGGGCAGGCGACCCGGCAGAAGCTGCTCGACTGCCTCAGCGAGATGCTCAGCTCCTCCCCCTACCGGGACGTCAAGGTCATCGATGTCGCCCGGAAGGCGGGAACTTCTCCCGCGACCTTCTACCAGTACTTCCCCGACGTCGAAGGCGCCGTCCTGGAGATCGCCGAGCAAATGGCGGCCGAGGGCGCGGGATTGACCGAACTCCTCCAGGGGCGGTCCTGGGCCGGCAAGTCGGGCTGGCAGACCGCACAGGAACTCGTGGAAGGATTCCTGGAGTTCTGGCGCAAGAACGACGCGATCCTACGGGTCGTCGACCTCGGCGCGGCCGAGGGGGACAAACGGTTCTACAAGATCCGCATGAAGATCCTCAACTCGGTGAACAACTCCCTCGCGGACTCCATCGCCGAGCTGCAGTCCAAGGGCAGGGTCGACAAGGACGTGAATCCGGCGGCGGTGGCCGGCTCGCTCGTCGCGATGCTCGCGGCGGTGGCGGCCCACCAGAAGGGTTTCTCGTCCTGGGGCGTGAAACAGGCCGAACTCAAACCGAACCTGGCACTGTTGGTGCACCTGGGCGTGACCGGAAAGAAGCCGAGCAAGTAACACACGGCCGCTGTAACCCTTTTTCCTTGACCCAAGTCCTGTCTGGCAGGCGGTGGTTCCCTCGCGTGTGACGCGCGGTGGGCCACCGCCTGCACTGCTATGCGGGCAGCGGACGGTCCCGTACGACGTGCTTCATCACCAGCGTCGAGGTGAGCCGCTGCACTCCCGGCAGGGTCGCCAGCCGCTCGTCGTACAGCCGCTGGAAGGCCGCGAGGTCGGCGGTCGCCACCCGGAGCAGATAGTCGGGCTCGCCGAACAGCCGCTGGGCGTCGAGAACGTGCTCCAGCTCACCGACCGCCCGCTCGAACTCGGCGACCGTGTCCCGGTCCTCCTGGCGCATCGACACGAAGACCAGCGCCTCGAAGGTCAGCCCGAGCGCCGCCGCGTCCACCACCGCCCGGTAGCCCTGGATGGCACCGGAGCGCTCCAGCTCGCGCAGCCGGCGGTGGCAGGGCGAGACGCTGAGGCGCACCCGGGCCGCCAGCTCGGTCACGGTCAGCCGCCCGTCCTGCTGCAGCTCGGCAAGGATTTTCCGGTCCACGTCGTCCATGAGGTAGATCCTCCCGCAGAACGGGCGGGAATGGGCAAACTTCGGGAACACTTTCGGGCCAATCACGCCTAATGTCCCCGGCATGGACTCGGGACTGCTCTTTTCCTTCCTCGCCGTGGACCTGCTGCTGGTGTGCGTACCGGGCGCCGACTGGGCGTATGTGATCGCGACGGCCGTGCGCCGCGGCTCGGTGCTGCGCGCGGTGGCCGGCCTGGTCTGCGGCTACGCCCTGCACACGGCCCTGGCGACGGCGGGCCTCGCGGTCCTGGTGGCGGGCTCGCCGAGGCTGCTGACGGCCCTGACGGTGGCGGGCGCGCTTTACCTGCTGTGGCTCGGCTGGGGTGTGCTGCGGCGCCCGGCGGTGCCGGGGGCCACGGAGGAGGCCTTCCCCGACGGGCGTCTCTTCCTGCGCGGCGCCACGATCAGCGGCCTCAACCCCAAGGGTCTGCTGCTCTACCTCTCGGTCCTCCCCCAGTTCCTCACCCTGCGCGGCGCGCACCTGCCCGTCCCCGTCCAGACGGCGTCCCTCGGCCTGCTCCACATGGCCTGCTGCGCGGCCGTCTACCTCAGCGTCGGCGCGTTGTCGCGTGCGCTGCTCTCCGCGAGGCCGGCCGCGGCCCGGGCGGTGACGCGGACTTCGGGGGCGGCGATGGTGGGGATCGGCGCGGTTCTCCTGGCGGAGCGCCTGGCCGGGGTTTAGCGCCGCAGGGGGTGCCGCTGGATGCCGTCGGGCGTCTGCGGGTCCGTTGTGGCTTGTCGCGCCCACGCGGCGGTAGCCGCGTATCAGACACAGCCCCGCGCCCCTTAGGGGGTTTCCGTGAGCCGGAACAGGCGGATCTCCCTCGTCACCCGGGCCTGGTAGGTGGCGTACGGCGGCCAGAACGCCAGCAGCGCCTGCCAGGCCGCGGCCCGCTCCTCCCCCGCGAGCAGCCGGGCGGTGACGGGAATGTCCCGCCCTTTCCAGCTGATCGACGCCTCCGGGTGGGCGAGCAGATTGTGGCTCCAGGCGGGATGTCCGGGCCGCCCGAAGTTGGAGCCGACCAGCAGCCAGCTCTTGCCGTCGTCCTCCGGCATGCAGGCCAGCGGGGTGCGCCGGGGCAAGCCGCTGCGGGCGCCGGTGGTGGTGAGGATCACCCCAGGCAGCATCTGGGTGCTGAGCAGGAACCGCCCCCGGGTGAGCCGGTGGACCGCCCGGTCGAGCGCCGGGATCACATGGGGCGCGACCTTCGCGAACCCGCGCGTCGAGGACACCTTCTGCACCAGCCGGACGCCGATCACACCGTCACCTCCCCGCCCGCGAAGAGCCCGGCGGCCTCGGCCGCCCGGTCCCGCAGCCGGTGCACCGGCCCGAACAGCAGCTCGTCCCCGGCGGCCCGTTTGAAGTACAGGTGCGCGTCGTGCTCCCAGGTGAACCCGATCCCGCCGTGCATCTGGATTCCCTCGCCGGCGGCTCCGCGCAACGCCTCCAAGGCCTGGGCGAGCGCCAGCCCACCAGAGCACGGCCCGTCAGCCGCCGACGGCGAGGACCCCCCACGGGGGCCACCCGCATCCGACGACGAAAGCTGCACGGGTGGTCCGGGTGGGAACCCGGACGCCGAAGGCGAAGCCGAGGCGGACCCGGCACCAGCGCCGCAGGCCCACGCGGCGTAGTACGCGGCCGACCGAGCCGCCTGCACCCCCACATACGCATCGGCCAACCGGTGCTTCACCGCCTGGAAGGAGCCCACGGGCCGCCCGAACTGCTCCCGCTGCCCGACGTACTCCACGGTCCGCTCCAGCACCCGGTCCGCCGCCCCGACGGCCTCACAGGCGAGCACGGCGGCGACCCGGTCCCCCAGGGCGGCGAACGCGGGCAACACGTCCACACCCTCCTCGCCCAGCAACTCCGCGCGAGCATCCCGAAGTTGGACACGCCCCTGCGACCGGGTGGCGTCGAGCGCGGTCTGCCGGGCGCGTACGACACCGGGCGCGTCCCCGGCGACCAGGAACAGCAAAGTCCGCGACCGCGCGAAGCCCCCGGTGTGCGCGGCGACGAGCAGCAGCCCCGCGCTGTGCCCGTCCAGCACCTGGTCGACCTGCCCGTACAGCCGCCAGTCGCCGTCGGCCCGCCGCGCCTGGACACCCCCGGCCCGGCCGCCGCCCGCGGCGAAGGTGCCGTTGTCGCAGGTCAGGGCGAGGGCTGTGGTCAGGGCCGGGCCGGGGACGGCGAGGGCGGCGGTGAGGGTGCCGGCGGCCAGGCGGGGCAGCAGTCCGGCGCGCTGGGCCTCCGTGCCGAGGGCGAGGATCAGCGGGGCCGTGAGGACGGAGGTGGCGAGCAGCGGGGAGGGGGCGAGCGCCCGGCCGGTCTCCTCGCAGGCGAGGGCGAGTTCGGTGAGAGAGCAGCCGACGCCGCCGTACCGCTCGGGCAGGGCGAGCCCGGGCAGGCCGAGCTGGTCGGCGAGGGCCGACCACAGGAGGGGGTCGTGTCCGGCCGGGCTGTCGACGGCGGTCCGCAGCTCGGGCGAGCCGCACCGCTTGTGCAGCAGCTCGCGCAGGGTGCGGCGGATCTCGTCCTGCTCGGCGGTCAGGCGCGTGTCCATGGCGGGTCCCTCATCCCTCCCGAGCGGATCTGACGGACCGTCATATTAGGGCGCGGGCGTACGGATGCCCAGGGCCGCGACACCTGCCGCGAGCAGCCGTATCTGATGTACCGTCAGATTCATGACGGCTGGGAGCAGGAAGGTCGCCGTGGTCGGTGTGGCCCTCTCCGACTGCGGACGCGTGGACGACGCCACCCCGTACACCCTGCACGCACAGGCGGCCCGCCGCGCCCTCGCGGACGCGGGGCTCGACCGCGCCCGGGTCGACGGCCTGGCCTCGGCGGGCCTCGGCACGCTGGCCCCGGTGGAGGTGGCCGAGTATCTGGGCCTGCGCCCCACCTGGGTGGACTCCACCTCGGTCGGCGGCTCGACCTGGGAGGTCATGGCGGCGCACGCGGCGGACGCGATAGCGGCCGGCCACGCCAACGCCGTCCTCCTCGTCTACGGCTCGACGGCACGCGCGGACATCAGGGCGGGCCGCAGGACGGGCGACCTGTCCTTCGGCGCCCGCGGGCCCCTGCAGTTCGAGGTCCCCTACGGCCACACCCTGATCGCCAAGTACGCGATGGCCGCCCGCCGCCACATGATCGAACACGGTACGACCGTCGAGCAGCTGGCCGAGGTGGCGGTGCAGGCCCGGGCCAACGCGGCGCTGAACCCGGAGGCGATGTTCCGGGACCCGATCACGGTCGACGACGTCCTGGCCGGCCCGATGATCGCCGACCCCTTCACCAAGCTGCACTGCTGCCTGCGCTCGGACGGCGGCGCGGCGGTCCTGCTGGCGGCCGAGGAGTACGTGCGGGACTGCCGTACGGCGCCCGTCTGGATCCTCGGCACCGGGGAGCACGTCTCGCACGCGGCGATGTCCGAGTGGACGGACTTCACGGTGTCACCGGCGGCGGTCAGCGGGCGGCTGGCCTTCGAGCGGGCGGGGGTGCGGCCGCAGGAGATGGACTTCGCGCAGATCTATGACGCCTTCACCTACA
Source organism: Streptomyces sp. NPDC030820 (assembly GCF_055572075.1). Lineage (NCBI taxonomy): Bacteria > Bacillati > Actinomycetota > Actinomycetes > Kitasatosporales > Streptomycetaceae > Streptomyces > Streptomyces sp. NPDC030820. Next base: position 372,702 of record NZ_JBVIEB010000004.1, read on the forward strand.
TGACCCTGGTGACCCTGGAGGACCTGGGCTTCTGCGGGAAGGGCGAGGGCGGGGCGTTCGTGGAGAAGGGCCGGCTGCTGGTGCGGGGCGGGGAGTTGCCGGTGAACACGGACGGGGGCGGCCTTTCGGCCCAACACCCGGGCATGCGGGGGCTGTTCCTGCTGGTGGAGGCCGTGCGGCAACTGCGCGGAGAGGCCGGGGAGCGGCAGGTGCGGACGCGGGACGGGCGGATGCCGAGGCTGGGGGTGGCGTCCGGGACGGGGGGCTGGTTCTGCTCCTCGGGGACGGTGGTGCTGGGCCGGTGAGGGCTCCTGTTCAGTCCTCGTCCAGCAGCCGGCGCCAGATGCGGGTGCGGTGCAGGACGTAGACGGAGCCGAGCAGGACGACCGCCTGCATCCCCACGGCGAGCAGCCAGAACTCGTCCCTGGTCTCGAGCCTGTTCGTCAGGAACGTGAAGTTCATGCCGAAGAACCCGGTGATGAACGACAGTGGCAGGAAGATCACCGACACCCGGAATCACTCGTGTGCGTCGCAGGAGGACTGCCGAACGGATGGCGGCCCGGTCGCACCCGCCCGCGCCGACGGCGGCCCGGTGGCGATACTCGGCACATGGAAACGGATCTCCACGCACTGCTGAGGTCGCTGCGGGTATGGGACCCGGACGTCACGGATCTGCGCCCCTTCGACCCGGACACCGCCCCGCCGACCCCGCTGCCCCTGTTCACGAGCTGGTTGGCGGACGCGGTGGCGGCCGGGCAGCCGGAGCCGCACACGATGTCGCTGGCCACGGTGGACGAGGAGGGCCGGCCGGACGTACGGATCGTGATGCTGCACGGCGCCGACGCGGACGGCTGGGCCTTCGGCACCCACGCCACGAGCCGCAAGGGCCGGGCCCTGAACGCACACCCCCAGGCCGCCCTGGCCTTCTACTGGCCGGTGCTGGGCCGCCAGGTGCGGGTACGCGGGTCGGTGACCGCGGCGCCGTCCCGGGAGAGCCAGGCCGACCTGCAGGCCCGCTCGACGGGGGCGCTGGCCGCGGCGCTCACCGGGCGGCAGAGCGAGGAGCTGTCCTCACTGGCCGAGCTGCGGCGGGCGTCCGAGGCCGCGTGGGAGCGGGCGCGCGAGAATCCCGACGAGCCGTCGCCCACCTGGACGCTGTACCGGCTGCGCCCCGAGACGGTGGAGTTCTTCCAGGGGGACGCGGACCGGCGGCACGTACGGCTGGAGTACCGGAGCACGGAGTTCGGCTGGAGCCGGACGTTGCTCTGGCCTTGAGCCGGTGCGGGCGGGGCACTGCGCCGGCGTCAGCCGCCGAACCGCCACACGCTGAAGTCCGCCACCGGCCGGTAGCCGATCCGCTGGTACAGCCCGTTGCTCGTCGGGTTGTCGAGGTCGGTGAAGAGGAGGACCTCCTGGACGCCCGCCGCCCGCGCGGCCCGGCTCACCTCGGCCGTGGCCGCGCCGGCGTATCCGCGTCCGCGCAGGTCGGCCGGGGTGTAGACGGGGGCGACACGGACCTGGCCGGCCGTCTCGGGGGTGGCTCCCGCCATGGCGAGCGGGGTGCCGTCGCCGGTTTCCCAGAGGGTGACGCCGCCGTAGGAGATACGGGCGTCGGCCCAGTTGCCCGGGTCCTGGCCGACGCCGCCGGTGATCTCCTCGAACTCCTCGAACCAGCGGATCAGCAGATCCCGGTCCCCCGGCCCGGCGATCCGCGCCCGCCCCTGCGGCCGGGGCTCCGGTACGGTCAACTCGCCCAGGCGGTAGAGCCGTTGCCGCTTGTCGACGGCGACCGCCGTACCGGTGCGCCGCTCCCAGGCCGCCGCGAAGGACTCCGTCGCGTCCTTCGGCCCGGAGACTCCGACGAGTGAGCGGCCCAGCTCGGCGAACCGGACCGCCAGGGCGTCGGCCTCCTGCGGGGTGAGCGCGGTGACGTTGATCTGGAAGGGCGGGGTATGGAGCAGGGCGGCCCGTACCGTGCCGCCGTCCGCTTCCAGCAGCCCGAAGAGGGGGGCTTCCGTGCCGTAGAGGTGCAGCCCGCGCCGCCGCAGCGCGTCCGTCACCGTCAGCGGCACCGTGTGCAGGGCGGGCCGGGAGCGCAGGAAGTCACCCGCGCGGGAGAGGAACTCGTCCAGGTCTTCGGTGAGATACCAGTTCTCAGGGCGCATACAGCCATGATCGACACCAACCGCCGGACGGAACACCGGTTTTCCATCGGGAGCTCAGCCCTCCGGGCGGAACCCCGACTTCCCCTCGACAGCTCAACCCCCCGGGATGCAACCCCGGCCCCCCCTCCGCGCCTCATCCCTCCGGGCGGAACACCGGCTCCCCCTCCCCACCTCAACCCCCCGGACGCAACCCCGGCCCCCCTCCGCAACTCACGCGCCAGGGCGGAACACCGGCTCCCCCTCAGCACCTCACCCCCCCGAACGCAACCCCGGCCCCCTCCACACCTCAACCCGCCAGACAGAACCCCCAGTCCCCCCTCCACACCTCAACCCGCCAGACAGAACCCCCAGTCCCCCCTCCGCACCTCATCCCTCCGGGCAGAACACCGGCTTCCCCTCCGCGAACGTCACCCGCAGCGGCAGCCCGGGCCGCAGGTCGGCGCCCGTGCACTCCACCACCTGCGTCATCATCCGCGGGCCCTCCGCCAGTTCGACCACCGCGGCCACGTACGGCGTGCGCTCGTGGAAGGGCGGCAGGTCGTTGCGGTGGACGGTGGACCAGGTGTAGAGCTGGGCCCGGCCGCTCGCCTCCTCCCAGGTCACCTCCTCGCTCCAGCAGTGCGGACAGAACTCGCGCGGGTAGTGGTGGGCGAGGCCGCAGGCCCCGCAGCGGCGGATCAGCAGGCGACCGCGCGCGGCCGCCTCCCAGTAGGGGCGCGTGAAGGCGTCCGGCTCCGGAAGGTCGTAGCGCGCGGCGCTCATGAGAACCACCCCAGCCACGCGTCGACCGACCAGGTCTGCCAGGCCATCGCGAAGAACCCGACGAGCGAGATCAGCGCCATCATCGAGTTCTGGCCCTGCTCGGCCCAGTCGTGGATCATCAGGACGAAGTAGATCGCGTTCAGCAGCAGTCCGCCCAGCAACGCGATCGGGGTCAGAAAGCCGAGGACCAGGCCGAGGCCCAGGGAGAGTTCGGCGTAGGCGACGACGTACGCCATCAGCTTCGGGTGCGGCTCGACCACCGTCTCGAACCCCTTCCGCACCGGCGTCCAGCGGTGTTTCTCCGCGATCTCCGCCGCCCATGCGATGCCGCTGCCCCGCTCGAACCAGGCCTTCTTGTCCTTGTGCCGCCAGCTCTCCAGCCACCACAGACCGAGACCGATCCGCAGCACCGCCAGCCACTGAGCGCCGTCCAGCCATAGGGAGTCCATGAAACTGACGGTACGTCAGATCACCGGTAAAGCCCACCCGCGAGCGCCAGCCATGGGGGCCAAGCGATCGCCGTACCGCCACAACCAGGTTTCGTACGCCACCGTCCCCACCCACTCCCCTACATCCGTGATCAATTCGGAACCGATTCCGGTCTTGACCGAGACCCATCAACAGGGTGCGTGATTACGCTCCCGAACATGACCGACTCCAGTTCCGCTCCCGTGCAGCTCTCCGCCACGCCCGCCGACCGCCCGGTCTACGTCATAGGCGCCGGTCCGGGCGGTCTGGCCGCCGCGTACGCACTGCGGGCACGGGGCATACGGGCCGTGGTGCTGGAGAAGGCCGACCGCGTGGGCGCCTCCTGGCGCGGCCACTACGACCGTCTGCATCTGCACACCACCCGGCGGCTGTCCGCGCTGCCGGGCCTGAAGATCCCCCGGAAGTTCGGGCGCTGGGTGTCCCGCGACAACGTGGTGCGCTATCTCGAGAAGTACGCCGAGCACCACGAGCTGGAGATCGTCACCGGCGTGGAGGTCTTCCGCGTCGAGCGGACCGCCGACGGCACCGGCTGGCTGCTGCACGCCTCCGGCGGGCGCGAGCTGACCGGCAGCGCGGTGGTCGTCGCCTCCGGCTACAACCACACCCCGCACGTCCCGGACTGGCCGGGCCTGGCGGAGTACGGCGGGGAGTTCCTGCACGCGGGCGCCTACCGCAACGCCGGGCCGTACGCGGGCCGGGACGTCCTGGTCGTCGGCGCCGGCAACACCGGCGCCGAGATCGCCGTGGACCTGGTGGAGGGCGGGGCGGCGCGGGTACGGCTGGCGGTGCGCACCGTCCCGCACATCGTGCGCCGTACGACACTCGGCTGGCCCGCCCAGTACTCGGGCGTCCTGGTACGGCGGCTGCCGGTACGGCTGGTGGACCGGCTCGCCAGGTCGGCGGCCCCGCTCACCGTGCCGGACCTGTCGGCCCGGGGGCTGCCGCGCCCGGACACCGGGATGTACAGCAGAGTCCGGCAGGGTGCCGTCCCCGTGCAGGACGTCGGTCTGATCGACGCCGTGCGCAAGGGGAAGGTGGAGATCGTGGCCGCCGTCGAGTCCTTCGAGGACGGGACCCCCGGAAAGGTCGTCCTCGCCGACGGCAGCAGGATCGAGCCGGACGCGGTGATCGCGGCGACCGGGTACACCCGGGCGCTGGAGGGTCTGGTCGGGCATCTCGGGGTGCTGGACGGGCGCGGCAAGCCGGTCGTGCACGGCGGCCGTACGCCGACGCAGGCGCCCGGTCTGTACTTCACCGGGTTCACCAACCCGATCAGCGGGATGTTCCGGGAGCTGGCGCTCGACGCGGGGAAGATCGCGAAGGCGGCGGCCAGGCAGCTGCGCACCCGTCGGTGACTCCGCCGCCCCGCACCCGTCGGTAACTTTGCTCGGTCCGACCAGTTCCTGACATTGCGTCAGTTCAGTAATCTGACAGAGCGTCAGTTTACTTGTGCTGTCTCACAGGAGCGGGCGGACCGATGCTTGGATCAACCCACGGCACCCTCACCACCGACTCCCGCCGGGCCCGGGTCATCGCGTGCGGCGAGCAGCGGCCCGGACCCGTCGTCCACGACCGGGTCGACGACCTGGACGTCAGCGGGCGGCCGCTGTACGCGGACGTACCGGACCTGACCCGCTTCTTCCGGCCCGCGTCGGTCGCCGTGATCGGCGCCTCGGACGCGGAGGGACGCCCGAACACCGGGATCACCCGGCAGCTGCTGGCCTGGGCCGAGCGGGTGGGGGCGCAGGTGTATCCGGTGCATCCGTCCCGCTCCTCGGTCTTCGGCATCCCCTGCGCCGCCTCCGTCGCCGAACTGCCGCCCGGGCAGGTCGACCTGGCCGTGCTGCTGGTGGCCGACCCGCTGCCGGTGATCGAGGAACTGGCCGACGCGAAGGTGAGGTTCGCGGTCGCCTTCGCCTCCGGGTTCGCCGAGACGGGTGAGGCGGGCGCCGCGGCACAGCAGCGACTCGCGGACGCCGTACGCCGCTCGGGGATCCGGCTCCTCGGCCCGAACACCAATCTCAACGCCTTCGAGCACTTCCGGGAGGACCTGACCGGCCCGGCGATAGCGCTGATCACCCAGTCGGGCCACCAGGGCCGCCCGGTGTTCTCGCTCCAGGAGCTGGGCATCCGCCTCTCCCACTGGGCGCCCACCGGCAACGAGGCCGACCTGGAGACCGCCGACTTCCTCTCCTGGTTCGCCGAGCAGCCCGAGGTAGGTGCCGTCGCCTGCTATGTGGAGGGCCTGAAGGACGGCCGCGCCTTCCTGCTGGCCGCCGACCGTGCCGCCCGCCGCGGGGTGCCGGTGGTCGCGGTGAAGGTGGGCCGCACCGAGACCGGCGCGCGCACGGCCGCCTCGCACACCGGCAAGCTCACGGGCGCCGACGACGTGGTGGACGCGGCGATGCGCCAGTTCGGGGTCGTACGGGTCGACGGTATCGACGAACTCCAGGACACCGCGGCCCTGTTGGCGCGGGCGCGGGCGCCGCTGGCGGAGGGGGTCGCGGTGTACTCGATCTCCGGCGGTACCGGCGCCCACGCCGCCGACCTCGCCACCGCGGCCGGACTCCACCTCCCCCGTCTGTCCGAGGCCAGGCAGGCCGAGCTGCACCAGTGGATACCGGAGTACCTGAGCGTGGCCAACCCGGTGGACAACGGCGGACATCCGGTGGGCGACTGGCGCGGCCGGAAGATCATCGACGCGATCCTGGCCGACCCGTCGATCGGCGTCCTGATCTGCCCGATCACCGGCCCCTTCCCGCCGTTGAGCGACAAACTGGTGACGGACCTGGTCGAGGCGGCCGAGGAGACCGACAAGCTGGTGTGCGTGGTGTGGGGCTCGCCGGTGGGCACGGAGGCGGCCTACCGCGAGGTCCTGCTGGGTTCCTCCCGCGTGGCCACCTTCCGCACGGTGGGCAACTGCCTCAAGGCGGTCCGCGCCTGGCTGGACCACCACCGCTTCGTGAGCGACTACCGCTCCCCCTTCGACGAGGCCCCGCGCACCCCCTCCCCCTCCTTCCGCAAGGCCGAGGCCCTGATGCGCCCCGGTCAGCAGCTCAGCGAGCACGGGGCCAAGCAGCTGCTGCGCGCCTACGGCATCCGGGTGCCGCGCGAACAGCTGGTGACCAGCGCGGCGGCGGCCGTACGGGCGGCGGCGCAGGTCGGCTACCCGGTGGTGATGAAGGCCTCCGGCGCCCGGATCGCCCACAAGACCGAACTGGGCCTGGTGAAGATCGGCCTGACGTCGGCCAGCCAGGTCAGGGACGCCTATCGCGAGCTGACGGACATCGCCCGCTACGAGGGTGTCTCGCTGGACGGGATCCTGGTGTGCCAGATGGTCGAGCAGGGCGTGGAGATGGTCCTCGGGATGACCCACGACGACCTGTTCGGCCCGACGGTGACGGTGGGACTCGGCGGGGTCCTGGTGGAGGTCCTGCACGACGCGGCGGTCCGGGTACCTCCGTTCGGCGAGGACCAGGCCCGCGCCATGCTCACCGAGCTCCGCGGCCGGGCCCTGCTGGACGGCGTCCGGGGCCGCCCGCCGGCCGACCGGGAGGCGCTGGTGGAGGTGATCCTGCGGGTCCAGCGCATGGCGCTCGAACTGGGTGGGTTCGTCTCCGAGCTGGACATCAACCCGCTGCTGGTGCTGCCACGCGGGCAGGGCGCGGTGGCGCTGGACGCGCTGGTGGTGTGCCGATGAGCGAGCTGGAGACCGAGCGGGGCGAGCAGGTCGCCTACCTCACCTTGAACCGCCCTGAGGCGTTGAACGCCCTCACCCCGGCTCTTCGGGACCGGCTGATCGACCTGCTCGCGCAGGCGTCGGCCGACCCTGACGTCCGGGCGGTGGTCCTGACCGGCACGGGCCGGGGCTTCTGCGCGGGCGCGGACCTGCGGGGCGGTGCCACTGGTGAGGACCGGGTCACCGGGGACGTGGCCCGGATGCTGCGCCAGGGCGCCCAACGCCTGATCGCGGCCGTCCTGGACTGCGAGAAGCCGGTGATCGCCGCCGTGAACGGCACGGCGGCGGGCCTCGGCGCGCATCTGGCGCTCGCCTGCGACCTGGTGCTGGCCGCCGAGTCGGCCCGCTTCATCGAGGTGTTCGTACGGCGGGGGCTGGTACCGGACGCCGGTGGCGCGTACCTGCTCCCCCGCCTGCTGGGCTCCCACCGGGCGAAGGAGCTGATGTTCTTCGGCGACGCGGTGCCGGCGGCGGACGCGCAGCGGCTGGGGCTGGTCAACCGGGTCGTACCCGACGGGGACCTGACGAAGACGGCCCGCGAGTGGGCGACCCGCCTGGCGTCCGGCCCCACCCGGTCCCTGGCCCTGACCAAGCACCTGGTGAACACCTCCCTGGAGTCGGACCGCGCCACCGCCTTCGCCGCGGAGGCCTGGGCCCAGGAGATCAACATGGCGACCGAGGACGCCCGGGAGGGCCTGCGGGCGTTCGGCGAGCGCCGGAGCCCCGGGTTCCGAGGGCGGTGAGGGTCAGCCCCCGCTGCGGTCCAGGGTGCGGACGGTGCCCGCGTCCGGGTCGCCGAAGAGGACGAACAGTTGGGGGTCGTCCTCGGTGCCGCTGAAGGACCAGTGGGTGTCCAGGCCGCAGTGGGCGTCGAGGTGCAGGAGGATGGCAGGGCGGTCGACGTCGTCCTTGTCGGGCTCCCAGGTGCCGGAGCCCGCGCAGACCACGTAGTCCTTGTAGTCGGGGGCCGCCCAGTCCCGTTCCGTGGGTTCGGCCGGGAGTCTGTGGGCCTCGGCCCGGCCGTCGAGGGTGAGGCGCAGCTCGGCGCCGTTCTCGCCGTGCCAGACTCCGGCGAGCTGGGCGCGGGTCAGCTCGGGCGGCTCGTACTCCGGGATCAGGCCGGCCGCGGAGGCCGCGAGCCCGCCGCCGAGGGCCAGGACGAACAGGCCGGCGCCGGCGAGTGCCGAGCGCCACCAGACACCCCACAGCGACCAGGATCGCGTGCGGACGTAGGCGATGCCGAGCGCGGGCAGCAGGCCGAGGGCGGTGAGGACCGAGGCCGTGGCGGCGAACGGCCAGTCGAAGAGTGCCGCCGTCACCAGGCCCCATCCGACGGCCGTGGCCGCTGCCGCGACCGTGCGGCAGGCCCACTCCGGGCCGCCGGAACGCCGGAGCAGCGGCCGGGCGAGGACGATGGCGGGCAGCGTCAGCACGGCGGAGAGGAACAGGCCCAGGATCGGCAGCAGCAGTGGCCCGAATACCAGCAGGCAGAAGATCCCCCAGGCGCCGCCTGAGCCACCCTCGTACTGGTCCTGGCTGGTGACCCAGATCCACCACAGCAGCCCGGCCGCCGGCAGCTGCGCCGCGTTCACCGGGATCGCCGCGGCCAGATCGCTCCGGACCCCCCGGACCCACTCGCGCGTTTTCTCCCACCCCATGGCCGCACCCTATGAAGTGCCTGTACGACACCTGCCACGGGGCTTCCTATCTGACGATCCGTCAGCTTGAATGGAGGCGTGATGGGACACGCAGGGGCGGCGGCCGCCGCCGTCCGGTATCTGGGGCGCAGGCCCGTGGAGCCGTTGCCGCGGCCGGAGTTGCGGTGCGTGCGGGAGGGCGAGCGAGCGCCCGTCGAGCGGGACGAGTTCCGGCGTGTTCTCGGCTGCTTCGCGAGCGGCGTGACCGTGATCACGGCACCGGCCGCCGAGGGAGAGGACGGTCCCGCGGGTTTCGCCTGCCAGAGCTTCGCCTCCCTCTCCCTCGAACCGCCTCTGGTCTGCTTCATGGTGGGCCGTACGTCGGCCACCTGGCCCCGGATCGCCCGCGCGGGCGCCTTCTGCGTGAACGTGCTCAGCGCCGGCCAGGGCGAGCTGTGCCGGGCCTTCGCGGTGAGCGGCGCGGACAAGTTCGCGGGGGTGGCGTACGACGCGGCGCCCGCCTCCGGCTCCCCGCGCCTGGCCGGTGCCGCCGCCTGGATCGACTGCACCGTCCACGCCGTGCACACCGGGGGCGACCACCTGATCGTCGTGGGCCGGGTGGACGCCCTCGGCACGGAGGATCCGGGCGAGCCGCTGCTCTTCCATCGGGGGCGGTTCGCCCGGATCAGCCACCCCTAGATGTGGCGACCGTGCAGCCGTTGAAGGTCGGCGGCGAGTCGCGCGGGGCCGTGCTTGGTCTGCCGCCGCAATGTCTCCACCACATCGGCGATGTCCTCGGGGCTCCCGCGTGAGCGGCTGTGGTGGTGTCAGCGTGCGAACTTTTCGATGGCCTCCGGGGTGACGGGGGTGAAGAAGTTGACGAGGTTGCCGTCTGGGTCGCGGAACAGCAGCGACCGGTTGCCCCAGGGCATCGTGGTGGGCCCGTTGACGACGTCGGTGACGAAGCCGGTCAGGTTCTGGTGAACGCGGTCCACGTCGTCGACGAGGAACTCGGTGATCACGCTGTGGTTGTCCGCCGGGCGGGCAGAGCCCGGGGCGAACAGCGGGACGGTGCGGGCGCCGGCGATCGCGAGGGTGGCGCCCGCGGTCTTGAGTTCGGCGAAGTCCTCGGTGGCCCACGTCGCCCGCGCCCCGGTGGCTCGCTCGTAGAACTCGACGAGGCGTGCGACGTCGCTGGTGATGATGCGGATCGAGACGAAGTCCATGGGAATCTCCTTGGCTGCGCTGGAGGCGTGCACGTCGCAGGCTAGGAGAAATAGTGGACAGAATCGGTCCTGTATTCGCGTTAGGCTGCGAATATGCCACGACCCACCGGCCGCGTGCTGACACTCCTGGAGCTGCTGCAGTCGGGCGGCACCCGGACTGTGGCCGAGCTCGCCGACCGTCTCGGCGTCGAAGGGCGCACTGTGCGGCGGTATGTGGACCAGCTGATCGACCTGGACGTGCCCGTGGAGTCGGTGCGCGGCCGCTACGGCGGGTACCGGCTGGCTCCCGGGTACCGCTTGCCTCCGCTCATGCTCAGCGACGACGAGGCGCTGGCCGTGCTGCTCGGCCTGGTCGCCGGCCGCCAGGCAGGGCTGACGACGACGGAGCGCACGGCGAACGAGACGGCGTCAGCGAAGATCCGGCGGGTGCTGCCCAGGCACATCGCCCGCCGGCTCGACACACTCCTGGAAGCTCTCGCCTTCACGGATCACCCCGGCGAGTTGGACCACCCGGATGCCGGGCTCCTGCTCACCATCGCCGATGCGGTGCGCCACCGCCGACCGGTCTCGATCCGCTACACCGACCGCGACGGACGGCGCAGCGAACGCACACTGCACGCGTACGGGATCGTCGCCCACGCGGGCCGGTGGTACGTCACGGGCAAGGACGCCCAGGTCGGCGAGGACCGAACCTTCCGGCTCGATCGCATCGCAGACGCGCGGACCCTGCCCGGCTCATTCGAAGCGCCCGTGGGTCCCGGTCCGGCACAGCGCGTGTTGTCAGGATTTGCCACGGCCGAGTACCGGCATGAGGTGACCTTGCGGATCCACGGGACAGTTGAGCAAATCCGCGCGTACCTCCCCGCCGGCGTCGCGAGCCTGGAGGAGCACGAGCCCGCGGCCGGCCAGGACCCGGCGGCCGAGCACTGGCTGCGCGTCGAGCTACGGGCGCAACAGCTCGACTGGTTGCCTCGGACACTCGCCTCACTCGACCGGCCGTTCGTCATCGAGCGCCCCGCTGAACTGCGCGACCTCGTCATCGCGCTCGCCGACCGCCTCACGTCCCACGCCCGCCGAACCTGACAGCGAGGAACCAGTGTCATGAGACGGCACACCTGGAGCCTGTCCGACGGTTCACCGGGAGCGGGCCCCGGTCGCGGGCTGCCGATACGCTGCGTACGGTCCACGACCGGCTGACCCGGAAGGCAGTGATGACGCGCGTCTCCAGACCGCCGGCCGAGGCGATATTCGCCGCGCTTCCCGAGCTCGCCCCCTACGGGCGCGACGCGGCGGTGCTCCGTCCCGAGCGCGGAAAGCCGGACCGCGGGAGCAGCTCGATCGGCGGCCCGCTGCTGTGGCCGAGCGACGCGCCGTGGCCCGAGTGCTCCTTGCCGGATGTGACCGACCCCGATGGCGTGCCCGCCACGGCCATGGTGCCGGTCGCCCAGATCTTCCGGCGCGACGTGCCGGGCCCTTGGTGGCCCGCCGACTTCGACCTCCTGCAGATCCTCTGGTGTCCCAACGAACACTGGGACCCTCCGGCCCAGCAGGCCGACGTCAGCCCGGTGGTCGAGCTGCGATGGCGTCGGGCCGCCGAGGTGACGAGGACGGCTATCTGCCCCAGGCGTGCACCGTCACCGCCGAGCACCTGACCGACTTCCCCTTCCGCGAGGAGTTGCCGCCACCGCTCCGTCCGCGGCTGGAGGAACTGGTCCGTGACACCGGTGACGGTGGTGACGTCATCACCTGCCTCGCCGGCTGGAAGCTGGGCGGCTGGCCGACCTGGCACCTGACGTATCACGCCGGACTCCTCCGCGTCGCCGGTAGGTCGTACCAGTTCCGGCACATCGAGTTCCAGAGGTGGTTGGTGCGGGACGGCGGCGACCGGGACTGAGTTCGGGCTCGCACGGCTTTCACCTCCAACCAGGGCGTACGCGACGGCGGCCAGTTGGACGACCCCACCACCTGACCAGGACACATGCCCTCCTGGGATCTGCGCTGTCGCGGCCGCGTCCCTTCAGGACACGGCGACTACCGGCGCCGTCGGCGCCGCCCGGCGGATCACCAGGGACATCAGGGCCGCCGCCGCGCACAGCGTGCCGGAGGCGTACCAGACGAGGTCGTAGGTGCCGAAGACGTCCCGGGCGAGGCCGCCGAGGTAGGCGACGAGGGCCGCGCCGATCTGGTGGGAGGCGAGCACCCAGCCGAACACGATGGCGCTGTCCTCGCCGTACTGCTCGCGGCACAGGGCGAGGGTCGGCGGGACGGTGGCCACCCAGTCCAGGCCGTAGAAGACGATGAAGAAGAGCATCGGGGGGTGGACCGCCGGGCCCAGCAGCATGGGGAGGAAGAGGAGCGAGAGGCCGCGCAGGGCGTAGTACACCGCCAGCAGGCGGCGCGGTTCGAAGCGGTCGGTGAACCAGCCGGAGGCGATCGTGCCGGCCACGTCGAACACGCCGATGACCGCGAGCAGCGAGGCGGCCGTCGTGACAGGCATGCCGTGGTCGTGCTCGGCGGGCACGAAGTGGGTCTGGATCAGGCCGTTGGTGGAGGCGCCGCAGATCGCGAAGGTGCCGGCGAGCAGCCAGAAGGTGCCGGTGCGGACGGCGGTCGAGAGGACCTTCAGCGTGCGGCGGGCGGCGCCGGGCACCGGCGCGGGCTTGGGTACGAACTCCAGGGCGCCGTAGGGCTTCTGGCCGATGTCGGCCGGGTGGTCGCGCAGCAGGATCCAGACGAAGGGGACCACGGCCAGGGCGGCCAGGGACACCGTCACGGCGGCCGGGCGCCAGCCGTGGTGTTCGGTCAGCCAGGACAGCACTGGCAGGAAGATCAGCTGACCGGAGGCGGAGGCGGCGGTCAGGATGCCGCTGACCAGGCCGCGCCGCTCGGTGAACCAGCGGTTGGTGACCGTCGCTGCGAACGCGAGGGCCATCGAGCCGGAGCCGAGGCCGACCAGCAGGCCCCAGCACAGCCACAGCTGCCAGGCCGCCGTCATCCACACGGTCAGGCCCGAGCCGGCCGCGATCACGGTCAGCGCGACGGCGACGACCCGGCGGATGCCGAAGCGGTCCATCAGCGCGGCGGCGAAGGGGGCGGTGAGGCCGTACAGCGCGAGGTTGATGGAGACGGCCGCGCCGATCGTGCCGCGCGACCAGCCGAACTCCTGGTGCAGCGGGTCGATGAGCAGGCCGGGCAGGGAGCGGAAGGCGGCCGCGCCGATGATCGTGACGAAGGTGACGGCGGCGACGAACCACGCCCGGTGCACACGGCGGCGCCGGGCGGGCGGGGCGGCCTGGACGGGGGCTGCGGCTGGGCTTGTCTGAGTCACGTCCTACAGCCTGCTTTTTTCATGAGCGCACAACGAGTGGCCCGAGGGACACCATTCGTTAGGATCGGGCCATGGCTGCTGTCTCTGAGGAACCCGAGGAAGCCGCGGGTTTCCGTCCGCACCGCATCGTCGTCCTCGCCCTCGACGGCCTGCTCCCCTTCGAGCTGGGCATTCCGCACCGCATCTTCGGCCGCCCCAAGGACGAGCACGGCCGGCACCTGTACGAGGTGGTGACCTGCTCGGTACGGCCGCCCGGCCCGGTCGAGACCGACGCCGACTTCGCCGTGCACGTCCCGAACGGCCCGGAGGCGCTGGCCGGCGCCGACACGGTGATCGTCCCGGCGTCGTACGAGCTCGGCCCGGTCTTCGAGGAGGGCCGGCTGACCGACGAGCTGGCCGCCGCCCTCGCCCGCGTCCGCCCCGGCGCCCGGCTCGCCTCCATCTGCACCGGCGTCTACGTCCTCGCCGCCGCCGGATACCTCGACGGCCGCCCGGCGACCACGCACTGGGCCGACGCCGAGCGTTTCCAGCGCATGTTCCCGCGGGTCAAGGTGGACGCGGACGTGCTGTTCATCGACGACGGCGACGTGCTCACCTCGGCCGGGGTGGCCGCCGGGATCGACCTGTGCCTGCACATGGTGCGCCGCGACTTCGGTACGGCGGTCGCCAACGACGTGGCCCGGCGTACGGTCGTACCGCCGCACCGCGCCGGCGGCCAGGCCCAGTACATCGAACGCCCGGTCCCCGACCCGCAGTTGTCGACCACGACCGCAGCGCGTGCCTGGGCGCTGGGCCGCCTGCACGAGCCGATCCAGCTGCGGGACATGGCCGAGCAGGAGGCCATGTCGGTGCGCACCTTCACCCGCCGCTTCCGCGAGGAGGTCGGCATCAGCCCCGGGCAGTGGCTCACCCAGCAGCGCGTCGAACGCGCCCGCCATCTGCTGGAGACCACCGACCTGTCCATCGACCAGGTGGCCCGCGAGGCGGGCTTCGGCACGGCCCAGTCGATGCGCCAGCACCTCCAGCAGGCGCTCGGGGTGACACCGACGGCGTACCGGCGGACCTTCCGTACCGGGATCAGAACGTGAGCACCGCCCGCGCCACCCGCCCCGCCTCCGCGTCCGCGCGGGCCTTGGCGAAGTCCTCCACCGGATAGACCGCCGTCACCAGCTCGTCGAGCAGCAGGCGGCCCTGGCGGTACAGCTCGGCGTACAGGGCGATGTCCCGCTGGGGGCGCGAGGAGCCGTAGCGGCAGCCCAGGACGGACTTGTCCAGGTAGAGGGAGGAGACGCGGAAGGACGCCTCTGCGGCGGCCGGGGGCACGCCCAGCAGGACGGCCTGGCCGTGCCGGTCGAGGAGGTCGATCGCCTGCCGGATCAGCTCCACCCGGCCCACGCACTCGAAGGCGTGGTCGGCACCCGTGGGCAGGATGTCCTTGACGCCCTCCGCCGAGGTCAGGAAGTCGGTCGCGCCGAACTGCCGGGCCATCTCCTCCTTGGCCGGATCGGCGTCCACGGCGACGATCCTGAGCGCCCCCGCGAGCCGCGCTCCCTGCAGCACGTTCAGCCCGATCCCGCCGGTCCCGATGACGACGACGCTGTCCCCGCGGTCCACCCGGGCCCGGTTCAGCACGGCCCCCACGCCCGTGAGCACCCCGCACCCGATCAGGGCCGCCGACTCCAGGGGGATGTCCTTCGGGATCCGCACCGCCTGCACGGCCTTGACGAGCGTGCGCTCGGCGAAGGCCGAGTTGGCGGCGAACTGGTGCACCAGCCCCGCCGCGCCGCGGGTGAACGGTTTCTGCGGCCGCCCGATGGCCTGCCGGCACATCGTCGGCCGGCCCCGGTCGCACTCCGCGCACGTGCCGCAGTTGGCGAGCGTGGACAGCGCCACATGGTCGCCGGGCGCGACATGGGTGACGCCCGCGCCGACCGCCTCGACCACCCCCGCCCCCTCGTGCCCCAGCACCACCGGCACCGGGAACGGAATGGTGCCGTCCACCACGGACAGGTCACTGTGGCACAGCCCGGCCGCCGCGATCGCCACGAGCACCTCACCGGGCCCCCGCTCGCGCACCGCGAGATCGTCGACCACCTGCACCTGCTTGCCGTCGAACACCACACCACGCATCACACGGCCCCCTTGGGCTCTCTGGGCAGACCGAGCACACGCTCGGCGATGATCGTGCGCTGGACCTGGTCCGAGCCGCCGTAGACGGTGTCGGCCCGGGAGAAGAGGAACAGGTGCTGGTCGGCGTCGAGTTCGTACGGCGCCGCGGGCGACCAGTCCGTGGGGCCGACGGTGGCCGCCGCGCCCCTGACCTGCATCGCCAGCTCGCCGAGCCGCTGGTGCCAGCCGGCCCACAGCAGCTTGGCCACGCTGGGCGCACCGGGGTCGGCCGAGCCGCCGAGGGCGCGCAGGGCGTGTCGCCGCATGGTCCGCAGCTCGGCCCACTGCCGTACGAGCCGCGACCGTACGACGGGGTCCGCCGCCGCCCCCGTCGCCACGGCCGCCCGCACCACCTGGGCCAACTCCTCCGCGAACCCGATCTGTTGGGCGAGCGTGGACACCCCGCGCTCGAACCCGAGCAGACTCATGGCCACCGACCACCCCCGCCCCGCCCCTCCCACGACGTGCTCCACGCGCGCGTGCGCCCCGTCGAAGAAGACCTCGTTGAAGTCGCTGGTGCCGGTCAGCTGCCGGATGGGGCGCACCTCGATACGACCGGGCTGGTCCATGGGAACGAGCAGGAAGCTGAGGCCGTGGTGACGCCTGGACTCCGGATCGGTACGGGCCAGCACAAAACACCAGTCGGCCTCATGGGCGAGCGAGGTCCAGATCTTCTGCCCACTGATCCGGTAACGGTCCCCCTCCCGCACGGCCACCGTCCGCACTCCGGCCAGGTCCGACCCGGCCCCGGGCTCGCTGTATCCCTGGCACCACAGCTCCTCACCGGCCGCGACGGGCGGCAGGAAGCGGGACTTCTGCTCGTCGGTGCCGTGCGCGATGAGGGTGGGGGCCAGCAGGTTCTCCCCGATGTGCCCGGAGCGCGGGGGCGCGGGTGCGCGGGCGTACTCCTCGGCCCAGGCCACCTGCTGGGTGAGGGTGGCGGTGCGGTTGCCGTATCCCGACTCCGACCAGCCGAGCCCTATCCAGCCGGACCGCCCGAGGGTTCGCTCCCAGGTACGGCGGTCGGCGGCTGGGTCGGCGTTGGCAGCCAGCCAGGCACGGACCTCCGCACGGAACTCCTCGTCCTCTTGACCGAACCCGAAATCCATATTCGGACCACCTTCGAATCGGGGACCACGAGGGGCGCCCCGTAAGGGGCGCGGGGAACTGCGCGATCAACCACAACGACCCGCACCCGCCAAACCACAACACGCCCCGAGCTATCAGGCGTTCGGCCGAGAATCAGAACGCGCCGCCTCTTCCATCGCCAAAAGCTGGGACAGCATCGGCATCGGATCCACCCCCACGGACCCCGGCAGCACCTCCGCGATCCGCTCCGGCGTCCAGGGCCCCTCCCCGTAAACCGAACGGAGTTCCCTCGGCTGTGCCCATACCGCGATCTTCGGCCCCGCGACGGTGTACACCTGCCCGGTGACGCCCTGCGCAGCAGCCTGGTCGGACAGCAGGTACACCACCAGCGCGGCCACGTCCTCCGGCTCGCCGATCTCCGTCAGCTCCATGGGCACGTTCGCCGACATCCGCGTACGCGCCACCGGCGCCACCGCGTTCGCGGTCACCCCGTACTTGTGCAGACCGAGCGCCGCGCTGCGGACGAGCGAGATGATGCCGCCCTTCGCCGCGCTGTAGTTGGCCTGGGACACCGATCCCTGATGGTTGCCGCTGGTGAACCCGATCAGGGTGCCGGAGCGCTGCCTGCGCATCACCGCGGACGCCGCCCGGAAGACGGTGAACGTGCCCTTGAGGTGAGTGGCGAGCACGGGGTCCCACTCCGCCTCGGTCATGTTGAACAGCATGCGTTCGCGCAGGATCCCGGCCACGCACACGACCCCGTCGAGACGGCCGTACGAGGCCAGCGCCACGTCGACGACCCGCTGCCCGCCCGCCATCGTGGAGATGTCGTCGGCGACCGCCACCGCCTCCCCGCCCGCCGCCTCGATCTCCTTGACGACGGCCTCGGCGACCTCGCTCGTGGGCGAGGCGCCGTCGACGGAGACGCCGTAGTCGTTGACGACGACCTTCGCCCCCTCGGCGGCGGCCGCCCGCGCGACCGCCCGGCCGATGCCCCGCCCGGCGCCCGTCACGGCGACGACCTTTCCTGCCAAGAAGTTCCCCACGCCCGGCCCCTTCCCGCGGTTTCTGACGGTCCGTTAGATTCTATGGCGCGTCGGATGCGCGGACACAAGCCCCGGGGAGGCACCGGATGGCACTGCCGGAGGAGTTCCACGAGATCGCGGGGCGCGTGAACAACTGGGGGCGCTGGGGAGCGGACGACGAGATCGGCACGCTGAACCTGATCACCGACGAGGTCGTACGCGGAGCCGCCGCCTGCGTCCGCACCGGCCGCCGCGTTCCCCTCGCCCTCCCCCTCCAGCAGGACGGCGTGCAGACCGGGGTGATCCCCGGCCGCGTCAACCCCCTCCACGTCATGGTCCAGATCAACCAGGAACTCTTCGGGCCGGGCACGGTGGCGTGCAGCGACGACGCGGTGACCATGGGGCTGCAGGCGGGCACCCACTGGGACGCGCTCACGCATGTCTCGCACTCGGGTCGGATCTACAACGGCCGCCCGGCGCACACGGTCACCGCGCACGGCGGTGCCGAGTTCGGCGGGATCGACAAAGCGCGGCACATCGTCTCGCGCGGGGTGCTGCTGGACGTGGCACGCGCGCGTGGCGTGGACCGGCTGGCGGGGGGCCACGCGGTGACGCCGGAGGATCTGGAGCGGGCCGAGGAGTTCGGCGGGGTCCGGGTGCGGGCCGGCGACATCGTGCTGGTCCGCACCGGGCAGGTGCAGGTGTATCTGGCCGGGGACAGGCACGGGTACGGCTATCCGTCGCCGGGACTGTCCGTCCGTACACCTGAGTGGTTCCGCGCGCGCGATGTGGCGGCGGTCGCGAACGACACCCTCACTTTTGAGATATTTCCGCCCGAGTCGGAGAATCTGTGGCTGCCCGTGCACGCCCTGGACCTGGTGGAGATGGGGATGCTCCAGGGGCAGAACTGGAATCTCGAAGAATTGTCCACAGCCTGTGGACAAGAAGGGCGGTACACGTTCCTGCTGTCGGCGATGCCCGAGCCGTTCGTCGGCGCGACGGGAACGCCGGTGGCACCCGTGGCCGTCCTCTGAGAGCCCCCACGCAGGGCATTGACCGGCCGGCGGCGCGCCTCCCCCCACCGTCGCGCACGCGCCGCCCACCGGGTGCGACCCACACTCGGCGAGGGCCGCCGTCACCCAGGCCCTCGCCGTCCCCTCGCGGCGAATCGTCGCCCACAAGCGTGATCAGGCAGTCACGGGTCGTCAACGCCGGTACGGGGATTTGTTACGTACGCCCTGTTCGCGGCACCCGCGCACGGATGCACCCCCGGCGCATCGCCACGCCGGGTGCTACACCGCCTCGAAGGCGAGACCCTCGTACGCGGACAGTCCGCCCCCGTACGCCATCGCTGCGCTCTCCCTGGGCTGTGAACAGCGGTCCAGTTCACACCAGATGCTCTTGCCGACGCCTTCCGGGCTCCAGCCCCAGCGATCGGCCAGGCAGTCCACCAGGGCCAGGCCGCGCCCGCCGGTGGCGTCACCGCCGGCGCAACGCGGCACGGGGGCGCGGGAGCTGCTGTCGGCCACCTCGACGCGCACGGTGGCCGCGACGGTCGTCGTCGGCGCCCCGGCGGTTCCGGCCGGCTCGGTGCTTCCGGCCGGCTCGGTGCTTCCGGCCGGCTCGGCCGCCGTACCCGGTAGTTCGGCCGAGGTGCCCGGCAGGGAGAGCCGGAGCACGGCCGCGTGACCGGTGTGCACAACGGCGTTGGTCACCAACTCGGAGACGAGCAGGATCAGGGTCTCGGCCAGCGGCTCGTCGGCCGCTATCCCGAGTCCGGGGAGCCGCGAGCGGGCCCACCTCCTCGCCCGACCCACCTCCGTGGGATCGGGCCGGATCTCCAGCTGCACTTGAAGCACCTGCACCGCTCACACCATCCGAACCGGCGGACACATGACCCCACGCCACCCGGCCGCCACGGCCGCTGCAGCCGCGACGACGATCACGAGGGCCACGATCGTAGCCATTTTCTGCATGGCCAGAACAACGGCCAGAGCAAGGGTCACGGAACGTGATTCCCTTGGTAGACAGCATGGTTGACGTACAGTCACCCCAACAAGCGCTTCGGGCATATTCCAGCGCGAAGGAGTACGCGTGCGGCATACTGTGCGACGCTCGTGCGGGGGAGTCGAACAGGCGTCGGCCGACGCCTTCACCGCCCCGCGAGCAGCGACGCGCACCGCGCGACCCGGTGCCGCCCCAGGGGCACCGCCGGCCCGGCTCATGCTCGCAGCCACTCGCATCCCACACAAGGTACCGGAGGGGACCCCCGACTCCGGGCCGTGACGAGCCTGTCGAAGGACACAACCAGGTATCGACGCTCCGTGATACCTGTGTGCCACAATCCGCGACATCCTGGGCCAAGGGTTTCTCGCCGGTGCAGTCCAGGGCGCGGTCGCCGCTTCAGGCGACCAGCCGCGCGGCGAGCAGTTCCTCACTCTCCGTGCTCCCGCCACCCCGCCGGGACCGCACCCAGGCCCGCTTCAGATGCAGATGCACATCTGCCTCCCAGGTGAACCCCATGCCGCCGTGCACCTGAAGGCAGTCCCGGGCCCCGCGTACGGCGGCCTCGTCGGCGAGCAGCCGGGCGGCGGCGATGTCGGCCGGGTCGCCGGTGACGGCGGCCGCGTACACGGCGGCGCGCGCGGTCTCGGTCCGCACCAGCAGGTCCGCGCACAGATGCTGCACGGCCTGGAAGGCCCCGATCGGCCGCCCGAACTGCTCCCGCACTCGGGCGTGTTGCACGGCCAGCTCCTGCACCCGTACGGCGGTACCCAGCTGCTCGGCGGCGGTGAGGAGGGTGGCGATGGGGTCGGGGGGGCGGGTGCCGGCGGGGGCGGGGGTGGCGGTGCCGGTGCTGTTGGGGGCGGGGATGCGGGTGCCATCGGGGGCGGGGGCGGGGGCGCCGGCGCCATCGGAGGCGGGGGTGGCGGTGCCGGTGCTGTTGATGCGGGTGCCGGTGCCGTCAGGGGCGGGGATGCCGGTGCCATCGGGGGCGTGGGTGCCGGCGCCGTCGGGGGCGTGGGTGCGGGTGCCGGTGTCGGCCGGGGGCCGGGGGGCCCGCGTTCGGTGCAGCGGGGTCAGCGGGTCGACGGAACGCAGCGGTACAGCCCCCGCCACCTCCCCGCGCACCACATCCGCCGCCTCCAGCCACTCCACCAGCCCCCCGTCCACCGCCGTCACCACCGTCTCCCCGGTGGCCGCGCCCGGTACGCTCCCGGCCGCGAGGTGGGTCGCCACGAGCGGCCCGGGGAGCAGCGCCCGGCCCGCCTCCTCGAAAGCCAGCACGGTCTCCGGCAGCCCCAGTCCGACCCCGCCGTCCGCCTCGGGCAGCCGCAGGGCGAAGAACCCCGCGTCCCCGAGCGCCCGCCACAGCTGCCGGTCGAGCCGCCCCGGCGCATCGACGGCCGCCCGCAGCGCCTGCCGCCCGAACCGCCGGTCCAGCAGCTGCCGTACGCCCGCCTGCAACGCACGCTGATCGTCGGTGAGTTGAAAACGCACGCTCATCTCCCTTTCGGCAGCCCCAGAATCCGCTCGGCCACGATGTTGCGCTGGATCTGTGAGGTGCCGGCGGCGATGGTGTACGAGAGGGAGGACAGTCGGTCCAGGACCCAGGACCGGTTCATGTCCAGGCAATCGGGACCCAGGACCTCGGCGGCGGTGTCGTACAGCTCCTGACGCGCGTGGGAGTAGCGGAGTTTGAAAACCGAACCCCCGACCCCCGGCACCCCGCCGCTCGCCTCCGCCTCGCTCACGTTCCACTGGGTCAGCCGCCACAACGCCCGGAACTCAGCCTCCAGGCGGCCGAGTCGGCGCCGCAGCACGGGATCGTCCCAGCGGCCGTTCTCCCGCGCCTCACCCGCGAGTTCGGCCAGGACGCGGCGGCAGGCCACCACCTCGCCGACGAACGCCGTGCCGCGCTCGAAGGACAGGGTCACCATGGTCACGCGCCAGCCGTCGTTCTCCGCGCCGACCCGGTTCGCCACCGGCACCCGTACCTCGTCCAGGAACACTTCCGCGAACTCGGCCGACCCGGCGAGCGTGCGCAGTGGCCGTACGGTGATGCCGGCGGCGTCCATGGGCATCGCGAGCCAGGTGATGCCCCGGTGCTTGGGGAGGTCCGGATCGGTGCGGACCAGCAGTTCGCACCAGTCGGCGACCTCGGCGTGGGAGGTCCAGATCTTGGACCCGGTGACCACGTAGTCGTCGCCGTCACGCCACGCGCGCGTGCGCAGCGACGCCAGATCCGATCCCGCGTCCGGCTCGCTGAAGCCCTGGCACCACACCTCCTCGCCGCGCAGGATCGGCGGCAGCCAGCGCGCCCGCTGCTCGGGCGTGCCCTCGGCGGCGATCGTCGGGCCGGCGTGCAGCAGCCCGACGAAACCCGCCCCCACATAGGGCGCGCCCGCCTTCTCCGTCTCCTCCAGGAAGATCAGCCGGGTCGTCGGCGAGGCGTCCCAGTGGACATCGGCGTACCCGGCGTCGTACAGCATCCGCTGCCAGCCCAGGTCGTACGCCCTGCGCGCGGGCCAGTCGTCGGGAGACGGCCTGGCGGGGAGGGTGGGGAGCACCTTGGCGAGCCACTCCCTCAGCCGGGCCCGGAACTCCTCCTCTTCCGGCGTGCAGGAGAGGTCCACTACAGGTCCAGGTCCAGCATGCGGATGGCGTTGCCCCGCATCAGCTTGTGGACCGTCTCCTCGTCCAGGCCCTTCACATGGTCGAGAGCGACCTCCTTGGTGTGCGGGAAGGTCGAGTCGACGTGTGGGTAGTCGGTCTCGAAGGTGGCGTTGTCCCGCCCCACCACGTCCAGCGAGGCGACCCCGTGCTTGTCGCGGAAGAAGCAGCAGAAGATCTGCCGGTAGTAGTACGTCGACGGCGGCTCGGGGATCAGGTCCCGGACCCCGCCCCAGGCGCGGTGCTCCTGCCACACGTCGTCGGCGCGCTCCAGAGCGTACGGAATCCAGCCCATCTGACCCTCGGAGTAGGCGAGTTTGAGCCGGGGGAACTTCACCAGGACCCCGCTGAAGAGGTAGTCCATCATCGAGGCCATCGCGTTGTTGAAGCTGAGCGAGGCCTGGACGGCGGGCGGGGCGTCGGGCGATGCGGCCGGCATCTGGGAGCTGCTGCCGATGTGCATGTTGACGACCGTCCCCGTCTCCTGGCAGACGGCGAAGAACGGGTCCCAGTAGCCGGAGTGGATGGACGGCAGTCCCAGGTGGGTGGGGATCTCGGAGAAGGTCACCGCCCGCACCCCGCGCTCGGCGTTGCGCCGGATCTCGGCGACGGCCAGCTCGACGTCCCACAGCGGGATCAGGCACAGCGGGATCAGCCGGCCGCCGCTGTCCCCGCACCACTCCTCCACCATCCAGTCGTTGTAGGCGCGCACGCAGGCGAGGGCGACCTCCTTGTCGTGCGCCTCGGCGAAGGTCTGCCCGCAGAAGCGGGGGAAGGTCGGGAAGCAGAGGCTGGCCTCGACATGGTTGAGGTCCATGTCCGCAAGGCGCGCCTTGGGGTCCCAGCATCCGCGGCGCATCTGCTCCCGGGTGATCCCCTCCAGGGTCATCTCGTCCCGGTCGAAGCCGACGGCGGCGATGTTGCGCTTGTACGGGAACTTCAGGTCCTCGTAGATCCACCAGTCGGTCGGCTGGCCGGCCGGGTCCATCGTGATCCGGTACTTGCCGCCGACGTAGGCCAGCTCCCCGATCCCGGCGGTCAGCGGTTTGGGCCCACGCTCGCGGTACCTGGCCGGCAGCCAGGTCTCGAAGAGATGGGCGGGCTCGATCACGTGGTCGTCGACGCTGATGATGCGGGGCAGCTCGGTCATGGGTCCCCTCCTCCGCCGGACGGTACTTATCTGATGGTCCGTCAGATAGCATGTTACCTGACGACTCGTCAGCCAAGGAGGGGGCACACGTGAACGACACCCCGCACTCCCTGAGTTCCGCCCGCACGCTGTGGGACCTGGTCGTCCGCCGCGCGGCCCTCACCCCCGACCGCCCGGTCCTTCTGCAGCAGGACCGCGCGCTCACCTTCGGCGAACTGCGCACGGGTGCCGAGCGGGTGGCGGCGGGCCTGTACGACATGGGCGTACGGCCCGGCACGGTGGTGGCCTGGCAGCTGCCCACCCGCATCGAGACGGCCCTCCTCTCCTTCGCCCTGGCCCGTCTGGGCGCCGTACAGTCCCCCGTGATCCCCTTCTACCGGGACCGGGAGGTCGGCTTCGCCCTGCGCGAGTCGAAGGCGGAGTTCTTCGCGGTCCCGGGCGTGTGGCGGGGCCACGACCACACGGAGATGGCGCGGCGGCTCGGCGCGAAGGGCATCTTCGAGGCGTACGACACCCTCCCCGACGGCGATCCCTCCGCGCTCCCCGCCCCGCCCGCCGAGGGCACCTCGGTCCGCTGGATCTACTGGACCTCCGGCACCACCTCAGACCCCAAGGGCGTGCTGCACACCGACCGCTCCCTGATCGCCGGCGGCTCCTGCCTGGCGCATGCGCTGAGATTGGGCGCCGACGACGTGGGCTCGATCGCCTTCCCGTACGCCCACATAGGCGGACCCGACTACATGGTGATGCTGCTGCTCTACGGCTTCCCGGCGGTGCTGTTCGAGCACTTCGCGCTGCCGGACGCGCTGGCGGAGTACCGGCGGCACAGGGTGACGGTGGCCGGCGGCTCCACGGCCTTCTACTCGATGTTCCTGTCCGAACAGCGCAAACAGCCGGGTGACAGGCTGATTCCGACCCTGCGCCTGCTGGCGGGCGGTGGTGCGCCCAGGCCACCCGAGCTCCACCACTCGGTGGTCCGCGAGATGAGCGTCCAGCTCGCCCACGGCTACGGCATGACCGAGGTCCCGCTGATCACCATGGGCGACCCCCGGGACACCCCGGAGAACCTGGCCACGACCGAGGGCCGCCCCCCGGCCGGCATGGAGATCCGGATCGTCGACGGCGAGATACGACTCCGCGGCGAGGCCGTCTGCCAGGGCTATCTGGACCCCGCCCAGACGGCCGCCGCCTTCGACCCCGACGGCTTCCTGCGCACCGGCGACCTCGGCCATGTGACGGACTCCGGCCACCTCGTCCTCACCGGCCGCCTGAAGGACGTGATCATCCGCAAGGGCGAGAACATCTCGGCCAAGGAGATCGAGGACCTCCTCGCCGCGCACCCGTCGATCGCGGACGCGGCGGTGATCGGCCTGCCGGACGCGGAACGGGGGGAACTGGTCTGCGCGGTCGTCGAACAGCGGCCGGGGGCAGCTGAGTTGACCTTGCCGGAGGTCGTCTCGTACCTGCGTTCCTCGGGCCTGTCCGTGCACAAGCTGCCGGAGCGGCTGGAGGTGGTGGAGGCACTGCCCCGGAACGACACGCTGCGGAAGGTACTCAAATACAAGCTGCGGGAGCGGTTTTCACGACCATTCCCTTAGGCAGCTCGGGCAACCCACCTCGCTTCCGCCCACCCGGGGCGGAAGCGGGCACAACGTACCGGATCACGGACCCCTTGTGTGCAGTCGTTGCTATCAGAGTTGCCGTCATCGCAACCTACGAGGTCAGCCGAGATATGGCCGATCACGATGCTCCAGGAAGTGACGGATTCGGAGCCGCTGCGTGTGATGCATCGGCAGTTGATCAATCTCCGCTGGTTGGACGAACCGCAGCTCCGTGGACTCGTCCGAGATCGCGAGTCGGCCGCCGATCACGCGGGCGGTGAAGCAGACGTTGAACTGTCTGCGCACCTCACCGTCCGAGTAGGCGATGATGTGGCGAGGGTCGGTGTACGTGCCCACAAGCCCGGTGATCTCTACGTCCAGACCCGTTTCCTCCTTCACCTCGCGGACGGCCGCTCCTGGGAGTGAGTCGGTCATCTCCATGCCGCCACCAGGGATCGCCCAAAGATCGTTATCCCGTCGGCGCTGGAGGAGGATGTGCCCGTCGTCGTCGGTAATCACGGCGGACGCGGCGACCACCAAGCTGTTCGGCTTGGGTGCCGCTGGGTCGTCGTAGTACTCGGTCCGTGCCATGGTCACCCTTCTGTTACCGGCGTCGCGGTCTCCCACACCGCGTCGAAGCTGCTGGCGTAGGTGTCGAACATGCCGCCCTCTCCGCTGCGCCGGAGATGCCACACGGGAGCGCCGTAGGCGTTCACGCCCCAGACATGGGCATTGACCAGTGCTTGGTCATCCGCACGATAGATCGAGTTGTAGAGCGTGGTGGCATGGGTGCGCACCTCGATGCCAGGTACCCCGGCAAGCGGGCGGTAGTGCATGAGGGCGAGTCGGCAACGGGACTCGATCCCGTGGCCGAACCTCTCCTCCGCGCCGCGCTGTTGGACATTCGTACTGTCCGGGTCGCCGATCGCGATACGGACCGCACACCCGTCGGCGGCTCGCTCTCGCAACAGGTCATTGAGCCGCGGATACGCCTCGTGCAGGAAGACGGCGGCGTACACCAACACGTCGATGTGCTCGCAGGCCTGGCTCAGCATGTCCACAAAGGTGGATACGGGGATGTCCGCCCGCTGATCGTAGAGAGCCACAAGTTCCGGGCTGACGGCGCGGGCAGGGCGTGCCTGCCGGAGCGCGGGCCATAGAGCGTGCACGTCTTCTCCTAGCGTTTCCGCTGCCAACATGGCCGTGGCACGACGCGGCGTACGCCCCAGATTGACCCATCGTTCAACGGATTTGGGATCGACTTCGACCTTGTCCGCAAGGGCGGCGTACGTCCAGCCGCCGGCCGCCATGACAGCACGTAACCTCTCGTTCGGCATCCCACTCTCTCCTAACACCCAGGGACGGCACTAGGGACGTTCTACCCGACGCGGGACGTCCCGAAGTGGGGTTTGTCGGAGGTTCCGTCGTCCTGATGGGCGGCAGGATGCTCGTCCGCATGGCGAGCAACCAGCAGACCAGACCAGGCATCGGTGAACTGGCGAAGGACACTGCCAGTGGACGTATCGGCGTCGTCATGGGTGAGGTCGGCGCCCGGGTGCAGATAAGGCCCGTGGGTGGCGGCGTGGAGTGGGATGCCCTGCCGGCCAACGTGGTGGCGCTGACTGCGCGGGAGGAACTGAGAGCCCGCCTGGCCATCAAGAACGGCAACAGCCGGGACGGCCTGTGATGCGCGCCATCGGCCGGTACGCCGGGGTCCTGTTCATCATCGTGATCAGCGGGTCCTGTGGCCTGGTGATCGGCATGGCCCTCGGTACCAACCAGTAGACCGGCCGCCCCGAACGGGGTGCCACCTTCCCTGGTTCCCCCTTCCCCGTTCGGGGTCGGCCTTCCATCCCCCGGTCGTCATAGGCCATGTCTCGGCGACCGATGCGGGCGCAATGTGCCAGAGCACAGCGACACTCAAGGAGTATTCGCATGACGGCAACGGCCAACGACCAGAAGACCGGACGCGCGGTGGCTGGTGAGGAGCTGTTCGACAGTCTCGCCCACTTCGTGGTGGTCCACAACGGACAGCCGCGCGAGCGTGCCGAGCGGATCGCGGACCAGGCGGTCGCCTTCGCGGTCACCGCCGCGACCGCCACCGTTCCCATGGTTCCGTCGGATGACGTGGACCTCGGCCTGCACGCACTCATCCTGCACACGAAGGAGTACGCCGCGCTCTGCGACCGGTACGCAGGCCGCTTCCTGCACCACAACCCCGTGCCGGGCGGAGGGCCCCGCGAACCGAAGAAGGTCGCCGCCTCGGCACACGCGATGAAGGCGGCCGGGTTCATGGTCTTCGAGGACCTGTGGACCGTGGACGGCACAAACCTCGCGCAGTGCGATTCGGACTGCGGCCGACCGTACGGTCAGGCATAGCTACCCGACATCAGCAGTGTGGCCGGCCCTGATGCGGGGTCGGCCACGTTGCCCGGAAGGAGAACAGAAGTTGTCCGGGACACCCACTGAACTGCCGATCGTCGTGCTCGACGCGCTCATGCCCACGACTCAGCGCCTGGTCGTCAATCGCCGGGGCTCGATGGTCTGGGAGGTCGAGAGCCATCGGGGGCACTACGCCGTGAAGGTCGGCTGTCCGATCGAGGCTACGGCCGACTGGCCTGCCCAGCCCTGGACGGCGCTCGCGCCCGCACGCGAAGGTGCCGTGCTGCATCGTCTTGGCTTCCATGACTTCGCGTACGGCGAATGGGAGCACGGCACCTGGAACTTCCAGCCGTGGCGCGAAGGGCCGGACCTCTACCAGCTGTGGCGGCCCTGCCGTGAGCCGGACGCGCGCATCGAGCCGCACACCAGCGTGGCCCTGGGATGCGTGGAGGCGCTGGCCGAACTGCACGCCCAGGGCTGGGCCCACGGTGACGTGCAGCCCGCGCACTTCATCATCGGGCCGGGGCGGACACACCTCATCGACCTGGCCTTGGCGCGCGGCGGGCACGTCCCCATGGGGTACGACTTCCCGTTCCGCGGTTGCCTCGTCCACTACGAGGCACCTGAGATCGCGCGCAGCGTGCTCGCGACCGGAGAGGCTGAGCCTACGCAGGAAGCCGACATCTACGCGCTCGGCGCGTCACTGCTCATTTCCGCCACGGGCTGGCGGGCGGTCGAGTATCCGGACGACGCACCGCGTCCCGAGCAGAGAAGGGCCGTGGCAAGCGGCAAGCGCCGCGCAGTGATGACGCCTGGCAAGCTGGGCGAACTGATCGACGCCATGCTCAGTCCTGCCCCTGAAGACAGACCCACCATCATCGAGGTGGGTAAGGCCCTGAGCTGCCTGTAGTTCAGGAGTCCGACGTCTCTTCGACTGTGGGCGGCAGAGGATCGGCGACGAAGGTCCCCAGCCCGACCTCGCCGCGCGTCCAGCCCTGCTCGCGCACATGCCGCATGGCCTTCGCCGCGGTGGCGTTCACGACGCCGAACTCCTGGGCTATCTCCAAAGTGGACGGCACGCGGCTTCCCGGCGGATACGTGCCGTCCTTGATACGCCGGATGATCTCCGCTGCGATCTGCCGCCAGAGCGGGCGGGTGCGATCAAGGTCCATGACTGCAGCGTGGCACAAGAGATCAGCCCCGGCGGGAAGCGGCTACTTCCTCACCGGGGCCTGAGCCGACTGAACTGGAGTCGACCTGATGCGCAGCCTACTGACCGCGATCCTGCGCCTCTTCCTGCCTTCCAGGGGCGCCCACCGCGTCTCCCCACCGCCCGCGCCGCCCGGCCCGCTGGTTCCGCCACCCAGGCCCGACAGGCCGCCCTTGCCCGTCATCGTCGCGGATGGCCAGCCCCTCGTCCGTCCATACGTCACCCTGTGGGAACGCGAGCGCGATGAACTCGAGCGGCGCCTTCTTCAACGCGAACGGCGCCGGGCCGCCGTACTGGCGACGATGGGTCAGGACTACGTCGTCTCGCTGGAGGTCGCCGTATGAGCACGTCGCGCCTGCGCAGCCTCGGCATCGACCCGGCCACCGGCAAGGAGGCCTATGCGGTCACACGCCCCGGCGGTTACCTCGAAGCAGTGGCCGACGCCCACGCGCTCAAGTCGGCCGCCGCGCTGCTCGCCGTCGTAGGCGCCGTACTGGATGCAGAGAACGCATCCGACGCCGAACTCGCCGCCCTCGTCGCGCCGTTGCATACGGCGCTCGATGAGTGCGTCGGCCTGGTCGCATCGGAGACGCGGCAAGCGGCCGGCGCATCCGAATAGGATCCGGCAGCCAGGAGCAACGAACTATTCGGGGACGGTGAAGTACCGCGCGAACGCCGGGACGATCTCCGGCTCGCCCACCATGCCGTCGCCGTCGGTGTCCAGCGCGGTGGCCGTCGCCCAGGCGATGTCCTCCGGCACGTGGAAGACACGCAGCACGCGTGCCGTGTCCGCGACCGTGGCCCGGCCGTCCCCGTCGGTGTCCGCCACCGCGAGGGCCGCGTGCAGGAAGGGGCGGGCGATCTCGGCGAAGCGCTCGGGGTTGTCGCGCAGGCGCTTGACCGCGCCGGAGACGAACTCCTCGCGGGTGATGCGCTGGTCGCCGTCCCGGTCGGCGATCCCGGCCATGCCCTGCCAGAACGCCTCCGCGCCGGCGTACAGCGCCTGCCCCTTGTCGGAGCGCGCGGGTACGGCGAACTCGGCGAGGAGCGCCTTGGCCGCCGCGCTGAA
The DNA here is from genome assembly GCF_055572075.1 of Streptomyces sp. NPDC030820. NCBI lineage: Bacteria > Bacillati > Actinomycetota > Actinomycetes > Kitasatosporales > Streptomycetaceae > Streptomyces > Streptomyces sp. NPDC030820. The sequence continues at coordinate 402,417 of NZ_JBVIEB010000004.1, forward strand.
GTCCTCGCGGTCGATCCAGCCGTTGCCGTCCTGGTCGAAGGTGTCGAACCGGGCTGCGATCCTGCGCTCGTAGTCGGTGCTGACCATGTCTGTTCGGGCCGCCTTACGTGTGCGTCGTTCGGGTCACCCCACGGGTGCGTGAGTGACCTGGCAGGGAGCGTATGACGCGGGTGGCTGTCGAGTGGCGGTAATCGGGCCGTTGTGCCAAGACCGGGGGAATTCTGCGACAACAGTGTGGCCGTGTCGCGGAGGAGCAGGGTGGCGCGGGCGGCGCGTCAGGCCGAGAGCGGGCCCGCCTCGTCCGTCGTCGCGGACTCGACGTCGGGCCGGACGTCGAAGAGCCGGCGCACGCCGAGCGCGCCGAGGACCCGGTTGACGTGTGAGCCGTCGTCGGCCCCCTGGTCGGGCAGGATGAGCCGGAGCCGGCCCTGACAGGAGCGGATCAGCCTGCGGGCGGCGACGAGGACGCCGACCCCGCTGGAGTCGCAGAAGAAGACGTCGGAAAGGTCCACGACGAGGCTGTGGTGACCCTCTGCGACGACGTCGTGCACACGTTGACGCAGAACTGGTGAGGTGATCAGGTCCAGTTCCCCGGACACCCGGAGCACGGCCCACTCACCCTGTTCGACGCCGGTCACCTTGAATGCCACGTCCCTGCCCCTCCGCTCGCCGGAACTTCCGGAACCGCCCGGAAACGGAAGCAGTTCCTACGCTTGCTTCCGCGCGGCTGCCCAGCGGCCGTTCCCTGAAACGTCGGGCCACAAACCAGACGTGATCGACAAGGGGCTTGTTTCAGTCACTATCGATCCTGTTCGATCAGAGATGCGCGCAACTCGTGTGAAGGTTATGTGAAGGGGGCACTATCACCTGCGGCCCCTCCAGGGGCGCGCATTGACATAAAGGGGCGTGCACTCCCGGACGTGCCGACTACATTCGAGAAGACAGTGCAGACACGCTGGACGGGCCGGACATGGGCGAGGGGAGGCGACCGCATGGCAGGCAAGGACGTACCGCCCCGCTGGGACCGCAAGATGCAGCAGCGGCTCGCCCGCGGTGAGGCGGCCGCCCTGGGCGAGCTGTACGACCGCTTCGCCTCGCTGGTGCACGGCCTCGCCCACCGCGTCCTCGGGGACGAGAAGGCGGCCGACACCCTCACCCGCGAGGTCTTCGCCCATCTCTGGGAACACCCCGAGACCTACGACCCCAAGGAGGGCCCGCTGCGCACCTGGGTCGCCGGGGTCACCCACCGGCTCGCCGTGCAGCGGCTGCGCGACAGCGAGGCCGCCGCGCTGCCGCGGAACAGCGGCGGCTCCCTGGTGGAACTGGAGCGCAAGGTGCGCCGCGCCTCGGTCGCCGCCCGCGCCGACTACATCGTCCACTCCATGCCCGCCCCGCTGCGCGCCGCCCTCGACCTCGCCTACTTCCAGCGCCGCGACTACCGCCAGACCGCCGTCGACCTCGGCGTCACCGAGGACGAGGCCCGCCGCCGGCTCCGCCTCGGCCTGCAGCTGCTGTCCACCGCCCATGACACCGGGACACCACCGGAACACGGGGGTGCGGTGTGAGCGGAGCCGAAGGGTTCGGGGCGCACGACGAGCACGAGAAGCCGGGAGACGAGGAGCGGCGCGAGGGACAGCACGAGGGACAGTCGTACGAGCGCGACGGCGGCCGGGGTGAGAACGGCCACACCGGGCAGGGCGCCGGCGGCGGCTCGGGGCAGGACTCCCAGGCAACCGGCGGGCCCGAACCGGACCGGCCGACGCGCATACCGACGCCCCGCGCCTCCGTCGAGGACGGCGGGCGACCGCTGCCCGACCTCACCGATCCGGGAGACCTCGCACCCGTGCCGCTCGACCTGCCGCACGACGTCCTGAAATCGCTCCTCGGCGCCTGGGCGCTGGCCGCCTGCTCGGCGGCGGAGACGGCCGCCGTCGAGGACCACCTGGGCTCCTGCGGAGGCTGCGCCGACGAGGCTCGTCGGCTGCGCGAGGCGGTCGGCCTGCTGCACCAGCCGGAGAGCCTCGACCTGGACCCGGCCCTGCGCACCCGCGTCCTGGAGAGCTGCCTGGAACGCCGCCCGCCACGCATCCCGGTCCCCGGGTGGGCGGCGCCCTACGACGCCGAGAGCGCGCGCCTGGACGCCCTGCTGCAGGATTTCGGGGACGCGGAGTGGCATGCGCCGGTGCGGCTGCGGTGGTTCGAGGCCGACGCGGCGAAGAGCCGTCGTACGACCGTGGCGGGGGTGATCGCGCACCTGCTGTCCGTGGACGGGCTGGTCGCGCTCGCGCTCGGCCTGCAGGACCCGCTGGCCGACGTCGTCGGCGCGGCCGCGCAGGACGCGGTGGGCCCGGCCGAGCGCACCGAGGCGTTCTGGCGGACCTCCCACTTCCCGCCGACCCGCTCGGTGCGGGGGCCCTGGCGGGAGCAGAGCCACGGCCTGGTGCGGACGGTGTCCTTCACCGGCGGGCACACGGGCGGAGTGGCGGTGTCGTACGGCGACTTCGAGCTGCCGCTGCACGACGCGATGCTGGACCGGGCCTTCGAGTGCTGGGTGCACGCCGAGGACATCGCGGAGGCGGTGGACTACCCGTACCAGCCGCCCGCGACGCGCCATCTGAACAAGATGATCGACCTCTCGGCCCGGATGCTGCCCGCTGCGCTGGCCCGGCGCCGGCAGGCCGGGCTGGCGTCCCCGGCCCGCGGCCGCCACCTCGGCCTCGCCGGCGAGCCCGGCCGCAGCCTGCGGCTGGAGATCGAGGGCGCGGCGGGCGGCGAGTGGCTGATCCCGCTGGACTCACCGGCGGCGCTGGCCTCCGCGGACCTGGAGGTGGCCCATGTGGCGCTGGACGGCGTGGAGTTCTGCCGCCTGGCCGCCGGCCGGGTGTCGCCGGAAGAGGCTGCGGTGGGGCAGGTCGGTGACCGGGAGGCGATCAGGGATGTGCTGTTCGCTACGGCGGGGCTGAGCCGCCTGTAGGGGTGGGTTGCGGTTTCACGGGCGGCCGCGACGCACGCCCCCCGAGCTGCTAGGCGAACACCACCGTACGGCGCCCGTTGAGCAGAATCCTCCGCTCCGCATGCCACTTCACCGCCCGCGCCAGCGCCTGGCACTCCACATCGCGGCCGATGGCCACCAGCTGATCCGGCGTCACGTCATGACCGACCCGCTCGACCTCCTGCTCGATGATCGGCCCCTCATCAAGGTCGGCGGTCACATAGTGCGCGGTCGCCCCGATGAGCTTGACCCCCCTGGCGTGGGCCTGGTGATACGGCTTCGCGCCCTTGAAGCTCGGCAGGAAGGAGTGGTGGATGTTGATGATCCGGCCGCTGAGCTGCTTGCACAGGTCGTCCGAGAGGACCTGCATGTAGCGGGCGAGGACGACCAGCTCGACGCCCTGCTCGCGCACGATGTCCAGCAGCTTCGCCTCGGCCTGCGACTTCGTGTCCTTCGTGACCGGAATATGGTGGAAGGGAATGTTGTAGGAGCCCACCAGCTCCTCGAACTCGGTGTGGTTCGAGACCACGCCCACGATCTCCACCGGCAGCGCGCCGATCCGGGCCCGGAACAGCAGGTCGTTCAGGCAGTGCCCGAACTTGCTGACCATGAGCAGGATCCGCATCTTCTCGTCGGCCCGGTTGATCTGCCAGTCCATGCGGAAGGAGTCACCGATCGCCGCGAAGCTCGCCCGCAGCTTGTCCACCGTCACCGGCGCCTCGGCCGAGAAGTGGACGCGCATGAAGAACAGACCAGTGTCGTGGTCGCCGAACTGCTGGCTGTCCTCGATGTTGCAGCCGGTCATGAAGAGGTAGCTCGACACGGCGTGCACGATGCCCTGCTTGTCGGGGCAGGAGAGGGTGAGGACGTACTGGTCGGACGATGCGGCGGCGGGCGCGGACTGCTCGGTCATGCACTACAGGTTCCCACACCACCACCCGCCGTGGACGCTCGTCCCGCAGGGCGGACGGGCTACGCGGTCCTCGTCATGATCCGCAGCACTTCCAGACTCCGCGGGGGCGTGTCGGGATCGTCGCCGTCGCTCGCCGCGAGGCGTACGTGCGCGTCCCGCGCCGCCCGCACCGCCTCCGACCACCCCTGGTGGTCGAGATACGCGGCGACCGGCGCGTCCGGGCCGACCTGGTGCATGATCCGCAGCACCCGCAGCACGGCGGTGTCCACGAGCGCCGCCTCCTGCGAGTCCCGGAATATCGTGCCGACGTACTTCTCCGCGGACCAGTTGTCCAGCCAGGTGTCCTCCACCAGCCGGTAGACGGCGTCCGTGACGTCGCCGTACCCGTCCACGCCGGCCAGCCAGACGTCCCGCTGGAACACCGGGTCGGAGAGCATGTGCAGCGCCGAGCGCACATTGCTGCGCCAGCGCCACCACGGCATGTCGCTTAGGGGCATGCCGCCCATGGTGGAGGAGCGACGGCCACGACGGGAAGAGTTCTCCGTACCTTGCACGGTCATCGATCGTACGTTCCTTGTCACACCAGCCTCACTGGCCCCCGTAATTCACCTGGATGTCACCCTTCGTTGACTCAGGGTCACTCACGGGTTAGTCGTGTGAGGGAATCGTGCGTGCACATGACCGGCAGGCGACGCGCTTTTCGTACATTCCTCCATTCGACCCTCCGCCCCGGCAGAGCCACCGCCCTGACCGCGGGCGCCGTGGCCCTCTGCGCGTCACTCACCGCCGGATGCGGGGTCATCCCCGGTGTCACGGGGGGCTCCGGGGATGACCCGATCAAGGTGATGACCTGGGCGCCGCAGGACACCAGCGGCACCAACAAGCCCGGCATGCCCGCGATGGCCCTCGCCTACGCCAAGTGGATCAACGCCAACGGCGGCCTCAACGGCCGCAAGCTGAAGGTCCTGACCTGCAACGACCACAACGACAGCGTGGGCGCCGCCAAGTGCGCCCGGTACGCGGCCGACGAGAACGTGGTCGCGGTCGTCGGCTCCTACAGCCAGTTCACCGACTCCTACTCCGCCCCGCTGGAAGGCGCCGGCATCCCCTACATAGGCGGCTACGGCGTCACCAACGACGAGTTCACCGGCCAGATGTCGTACCCGGTCAACGGTGGACAGCCCGCCCTGCTCGCCGGTCTCGGCAGGGCCCTCGGGGCCTCCTGCGGCAACGTCTCCCTGGTCCGGCCCGACAGCATCGCCGGCGACGAGCTGCCGGTGCTGCTCGACTCCGGGCTGAAGGCGGGCGGGCACGCGAAGGCGAACAACCAGCTCGCCGCGGAGGACGCCACCGAGTACGGCGTCCAGGCCGACCAGGCGCTGCGGTACGCCAGCAGCAACCCCGCGAGGAAGGGCTGCGTGGTCCCGGCGCTCGGGGACCGCACGGACACCTTCATGGACTCCTTCCGGCGGGCCCGCGGAAGCTTCCCTCCGGTACGGCTCGCGACCGTGCTCGGCAGCGTCGACCAGACCGTGATCAACGCCACCGGCGGCGCGTCCGGACCGTACGAGGGGGCGTACATCACCGGCTGGTACCCGCCCGCCTCGGACTCACGGTGGGACCCGATGAAGAAGGTGATCAACGAGGAGGCCTTCGGCGACACCCGCATCGACCCCGCGGACGCCGGAGTGCAGACCACCTGGATCGCCTACACCGTGCTGAAGGCCGTCCTCGACAAGATCGGCGACGGCGAGGTGACCGCCGACTCCGTGCGGCGCACCCTGGACGACGGCCTGCGGATCCCCACCGGCGGTCTCACCCCGGCCCTGCACTGGACCTACTCCAGCAAGCTCGCCTCGGTCGGTTTCCCGCGGATGGTCAACGCCGACGTCACCCTGCAGGTGGTCCAGGACGGCAAGCTGGTCGCCGCCCGCAGGGGCGTCGGCGGACTCGACGGCACCACCGACATGACACAGACGCTGGAGAACGCCGACGTGCAGTGACGCCCGCCGGCGCGCCCCTCAGGCGTGCCTCACAGCTGGGTGGGCCGGCGCTGGGTCAGGCCGTACTTCTGCGCGATCGTGTTCCACAGCGCCGCCGCCTTCACCTTCTGCGCGCTGGCGGTGCCGCTCGCCCGGTTGCCGGCCTGGGTCTCGCCCGTGATGCGGGCGTGGCCCTTGCGGCAGACCTTGCGGTTCTTGGCCTGGTCGGCCCAGGCCGCGTAGTGGTTGTCGGCCGCGGCGGACGCCTGCCAGGCCTGGGTCAGCGCCGCGGTGAGCTCGCCGTTGCCCGGCAGCTTGTCCACGGACAGCGTGCCGAGCCGGGTGACCAGGTCGCCCCGCTGCTTGGCGGCGTCGCGCAGGTTGGAGGCGGCCGTGTCGAGGTTGTCGCAGTTCTTGACGTCGGCCACCGACCTGATCACCGTGGCCCGGCTGCTGCCGCTGTCGGCGAGCAGCTTGTCCAGCGCGACCGCCTGCTGCCGGGCCGGATCGGCGGCCGCGGAGGAACCCTGGCCGGGGGCCGGGGACGTGGCCGCGACCGTCTTGCCGTCGTTGCCCTGGTCCTTGCCGCCCCCGCCGCTGAACAGGGCGCCGGCGCCGACACCGATGACGACGATGCCGACACCGATCGCGGCGATCAGCGGCACCCGCGACCGGCCGCGCGGCTGGTCGTCGTCGTGCGCCGGGTCGTACGACGGCTGCTGCGCGCCGTACGAGGGCTGCTGCGCGCCGTACGGCGCCGGGCCGGGGTAGGCGCCCGGCTGCTGGACGCGCGGCATCTGCTGGGTGGCGCCGGCCGGGCCGTCACCGCCCGCCGGGCCGCCGCGGAAGAGGTGGTCGAACCCGTCCGAGGGCTGCCGGTCCACGCCCTGCGACTGGTTCTGCGCCTGCCCCTGCGCGGCGTACGGCGGGATGTACTGGGTGGCCTGCGCATCGGGCGAGGCCGACGCGGGCGCCTGCTGCTGGACGCGGCCGAGGTAGCGCGTCTCCTCACCGCTCGCCTCGGGCGGCAGCGCGCCGGGCGCCACCGGCGGGATGTACTGGGTCGCGCCCTCGTCGGCGGGGGCGGCCGGCACCGGCGGCAGATACTGCGTGGCGCCCTCGGGAGCGGCCGCCGCCTGCACCGGCGGTATGTACTGCGTCGCGCCCTCGTCCGCGGCGGGCAGCGGGGCACCGGCCGGCGGCTGCGAGTACGGCTGCGGAAGGGACTGCTGGTGCAGCTGGTGCTGGGGCTGCTGCTGGTACGGATCGGGTGCCGCGCCGTACCCGGGCTGCCGGCCGGCGCCGTAGCCACCGCCCTGCGCGCCCGAGTGGTCGTACGACGGCCGGCCGTACGACGGCGCCGGGGCGCCCTCCGGGGGCAGCGGGCCGGGGTTCGCGGCGGGCGGCTGCTGGTTCGCGGCGTCCGGGGTGTGCCACTGCTGGGCCGGCGCGGGGGGCCAGCCCTGGCCCGGCTGGGGCGGCTGCTGCTCGGGCCCCCAGGAGCCGCCCCAGGCCTGCCCGCCTGTCGGGGCGGCGGGGGCGGGGGCGGGCGCGCCGGCCATGCCCGGCAGCACGGGCTCGCCTCCGTCGGAGGGCAGCACGATGCCTTCGTGCGCGGGTCGCGCCGAGGGCTCCTCGCCCTGTCCACTCTGCGTCACCGGGACTCCTACTAATGGGGGACCTTGTGAATCGGGCTCACGCTACCGGGTCCCCCGAGCCGGGTGCCATGCAGCTCAGGGCGCGATCTTCTTCCCTGTGACGGCGGTAACAGGACCGCCCCGCGGCGCGCCGCCCGCGGCACCTCACCCATCCAGGTGCCGTTGGCCGTGCGTTCACGCAGCCGCGGGGCCGGTGTTCACGCGGCCTGCTGGAGATCGAGGCGAGCCCCGAACTCCCGTACCACCGCCTCCTCCCGGAAGGGTTCCAGGCGCTGCTGGAGATCTTCCAGGTACTCGGCGCCCCGGTTGGAGCGGAGCGTCTCCAGCAGTTCCACCGCCTTCAGGCCGGTGCTGCAGGCCTGTTCGACCTCCCGCTGCTGCACCTGGGCCGTGGCGAGCAGCACATAGCCGATGGCGCGGCGGCGGGCCCGGGACTCCGGGTGCCCGGCCAGTGACTGCTCCGCGTACCGGGCCGCCTGCTCGCTCTGGCCGAGATCGCGGTGGCAGTGCGCCAACTCGTCGGCGAGATACGCCTCGTCGAAGTGCCGGATCCACGCCGGGTCGTCGCCGGAGAAGTCGTCCGCCTGCTCCATCGCGGTCACCGCCCGCCCGATGGACGCCTGCGCCGCGCGCCCGTCGCCGAGCAGGGCGTGCCCGCGCGCCTCGGCCGCGTGGAACATCGCCTCCACGCGCGGGGTCACCTGCCCGCGCGCGCCCTCCTGCGCCGCCCGCGCCAACTGGGCGATCTCCCGCGGGTTTCCGAGCTGGGCGGCGAGGTGGCTCATGGACGCGGCGAGGACGTAACCGCCGTACCCGCGGTCCCCGGCGGCCTGTGCGAGCCGCAGCGACTGGATGTAGTACCGCTGGGCCAGCCCCGGTTGCCCGGTGTCGACGGCCATGTACCCGGCGAGTTCGGTCAACCGGGCGACCGCCGCGAACAGTTCCCGCCCGACCGTCTCCCGGTACGAGCCGGCGAGCAGCCCGGAGACGACGCTGTTGAGGTAGTGCACGACGACCGGGCGCACATGCCCGCTGCCGAACTGGTGGTCCAGGTCGGTCAGCGCCTGCGTCATGGACCGTACGGCCGCCACGTCGGCCTGCCCCACCCGCGGGCCGGCCTGCCGGGCCACCTGGGCGTCGGGCGCCGAGATCAGCCAGTCCCGGCTGGGCTCGACCAGCGCGGAGGCGGCGACGGAGGAGCCGGACAGGAAGTCCCGTCGGCCCACGTCGCTGCGCCACAGCTCGCAGACCTGCTCGATGGCCCCCAGTACCGTCGGCGAGAACTGGAGACCGACCCCCGAGGCGAGGTTCTTGCCGTTGGCCATGCCGATCTCGTCGATCGTGACCGTACGGCCGAGCTTGCGGCCGAGCGCCTCCGCGATGATCGCCGGGGCGCGGCCCCGGGGTTGCTGTCCGCGCAGCCAGCGGGCCACGGACGTCTTGTCGTAGCGCAGGTCGAGGCCGTGCTCGGCGCCGCACATGTTGACCCGCCGGGCCAGCCCAGCGTTCGAGCACCCCGCTTCCTGGATGAGCGCCTGCAGCCGTTCGTTCGGCTGCCTCGCCACGAGAGGCCTTGCGGCCATCGACTACCCCCTGCGTTGCGAGCCCCCGGAGCGTGAAGTTCCGGCCGAGTGATCGGTGACGATCCGTACGGGAAGATCACTGCCCAGTTGACATACCGTCAATGCGTGACATGTGCGGTTTGCCGGGGTAAAGGTGCTTGCCACCCCACCCCTGGCTACCCAGGTCACGCCCCGCTTCCTCCTGCGCGCCCCCACACATGCACCCATGCGCCCCGATTGACGAATCGATGCTCCTCCCCCGCGCGCGCCATGGCCGTAACTCCAGGTGGGCGCGAGAGTTGAGTGGAGCGTGGAAGAGACGATCGTGGGCGCCCAGAACACTCAGATTGCCGGTCAGATTCCGCAGCAGCGCAGGGAATCGCTGCTGGAGACCGCCGTACGCTACGCCGAGGAACGGCACTGGGACGTGTTCCCGGGCACCTGGCTGGAAGCGGTCGACGGAATCCAGCGCTGCTCCTGCGGCGACGCCTCCTGCCCTGCGCCGGGTGCGCACCCCGCGCGCCCCGACTGGGCCACGCAGGCGACCGGCAGCGCGACCGTCGCGCGCCGGATGTGGCAGAAGCAGCCGACGGCCTCGATTCTGCTGCCGGCGGGGCGGACGTTCGACGCGTTGTCCGTCCCGGAGAGTGCGGGGTTCCTGGCACTCGCCCGTATGGAGCGGATGGAGTTGACGCTGGGGCCGGTGACCTTGTCGCCCGACCGGCGCATGCAGTTCTTCGTGCTGCCGGGCGGCGCCACGAAGGTGCCGGACCTGGTGCGCAAGCTCGGGTGGACGTTGTCGTCTCTTGACCTGGTGGCGCTGGGTGAGGGGGCGTACGTGGCCGCTCCCCCCACCCGGTTCGGATCCCGTGGTGCCGTGCAGTGGGCTTGCCGCCCCACCCCGGCGAATCGGTGGCTGTCGGACGCGGAGGAGCTGATCTCGCCGCTCGCCTACGCATGCGGCCGGGATCGCTGAAACGCCCCACCGTAACCTTCATGCATGACCGAAGTTGCAGTGCGGGTGCGTGGGCTCTGGAAGCGGTTCGGGCAGCAGATCGCCGTCGGGGGGATCGATCTGGATCTGCCCGCCGGTAAGTTCATCGGGCTGGTCGGTCCCAACGGCGCCGGCAAGACCACGACTCTCTCCATGGTGACCGGACTGCTGCGGCCCGATGACGGGGCCGTGGAGGTCGTCGGACACGACGTCTGGCGGGACCCGGTCGCCGTCAAGGCGCGGATCGGCGTCCTGCCCGAAGGACTACGGCTGTTCGAGCGGCTGTCCGGGCGGGAGCTGCTCGGCTACTCGGGGCGGCTGCGCGGACTGCCGGGGGACGAGGTCGACAAGCGGGCCACACAGCTGCTGGACGTCCTCGACCTGGCCGGCGCCCAGCACAAGCTCGTCGTCGACTACTCGACCGGCATGCGCAAGAAGATCGGGCTCGCGGCCGCGCTCCTGCACAATCCCGAGGTGCTCTTCCTGGACGAGCCGTTCGAGGGCGTCGACCCGGTGTCCGCGCAGACCATCCGGGGCGTCCTGGAGCGGTACACCGCCTCCGGCGCCACCGTCGTCTTCTCCTCCCACGTCATGGAGCTGGTCGAGTCGCTGTGCGACTGGGTCGCGGTGATGGCGGCAGGACGCATCCGCGCGACCGGTCCGCTGGCGGAGGTGCGCGGCACGCATCCCACGCTCCAGGGGGCGTTCCTGGAGCTGGTCGGGGCGAGCGGCCGGGACGCCGGGTCCGATCTGGACTGGCTGGGCGGCGGGGCGGCCCGATGACGAACCTCACCTCCACCGTCGTACGGCTGAAACTGTCACTGCTGCGGGGCGGGCTGCGGCAGTCCGGGGGCCGGCGGGCCGCGTTCGTCGTCTCGGCGGTGATCGCGATCCTGTTCGCCCTGCTGCAACTGCTGGGGCTGCTCGCGCTGCACGGGCGCGCGCACGCCGATGCCGTGGCCGTGCCGGGTACGGCCGTGCTGGCGCTGGGCTGGGCGGTGCTGCCGCTGTTCTTCCCGACCGGAGACGAGACGCTGGACCCGACCCGGCTGGTGATGCTCCCGCTGCGCCCCCGCCCGCTGGTCCGGGCGCTGCTCGCGGCCTCCCTGGTCGGCATCGGCCCGCTGTTCACACTGCTGGTGCTGGTGGGCTGCGCGCTGTCACTGGCTCAGGGCGCGGCCGGGTACGTCGTCTCCGCCGTCGCCGTCGCCCTCGCTCTGCTGGTCTGCGTGGCGCTGGCGCGCGCCGTCGCCACGGCCAACGTACGGCTGCTGACCAGCCGGAAGGGCCGCGATCTGGCCGTGCTGAGCGGACTGGTGATCGCGATCGGGGCGCAGCTGGTCAACTTCGCCGCGCGGCAGCTGGGTTCGGCCGGGCTCGGCCAGCTGCAGCCGGTCGCGGACGTGCTGTCCTGGGTGCCGCCGGCGTCGGCGGTGGCGGCGGTGCACGCGGCGAGCCAGGGGTCGTACGGCATCGCAGTCTCCCAACTCGCCGTGACGGCCGCCGGGTTGGCGGCATTGATCGCGGTCTGGGCGCGGAGCCTGACCCGGCTGATGACCGCGCCCGACGCCTCCACGCTGCAGCCGGTCGACGCGACGGTCCGCAGCCGCTCGGCCACCGGACTCGGCCGGCTGCTGCCGCAGGGCCGCACGGGTACGGTCATGGAACGCAGCCTGCGCTACATCTGGCGGGACCCGAAGACCAAGGCCGCCTGGGTGACCTCGCTGGCGATCGGGCTGATCGTGCCGGTGTTCAACGCGGTGCAGGGCACCGGGTCGATCTACTTCGCGTGCTTCGCCGCCGGGATGCTCGGCATCCAGATGTACAACCAGTTCGGGCAGGACACCTCCGCGTTCTGGATGGTGGCCATGACCATCTCCGCACCTCGGGACGCCTACGCCGAGCTGCGCGGCCGCGCCCTGGCGCTGCTGCTGATCACCCTGCCGTACGCGGCGCTCGTGACAGTGGTGACGACGGCCCTGCTCGGCGCCTGGACCCGGCTGCCGGAGGTGCTCGGGCTGTCCTTCGCCCTGCTCGGGGCGATGCTCGCGACCGGCGCCTGGACCTCGGCCCGCTTCCCCTACTCCATCCCCCAGGAGGGCCACAAGAACGTCGTCCCCGGCCAGGCGGGCCTCGCCTGGATCTCCATCTTCGGCGGCATGATCTCGGCGGCCCTGCTCTGCTCCCCGGTCATCGCCCTCACCATCTGGCTGCATGTGAGCGCGGGTGGGGCGGACTGGCGGTGGGTGCTGCTGCCGGTGGGGGCGGCGTACGGCGCGGGGCTGACCCTGGGGGGCCTGCGCCTGGCGGCTCCGAGGACGGCGGCACGGTTGCCGGAGATCCTCACAGCTGTGAGCAAGGGGTAGGAAAAGTCACCTAAGGGGCGCGGGGCTGTGTCCGATATGCGGCTCCGCCGCGTGGGCGCGAGAACCCACCACGGACCCGCACCAACGCACCGAACCCGGCAGACGAGACCGCGCACTCAATCCCCGAGCGCCCGATCAAGAAACGGCCCCACAGCCGACCGCCAAGCCAACGGCAGTTCATAGTGCGCAAGGTGCCCGGCGTCCGGAACCTCCGCGTACTCCCCAGCCGGCAGCACTCGGACCATCTCCTGCGCCTCCGCCCGCCCCAGCTCCCCGTCCACCCCACGCACCACCAGCGTCGGGCACCGCACCTGGGCCAGCTCCTCCCAGTGCGCGTCGTACACCCAGGTCTCACGGGACCTGAGCATCTGCTCCGGCTCGAACACGGGCCGCCATCCGTCGGCGGCCTCGTGCATCACCTCGGCATAGAACTCCCCGCGCGCCGGATTCGGCCGTTCCACCCAGGGATCGTCCTCACCGAACCACTTGCGGACGTCGGCCAGCGTGGCGAAGGGTACGGGCCAGGCCCTGAACCAGTCGGCCCACTCCCGCTGCGAGGCGGCGCCCAGGGCGGAGGCCCGCATGTCGCAGATGATCAGGCCCCGGACCAGTTCGGGGCGCTTCGCCGCGAGCTGCCAGGCGGTCAGCGCGCCCATGGCGTGGCCGATGAGGAGCGCGGGGGCGAGGCCGAGCTGTTCGAGGGCGGCCTCGGCGTCCTCGACGTACGCCTCGCGGGTGTAGGCGGCCTGTGGGGGCTTCTCGCTCTGGCCGTGTCCGCGCTGGTCGAGGGCTACGGCGCGGTGGCGTGCGGCGAGCCAGCGGGCGGTGGAGGCCCAGTGGGAGGCGCGGCCCATCAGGCCGTGAAGTAACAGCACGCCCGGAGCACCCGGCGGCGCGTCCCCCCGGCGCTCCACCTGATCGTCCACCGGATCGAGTCCCGACTTGGGAGGGTCGGCGAACTCCCAGGCGGCGAGGCGCACCCCACCCGCTCCCGTCACGTCGATACGCCGTGCCATCGGCCTGGCACCCCCAGCTCCGCCTGCCTCGTACCGGTGTACTGCCGTACTCGCTCGTACTCGCTGCTGTCGCTGTCGTGTTCGTCGTCGTGCTGTCGCCGTGCTCGTCCTGCCGCCGCAGACTATCGAATACTCATTCGAAAAAATCCGTCTCTGCGGATAACACCCCTCATTCGAGTGACACCCCTGAAGGAATGATCGCCGCCACCGAGGGGATCTCTTCTGGCGGGAGGCGGACCGCTCGGGGAAAAACGGTCCGAGGGGGATGACCCTGAGAGCTCGGGGCTCCGGGTCAGCACAGGGGAGGACAGGCCCCGGCGCCACCAGGCGCCGGGGCCCTCTCCCGCTCAGCGCTTGGCGACGAACACGTGGGAGGCTACGTCCGCCTCCAGCTCGGCGGCCTCGCCGCCGCTGCCCACCAGGACACCGCCGGCCGACTCCGTCACGCTCACCACGGAACCGGGCTGCACACCCGCGCGCCGCAGCGTGTACATCAGCTGCGCGTCCGTCTGGATCGGCTCGCCGATACGGCGGACGACGACCGTCTTGCCGTCCGTGCCCGCGTCCAGGTCCGCCAGCGAGACCATGCTCTCGTCCAGGAACGGGTCGGCGCCGTCCTTCTCGCCCAGCTCCTCAAGACCCGGGATCGGATTGCCGTACGGCGACTCGGTCGGGTGCCGCAGCAGCTCCAGCACGCGCCGCTCGACGGCCTCGCTCATCACGTGCTCCCAACGGCAGGCCTCCGCGTGCACCTGCTCCCACTCCAGGCCGATCACATCGACGAGGAGACACTCGGCCAGCCGGTGCTTGCGCATCACGCGCGTGGCCAGCCTGCGGCCCTCGTCGGTCAGCTCCAGGTGACGGTCGCTGGCGACGGAGACCAGCCCGTCGCGCTCCATGCGCGCCACCGTCTGGCTCACCGTCGGCCCGCTCTGGTCGAGCCGCTCCGCGATGCGGGCGCGCATGGGGACGACGCCTTCCTCTTCGAGCTCGAGGATGGTGCGGAGATACATCTCCGTGGTGTCGATCAGTCCGGACATACGTGCCCCTCGATTACCTCTGCCGGCAGCCCGGCGCGTGCGCTGGCCCTAGCACCAATTCTGCCGGATCCGACTGACAAGCGGGGGCCTCCGGGGAAACGGGCCGGTGCGGGCGACCGCCGTGGCGTCCGTGTCTCAATCTTGCGGGGTCAATCTTGAGGGAACAGGATGTGGGCTGAGTCACGTTCCAGTTGAATGAAGGGCACTGAGCGAACCGTGCGCCGCAGATGCGCCGACGCAGCCTCCAGGGGGTCCAGGTGAGTGCTTCCCGGCGGAGTGGGACCACCGATGCACTGGGGCCGGACGAGCCCGGTGAGTCAGGGGGATCCGATCTGCTCGCCGCACTGCTCGACGGCATGGACGCGGCCCTGTGCGCCTTCGACGCCGACGGGGTCGTGACGCACTGGAACCGGGAGGCCGAGCGCATCCTCGGCTGGACGGCCGCCGAGGCGGTGGGACGGCACGGGTTCGCCGGATGGGCGGTGCGCAGCGCCGACGCCGAGGAGGTGCAGGCCCGGCTGATGTCGGCGATGCGCGCGCCCGGGCGGCAGGTGCATGAATTCGCGCTGGTCACCAAGGACGGCGGCCGGGTGCTCGTCCGGACCCAGTCCGCCGCCGTACGCGGGCCCGACGGAGAACCCGCAGGCGTGTACTGCGCGTTCAGCGAGGTGCACGCCCAGATCGACCTGGAGCGGTCGATCGCGCTGAGCGAGGCCCTGTTCGAGGACGCGGCCTGGGGAGTCGTACTCATCGACGCCGATCTGCGGCCCGCCGTCGTCAACGCGCACGCGGCCCGCGCGCTCGGCATCGGGCGTACCTCCGCGCTGGGCCGGCCGCTCGGCGAGCTGCTCGCGCAGGGCGTGGAGGAACTGGAGGCCGCGCTCACCCATGTGCTGGCCGAGGGTGCGCCGCCCGCGCCCGCCGAGATGTGGGTGACCGTGCGCACCCGGGAGAGCGAGAAGCGGCGCTGCTGGCGCAGCGGCTTCGTGCGGCTGGCCTCGCCGCTCGCGGAGGAACCCGTACCGCTCGGCGTCGGCTGGCTGTTCCAGGACGTCACCGAGGCCAAGCAGGTCGAACAGGAGGCGGCCCTGCTGCGCTTCCGCACCAACCAGCTGCACCGGGCCGCGCGTGCCGCCGCCGAGTGCGAGGACCCGGCCGAGGCGGCCACCGTCCACCTGGACTTCGCCCTCGCCGGCTTCGCCGACCACGCCTTGATCGACCGGGCGGTGCCTTCCCCACGCTCGGCGGCTTCACAGGGTTCGGAGGGTACGCAGGGTTCAGAGGGTACGCAGGGTTCGCAGGGCGAGGAGGCGGCGCCCGTACGACTGGTACGGCTGGCCGCGACGCCCGCCGGAGCGCCGGGACCGAGCCTGCTCACCGGCGCGGCCGGACTGCCCGTGCGCTACGAGCCGGGCCATCCGGCGCTGCAGTGCGTGGAGCGGGCCGGGAGCGTGCGCGCGGACGCCGGGTCGGTCCCGGAACAGCGGGCGCGGGAGTGGGCGCTGGCCCGGCAGTGGCCCGGCGACGCGGTGCACGCCCTGTGCGCGGTGCTGCGCAGCCGGGGGCGGACGCTGGGCGTGGTGACCTTCCTGCGCGGCTCCGGCCGCAGCCGCTTCGAACGGTCCGACACCGCCTACGCCGAGGACGTGGCGGTCCGCATCGCGGCGGCGCTGGACCTGGCGGACGCGGTGCGGGGGAAGCAGGCCCCCGGTAGCTCACGGTAGCTCCCGGGTGGGCTCACTGCCGGTAGAAGATCCGGTCGCCGTACTCCCGCATCACACGGCCGTTCCACTCGTGGCCGCCGTCGACGTTGCCGGAGCGCAGGAGCGGGGGTTCGATGCCCCGGTCGGCGAGGGCTGCGGCGGTGGTCGCCATGACGGCCTGCATCAGGGCGGTGGTGACGACCGTGGAGGCGGGGGCGAAGGGCGCCGGAATGGTGTCCAGGGTGAGCTCCGCGTCACCGACGGCGATCTTCGAGTCCAGGACGATGTCGCAGTGGTCCTTCAGGAAGGTGCCGGAGGAGTGCCGGGACTCGGTCTGCGCGGCGTACGCGACCGAGGTGACGCCGATGACCTTCACGCCGAGGGCGCGGGCGTTCAGGGCCATCTCCACGGGCAGCGCGTTGCGGCCGGAGAGGGAGATGATCACCAGCGCGTCGCCGGCGCGGACCGGTGAGGTGTCGAGGACGGCGCTCGCGAGGCCGTCGACGCGTTCGAGAGCGGAGCCGAGGGTGGCCGGGGTGACGTCGACACCGACGACGCCGGGCACGGCGAGCAGGTTCATCAGCGCGAGGCCGCCGGCGCGGTAGACGACGTCCTGGGCGGCCAGCGACGAGTGCCCGGCACCGAAGGCGAACAGGCGGCCGCCGGCGGCGACGGTGTCGGCGAGCAGGGTGCCGGCCGCGGCGATCGACTCGGCCTCCTCCTCACGGACCCGTTGCAGCAGCCCGATCGCAGCGTCGAAGAACAGGTCGGCAGGCGTGCCGTCGCTCATGCGGTGCCCCTTCGCAGCGTCTGTGTCGCGGATCACCGTGCGGTCTGGACCAGTGCGGTGTCAATACGGCCGGGTGCTTGTCGGCCGCCCTCCGGGAGGATCTCCGAAAAACAGTTGAGCTCTCCCCAGCCGCTTCTTAGGCTGTGGCTTACGTCGAAGGGAGGTGATCGGGTACATGAGTGAAACCCGGACGCGCGAGGTGGCTGCGGGCTAGCGGCCCGCCACCACACCCAGTGCGGTGCCGGACCAGCGTGTGTGCGAAACACGCAGCCGGCCTAATCCAACGCAGTCACCCGACCCGCGGGCTGCCGGTACGTCCGGCCGGCTCCTCCTTGAGGAACCCAGCCCGCGGGTCGTCTGCGTTTACGGGCCCCGTGCCGTCAGGGGGCCAGGCGCTCGACCGTCCAGGTGCCGTCCGGCTGGGCGACGTAGCGCAGGCGGTCGTGGAGGCGGTTCACCCGGCCCTGCCAGAACTCGATGGTCTCCGGGGTGATACGGAAGCCGCCCCAGTGCGGTGGGACCGGGACCTGTTCGTCCTCGGGGTAGCGGGTCTCCAGGTCGGCGTACGCGGTGTCCAGTTCGGAGCGGGAGGCGATCACCGTGGACTGGGCGCTGGCCCAGGCGCCGAGCTGGGAGCCGTGCGGGCGGGTGCGGAAGTAGGCGGCGGTCTCGTCGCGGCCGGTGCGGTGGGCGGTGCCGGTGACGATGACCTGGCGGGCCAGCGGGTGCCAGGGGAAGAGCAGGGAGATGTGCGGGTTCTCCGCGAGGTCGTGCCCCTTGCGGGAGTCGTAGTTGGTGTAGAAGACGAAGCCCTCGGTGTCGAACTGCTTCATCAGGACCGTGCGCGAGCTGGGGCGGCCGGCTGCGTCCGCCGTGGAGACGACCATCGCGTTGGGCTCGTAGATCGTGCCGTGCAGCGCCGCCCGGGCGGCGTCCTCGAACCAGCGGGCGAACTGGTCCATGGGGTGTGTGGCGAGGTCCTGTTCGGCGAGGCCTTCCGCCCGGTACTGCTTGCGCATGGCGGCGGGATCGAGGGCGGGGTCCAGGAGCGGGTCGCGGTCGGTCACGCGGTCATCTTGCCGTATCGAACGCCACTGGCACTCAGTGTCGTACGGACTCCCCAAGTCTGGCACCGGGGGTTATGGTGCTGGTTCCCTTGCGGTTTTGGGTGACCACCGGTCGAACGGGGCATCACCGGGGTGACCGCCGCCGAACCATCTCAAGGAGCCGCCTGATGTCCGATTTCGTACCCGGGCTCGAGGGAGTCGTCGCGTTCGAGACGGAGATCGCCGAGCCGGACAAGGAGGGTGGCGCCCTGCGGTACCGGGGCGTCGACATCGAGGATCTGGTCGGTCATGTCTCGTTCGGGAATGTGTGGGGGCTGCTGGTCGACGGGGCGTTCAATCCCGGTCTGCCGCCCGCCGAGCCGTTCCCGATTCCGGTGCACTCCGGTGACATCCGTGTGGACGTGCAGTCGGCGCTCGCCATGCTGGCGCCGGTGTGGGGGCTGAAGCCGCTGCTCGACATCGACGAGGGGCAGGCGCGGGAGGATCTGGCGCGGGCCGCCGTGATGGCGCTGTCGTACGTCGCCCAGTCGGCGCGCGGGCAGACGCTGCCGATGGTGCCGCAGCGGGAGATCGACAAGGCCCGGTCGGTGGTGGAGCGGTTCATGATCCGGTGGCGGGGTGAGCCGGATCCCAAGCATGTGGCGGCCGTGGACGCCTACTGGACCTCCGCGGCGGAGCACGGCATGAATGCGTCGACGTTCACGGCGCGGGTGATCGCGTCGACGGGCGCGGATGTCGCCGCCGCGCTGTCGGGGGCGGTCGGGGCGATGTCCGGGCCGCTGCACGGGGGTGCGCCCTCGCGTGTGCTCGGGATGATCGAGGAGATCGAGCGGACGGGGGATGCGGAGGCGTACGTCAGGCAGGCCCTGGACCGGGGTGAGCGGCTGATGGGGTTCGGGCACCGGGTGTACCGGGCGGAGGATCCGCGGGCGCGGGTGCTGCGGCGCACGGCGCGGGAGCTTGGCGCGCCGCGGTTCGAGGTGGCCGAAGCCTTGGAGAAGGCCGCGCTGGAGGAGTTGCACAACCGTCGGCCGGACCGGGTGCTCGCCACCAACGTGGAGTTCTGGGCCGCGATCGTGCTGGACTTCGCTCAGGTACCGGCGCACATGTTCACGTCGATGTTCACGTGTGCCCGGACCGCTGGGTGGTCGGCGCACATTCTTGAGCAGAAGCGGACGGGGAGGCTGGTGCGGCCTTCGGCCCGGTATGTGGGACCCGGGCCGCGTCGGCCGGAGGACATCGAGGGGTACGGAGAGATCGCCCGCTGAGAGGGCTGGCTGAGGAGCGCGGGCGACTGCGGGCCCGTTGCCCTGATTTTCAGGCTGCCGCAAGCAGACCCGCATG
Source organism: Streptomyces sp. NPDC030820 (assembly GCF_055572075.1). Classification (NCBI taxonomy): domain Bacteria; kingdom Bacillati; phylum Actinomycetota; class Actinomycetes; order Kitasatosporales; family Streptomycetaceae; genus Streptomyces; species Streptomyces sp. NPDC030820. The sequence continues at coordinate 421,844 of NZ_JBVIEB010000004.1, forward strand.
GTGCCGTTCCGCCACCAGCGGATGTGCCCTCAGCTTGCCCTTGAGTTCGTTGTAGCCGTACTCGGCGTACAGGGGGTTCGCCGGGTCGGTGGTGATGCCGGGGGCCTCGGAGGCGTGCGGGAAGGGCAGGGGCTCGACCCTGGCGTCCAGGCGCGGGTTGTAGAAGAACGGGACGGAGAAGCGTTCCGTGGCGCCGGGCGGGCTGACCACGCGGTGGTTGGTGGCGATCAGGTAGCCGTTGGTGGCGACTTCCAGGAGTTCGCCGAGGTTGACGACGAAGGCGCCCTCGATGGGCGGGACGTCGTGGAAGAGGCCGTCCTCGCGCTGGACCTGGAGGCCGCCGACGGTGTCCTGGAGGAGCAGGGTCAGGAAGCCGTAGTCCTTGTGGGCGCCGACGCCCTGGTCGGTGCCGTCGCCGGCGCTGCCGGGGTAGCGGACGAGCTTGAGGTGCGGGTGGGCGTGGGTGCCGAAGATCGGGTCGTAGAAGTCGGCGGGGGCGCCGATGGCGACGAGGAGCTCGTGCAGGAGGCGGTCGGCCACCTTGCTGAGCTTGTCGATCCAGGCGAGGGCGGCCGTGCGCAGTTCGGGGAGGGCGGTGGGCCACTGGTTGGGGCCCTGGAGCCACCAGTACGGGGGTTCGCCGGGGGCGGGGACGCGGGCGGGGCGTTCGGCGCCTATGTCGAGCTGGTCGCGCCAGTCGCGGGCGCCTGCGGTGCGTTCGTCGCCGGTGCGGGTGTAGCCGCGGAAGTGCGGGGAGTTCACGTTGTCCAGGGCGAGCCGGTCGGGCTCGGGGAGGGCGAAGAAGGCGCGCATGGCGGTGAGCAGCGCGTCGGTCTCGGCCTGGGTCACGCCGTGTCCGACGAGCTGGAAGAAGCCGACGTCGTGGGCGGCGCTGTGCAGCTGGGCGTGGAGCTGGGCGCGGGCCTGGGGGCCGCGGTCGGCGGCCGACAGGTCGATGATGGGGAGCTGGTCGTACGACCGGGTCGTCGCGGGGTGCGTCGAGGCGGTGTGCGTCGTCATGGGTGCGTCCACGGGGTGTGTGGGCCACGGGCGAGCCACCGAGGGTGTGGGCGGCGTCGCCCCGGGTGCCGTAAGAAGATGCCGTAAGAAGGCGGGAGAAAAGAGGCTGAATCAGGCCGAAGGCCGACAGCCCATGCTCGTGACGCGCACGTAGTCCACGTGGCGGCGGCGAACGAGCATCGGAAGCATGCGGCAAGGGTACTGCTCGGCGCCGGATACGGGTGTGGCCTGCTTCACTGCGGGTCCGGTCCGTCGGCTCAGCCCAGGGCCTGTTCCAGCAGGTCGGCCCACTGGGCGACGACGCGGGCGCGGCGGGGGGTGTCGTCGGTGAGGAGATTGGCGAGGCCGAGGCCGCGGGCCATGTCGAGGAGGCCCTGGACGGTTTCGCGGACGCCGGGGCGGGTTTCGTCGGCGCCGAGGAGGTCCACGGCGATGCGGTGGGTCTCGCGGCCGACGCGGGCCTCCAGTTCGGTCACGCGGGTGCGCAGCTGGTCCTCGTTGGAGGCGGCGACCCACAGGTGCAGGGCGGCGCGGAAGAGGGGGCCGGTGTAGAGGTCGACGAGGGCGGCGACGACGGCATGGCGGTCGGCGGGGCCGGACGGGAAGAGTTCCCGGAGGGCGGTGGAGCGTTCTTCGGCGACGTATTCGACGGCGGCCGTGAAGAGGTCCTCGCGGGTCGGGAAGTGGTGCTGGGCGGCGCCGCGGGAGACTCCGGCCCGTTCGGCGACGACCGCGACGGTGGAGCCTGCCCAGCCGTGTTCGGCCAGGCAGGCCACGGCGGCCTCCAGGAGCCGTTGCCGGGTGGCCCGGCTGCGGTCCTGTTTGGGCGCCCGGTCGCGTTCCCTGGACAGGCGGTCGTGTTCCGCCGTCGTGCTCATGTCGTCACACCACCCATGCCGCGTCCCGTCTTTCCAGGAAGGCCGTCATCCCCTCCCTGGCCTGGTCGGAGGCGAACAGCCGGGCCGAGAGGGCGGTCAGGTCCGCCGCGTCCCGGTCGAATGTTTCCAGCACCCTAGCCGTGAGCAGCCGTTTCGTCTCGGCCAGGGCCTGGGGTGAGGAGTGGCGCAGTCCGTCGAGGATCGGGGCGAGGGCCTCGTCGACGTCGTCGCCGGTGACGGTGAGGAGTCCGGCGCGTACGGCCTCGCGCGCGTCGAAGCGTTCCCCGGTGAGGTAGTAGCGGGCCAGGGTGCGCGGGTCGGCGCGGGGGATCACCGGCAGGGAGATCACCGCGGGTGCGACACCGATGCGGACCTCGGTGAAGGCGAAGGTGGCGGTGGTGGAGGCGGCGGCGATGTCGCAGGCGGCGAGCAGGCCGAGGCCGCCCGCGCGCACGTGTCCGGTGATGCGGGCGACGACCGGTTTGGGCAGTTCGACGATCTGCCGGAGCAGGGCCACCAGGGCGTCCGGGTCCGGTGGGTCGCGCAGGTCGGCGCCGGCGCAGAAGGTGTTGCCGCTGTGGGTGAGGACGACGGCACGTACGTCCGGGTCCTTGCCGCACTCGGTGAGGGCCTCGGCGAGGCCGGAGACCAGGGCCGCCGAGAGGGCGTTGCGGGTGTCGGTGGAGTCCAGGCCGAGGGTTTCGACGGCACGCGCACGTGTCCGGCTGATCGGCGTCACGGCAGCTCCCGCAGTTCCCGGCGCAGGATCTTGCCGGAGGCGGCGCGGGGGACGGTGTCGACGAAGGTGACCTGGCGGACCCGTTTGTAGGGTGCCACGCGTGCGGCGACATACAGCATGATCTCGTTCTCCGTCAGCTCCTCGGCGGCCTCCGCCCGGCGGACGACGAAGGCGTGCGGGACCTCGTTGCCGTCCGCGTCGTAGCTGCCGATGACGGCGGCGTCGGCGATGCCGGGGTGGGTGAGCAGCAGGGCCTCCAGTTCGGCGGGGGCCACCTGGAAGCCCTTGTACTTGATGAGTTCCTTGACCCGGTCCACGACGAACAGCCAGCCGCCCTCGTCGACGTGCCCCACGTCCCCGGTGTGCAGCCAGCCGTCGGCGTCGATCAGCGCGGCGGTGGCGTCGGGGCGGCCGAGGTAGCCCTTCATCACCTGGGGGCCGCGGATCAGGATCTCGCCGCGCTCGCCGGTGCCGAGGTCCTTGTCGGGGTCGTCCAGGGAGACGATCCGCATCTCGGTGCCGGCGATGAGCCTGCCGACGGTGCCGGCGGGGGCGTCGTGCAGCCGGTCGAGGGGGACGACGTGGGTGCCGGGAGACAGTTCTGTCATGCCGTAGGCCTGGCCTATCGGGGGCAGACCGAGGCGCTGCGAGCAGGCGCGGGCGAGGTGGGCGTCCAGCGGGGCGGCGGCGCTGATGACGTACTTCAGGGAGGAGAGGTCGTAGCGGGCGACCGCCGGGTGCTTGGCGAGGGCGAGGACGATCGGCGGGGCGACGTACAGGCCGGTGATGCGGTGCTTCTCGATGGCCGCGAGGAAGGTCTCCAGGTCGAAGCGGGGCAGGACGACGACCGTGGCGCCCTTGCGCAGGGGCGCGTTCATGAGGGCGGTGAGGCCGTAGATGTGGAAGAAGGGCAGTACGGCGAGGATGCGGTCGCCCGGGGCGGCCGGTACTGCGGGCTCCAGCTGGGCGAGGTTGGTGGCGATCTGCCGGTGCGTGAGCATCACGCCCTTGGGGATGCCGGTGGTGCCGGAGGAGTACGGCAGCGCGGCGACGTCCTCGGCGGGGTCGAAGGCGTGCTGCGGCTCGGGGGCGGTCGTGGCGAGCATGTCGATGAGCGACCGGTGCCCGGGCGCGCTGTCGCACACGAAGATCTCCCGTATGCGGCCGGCGAGTTCGGCGGCGCGGCGGGCCGTCTCCAGCAGGGGTGAGACGGTGACGATCCAGCGGGCGCCGCTGTCGCCGAGCTGCCCCGCGAACTCCTCGGGTGTGGCGAGCGGGTGCACCGTGGTGACGGAGGCGCCCGCGCGCGTGGCCGCGTAGAAGGCGGTCGGGAAGGCGATGGTGTTGGGGCTGTGCAGGGCGAGGACGTCGCCCTTGCGGACACCCGCGTCGGCGAGACCGGCGGCGACGCGCCGGTGGAACCGGTCCACCTGCTCGTACGTGAGTGTGGTGCCGTCCGTGCCGTCGATGAGGGCGGGGCGCTCGCCGAACTCGGCGGCGCGACCCAGGACGGCCTCGTGGATGGGGAGTGCTACGGGCGGAACGTCTGCGTACTCGCTGCGGAACACGGTTCCTCCAGGGCGGTCGGCGCCGTCGCCTAGTACGACTTGGGCAGGCCCAGCGTCTGATGGGAGACGTAGTTGAGAATCATCTCCCGGCTCACCGGGGCAATACGAGCCACGCGTGCGGCCGTTATCAGCGAGGCGAGCCCGAACTCGCGGGTGAGTCCGTTGCCGCCGAGGGTGTGCACGGCCTGGTCCACGGCCTTCACACAGGCCTCGCCGGCGGCGTACTTGGCCATGTTGGCGGCCTCGCCCGCGCCGATGTCGTCGCCGGCGTCGTAGAGGTGGGCCGCCTTCTGCATCATCAGCCGGGCCAGCTCCAGGTCGATGTGCGCCTGCGCCAAGGGGTGGGCGATGGCCTGGTGGGCGCCGATCGGGGACTTCCAGACGGTACGGTCGCGGGCGTACTCGATCGCCTTGGCGAGCGCGTAGCGGCCCATCCCGATGGCGAAGGCCGCCGTCATGATGCGCTCGGGGTTCAGTCCGGCGAACAGTTGCAGCAGACCGGCGTCCTCTCCCCCACTGCCGAAAGCGTGGGAGGGGCCCCCACCGACGAGCGCGTCGGCGGGCAGCCGTACGTCGTCCAGGACCAGCTCGAACTGCTTCTCGGCGGCGGCCAGTTCCATGTCGATGGGCCGCTTCTGGAAGCCCTCGGCGTCGGTCGGGACGATGAACAGACAGGGCTTGAGGCGTCCGGTGCGGGCGTCCTCGGTACGGCCGACGATCAGGACGGCGTCGGCCATGTCGACGCCGGAGATGAAGACTTTGCGGCCGGTGAGCAGCCAGTCGGTGCCGTCGCGGCGGGCGGTGGTGGTGATGCGGTGGCTGTTGGAGCCGGCGTCGGGTTCGGTGATGCCGAAGGCCATGAGACGGGTGCCGTCGGCGATTCCGGGGAGCCAGGCCTGTTTTTGGGCCTCTGTACCGAAGCGGGAGATGACCGTTCCGCAGATGGCGGGTGACACGACGAGCATGAGGAGGGGGGAGCCCGCGGCGCCCAGCTCTTCGAGGACGATGGAGAGTTCCGTTATGCCGCCGCCCCCGCCGCCGTACTCCTCGGGGAGGTTGACGCCGAGGTAGCCGAGTTTGCCTGCCTCGGTCCAGAGTTCGGTGAGGGGTTTGCCCGCGGCGACGGTCTGGACCAGGTAGTCACGGCCGTAGCGCTTGCCGAGGGCGGCTACCGCTGAGCGGAGGGCTTTGTGCTCTTCGGTTTCGATGACGGGGGACATGGGGCTCCTAAGAAGAGGTCTCCTGCACTACGGCGAGCAACATTCCTGGTTCCACCTGCTGGCCGGTCTTGGCGTGCAGCGCGGTCAGCGTTCCGGTGACCGGCGCCGAGATCTGGTGCTGCATCTTCATCGCCTCCAGCCATATGAGGCCTTGACCGGCCTGAACCGTTGCCCCCTCCGTCAGACCCTCGGCGACGCGGACGACCGTGCCCGGCATCGGCGCGAGCAGCGAACCGGGGGCGAGCTGGGCGGTGGGGTCGGGGAAGCGGGGCAGGGCGGTGAGGCGGGTGGCACCCACGTACACCTCGTCGCCGTAGCGGCTGATCGTGAACTTCCGTTCCACACTGTCCACTTCGAGTACGACCAGGTGCGCGTCGGCGTGCACGACCCGCACCCCGTCGGCCTCGAGACCGTCCCGGGTGTACCGGTAGCGGACCTCGTGCTCCTCCCCCGCCACCGCGTACCGCTTCACCTGCGGCTGTGAGGGCAGGTTGCGCCAGCCGCCGAAGCGGGAGCGGCCGTGGGCGTCGGCGAGGGCGGCGGCGAGCACAACCAGAGGTGGTCGCGTAGCGACTCGCTTGAGGGTGGTGGTGGGAGACGGGCGGGCGTACGGGTCGGGGGCGGGCTCGGTCAGTGCGGTGAGGTGGCGGTCGTAGAAGCCGGTGTCCAGGCGCCCGCTGGTGAACTCCTCGTGGCGCAGGGAGCGGACCAGCAGGTCGCGGTTGGTGACCGGGCCGTGGATCTCCGCGCGCTCCAGTGCGCCGGCGAGCCTGCGGATCGCCTCCGCGCGAGTGGGTGCGTGGGCGACGACCTTGGCGAGCATCGGGTCGTAGTGGACGCCGATGGTGTCGCCGTCGGTGTAGCCGGTGTCCAGGCGGACACCGGCCGGTACGGCGAGGTGGTGCAGGGTGCCGGTCTGCGGGGCCCAGTCGTGGGCGGGGTCCTCGGCGTACAGGCGGGCCTCGATCGCGTGGCCACGCGCGCGCGGCGGGTCTTTTTCGAGGGCGTGGCCCTCCGCGATCCGGATCTGTTCGGCGACCAGGTCGATGCCGAACACCTCCTCGGTCACGGGGTGTTCGACCTGGAGGCGGGTGTTCATCTCCAGGAAGTGCGCGCGGCCGTCGGCGACCAGGAACTCGACGGTGCCGGCGCCCTCGTAGGCGACGGCGCACGCGGCCTGTACGGCGAGCGCGTACAGGTCCTGCGTGAGCTGCTCGGTGAGTCCGGGCGCCGGGGCCTCCTCGATGACCTTCTGGTGGCGGCGCTGGAGGGAGCAGTCGCGGGTGCCGAGAGGCCAGACGGTGCCGTGGGTGTCGGCGAGGATCTGCACCTCGACGTGGCGGCCGTGCTCCAGGTACGGCTCCACGAAGACCTCGCCGTCGCCGAAGGCGCTCGCGGCCTCGGCGCGCGCGCCCTCCAGTGCGGCGCTCAGCTCCTCCAGGCGGCGCACGATCCGCATCCCGCGCCCACCGCCGCCCGCAGCCGCCTTCACCAGCACCGGCAGATCGGCCTCCGTGACGTCCGCCGCGTCGAGGGGCGCGAGGCCCATCAGGTCCTTCGCACGGGTCTTGGACGCCATCGCCTCGATGGCCCGCGGCGGCGGGCCGATCCAGGTCAGACCGGCGCCCTGGACGGCGCGGGCGAAGTCGGGGTTCTCGGAGAGGAAGCCGTAGCCGGGGTGCACGGCGTCCGCGCCGGCGGCCAGGGCTGCCTTCACGATCAGGTCGCCGCGCAGATACGTCTCCGCGGGCGCCGCGCCCGGCAGCCGTACCGCCGTGTCGGCCACGCGCGCGTGGAGCGCATTCTCGTCCGCGTCCGAGTGCACGGCGACCGTCCGGATTCCCAACTCACGGCAGGTTCGGAAGATCCGGCAGGCGATCTCGCCCCGGTTGGCGACGAGCAGAGTCGAAATCACGTGATCCCTCACATCCGGAAGACGCCGAAGCCGCCGCGCACGCCCTCGTAGGGCGCGGTGTGGAGGGCGGACAGGCACAGGCCGAGGACGGTGCGGGTGTCGCGCGGGTCGATGACGCCGTCGTCGTACAGCCGCCCGGACAGGAACATCGGCAGCGACTCGGACTCGATCTGCTGCTCCACCATGGCGCGCAGGGCGGCGTCCGCGTCCTCGTCGTACGGCTGCCCCTTCGCCGCCGCCGACTGACGGGCGACGATCGACAGCACGCCCGCGAGCTGCTGCGGGCCCATGACAGCGGACTTGGCGCTCGGCCAGGCGAACAGGAAGCGGGGGTCGTAGGCCCGCCCGCACATGCCGTAGTGCCCGGCGCCGTACGACGCCCCCATGAGCACGGACAGGTGCGGGACTCTGCTGTTGCTGACCGCGTTGATCATCATCGAGCCGTGTTTGATGATCCCGCCCTGCTCGTACTCCTTGCCGACCATGTAGCCGGTGGTGTTGTGCAGGAAGAGCAGCGGGATGTCGCGCTGGTTGGCGAGCTGGATGAACTGGGCGGCCTTCTGCGACTCCGCGCTGAACAACACGCCTTGCGCGTTGGCCAGCACGCCCACCGGATATCCGTGCAGGGCGGCCCACCCGGTGACCAGACTGGTCCCGTACAGCGGTTTGAACTCGTCGAAGTCGGAGGCGTCGACGATCCGGGCGATGACCTCGCGCGGGTCGAAGGGGATCTTCAGATCGCCGGGGACGACGCCCAGCAGTTCCTCCGGGTCGTACTTGGGCGGCTCGGCGGGGCCGGGATCCGGGTACGCCTTGCGGTGGTTGAGCCTGGCCACCACGCGGCGGGCCTGGCGCAGGGCATCCGGCTCGTCGACGGCGAAGTAGTCGGCGAGGCCCGACACGCGCGCGTGCATCTCGGCGCCGCCCAGGGACTCGTCGTCGCTCTCCTCGCCGGTGGCCATCTTCACCAGCGGGGGCCCGCCGAGGAAGACCTTCGCCCGCTCCTTGACCATGATCACGTGGTCGGACATGCCGGGGATGTAGGCGCCGCCGGCGGTCGAGTTGCCGAAGACGACGGCGATGGTCGGGATCCCAGCGGCGGAGAGGCGGGTGAGGTCGCGGAAGATGGCGCCGCCCGGGATGAAGATCTCCTTCTGGGACGGCAGATCGGCCCCTCCCGACTCCACCAGGCTGATGCAGGGCAGCCGGTTGGCGAGCGCGATGTCATTCGCCCGCAGCGCCTTCTTCAGGCTCCACGGGTTGCTGGCACCGCCGCGCACGGTCGGGTCGTTCGCGGTGATCAGGCACTCCACGCCCTCGACCACGCCGATGCCGGTGACGAGCGAGGCGCCGACCGCGTAGTCACTGCCCCAGGCGGCCAGCGGGGACAGCTCCAGAAAGGGCGTGTCCGGGTCGAGGAGCAGCTCGATCCTCTCCCGCGCGAGCAACTTGCCGCGTTTCCGGTGCCGTTGGACATACTTCTCGCCGCCGCCCGCGAGCACCTTGGCGTGCTCGGCGTCCAGTTCGGCGAGCTTGGCGAGCATGGCCTCGCGGTTGGCCCGGTAGTCGGGACCGGCCGGGTCCAGGGCCGAGGTCAGGGTGGTCACAGGAGGACCTCCGGGATGTCCAGGTGGCGGGAGCGCAGCCATTCGCCGAGGGCCTTGGCCTGCGGGTCGAAGCGGGCCTGCGCGGCGACGCCCGCGCCGAGGATGCCCTCGACGACGAAGTTGACCGCGCGGAGGTTCGGCAAGAGGTGCCGGGTGACCGGCAGGTCGCGGGTCTCGGGCAGCAGGTGCCGCAGACGGTCGGTGGTCAGCGCGTGCGCGAGCCACCGCCAGGCCTCGTCACTGCGGCCCCAGACGCCGACGTTGGCGTTGCCGCCCTTGTCCCCGCTGCGGGCGCCGGCGACCAGGCCGAGGGGTGCGGGGCGGGTCGGCCCGGGCGGAAGGGGGTCGGGGAGCGGCGGGGCCGGTACGTCGTCCAGGGGCTGAGTGTCCTGGGGCACCGGCACAGGGATTCGGCGTCCGTCGTGGAGGACGGCCCTATGGTCTACGGCGCCATGGGGGACGTACACATCCTCGAAGACCCCATAAGGAGCGCCCTTCCCCGGTGGGGAGAGCACATGGAAGCCCGGGTAGCTGGCCAGCGCCAGCTCCACGGCGGCGCCGCTCAGCGCCCGTCCGACGACCCGCTCGTCCGCGTCCCGTACGACGAGCCGCAGCAGGGCGCTCGCGGTCTCCTCGGTGTCGGCGTCGGCCCGGTCGGTGCGGACCAGCTCCCAGCGGACCTCGGCGGGCGGCGACTTGGCGAGCGCATCGGAGAGCTGCGCCCGCACCAGCCCGGCCTTCTCCTCGATGTCGAGCCCGGTGAGGACGAACACGACCTCGTTGCGGAAGCCGCCGAGCCGGTTGAGCCCGACTTTCAGGGTCGGCGGCGGTGCCTCGCCGCGCACGCCCTCGATCCGCACCCGGTCCGGCCCGTCCTGGCTCAGCCGTACGGTGTCCAGCCGGGCGGTGACATCGGGCCCGGCGTACCGGCCGCCACCGGTCTCGTACAGCAGCTGCGCGGTGACCGTGCCGACGTCGACCAGGCCGCCGGTGCCGGGATGCTTGGTGATCACGCTGCTGCCGTCGGCGTGGATCTCGGCGAGCGGGAAGCCGGGCCGGCGTATGTCCCCCTCCCGGAAGAACGCGTAGTTCCCGCCGGTGGCCTGTGTCCCGCACTCCAGCACATGCCCGGCGACAACGGCGCCCGCGAGCCGGTCGTAGTCCGTTCGCGCCCACCCGAAGTGGGCGGCGGCGGGCCCGGTGACCAGGGCCGCGTCGGTCACGCGCCCGGTGACGACGATGTCCGCACCGGCCCGCAGACACTCGGCGATGCCGAAGCCGCCGAGGTAGGCGTGGGCGGCGAGAGCGCCGGGATGCGCGGCAGTGAGGTCGTCGCCCTCGACGTGCGCGACGCGGACCGGGATGCCGAGGCGGTCGGCCAACTCCCGTACGGCGTCGGCGAGTCCGGCCGGGTTGAGCCCGCCCGCATTGGTGACGATCTTCACCCCACGCTCGTGGGCGAGGCCGAGGCAGTCCTCCAGCTGGCGCGGGAAGGTGCGGGCGTAACCGGCGCCGGGGTCCTTCAGCCGGTCGCGGGCGAGGATCAGCATGGTGAGCTCGGCGAGGTAGTCGCCGGTGAGGACGTCGACCTCGCCGCCGGTGAGCATCTCGCGCAGGGCGCCCGCGCGGTCGCCGTAGAAACCGGAGAAGTTGCCGATGCGGAGGCTGGTCACGCCGGGCCCTCCGTCGGCGGGCGGCCGCCGCCGGGCGGGCCCGCGAAGGCCTGCGCGATGTCCAGCCAGCGGTCGGCGTCGGGGCCCGTGGCGGTCAGGGCGAGGTCGGCGCGGTGGGCGCGCTGGGTGACGAGGAGGCAGAAGTCGAGGGCGGGCCCGGTGACGCGCTGGTCGGCGCCCTCGGGACCGTAGGCCCACACCTCGCCGGTCGGGGCCGTCAGTTCCACCCTGAACTCCTCGGCGGGCGGGTTGAGGCCGTGGACGGTGTAGGCGAAGTCGCGGGTACGGACGCCAAGCCGGGCCACATGCCTGAGCCGGTCTGTGGGTGCGCGCACCACACCCAGGGCGTCGGCGATGTCCAGGCCGTGGGCCCAGGTCTCCATGAGACGGGCGGTGGCCATGGAGGCGGCCGACATGGGTGGGCCGTACCAGGGGAAACGGGCGCCGGGTGGCGCGGCGCGCAGGGCCCGGTCGAGGTCCTCGCGCCCGGCCCGCCAGGTCCGCAGCAGTTCGGTGGGCGCGAGCCGGGCGCCCTCCTCCGCGCCCTCGTCCACGAAGGAGTCGGGGGCGGCGAGCGCCTTCTCGACCAGTGCTTGGAAGGCGTCCGCGTCGGTGACGGCGAGCAGGGCCGAGCGGTCGGTCCAGGCGAGGTGGGCGATCTGGTGGGCGAGGGTCCAGCCGGGGGCGGGGGTGGGCAGTGCCCATTGCTCGGGGCTCAACTCGGCCACGAGCAGGTCGAGTTCCTCGCTCTCGGCACGCAGGTCGTCGATGACGGGCGTCGGGTCGGCCATGGGGGGAGCATGGCAGCGAGGACAGAAACAATCAAGCACGCTTGCATGAATTTGTTTTCCACAGGCCGACTCCTGTGCGCGCGCAGATCGCTACCCTCAGTAAGCGGAGGTGGTGAACGTGAACATCCGCAAACTCGACCCCAGTGCATCACCGTTGGACTACTACGGCTATGAGCTGCGCAGGGCACGGGAAGCGGCCGGCCTGACGTTGGCCCAACTGGGGCGGCCACCCTACCCACGACCGTCTCATTGCCGCCCCCGGAGACCAGCCAGCAGGCGCGGTCGCGCACCAGAAAGGCCTCGTGGCGGCCGGACCGGCCACCAAATCCTGGCAGCACCTCCTCGGCGAGGAGGTCGACCGCAACACAGGCATGGTTCATCATGCGTGCCACAGATCGCATGTCTCCGAGCGCCGCTCACTGCACGACGAGATCGATGGGGTGATGCGGGTCCCAAGGGCATACGGCGACGGTCAGGCGACCGCGGCCCGGCGAGACTCCGGTAGGGTCGTTGGCCCACAAGGTGTCCGCGGCTGGCTGGTCCTCGTAGGGGATCCAACTGGTCGTGCTGGGATCCCATTCGCGTTCGTCCGCCGTCAGCAGCGGGGCGAGTTCCGCGCCGCAGACGGAGCAGAGCAACGGCCGTGGCCCCGTAAGAGGCCACGCCACGTACCCGCCGACCTTCCAGCCAGGAGCCGTGGACAGATCCGAGATGTACCGGTCGCCCGCGTCCTCAGGCCCTTCCCATGCGGCGATGCGTTCCTGCATGGCAGGGTCGAGCGTCATGAAGTAGGGATGCTCGATGATTTCCTCGGGATCCAGCACGCAAGGGGACGGGACGAGTTCTTCACGGCCGACGACCTCGGGCACCGGCTGCTGCACCAGCGGTGTTCCGACGTCCTGGGAGTGCCGCCACCGTAGGTGCACGTAGAGTTCGTGGCGAGTGTCGCCGTGCCGTTCAAAGCCGCACCAGAACACTTGAAGCAGGTCGCCTTCACCGGTGTCCGGCAGGCCGGGAACGTCGCGCCGGTACAGCTGGGCGACAGCGATCATCGGGATGGGATCCGTGTCGGAGAGCTGCGGAGCATGCCGACCGCGCTTGAAACTGTCGATGATCTCAATCTCTTCGTTGCTCGGCCCGGGATCCGGCTGTCGGCGCCAGGCCTCCTCCAAGATCTGCCTCTTACGCACCACGTCGCTGTAGCGGTAACCGCTGGAGCGCTTGTGCGGGACGGTACACATCGGCCAGGCGTCGCCGGCGGACCACAGCATGGGACCGCCGACCGAGCTGTCATGAGCGGTGGGTGTACCGCGCCGCGGGTGCAGCCGGGTGGCGGTCCGACGCATCGCGGCCAGCTCGGGAAAGATCTCCTCGACGTCGACAGGGCGGGGCGGGGTGGTGCGCGTCATGGACCAGGGCTCCCAGAGCTCGGGTAGCGGTTCGGACGGTGACGGGGTATCGGGGACGGCTGGGAACTCTACCTACTCACGGACTCCAGCCGGGTATGGCGGTGCGTACCCCGGCGGCAGGGTTGTCGAGCCAGCCGGTCAGCTCGAAGCCCTTGTTGCCGTACGCGGAGTATTCGAGACGAATGGGAATGGGGTTGGTCCCCTCATAGATCGGCGTGATGTCGTACTGGATGACTTCACCCCTCTCCTTCACAGCCTTGAAGATCTCGCCCTCGACCATGTCGCGCTGGTACGGACTGTTGACGGGGTCCTGCGTCTGGGTCACCAGATTGTGCTTGGCGTTGTGCTGCTTGCCCGCGCCACCGAGGCGGTCGGCCAGGAGGTGACCGCGGGCCTCGTTGAACGCGGTCCCATGTCCGCGCCAGCCGGGCGGGGTGATCTGGCCTGCCGGCGTGCCGGATTTCAGCATCTCCGGCCGTATGCAGGCGGACACACCGGTCGGTCGCCCAAGATGGTCCAGCGGTTTGTACCGGATGCTGCCGCCCCACGTGTAGTGGTCCTTGCGACAGGGCGCGAGACCGAGGGGGTCGTACACGTCCAGGGGGTTGTCGACATAGGCCACCGGATTGGGCGCCGGTACCAGTCCCATCGGGTCGGGGCTGACATACCGTGCGGTTTCCGGGTCGTAGTGCCGGAAGTAGTTGTAGTAGAGCCCGGTTTCCGCATCGGCGTACTGGCCGGGATGGCGCAGCGGTGTATGAGCCGTGGCGTCCGGGGTGACGGCCGTGGTGCCCCAGACGGTCGCATGGGCACGCCACGTGATGGCACCGCTTTCATCAACGAGCTCAGTGGGGGTTCCGACCAGGTCCGAGACGATGGCGAAGAAACGGGAGTCGACTTCCTCGTCGGACAACGGCTTGCGCTCGTACTGGACCAGCGGGCGGAAACCATCGTGGTCCCAGGTGAGCGTGATGCCGGTGGCGGTATCCATCTGCTCGGCGAGGCGGGGGCCGTCCCAGGTGAAGCGGGTCTCGTCGATGACGCCGCCCGCCTCGTTCGAGCGGTGCTTGGCGGTGCGGCGGCCCAGCGGGTCGTACCGGTAGTGCCAGGTGCTGCCGTCAGGCGTGGTACAGGAGGTGAGTCGGTTCTCGGCGTCCCAGGCGTAACGCCAGACGTCGGGCTTGCGGGACAGCCGCTTCTTGGTGCGCTCGACGAGGCGGCCAGCATCGTCATAGCGGTAGTAGGTGTGTCCGGCACGGACAAGGCGGGTGCCGGTGTAGTCGCGTTCGCCACGGGCGGCGGGATCCGCCGCGCGGTCCGACCAGTCGGCGGTGAGCTGGTTGCCGGACGCGTCGTAGGTGTAGGCCTCCGGTCCTCTGGGGCCCGAAGCCCGCAACGGGCGGCCGATCGGGTCGAGGACGTATGTGGTGCCGCGGCCGGTGACTTCTTCGTGGACCGCGGTGAGGTGGTCGTCGGCTCGGTACGTGTAACTGCGCGCGCGGATTCGACGGCCGGTTCGTGCCATCAGGTTCTGCAGCGTCAGCCGCCCCGCGGCGTCCCACGCCGAGTCGAGGCGCAGGTGGTCGCCCACGGTGCGCTCGGTCTCACGGCCGAGGAGGTCATGGGCAAAGGCGAGGGTGTGCCGGTCATCAACGGTCAGGGTGGTGCGGTTGCCGACCTCGTCCCACGCTTGGGCGGTGCGCGCGCCAGTCGGTGTGGTGCGCGAGACCCGGCGGCCGGCCCGGTCGTAACCAAGAGCGAGCGTAGCGCCGTCCACGGTCTGGGTCAGCAGACGTCCCGCCGCGTCATAGGCGAACTGCAAGGTGCACTGAGCGCTTTCGGCAGACAGGAGGCGGGACGCAGCATCGTAGGAGAACGTGGTTCTCGTGGCGCCTACAGTCTTCGCCGTGAGCCGGCCGTTTTCGTCGAACTCATAGCCGACGCTCTGTCCGGCCGCATTGGTGCGGCTGATGAGCTGCCCTGCGGGATCGTAGATGCAGCGGCTGGCACGACCGTCGAAGTCGGTCTCGACAAGCACACGGCCGACGGCGTCGTACTCGTACGTCCATGTCAGACCGGCCGGATTGACGACCCGCACGAGGCGTTGCTCGGTGTCGTGGACGAAGGTGTGGGTGCGGCCGTCGGGTGTCGTCCGCGAAGCGAGCAGGTCGAACGGGCCGTAGGAATAACTCGTGACACCACCGAGCGGGTCGGTGTGGCGCACACAGTTGCCTTCGCCGTCCCACTGCCACTGCTCGCTGCTCCCGTCGGGGCCGACGCGTGTGAGTAGCCGACCTTCGGCATCCCAGCCGAAGCGAGACGTCTGGCCAAGCGCGTCGGTGAGTTCGAGAGGCCGGCCCAGTGCGTCCCGACGGCACACGGTGCGGGCACCGCGCGCGTCCTCCACGGCCACCGGGAGACCGGCCAGGTCGGCTTCCATGCTCAGCGTCGCACCGACCGGATCAGTGACGCCCTCGGGAGCGCCTGTGGGATGGTACGTGAATCGGTGAACGGCGCCGTCAGGGCCGATGACCGCGGTGCGATTGCCCCGCTCGTCGTACTCCTGACGCGTTTCGGCACCGTCAGGGGCGGTCAGGGTGATCGGCAGATGCAGCGCGTTGTAGGTGAAACGGGTGACGGCGCCGTCGGGCGCGGTGACCGACGCCAGGTTGCCGAAGTCGTCCCATTCCCAGTGCGTGGTGCGGCCCAGCGGATCGGTGTGCGAGAGCAGGTGGTCGTACCGGTCCCACCGCTGGGTAGTGGTGCGCCCCAGCGGGTCGGTGATCGCGATGATCTGGCCGTGCCGGTTGGCACGGTAGGTCGTGGCGTGCCCCAGGGAATCGGTGTAGGTGACGGTGCTCGTGCCGTCCTCCTGTGTATCACCGTAGTTCACAAGGGAGTTGAGGATCCCATCGGTGCCTCGCGTCTCGACCACCCGGCCGACGGCATCGTAGACGTACGTGAACTCGGTGCCGTTGGAGTCCCGCCACCCCGTGACGCGGTGAGCGTCGTCGTAGGAGAAGCGGGTCGTGGCGTCGACAGCGTTGCGCACCTCGGTGAGGCGACCTGCATCGTCGTAGCCGAACGAACGCAGCTGAACCGGTGCGTCACCGGTGAGCGTCCGCAGCCCGGTGACGCGGCCTCGTTCGGCGTCATAGTCGACACGGACGCGGTAGCCGCCACTGTGCGTGACGGTGAGCGGGACGTCGTGCCCGTCACGCACCACGGTGACGGAATTTCCGTTGCGGTCCTCGACGCCGACCAACCACCACACGCCGGCGTGCGTCTCGGCGGGCTCGAAGTGGCGGGTGAGGCCGCTATGGGGGTCCTGCACGGTCAGTACGTAGCTGCTGCCGCGCGTGACATAGGTGAGTGGCAGTCGTGCGCCTTCGGCCGGGCTCACCCGGTCACCGGGCAGATCGGGCAGGCGTGGATAAGCCAGGGCCGACCCGTCCTCCCGGTACCACCAGTAGCCGCCCAGCGTGTCGTCCTGCTCGAGACGTTCGTCGAGTGTGCAGGCCCAGGACGGGCCGAACGAGTGGCCAGAGGCGTATCCGGACATGTGGGTGCGGCGCAGCACTAGGGGAAGAACGCCGGGCAGGGACACATCAGTCTGCGCGAGAACCATCTGCCCGCTGGCCATGTCGATCGGGTCACCGCACGTCTCCTTGGCCTCGAGAGCACGGGCCTGCTGTGACAGCTTCGCCTCGTCGATCTTCAGGTCATGGTCCGGTTTGCGGGCGGATGCGGGGAATCCATCGC
This sequence comes from Streptomyces sp. NPDC030820, assembly GCF_055572075.1. NCBI lineage: Bacteria > Bacillati > Actinomycetota > Actinomycetes > Kitasatosporales > Streptomycetaceae > Streptomyces > Streptomyces sp. NPDC030820. The sequence goes on from NZ_JBVIEB010000004.1 coordinate 438,426, forward strand.
GGCCCGAGCCGCCGCCGCGCCCCTTGTGCACGTGAATTCCGTGGAGCCGGTCCCCGATGTCGAGGTCGTTGTGCTTGTGCAGCCGGGAGGCGGCCCTCACCCGGTCCGGGACGGTCGCGGTGATGTGCTTTGCGATCTTGCCGAGGGCTTTCTCGGAGCCGTGCAGCGCACCTTCCAGGACCGAGTCGAAGGCCTGGGTGAAGGGGTCCCTGCCCTTGGTGCGGCCGAAGGCTCCCCTGGCGCGGCCCAGCGGGGAGGAGCTGGCCAGGTGCAGCTCGCTGCCGTGGAAGGAGACCTTGCCGGCGCCGCTTTCGAACGCCTCGTGGTCGATGAACAGGTCCCCGCCGCCTGAGCCGCCACCGCCCGCGGAGGCGAGCTCGAAGCCGCCGCCCGCGCCGCCCGCCGAGGCCAGCTGCATGCCGCCGTGTCCATGGCCGTGCCCGTCGGCACGACCGCCGCTTCCGCCGCCACCGGCAGCGCCTGTGTCGGCGCCGGTCGGGTCGGGAGGGAGGGAGAAGGCGTCGTTCGCCAGGTCCAGGACCGCGTCCTCGACCATCGCCTCCAGCTTGGCGTTGACCGGCGCGGTGACCCGGGCGAGCAGCTCGTCCACGCACCGGTCGGCCGCCTCGTCGATGATTCGTTTCACCAGCTGCCGCATGGCCGTGACCTCCGCCGCGCCCAGGACGGCGGACAGGCCTCCGGTGACGAACGCCATTCCGAGCGAGAGGCCCACCGAGCCCGCCATGACGGCGAGTTCGGCCTCGGCCTTCGTCTTCATCGCGAAGATGATGTCCGCGACGACGTCACAGGCGTCGGCGAACAGACGGGCCAGCTCCGGGATCTTGTCCAGGTGGCCGGCCTTGACCTGGTTCCAGTGCGTCTGCATCGAGTGGACGGCCCAGCCTCGTGAGGAGGCGAGGATCTGCTCGACCGCCTTGTGCGCGTCCGCGCCGTGCCCCTCGAACTTGTCGGCGAACTCCCGCATGGCGTCCGCCATCTCGCGGTAGTCGTCCTCGTCGACGTTCGGAAACTTGATGCCTATGTAATCCAGGATTTGGTCGAGCCACCCTGGCAGGACGTAGCCCATCCCCCGTCAACCGCCTTCCCCCACTGGCCAGGCCAGGCAACGCATCACACGTGCGAATGAATGATAACGAGATCACTTGACGGGGGGTCAACTCGATGCAGTGGCTTGTGACGAGGTCGGGACGTCAGGCCTCCGGGGCCGGTTCCACCCTGGCCTTGCCCCGGCCCACCTGGGTGCGGACCGCGCCGATGCTCGCCGCGATGACCAGAGTGATGGCGGCGGCCTCCGTCAGGGACAGGGACTGGCCGAGGATCAGGAAGCCGGCCGTTGCCGCGATCGCCGGTTCCAGGCTCATCAGGATTGCGAATGTGGAGGCGGGAAGGCGGCGCAGGGCCAGGAGTTCGAGGGTGTAGGGCAGGACGGAGGAGAGCAGGGCCACCGCCGAGCCGAGGGCGACGGTGGTGGGGTTCAGGAGGCGGGTGCCTGCCGCGGTGATGCCCAGGGGGAGGAAGAGGAGGGCTGCGACCGCCATGGCCAGGGCCAGACCGTCCGCCTGGGGGAAGCGGCGGCCCGTACGGGCGCTGAAGAGAATGTAGATCGCCCACATGGCGCCGGCGCCCAGGGCGAATCCGACACCTGTGGGGTCGAGGCTGCTGAAGCCTCCGCCGCTCAGCAGGAAGACGCCCAGCAGGGCCAGGCCCGCCCACAGCGCGTTGATCGCGCGGCGGGAGGTCAGGACGGACAGGGACAGCGGGCCGAGGACCTCCAGGGTGACCGCCGGGCCGAGCGGTATGCGGGCGACGGCCTCGTAGAAGAGGCCGTTCATCGCGCCCATCGCGATGCCGAACGCGACCACCGTGCCCCAGTCGGCGCGCGAGTGGCCGCGCAGCCGGGGGCGGCAGACCAGGAGAAGGACGACACCCGCCGCGAGGAGGCGCAGGGTGACGACGCCCAGTGCGCCCGCGCGCGGCATCAGGGTCACCGCCAGGGCGCCGCCGAACTGGACCGAGATACCGCCGGCCAGCACCAGGCCGACCGGACCGAGCGGGCCGAAGCGGCGCGGTCCTTGGGCAGAGGTGACCGGGGTCGGCGTGGCGGTGCTGGAGGTGGCGGTCACGGGCGGTCCTGTGCTTGATCGGGTTTGTTCATCTCGATGTACTACCAGGTCCAGGGTAATGGACCTTGACAGGTGCGTGAACCCTTTAAGGAGCTGTCCCGGATGCTGGAATCAGATACCCGGCCGGGGCTCCTCGTCACGGAAGGCGTAGGGGGCGTAACCGTACTGCTGCTCGTACACCGGCGCGTGCTCGTACACCGGCGCGTGCTCGTACCCCGGCGCGTGCTCGTACCCCAAGCTGAGAATGGCCTCAGCGCAGGGTCAGGTAGACGTCAAGTGCCTTGTGCAGCAGGCGGTTCAGCGGGAAGCCCCACTCGCCCAGGTACTCCACGGCCTCGCCGCCCGCGCCCACCTTGAAGCGGAGCAGGCCGAGCAGATGGTCGGACTCCTCCAGGGTGTCGGTGATGCCCCGGAAGTCGTAGACGTGGGCCCCGAGTTCGTGGGCGTCGCACATCATGCGCCACTGCATCGCGTTGCTGGGCTGCACCTCGCGTCTGCGGGCGGTGGAGGCGCCGTAGGAGTACCAGACGTGCCCGCCGACGATCAGCATCGTGGCCGCGGCGAGAACCTCCCCGTCGTGGTGGGCGAGATACAAGCGCATCCGGTCGGGGTCCTCGGCGGTCAGCGCGGTCCACATGCGCTGGAAGTACGGCAGCGGGCGCGGGATGAACCGGTCGCGGCGGGCCGTCTCGGCATACAGCCCGTAGAAGGCCGGCAGGTCCTCGTAGCCGCCCCGGACGACCTTCACGCCCGCCTTCTCGGCCTTCTTGATGTTGCGCCGCCACTGCTGGTTGAGGCCCCGGTGGATGTCGTCCAGCGACCGTCCGGCGAACGGCACCTGGCACACATACCGGGGCTGACCGGCGACGAATCCCTCCTCACCGCCGGGCTCGGCCTGCCGCCAGCCCATCCGGCGCAGCCGGCCGGCCAGGTCCGCGGCGCCCTGTTCGGACGAGGTCGGCGGCACGTCCCGCAACCGGTGCGCGTCCGGGTCGGCGATCGCGGCCTTGACCGCCTCGGGACTCCAGCGCCGGGCCACCACGGGCGGGCCCATCTTCACCGAGAACGCGCCCAGGTCCTTGAGATGGGCCAGCATCGGCTCCAGCCAGCGCTCCAGGTCGGGCGAGTCCCAGTCGATGACCGGCCCCTCCGGCAGATAGGCCAGATACCGTCTGGTCTTCGGCAACGGCCTGAGCAGCACCAGCCCGGCCCCGACGAGCCGCCCGTCCGGCTGGAACCAGCCGAGGCTCTCCGCCTTCCAGTCCGCCTTCACGTCCCCCCACGACGGCACCTGCATATGACTGACGGAGGGGCGGCCCGCCACGAAGGCGAGGTGCTCGGCCCGGGTGATGGCCCGGAGGGTGAGGGTCATGCGCGCTCCTTGAAGATCGCGGGTCAGCTCGTCCTATGAACCATCCCTCCCGTCCTTCGGTCCCCATGCCGCCAGCACCTGAGTGTCCGTCGCCCGGGCGTACAGGTAGTGGTCGGCCCACTCGGCGATCTCCGGGTAGGCGCACTCCGCGATGAGCCGGGCGACGGCCGCCGGGATGTCGTACGGCGTCACGCGCAGGTCGGTGCCGGGGCCCAGGAGGCACCAGTGGGCGCCGGGGCGGCCGTAGGGCATGCCGACGCTGCCGGGATTGACCACCAGACGGCCGTGCGCCAGACGGATGTAGGGCATGTGTGTGTGGCCGCAGACGACCGTGCCGATGCCGGGGTCGAGGCCGGTGAAGACCTCCGCCCAGCGGTCGGGGCGGGAGTCCACCAGCACCAGCTCCTCGTCGTCGCGCGGGGTGGCATGGCAGAACAGCACCGTGCCGAGGCTGCGGACGCGCAGGGTGAGTGTCCGGGGCAGGCCGGCGAGGAAGTCGATCTGCTCCTCGCGAAGGGCCCGGGCCGCGTGCGGGCCGATGGGGTCGGGGATGCCGGTGCGTTCGCCGCGCCGGTACTCCACCAGCTCCCGGTCGGCGTTTCCCGTGAGCCACAGCACCCGCTCGCCCTGCTCCCGCAGCAGGTCCAGCACCTCCGCCGGCTGCGGGCCCGCGGTGATGTCGCCGGTCAGGACGATACGGTCGGCCGCCGTCACCTCGGGTTCCGCCAGCACCGCCTCCAGGGCGGGCAGCACACCGTGAATGTCGGACAGCACGGCCAGCCTGCCGTATTCCTCGGTCACTTCACCTCTCCCGCCGGATGGTCCAGCGCCTCCGCCAGCACCTCCGCCAGGTGCCGGCCCCGCACCCCGGCCAGCTGCTCCAGCTGGGTGCGGCAGGAGAAGCCGTCGGCCAGGACCACGGTCTGCTCGGGTGCCCCGCGGACCGCGGGCAGGAGCTGTTCCTCCGCACAGGCCCTGGACACCTCGAAGTGGCCCTTCTCGAAACCGAAGTTGCCGGCGAGGCCGCAGCAGCCGCCGCTCAGCTCGCCGGTGAGGCCCGCGGCCGCGCGCAGCCGCCGGTCGGGGGTGTCGCCGAGCACCGCGTGCTGGTGGCAGTGGGTCTGGCCGGCGACCGGGCGGTCCACGGCGGGTGGGGTCCAGTGCGGGGCGTGCCGCTGAAGGGCCTCGGCGAAGGTGACGACGGCCGAGGAGAGGCGGGCGGCGCGCGGGTCGTCGTGCAGCAGCTCCGGCAGGTCGGTGCGGAGGGCCGCCGCGCAGCTCGGTTCCAGGACGACGACCGGGGCCCCGGCCCGCAGCACCGGCTCCATCAGGTCCAGCGTGCGCCGCAGGACCGCGCGGGCGCGGTCGAGCTGGCCGGTGGAGACATAGGTGAGGCCGCAGCAGACCCGGGCCCGGCGGGCGGTGAGCAGCGCGGTGGCCGACCTGCTCCGGCCGTCACCGGTCCCGCCCCCGCCGATCCTTCCCCCGCGCAGCAGCAGCGTCGGCGGCAGGGCCACCCGCAGCCCGGCGGCCTCCAGCACCCGGACGGCGGCCCGGCCGACGGACGGCGACAGATGCTCGGTGAAGGTGTCCGGCCAGAGCACGACCAGGTCCCCCGGGCCCCAGCCCCCCGGCACCGGCCCCCCGGCGCCGCCGTGGGCGGGCTTCCTGCCGCGCCACCAGCCGGTGAACGTCCGTGTCGCCAGCCGGGGAATCTGCCGCTCGGTCGCGATTCCGCCCAGGCGTTTGCTGACACCGGCCAACGGCCGCAGCGAGGCGAGGGCGTTGAGCAGCGGTGCCGTGCGGGTGACGGCGACCCAGCGCAGCCACTGCGGCAGCCGGCCCATGGAGACATGCGCGGCGGGACGGCGCCGGCCGGCGTAGTGGTGGTGCAGGAACTCCGCCTTGTAGGTGGCCATGTCGACGCCGACCGGGCAGTCGGAGCGGCAGCCCTTGCAGGACAGGCACAGGTCGAGGGCGTCACGCACCTCGGTCGAACGCCAGCCGTCGGTGACCAGTTCGCCGGCCAGCATCTCGTGCAGCAGCCGGGCCCGGCCGCGCGTGGAGTGCTCCTCCTCGCCGGTCGCCCGGAAGGACGGGCACATCACGGCGGGCCCGGACGCCGTGGTCGTACGGCACTTGGCGACGCCGACGCAGCGGCGGACGGCGGCGCGGAAGTCGCCGGCGTCGGCCGGGTAGCCGAAGGCCACGTCGACCGGGTCGCGGGGCAGGACCGAGAAGCGGAGTTTCTCGTCCAGCCGTGCCGGGCGGACCAGCATCCCCGGGTTCAGCAGGTCGTCCGGGTCCCAGACCGCCTTGGCCCGCTCGAAGAGCCGGACGGTCTGCGCGCCGTACATGCGCGGCAGCAGCTCCGCGCGGGCCTGTCCGTCGCCGTGCTCCCCGGACAGGGAGCCGCCGTGCTCCACCACCAGGTCGGCCAGTTCCTCGGAGAAGCGGCGGAAACGGCCGATGCCTGCCCCGGTGAGCAGGTCGAAGTCGATGCGGACGTGGATGCAGCCGTCGCCGAAGTGGCCGTAGGGCGTGCCGCGCAGGCCGTGCGCCGACAGCAGGGCGCGGAAGTCGCGCAGATAGGCGCCGAGCCGGGCGGGCGGCACCGCGCAGTCCTCCCAGCCGGGCCAGGCCTCACTGCCGTCCGGCATGCGCGTCGCCGTACCGCTCGCGTCCTCGCGGACGCGCCACAGGGTGCGCTGGGCGGCCGGGTCGGTGACCACCAGGGAGTCGATCACGTCGGCCGCGCGGACGATCGCCTCGGCATGCGCGCGTGCCTCGGCCGCCGACTCCCCGCCGGTCTCCACGAACAGCCAGGCACCCCCCTCGGGCAGCCCGGCCGGCGCGCGCACCAGGTCGGCCGCCATGCCCTCCACCGTCAGCGGGCCGTACGGCAGCAGACCGGCGGCGGCCTCGGCGGCGGCGCTCTCGTCGCCGTACGCCAGCACGGCCAGGGCACGCGCGTGGGGGGCCCGAACCAGCTGGACGACGGCCTCGGTGAGGATGCCGAGGGTGCCCTCGGAACCGCAGAAGGACCGGGCGACATCGGCGCCCCTCTCGGGCAGCAGCGCGTCCAGCGCATACCCGGAGATGCGGCGGGGCAGCTCCGGGAAGCCGGTGCGCAGCCGAGCCAGCTCCCCCTCCGCCAGCTCGCGCAGCCCGTCCGGCGCACCGGCCCAACCCTGCCCGAGCCGCAGCCGACGCCCGCGCGCGGTGACGACGGACAGCTCCCGCACACTGTCCGCGGTCGTGCCCCAGGCGACCGAGTGCGAGCCGCAGGAGTTGTTGCCGATCATCCCGCCGAGCGTGCACCGGCTGTGGGTGGACGGGTCCGGGCCGAAGCGCAGACCGTGCGGGGCGGCGGCCTCCTGGAGCCGGTCGAGGACGAGGCCCGGTTGGACGACGGCCGTTCGGGTGCCGGGATCCAGCTCCAGCAGGCCGTTCATATGCCGGGTGAAGTCCAGCACCACGCCGGTGCCGGTCGCCTGCCCGGCGATCGACGTGCCCCCGCCGCGCGCCACCACCGGCACCGCGCGCGCCCGGCAGACCTCCAGCACGGCGGCCACGTCGTCGGTGTCTCTCGGGGCGACGACGCCCGCCGGGACGCGCCGGTAGTTGGACGCGTCCATGGTGACCAGCGCCCGGGAGGCGGTGTCGAAACCGACCTCGCCCCGGACGGCGCCGCGCAGCTCCGCTTCGAGACCCGAGTGATCCGTCATGCGTCCAGGATGCATCCGCTCACGGACAGTCACCGAGAGTTTTCCACAGCTCTCGCATATCGTCGTATGAATTCACGAGTCCGAGGCCCGGCGATCTCGTCTCATCGGACGGACACGGTTCCGCCCGGTTTCGCCCACCGGATACCCTCCGACTCGTGGCCGACATCCAGATTCCCGCTGACATCAAGCCCGCCGACGGACGTTTCGGCGCGGGCCCCTCCAAGGTGCGCACCGAGGCGCTCGACGCCCTCGCCGCGACCGGAAGCTCCCTGCTCGGCACCTCCCACCGCCAGGCGCCCGTCAAGAACCTGGTCGGCAAGGTCCGCGAGGGCATCTCCGAGCTGTTCTCCCTGCCCGAGGGCTACGAGGTGATCCTCGGCAACGGCGGCTCGACCGCCTTCTGGGACATCGCCACCCACGGCCTGATCGAGAACAAGTCCCAGCACCTGAGCTTCGGCGAGTTCTCCTCCAAGTTCGCCAAGGCCGCGCGGCTCGCCCCGTGGCTGGCCGAGCCCACCGTCATCTCCACCGACCCCGGCACCCACCCCGAGGCGCGGGCCGAGGCCGGCGTGGACGTGTACGCCTTCACCCACAACGAGACCTCGACGGGCGTCGCGATGCCCATCAAGCGTGTCGAAGGCGCGGACCCCGGTGCCCTGGTCCTCGTGGACGCCACCTCCGGCGCCGGCGGCCTCCCGGTCGACGTGTCCGAGACGGACGTCTACTACTTCGCCCCGCAGAAGTCCTTCGCCTCCGACGGCGGCCTGTGGATCGGCGTCTTCTCCCCGGCCGCGATCGAGCGCGCCGAGCGCGTCCACGCCTCCGGCCGCCACGTCCCGGAGTTCTTCTCTCTGCCCACGGCGATCGACAACTCGCGCAAGAACCAGACGTACAACACCCCGGCCCTCGCCACGCTGTTCCTGCTGAACCAGCAGCTGGAGTGGCTGAACGGCCAGGGCGGTCTCGCCTGGTCCACGGCCCGCACCAAGGACTCCTCGACCCGCCTGTACTCCTGGGCGGAGGAGTCCAAGTACGCCACCCCGTTCGTCACCGACCCGGCCAAGCGCTCGCAGGTCATCGGCACGATCGACTTCTCCGACGAGATCGACGCGGCCGCCGTCGCCAAGGCCCTGCGCGCCAACGGCATCGTCGACACCGAGCCCTACCGCAAGCTCGGCCGCAACCAGCTCCGCGTCGCCATGTTCCCGGCGATCGACCCGGCGGACGTCGAGGCGCTGACGCACTGCATCGACTACGTGATCGAGAAGCTGTGAACGGCCCGGGACTGAAGTCCCGGGCTTGCACAACGGGCGCCACTGGCTGTGGTGCTGTGTCTGCGTCCTGTCTCACGTCCCGGTTCGGGGTGTGAGACAGGACGGTTGACGGCGACGCCGTACGACTGGCGCGCGAAGCGGGCCTGCGAGACCCGGTTCGCTTATCGAAGCACCCGCACTCGGCACAGGTGCGATGAACTGCCCCAGCTCGGCGAAGACACAGCTGGAGTGGGTGGCCCGTTGTGGCTTGCGAAGCCGTACCCGCTCACGGATGCCCGTCAGGTCTTCCAGGGCGATCCCGCGAGAATGGTCGTCCAGGTGGAGATCCGGCACCTCCGGGGCGGGTGCCCCGTCCGGGGTGCGGGGCCCGGCGATCTGCGGCTGCGCCGTGTGGACGCGAGTGACCGGAGGCGTTGCCGCAGGCAGGCAGCGGCGGGGCCCGAGGGCCCCGGCTGCGTGCCTGCCGGGACGGTGTGTCAGACCATGGCGAGCCGGTCCACCAGCAGCTCCACCCTCGGCTCGGCGTCCTCGGGCAGCAGGCGGCCCGCGCGGGTCAGGGTCGCAAGGCCGTGCAGGGCCGCCCAGAACACCTCGGTGAACAGCCCCGTGTGGACGCCGTCGCCGGCAACCTCGCCGAGAGTCTCCAGCAGGGCGGCGAAGGCGTCCTTCAGCGGCTCGGGGGTGTCCTCCTGCGCGTACGCCAGGCCGCCGTCGAGCTGGAACAAGGCGTCGTAGACCGCCGGGTTGCGTGCGGCGAAGTCGAGGTAGGCGCGGGCCAGGGCGGCGACCCGGGCGCGCGGGCCGTCCGCGGCGGAGGTCGCGGCCCGCACCGCCGTGGCCATCTCGGCGGCGCCCTGAAGGGCGACGGCGCCGATGATCTCGCGCTTGCCGCGGAAGTGGCTGTAGAGGACGGGCTGACTGTATTCGATGCGCTCGGCGAGCCGACGGGTGGTGACCGCGTCCCAGCCCTGCTGCTCGGCGAGTTCGCGGGCGGTCGCCACGATGAGGCGCTCGCGCTCCGCCCGTTCGCGCTGCTTGCGTTCCTGTACCGACATGAATCGATCCTAGCACCGCTAGACAAGCGAGCGGCAGCAGTACTAGCGTTGCCTCATCAGCTAGCAACGCTAGTTCAACGGAGGGATCGTCATGCTCAACGCACTCGAGGTCGTCACCACCGTCGCCGTCGGCCTGATGGTGGGGGTGGAGTTCTCCGTCGCCTTCATCATGAACCGGATCCTGGACGCGCTTCCCGAGGACAGCGGCCAGCTCGGCCACGCCCACGGCGGCCGGATGCTCGGCGCCCTGATGCCGTTCTGGTACATAGGCTCGCTCGTCCTCAGCGCGATCTGGGCCGCCGCCGGATGGCACCACCACGGCACCGGCCTCGTCGTCACCGCCGCCGGCCTGCTGATCGTCAGCGTGGTCATGTCGATCCTGCTGCTCGTCCCGATCAACAACCGGAACAAGACCTGGACCCCCGACAACCGGCCCGCCGACTGGAAGCAGCAGCTGCACCGCTGGAACCGCTACCACTACGTCCGCGTCGCCGTCATCATCGCCGCCTTCACCCTGCTGGTCGCCGCCCTCACCTGACACCACCACTGCCCCGACACGCACTGGTTCGCCCCTGTATATCGACGGCTTTCGCCCCGTCGGAGTGAGCCCCGAGAGGGCTTCGAATTTCCGACCCCGCAGGCCGACGCCGCGCCGGTGGCGCACAATCCGCACCCCCCGGGGCGGCCGGCCACCGAAATCCCGACATCCGGGGACGCAGCTGCCGCTCAGATCCCACAACTGCGATCCCGGCAAGCTACGCCCCTCGATCAGCCGCGTCCGCCCGGCCTGATCAGGCCCCACACGACTCAGGGCCCCACACGACTCAGGGCCCCATACGACTCACCGGGCCTCTCGAAGCTCACCAAGCCGACGAAGACTCGCAAGGAGAAGAATCGTGTCGCTGAAGAAGATCAACACCGTCCTGGCCGCCGCCTTCATCCTCTTCATCCTCTGGTTCGGAACGGAGTTCATCCTGAGCCCGGAGACGACGGCGCCGGGCTTCGGCCTGCCGAGCTGGCCGTCCGGCGACGGCGGCGGCTTCCTGATCATCAAGGGAATCCGCGACGTCGTCTTGGCCCTGGTCCTGGGCATCCTGCTGGTGACGGGCCACCGCCGGGCGCTGGGCTGGGTGCTGCTGGTGGAGGCCCTCGCCGCGTACGGCGACATGGCCACCGTGCTGGCCCACCACGGCTCCGTGGCCACCGCGCTCGGCGTCCACTGCCTGACCGCGACACTGATGGTGGTCAACGGCCTGCTGATAATGCGCGAGACCCGCAAGGTCGCGGCCGCTCCGGCAACACCCGCCCCGCAGCCCGCCTAGGGCGCGGATCGGGTCGTGACTCGTGCACCACCACGGCTATCTCTGGACCGGCCCCAAAGAACGCTTCGACAACGAGGCTCTACGGCGTCCCCCGCACACCGACCCCCACCCGCTCCGATCTTCGACGGCGTCGTACAGGCGAAGCGCCTGCTCAAGCGTTACCGGGTCGAACCGTTTCCACGGAGATCAGCAGGTCGGGGTTGACCGATAGGACCGCGTCGGTCGCCTGATGGCCGCAGCCCCAGCAGGCGGCATCGTGCAACTCGTGTCACCCCCGCCGCCGCAGCCGTCGCAGCCCGAACAGGGACGCCAGCCCGACGGCGACGACGACGGCGGCACCCACCTTCAGACCGTCCCCGCTCACGGTCCCGCCCCCCGCCGTGCCCGAACTCCCGCTCGCCGACGTGGGCTTGGCGGCCGGCCGACCGGGCACCTTCGTCGCCACGACCTCGCTGCCCGCGCCCTCGCTGCTGTACAGCAGCTCGGTCCCGTCGGCGGAGTACGAGACGCCCTCGCCCTGCCCCTGAAGGGGCACGTCGAGTTGGCCCTCCCGCTTGATCCGGCCGCCGTTCCAGTCGTAGTAGATCCCGCCCAAGTACCCGCGCACGGCGAGCTGTCGGCCGTCCGGTGAGAAGGCCGCGTCCGTGGCCCAGAGGTCGACGGGGGCGATCGGCCTGAAGATGTTCGCGCCGGAGGTGGAGAGGGTCGCCGGACCCTCGTACAGGTGCCCGCCGTCCTCCTTCTTGTCGATGATGTAGACCCGCCCGGTCTTCGGGTGGACGACCAGCGACTCGGCGTCGCGCGGCCCGTTCGCGTACTTCACGACGTACTGCGTGGCGGTGACCGTCTGGTCCTTCAGCTCCTTCGGCTCGGGCAGCCGGTAGATCCACACGTACGGCCACGTGCCGCCCAGGTTGTCGCCGATGTCGCCCAGGTAGACCTCGTTGTGCGGCCCGATGGAGATGGCCTCGACGTCGCGCGGGGCGCCGATGCCGCGCAGGGTGATCCGGGCGACGGTCTTGCCGGTCCGGCCGTCCACGGCGTAGATGTACGGGCCGTCGCCGCTGTCGTTGTGCGTCCAGTAGACGCCGGGGTGGAGGTGGGAGGCAGCGAGCCCGCTGGACTCGGCGATCCGCGGATCCTTGAGGGTGAAGCCCTGGTCGCCGCCCCCGTCGGCGCTCTCGGCGGCGGAGGCGGGCAGCGCACAGGCGCCGGCGAGCAGCAACCCGGCGAGGACGGCGGACGATGGACGCATGCGCCAAGACTGCCATTCCCTCCGGGGGGCACCGGGCATGCTGCCGCCGGGTCCCGTCGGACGTGGTGGGCCTCACATCCCATCGGTGCGCGTGATCGTCCATCATGAGCGGATGCTTAGGTTCATGCCCGTAGGTGACTCCATGACGATCGGGAGTGCGGGCGAGCACACATGGCGTTACCGGCTGTGGCGGCATCTGTGCGACACGTACGGCGGCCCGTTCACCTTCGTCGGCCCGCGCGAGGAGCTGTACGACAAGGCGACCGACGCCCCGACCTCCCACTCCTACGCCGAGCCCGGCTTCCCCCGCCGCCACCTGGCCGGCTGGGGCGAGGGCTGGCTGCACATGGCTCCGCTGATCGGCGAGGCGGTACGGGAGCACCGGGCGGACGTGCTGCTGGTCTCCCTCGGGCTGATCGACCTGGGCTTCTACACCAACGCCGAGCAGACGGCGGAGAACGTGCGCGCCTTCGTCGCCGGCGCGCGGGCGGCCGAGCCGCGCATCCGCATGGTGCTGCTGCCGGTGATCCCGAACATCCGGGCCGAGGCGGACGCGTCCTTCGCCGAGCAGGTCGACCGCTTCAACATCCTGCTCGCCAAGGCGGTCGCCGACCTGGACGAACCCCGCTCACCGATCCTGCTGGCCTCGCGGCCGAAGTCGTACGACATCCACGTCGACACCTACGACGGCACCCATCCCAACGCGAGCGGGGAGCACCGGATCGCGGCGGCGTTCGCGGGGGCGATGTGGGAGGCGTGGGGGGTCGGACAGGCGTACGCGGCCGGAACGGGTTGACCGATTTCCGGCGTCTCCTCGTCACCGTGCGTATCGTTGAACCGCGCGGCTGCACCGGTGCGTGGGGCAGCCGGGGAGGAGCGCCACGACGACCGTCCTTGAAGACAGGATCGAGATGGCCGAGGAGAGCGGCGAGCTGACTCTGGACGACCTGTTCGAGTCGCTCGAGCGGACCACCCCCGAGGGATACAAGGTCGAGATCGTCGAGGGGGCCATCTTCAGGTCGCCGCAGCGGGACACCCATTGGGAGATCATTCTCGACATCGTCGAGCAACTGCGCACCAAGTACCCGCGCAAGCGCGTCAAGTCGGACGTCCGCGTCGACTACCCCGGCCACCTCAACGGCTTCGCATCCGACGTCACCCTCGTGGCCGAAGGCGCCGAGAAGACCCCCAAGGGCCTCTGGCGCTGCGACGACGTCGAGTTCGTCGCAGAGGTCATCTCGAAGGGCACGGCGCACAACGACTACGGCCCCAAGAAGACGGCCTACGCCACCGCCGAGGTCCCCGTCTACCTCATCGCGGATCCCTACCAGGGCAAGTGCCACCTCTACAGCCAGCCGAAGGACGGTGAGTACGTCAGCGAACTGACCGTCACCTTCGGAGCGGACATCGACATGACCACCACCGCCCTGGGCCTCACTCTCAAGACCGACGAGTTCCCCCGCGACTGACACCCCCGGCCGAAAGCCCTTGCTTCGAGCGCACTTCAAGCCGTTGGCTAGAGAACCATGAAGTACACGCAGCTTGGACGCACGGGACTCAAGGTCGGCCGACTCGTCCTCGGGACGATGAACTTCGGGCCGCAGACCGACGAGGCCGACAGCCACGCCATCATGGACGCGGCGCTGGACGCGGGCATCAACTTCTTCGACACGGCCAATGTGTACGGGTGGGGCGAGAACAAGGGCCGCACCGAGACGATCATAGGCAACTGGTTCGCCCAGGGCGGCGAGCGCCGCGACAAGGTCGTCATCGCCACCAAGGTCTACGCCAACATGGCCCCCGACGGCGAGACCGCCTGGCCCAACCACGACAAACTCTCCGCGCTGAACATCCGCCGCGCCGTGGACGCCAGCCTGAAGCGGCTGCAGACCGACCACATCGACCTGTACCAGTTCCACCACATCGACCGCAGCACCCCGTTCGAGGAGATCTGGCAGGCCGTCGACACCCTGATCCAGCAGGGCAAGATCCTGTACGTCGGCTCCTCCAACTTCCCCGGCTACAAGATCGCCCAGGCCAACGAGATCGCCGCCCGCCGCGGCGGCACCATCGGCCTGGTCAGCGAGCAGTGCCTGTACAACCTCGCCGAGCGCCGCGCCGAGATGGAGGTCATCCCGGCCGCGCAGGACTACGGCCTCGGGGTCATCCCGTGGTCGCCGCTGCACGGCGGTCTGCTCGGCGGGATCATCAAGAAGGAGGTCCAGGGCGGCCGCCGCGCCACCGGCCGGGCCGCCGACACCCTCAAGGACCCGGCCGCCCGGGCCCAGGTCCAGGCGTACGAGGACCTGGTCGACAAGCACGGCCTGGAGCCCGGCGAGGTGGCCCTGGCCTGGCTGCTCACCCGCCCGGGTGTGACGGGTCCCATCGTCGGTCCGCGTACGGCCGAACAGCTGCAGTCCGCGATCAGGGCTTCGGAGCTGGAGCTGAGCGAGGAGCTGCTGGCCGGCCTGGACGAGATCTTCCCGGGCCCGGGGCCGTCCCCGGAGGCCTTCGCCTGGTAGTTCCGGGAGGCGCCGGCGCCCCGTAAGGGAGCGGGGCCGCATGTGACATGTGGCCCCGCCGCGCGGGCGCGACCGGCCACGACGGGCCTACGCCCGGCAACCGGCCGCAGTTCCCCCGCCGCTCCTCCCTCGAACCACTACCTGACGGCCGCCGAGACAGCCACCACCACAAACATCAGCACAAGCACGCCGGCCATGATCCGGTTCCGAGTCTTAGGGTCCACACCGTCGAGCCTAGCGGCCGGCGCCGAGCTCCCAGCGGGCGACCGCCTCATAGCGCGGCTGCTCCCCCACCACCCCCGACCGCGGCAGATTGCTCCGCACCAGCACCAGCTCGTGCACCGTCCAGGTCCTGCTGGTGAACTCGCGGAGCAGATCGACATACGGCCGTACGTCCACCGAGTCCCGGCTGCGCGCCACCGTCAGGTGGGCCTTGTACCGCCGGTGCTCCCCCATCGGCACGCCCGCCTTCCGCGCCGCCGACTCCGCCCGGTCGGCCAGCAGGCGCATCGCCTCCACCTCGCCGTAGGCGCCGGTCCACAGGGCCTTGCCGTGCCCGAACTGGCCGCCGCCGGAGAGGGCCAGGTCGAAGGGCGCCGTACGTTGGGCCGCGCGGGCCAGGCGGTCCGACAGGTCCGGTACGAGGTCGTCGGCGACCTCGCCGTAGAAGGCGAGGGTGAAGTGCCAGCCCGGCCGGTTGGTCCAGCGCAGCCGCTCCGCGCCGGGCAGCCGTTTCAACTTGGCCACTTCGACGGCGAGTTCATGGACGACATTCTCCGGAGGGAGCACGGCGGCGAAGAGTCTCATGTCTTCACCTTCGCAGACCCGCGCGGGAAGGATGAGCCCATGACGATCACGCCGACGCAGTCGTACACCACCTGCGAGAACCACAGGCCGGGGCAGGTGCTCGCCCGGCGGGTGTGACCGCCCGGCGAGCACCGCACGTCGGGTCGACGGTCAGCGCTCGGCGCGCAGCGTGCCGAGCAGGCCGTGCTGCTCGTCCCCGATTCCCGCGGCGAACCAGACGCTGTCCCGGCCGCCGGACCGGTCGGTGCCCTGCTGCAGTCCCCACAGGCCGTCGATCACGATCGGCCGGCCGTTGCGGTCCTTCAGGGTTCCCTCGAACCGGCTGGTCCTCAGGTCGAAGGCATGGATGCGGCCGTCGCCGAAGTTGCCCACGAGAAGGTCACCCGCGAACTTCCCGAACCCCTTGGGCGCCGTCTCCAGGCCCCAGGGCGAGTTGAGCACGCCCCGGCTCGCGAAGCGCTCGACCAGCCTGCCCCCGGTGGTGAACACGTCGATGAAGCCGTGGCCGGCGCCGGGGACGTCGTCCTTCTTCTCCTGGTCCTGCTGGGCGTACGTCACGAAGACCCGCTGGCCGATCTTCTTGACGTCGAAGGGCGCGTAGTCGGCGGGGAGGTTCGGGTCGCGGAACGCGCCGGCGGGCAGGTTCACCTGGTTGAAGTCGGTGTCGAAGGCGTCGATGCGCGCGTCACGGAAGTTCGCGACGAGGATGCGCGACTGCCGCTCGCCGCCCTTGCGGCATTGCGCGCCCTTCGTGTCCTTCGTCTCCTTCTTCCGGCAGTCCACCAGCGTCAGGCCCTTGAACACGGCGTCGTCCTCCTGCGCGACGCGGACGGCGTGCGTCGGGTCCACGTTCGGGTTGAACGCGAAGAGGCCACCGCCCTCCCCCGCGAAGATGTACCGCGCGGGACCGGACCTCTGGGAGGCGGTGAAGCGGAAGGCGCCGGTGTCGTTGCGCACGATCCCGGTCGGGTCGGCGTCCTCGGGGAGCTGGATGACGGGGGACAGGGCGATGACCGGCCGGTCGTCCCGGGCGCCCGTGTACACCGTGGACGTGTTGGTTCCGTTGTTGGAGACCCTGATCGCACCGCTCGCCGTGCGGACCAGACCCCAGGGGTTGACCAGGTTCTGGTCCTGCAGCTCCGCCCTGCCCGCAATGTCCGACACGAGATCGCGCTCGCGGAAGCCGTGGCCGGCCCGGCGTGGCGTGTCCACGGCCCCGGACGGCACGGCGGCGGCGAGCGCGCCGACCGCGCCGAGGGTCAGCGCGACCGCCGCCAGCTGCCGCACGCGGGAGCGGGATCTCGGGATCGATGCCAGTGATGCCATGCGGATGCTCCTGTTCCCCTACGGGGTGCCAAATACGACGTACTGGCAGAAGTAATCTCATGACAGGGCAATCACACCCACGATCGACACGCAGACACACACCCGTGCGAGCACCGGCGGTGGCGGCCGCTACGCCGCCGTCGCCAGCTGCTCCCGCTCGCGCGGGACGAAGCGGACCCGCGGATGGCCGTGGTGCCAGCCCACCGCCAGCCGCAGACCGCCGATGCGGGCGAGGACCAGGCCGATACCGGCGGCGGCCGCGGCCGAGATCAGGCCGCCGAGGGCGAAGCCGACCCGGGCGCCGTAGGTGTCGGTGATCCAGCCGACGACCGGCGCGCCCAGCGGCGTACCGCCCATGAACACCATCATGAACAGGGACATCACCCGGCCGCGCATGGCCGGGTCGGTGGCCATCTGCACGGCGGTGTTCGCGGTGACGTTGACCGTCAGGCCGAAGACCCCGATCGGGACCATGAGCAGCGCGAACAGCCAGTACGACGGGGCCAGTGCGGCCACCACCTCCAGCGCGCCGAAGGCGAGCGCGGCGGCGATCAGGATGCGCAGCCGGGCCGTGCCGCGCCGGGCGGCCAGCAGGGCGCCGCACAGGGAGCCGACGGCCATCAGGGTGTTGAAGAGGCTGTAGGAGCCGGCGCCGGAGTGGAAGACGCCGTTCGCGTAGGCCGACAGCCACACCGGGAAGTTGAAGCCGAAGGTGCCGATGAAGCCGACGAGCACGATCGGCCAGATCAGCTCGGGGCGCCCCGCCACGTACTGCAGGCCTTCCCGCAGCTGGCCCTTGCCGCGGGGCGCGCGCCGGACCGCGTGCAGTTCACGGGCGCGCATCAGCAGCAGGCCGGTGATGGGCGCGACGAAGGACAGGCCGTTGGCGAGGAACGCCCAGCCGGTGCCCACGCCGGTGATCAGCAGACCGGCGACCGCGGGGCCGACCAGTCGGGCGGACTGGAAGTTCGCCGAGTTCAGGCTGACCGCGTTCTGCAGCTGCTCGGGGCCGACCATCTCGGAGACGAAGGACTGGCGGGCCGGGTTGTCGAGCACCGTGGCGAGGCCGACGGCGAAGGCGACGACGTAGACGTGCCAGACCTGGACATGGCCGCTGAGCGTGAGAAGGGCGAGCGCCAGGCCCGTCACGGCCATGGCGGCCTGCGTGACCAGCAGCGTGGGGCGCTTGGGGAGGCGGTCGACCAGGACTCCGCCGTAGAGGCCGAAGAGGAGCATCGGCAGGAACTGCAGGGCCGTCGTGATGCCCACGGCGGCGGAGGAGCCGGTGAGGCTGAGGACGAGCCAGTCCTGGGCGATGCGCTGCATCCAGGTGCCGGTGTTGGAGACGACCTGGCCGATGAAGAAGAGGCGGTAGTTCCTGATCCTCAGCGAGCTGAACATCGAGCCCTTGCGGGCGGTGGGGGTGGTAGTGACGGTCGGTGCGGGGGCGGAAGGTGTTCCGGATCCCGTACTCAAAAGGGTTCGCCTCCTGGATGGTGCTTAAAGGTGTGCGAGCTTCTCCAGCACGGGGGCGGCGGCGCGCAGTTTGGCCCACTCGTCCTCGTCGAGGCCCTCGACCAGGCCGGCCAGGAAAGCGTTGCGCTTGCGGCGGCTCTCCTCGAGCATCGCCTCGGCCTGCTCGGTCTGGGTGACGACCTTCTGGCGCCGGTCCTCGGGGTGCGGCTCGAGCCGGACCAGCCCCTTGGCCTCCAGCAGCGCGACGATACGGGTCATCGACGGCGGCTGGACGTGCTCCATGCGGGCGAGCTCGCCCGGGGTGGCCGAGCCGCAGCGGGCGAGGGTGCCGAGCACCGACATCTCGGTGGGGCTCAGCGACTCGTCGACCCGCTGGTGCTTGAGCCGACGGGACAGCCGCATCACGGCGGAGCGGAGGGCGTTCACGGCGGCAGCGTCGTCGCCATGGGTGAGGTCCGGCATGTTCTTTAGGGTAACTCATTACCCTCGCTAAAGACCACCGCGACACGCCCGCATGTCCGTGATACCCGCCACTGAACCAATCGATCACCCAAACGAGTGAGTCGGTTCCTGAAAGTGACGCATGGGGTGGCCGGATGTGGCGACCCTCGTACGCATGGCGACCAGTGTGCTCAGTCTGCGCATAGACGGAGAGCTGCTCGAAAGACTCCGGCAGCACGCGGCGAAAAGAGGAATGAGCGTGCAGGACTATGTGGTCCGCACGCTCATCCGGGACGACTTCGACGAGCGGTTCCAGGCCGCCGTCGAGGAGACGGAGCGGTTCTACGGCGTCACCTGACGCCGTAGAACCGCAGTGGGCTCAGGTCAGGCCCAGGGCCGGCATCAGGTAGTAGAAGGCGAAGACCGCCGAGACGACGTACATCGCGGCCGGGATCTCCCGGAACCGACCGGCGGCCAGGCGCAGCACCGTGAAGGTGATGAAGCCCATGCCGATGCCGTTGGTGATCGAGTAGGTGAACGGCATCATCAGCATCGTCACGAACGCCGGGATCGCGATGGTGTAGTCCGCCCAGTCGATCTCCTTGATCGAGTTCGAAAGGATCAGGAAGCCGACCGCGATCAGCGCCGGGGTCGCCGCCTGGGACGGCACCATCGTGGCGACCGGTGCGAGGAACAGCGCGACGGCGAAGAGGCCGCCCGTGACGACGTTCGCGAGGCCCGTGCGGGCGCCCTCGCCGACGCCGGCCGTGGACTCCACGAACGCGGTGGTGGCCGAGGAGGAGCTGGCGCCGCCCGCCGCGACCGCGAGGCCGTCGATGAACAGGACCCGGTTGATACCGGGCATGTAGCCCTCTGCGTCGGTCAGCTTGGCCTCGTCACTGACGCCCATGATCGTGCCCATCGCGTCGAAGAAGCACGACAGCAGGACCGTGAAGACGAAGAGGATGCCGGTCAGCACGCCGACCTTGGAGAAGCCGCCGAACAGGCTGACCTGGCCGACCAGGCCGAAGTCGGGGCTCGCGACCGGGTTGCCCGGCCACTTCGGGACCGTCAGACCCCAGGACGGGATCGTGGTGACCGCGTTGAGGATCAGCGCGAGGACGGTCATGCCGACGATCGAGATCAGGATCGCGCCCGGCACCTTGCGGACGATCAGCGCGAAGGTCAGCAGCGCGCCCAGGATGAAGACCAGCACCGGCCAGCCGTGCAGATGGCCGCCGGTGCCGAGCTGGACCGGGACGGTGGTCTGGGCGGCGTCCGGCATCCGGGTGACGAAGCCAGAGTCGACCAGGCCGATCAGCATGATGAACAGGCCGATACCGATCGAGATCGCCTTGCGCAGCCCGAACGGCACGGCGTTCATCACGCGCTCGCGCAGCCCCGTGGCGACCAGCAGCATGACCACGAAGCCCGCGAGGACGACCATGCCCATCGCGTCCGGCCAGGACATCCGGGGCGCCAGCTGGAGGGCGACGACCGAGTTCACGCCGAGGCCCGCGGCGAGGGCGATCGGGACGTTGCCGATGACACCCATGAGGAGGGTGGTGAACGCGGCCGTCAGCGCGGTGGCCGTGACCAGCTGGCCGTTGTCCAGGTGGTGCCCGTACATGTCCTTCGCGCTGCCGAGGATGATCGGGTTCAGCACGATGATGTACGCCATCGCGAAGAAGGTGGCGAAACCTCCGCGGATCTCCCGCGCGACGGAACTGCCGCGCTCGGAAATCCTGAAGTAGCGGTCGAGGGCGCCCTGGGCGGGCACACCGCCCGGAATCTCGGGGGTGGGGACCTTGGCGGGTGCCGAGGTGGACATGCGGGTCTCCATCACCAATGCGGTTCCCCCGAGCCTCATTGGAGTTTCATACGAACAGAAGCGGACACAGCCAAACGGTTTCAGTATGAACGTATGAGTCCGAGAACGCCATCTCCGCGCGTAGAACGACCAGCCGCTTAAGCTGTGCCCATGGCCAAGTGGACCCCCAAGCACGAGGCGCCCGAGCCCCTGGAGGGCCCCGTGGTCGCCACCATCACCGGCGGCACGATCGTCTGGTTCGTCCTCTTCCTCGTCCAGCTCCCCTTCTACGGCTGGTTCGAGGACCACGGGCATCTGTGGTGGCTGTGGACCTGCCTGGCCGGGGGCGGGCTGGGGCTGATCGGCATCTGGTACGTCCGGAGGCGGGACGCGGCGATCAAGCGGGCGGCCGCCCTGCATTCGGCGTCGACCGAGTAACTCGTAAAGCGGGCAAGCGGGCAAATCCGCACGTACCGTCGATGACATGACCCACATAGACGCGGGTGCGGAACTCGACCCCGTGCACCCGGTGGCCCTACCGATGACCAGGTCGGCAGGGCTCACCCGGGCCGAGGTCGCGGAGCGTGTCACCCGCGGCCAGGTCAACGACGTACCGGTGCGCAGCAGCCGGTCACCGGTCGAGATCGTCCGGGCGAACGTCCTCACCCGGTTCAACGCGATCATCGGCGTGCTCTGGCTGGTCATGCTGTTCGTCGCGCCGATCCAGGACAGCCTCTTCGGCTTCGTGATCATCGCCAACACCGGCATCGGCATCATCCAGGAGTGGCGGGCCAAGCAGACCCTCGACTCGCTCGCGGTGATCGGCGAGGCCCGGCCGACGGTACGAAGAGACGGGACGGCCATCGAGGTCGCCATCCATGAGATCGTCCTCGACGACCTCATACAGATCGGCCCCGGCGACAAGGCCGTGGTGGACGGCGTCTGCGTCGAGGCCGACGGGCTGGAGATCGACGAGTCGCTGCTCACCGGTGAGGCCGACCCCGTCGTCAAGCGCCCCGGCGATCCGGTCATGTCCGGCAGCTTCGTCGTCGCGGGCGGCGGCGCCTTCCAGGCGACCAAGGTCGGCCGCGAGGCCTACGCCGCCCAGCTCGCCGAGGAGGCCTCCCGCTTCACCCTGGTCCACTCCGAGCTGCGCACCGGCATCTCCACGATCCTCAAGTACGTCACCTGGATGATGGTCCCGGCGGCGATCGGCCTCGTCATCACCCAGCTCGTCGTCAAGAGCAACGGCTTCAAGGACTCCGTCGCCCGCACGGTCGGCGGCATCGTCCCGATGGTCCCGGAGGGGCTCGTCCTGCTCACCTCGGTCGCCTTCGCGATCGGGGTCATCCGGCTCGGCCGGAAACAGTGTCTTGTGCAGGAGCTACCGGCGATCGAGGGGCTCGCCCGCGTCGACACCGTCTGCCTGGACAAGACCGGCACGCTCACCGAGGGCGGCATGGACGTCACCGAGCTACGGGCGCTCGACGGGGCCGACGAGGGTTACGTACGCAGGGTGCTCGGCGCCCTCGGCGAGTCCGACCCGCGCCCCAACGCCTCCCTCCAGGCCATCATCGACGCCTACCCGGACAGCGAGGACTGGCGCTGCGTGGAGTCGCTGCCCTTCTCCTCGGCCCGCAAGTACAGCGGGGCCGCGTTCAGCGAGGCCGACGGCGAGACCAGTACGTGGCTGCTCGGCGCCCCCGATGTCCTCCTCGCCGACGGCGACCCGGCCCTGGCCGAAACCGAGCGCCTCAACAAGCAGGGGCTGCGGGTGCTGCTGCTGACCCGGGCGAGCCGCGACCTGGACGACCCCGAGCCGGCCCATGGCGCCCGCCCCACCGCCCTCGTCGTCCTGGAACAGCGGCTGCGGCCGGACGCCGCCGACACCCTGCGCTACTTCGCGGACCAGAACGTCCGCGCCAAGGTCATCTCCGGCGACAACGCGGTGTCGGTCGGCGCGGTCGCCGCCAAGCTGGGCCTGGACGGCACGACGGTGGACGCGCGGCACCTGCCGGCCGACCGGGCGGGCATGGCGGACGCGCTGGACCAGGGGACGATCTTCGGGCGGGTCAGCCCGCAGCAGAAGCGGGACATGGTCGGGGCGCTGCAGTCGCACGGGCACACGGTCGCGATGACCGGCGACGGCGTGAACGACGTGCTCGCGCTGAAGGACGCCGACATCGGGGTCGCCATGGGCTCCGGCTCGGAGGCGACGCGGGCGGTGGCGCAGATCGTGCTGCTGAACAACAGCTTCGCCAGCCTGCCGTCGGTGGTCGGCGAGGGCCGCCGGGTGATCGGCAACATCACGCGCGTGGCGACGCTGTTCCTGGTGAAGACGGTCTATTCGGTGCTGCTGGCCGTCCTGGTGGTCTGCTGGCAGGTGCAGTATCCGTTCCTGCCCCGGCATCTGACCCTGCTGTCCACCCTCACCATCGGCGTCCCGGCGTTCTTCCTGGCCCTGGCACCCAACAAGGAGCGGGCGAAACCGCACTTCGTGCGCAGGGTCATGCGGTACTCGATCCCCGGTGGCGTGGTGGCGGGGGCGGCGACCTTCGTGACGTACCTGGTCGCCCGTGACCACTACACGGGAAACGGCCAGTTGGACGCGGAGACCAGCGCGGCCACCCTCACGCTCTTCCTGGTCTCCCTGTGGATCCTGGCGATCATCGCCCGCCCCTACACCTGGTGGCGCCTGGCCCTGGTGGCCGCGATGGGCGTGGCGTTCCTGCTGGTCCTGGCCGTCCCGGCGCTGCAGGGCTTCTTCGCGCTGAAGCTGGTGGGGGTCACGATGCCGTGGACCGCCGTCGGCATCGCGGTGGTGGCGGCGGTCGCCCTGGAGTGGCTGTGGAAGTGGGTCGACCGCCGCGAGGCGCTGCGCTGAGCTGGGGCCGACGACGTCCGGGGGGATGGACGCCGGAGGGGAACTGCGGGTCCGCTGTGGCTGGTCGCGCCCACGTGGCGGAGCCGCATATCGACACAGCCCCGCGCCCCTTCGGGGGCGCTACATCACTTCGCGCCCACGTACACGCCCGTGGCGCTGACCGCCGGGGTCGTCGAGACGCCGGCGAAGCTGTAGCGCCAGTAGCCGCTGTAGTTCACGGTGGCGGTGGTCTTCGCGTTGCCGTACGTGTCGGTGTAGACCGTCTTGATCGTGGTGTACGTGCTCGTGCCGGCCTTGCGGAACTGGAGCTTGACGGGCTGGCCGCCGAAGTTGTTGTACGTGTGGTGCTCCCAGTCGGCCCGGGTCAGCTTGCCCGACACCGTGACGCTCTTGCCCTTGTAGACGGACGTCGAGCTCACGGTGGTCGTCAGCTTGGAGTTCCGCTGCACCAGGGTCGTGCCGAGGCCGCTCTGGTCCTTGTAGCCGACCTTGCTCATGTCGGGGTTCTGCTGGTCCTGGCCGTTGAAGGCGACGGCCTCGGCGGCCACGCCCCAGCTGCCGGCCCAGGCGTTCTTCAGGTCGCCATCGGCCGGGTAGATGTTGATGGAGCCCTTGCAGGTGGCCGTCGTCGGCGAGGTGGCGGTGCAGGTCGCCGGGTTGTCGCCGTACAGCTCGGGGGCCGTGTCGCTGTAGGTGCCGTGGTAGAGGAAGGCGTCCGTGTAGAAGTCGCTCGCGGCGATGTTCACGTCGGTGCCGTGCGTCAGCGTGTACGAGTACGCGACGGTCACCTCGTTGGTGGTGCCCACCTTGATCGACTTGGCGATCGAGACGTTGGAGAAGCTTGCGTTCAGCGTGTACGGCGCGCCCGAGTCGGTGACGGCCTGCGCGGCCGGGACTGCGAGGGCGGAGAGGGCCAGGGCGCCGGAGACGGCGGCCACGGTGGCACGTGTGCGCATGTGCGTTTCCCCTGGAGGGAGAAGTGATCGTGGAGTCGGTTGACTCACGCGATCAGATCCGCGGGGGATGCCGCTGGTTGTACGGCTGGTGCCCCCGCGGACCGGATTTTGTGCCGCGCTTACTGATCCATTACTGCACGTCGACGAAGTCACCCGTGGCGTTGACCGCCGGGGTGGTCGTGGTGCCCGCGAAGGAGAAGCGCCAGTAGCCGTCGTAGTTGGCGGTGGTCGTGGTCTTCAGGTTGCCGTACGAGTCGGTGTAGACCGTCTTGACCGTGCTGTACGTGCTCGTGCCGTACTTCCGGAACTGCAGCTTGACCGGCTGGTTGGTGTAGCCGTGGTACAGGTGGTCCTCCCAGTTGGCCCGGGAGAGCTTGCCGGTGACCGTGAGGGTCTTGCCCTTGGCGATCGGCTCGGGGCCCGCGTTGACCGTCAGCTTCGAGTAGCGCTGGACGTTGGTGGTGCCCAGGCCGCCCTGCACGGAGCTGTCCCCGGTGCTGTACTGGAGCGCCAGCGCGCCGGCGTTCCAGGTGCCCGCGTCGGAGTTGAGCAGCTCGTCGTCGGCGGGGTAGATGTCGATGAGGCCCGTGCAGTCGGCGGTCGTCGACGAGGTGGGGGTGCAGTTGGCCGGGGCGTCGCCGAACAGGACGTTGCTCGCGGTGTCGGGCGAGGAACCCTTGTAGATGAAGGGGCCGGTGGCGAAGTCGTCCGACGAGACGTCGTAGTTGGCTCCGTGGGTCAGCGTGTAGGTGACCGTGGTGGAGACGTGGTTGGTCGTACCGACCTTGACCGCCGAGGCGATCTTGAGGTTCGAGAAGGTCACGCCGAGGTCCGCGCCCTCGGCGGTGCTGAACGCGGACTTGCCGGAGGTGTGGAGCGCCTTCGCGGCCTCCGTCTGGTACGACGGGGCGGAGCCGGCGGCCTGGGCGGCCGGCACGACGAAGGCGGAGAGGGCCAGGGCGCCGGAGACGGCGGCCACGGTGGCACGTATGCGCATGCGTTCCCCTGTGTGGAGAAGGTGGACACGGGGTCCAGTGATCAGGGAGTCAGTCGACTCGTGTGATCAGACCCGTGAAGGTATGGAGTGGTTGTACGGGTGATGCCGTGAGTTTCCGGCGGATTAACCCGACGGCTACTGCACGTCGACGAAGTCACCGGCGGCACTGACCGCGGAGGTGGTCGAGTTGCCTTCAGCGACTCCCAGTTGGCGCGGGTGAGCGCGCCGGTGACGGTGAGCGTCCCGCCCTTCTTCACCTGCTCCGGGGCGGCGTTGACCGTGAGCCTGGCGGCGCGCTGGAACCAGAAGGAACCGGCCTTCTCCCTCCAGACGAAGTCGCCGTGAAGTACTCGGCGCCCTCGATGCCCGAGTTGTCGGTGGCCGTGACACTGACCTTGATGGTCACCGGGCTGGAGACGCCCATGGACACCTTGTTGTCGCCGTCCACGACCACCTTGGTGATCTTGGTGTCGCCGTAGCCGCCGTCGGCCTGCGCTGCCGGGACGGCGAGGGCGGACAGCGGGGTGCCGTCAGTCGAACCAGCGGTCCCTGGCCAGTTCCTCCGTCCGGGAGGGGTCCTCCAGCAGGGCCGCCACCTCGAACCGCCGGGGCCACTGCCCGGCCGCCCACGCGAGCCCGGCCGCCACCCCCTCCAGGGTGGCCGCGTGCAGCACTCCGTCGTCGGTGAGCCGCCAGTCGATCTCCACGCCGTCCACGACCAGTTCCTCGTGCTCGACGTAGGTCTCGGGCGTACCCGGCCCGAGCAGCACCCGCACCGACTCCGGTACGTCGTGCTCGGTCCCCTCGGAGTGCACCTCGCCGGTGACGGACTCGCTCAGCCGCCGCACCTGGAACAGCTCCGCCAGCTCGGCCGCGCGGGACGGCCGTACCGGCAGCAGCGCGACCCCGCCGGTGAACGGCAGCAGATCGGGCGAGTCGACCACGACCGCCTCCCCCGCGTCCACGACCTCCACCCGGCCGTCGACCACGGCCCGCAGCTCGTCCGGCAGCGTCACCTGCTCCGGATCCAGCTCCGCCAACGCGCCGTACAGTCCGTGCAGTTGGGCGGCGGTGACCGGTCGGCCGGGGTCGGCCAGCCGGTCCAGCAGCTCGGCGGCACCGCCGGGCTCGTCCAGCAGGGCCGCGACGGAGGTGCGCACCCCCAGCGCCCGCAGCACCTGCTCGTCCTCGAACCCGGTCGCGTCGGCCTCGTCGTACAGGCCGCGCAGCAGCGGATCACCGCCCGCCGCGAGCAGACCGGCGGGCCGGCGCCCGTCGAGCACGGGATGACCGCGCAGCCACCACGCCGTGTACGGCCGTACGATCTCGTGCGTGCCGTCGTGCAGCAGGATGCGCACCGGCTGGGTGAGGGCGTCCCGCAGCGGGGGCTGCGCGAGCAGCGCGAGGGCCTGCGGCCAGTGCTCGTCGTCCACCAGGTCCAGATCGCGTACGGCGACCAGCTCGGTGGCGACCGGAGGCACCGGGCTGTCCGGGAAGCGGTCGAGGATGTCCTCGCACCACACGTCGACCGCATCCAGCAGCCCGGCGTCGTCGGGCTCGGCGAAGTCGCTCTCCCGGGGCTCCAGTTCGTCCGGGTCGAGGACGACGTCGGTGGCGCGGACCAGCGCGAAGTTCGCGAGCACGCCACAGGCGGCCAGCGGCTGCTCGCCCCACTTGTCGGCCAGGTCGTGGTCCACGGCGGCCAGTTCACCCTCGCGGATCACACGGGCGAACGGACTGCCGGGGAAGACGAGTTCACCGGCGGGGGCCAGTTCCCCGTCCTCGTCGGGCAGCGCGAGGGCGCCGAGCCAGGGTTCGTCGCCGGGCTCCAGGTCCGCGTCCCGCACCAGCCCGAGCACGGTCTCGGCCAGTTCCTCCGCGTCCGGAGCGTCCTCCTCCCAGCCCCCGATCGCGCCCTCCTCGTCCAGCGAGGCGGCGACGGCGGCCCGCACCTGCGGGGTGGTGAGCACCGCGCGCGGGGTCGCGGGCAGCGCGCCGAGCTTCTCCAGCAGCGGGTGCGCGGCGTCCTCGTGGGCCACCTTCAGCCCGAGCCGGCCGAGGACGTCCGCGTCGATCCGGGCGGCGTCCGGGGTGGGCAGGAGCACCTGCCGGGGGCCGATGGTGGTCCGCCCGTCCGCGAGCGGCACCGGCAGCCCGGACAGCCGGTCGGGATCTACCCCGGCAAGGCTGTCGTAGAGCCGCCACCACCAGTCGGGGTCCTTCTCCAGACCGGCGAGCCGGTCGACGGCGTCGGCGAGCCGCAGCCGGGCGACCCCGAGGGTGCGCAGCTCCACGCGCCGTTCGAGACCGGCGGGCAGCAGCGTGGGCAGCACCTCGGCGAGCACCCGGACGGTGGCGGCCCCGGCACCCTCCACGATCTCCGCGTCCCTGGGGCGCAGCACCTCCGGAAGCTCGTGGTCGCCGTCCGCCTTCGACGCCAAGGCCGGGTGGGCGGGTGGGAGAAACTCAGTGCGCGGCAGCCGCTCCAGCACGGCCTGCCGCAGCGCCCCGTCCAGCTCGCCCTTGCCGAGCGGTCCCGGTACGAGGTCGATGATCCCGTCCGTCACCGGCCGCCAGTCGGCGAGCAGTTCGGTGTAGACGTCGGCGGCGCGCTGCACCAGGAAGTCGGTGAGCGGACCGGGAGCCGTGTGCCGGCGGGTGGTGTCGAGGGGGAAGGAGGCGATGAGCAGGGCGGGAACACCGAGGGGTTCGTCACTGGGCGTGGGTGCGTGCACCACGGCCGTCGTACGCGGCCGCACCGGACGCCCGCCCTCGTCCTCGGGCACGGCCCAGGTCACCGACCAGTGGGGCCGCAGCCGCTCCTCCACCGGCCGGTCGGCCAGCAGATCGGGGGTGAGCGGGCCATGGGCGGCGGCGGTACGCCACCGGGTGGCGCCCTCGCGCGAGTCCTCCACGACGACGACGGCGCCCTCGGTACGGCGCCGCAGCACCCGCTGCGCCTCGCCGCCGACCTCCACGACGACCTCCTCCAGGCCCGGCAGGGCGAGGAGCAGCGCGTCGTCGACGGAGTTCAGCAGCCGCTCGGCGAGATCGGCGGCGGCCGCGTCCCGCAGGGGCAGGATGACGGCGGTGTCGTACGGGTCCGGGGCGGTGCCCTCGGCGGCGAACGGCAGCCGGAGCAGCGGCACATGCCCGTCCCGGCGCCGGATCTCGTCCCCCAGCCCGGGGCTGTGCCGGGCGGTCTCTGCGGCCCGCTCCCGTGCCTCGCCGAGCGACCACCGCACACCCCCGTGCCGCCCCACGATCGCGGGTTCGTCGGTCACCGAGAGTACGGCGGCGAAGCCGACGCCGAACCGTCCGACGGCGCCCTGGGTGGCATCGGTGTCCCGCTTCGCCGAGGCGCGCAGCGTGGACAGCGACTCGACTCCGGCCGCGTCCAGCGGGGCACCGGTGTTGGCGGCGACGAGGACCCCGTCGCGCAGGGTGAGCCGCAGCCGCCCCGGCATCCGCGCCCGGGCGGCGGCGTCGGCGGCGTTCTGGGCCAGCTCGACGACGAGCCGGTCCCGGTAGCCGCCGAGGACCAGGTCCTCCTCGGCGTTGGCGTCCTCACGGAACCGGGCGGGGCTGGTGGCCCAGGCGTCGAGGACACCACGGCGCAGCCGGGCCGTCCCGAAGGGATCGGCACCCTCGGCCGCAGGCCGCACGTACTTGCTGCTCACGCTTACCCATCCTCCCGGCTTCTTGCGAGGAGCCCCTGGCACCGCGCCGGGGTGGAGCGCCTCGCGCCTGCGGATCGTATCCCGTGGCAGCGACACCGGGCGCCGCCCGCCGCGGCCCCCCGCGGTCAGCCGCAAACCCACCCAAATCCTTCAGGGCAACTGCGTTGCGGGGGGCTGCCGTTGGACCTGAGCGGGGACCGCCCGGCGGTAGACCTGCCGGGAGCCGCCCTCCGGGCCGGGGCCGGCCGGTTCGGCCGGGGTGAAGCCGAGTCTCTCGTAGAAGGCACGCGCGCCGCTCGTCACCGCGCCGGGATGGTCCGGGCCGAACGTGACCACCTCGACGGTGCCCGGACCGTGCACGAACCGACGGGTCGCGTCGGCCATGAGGGCCCGGCCGACGCCCTTGCCCCGGGCCGCTTCCGAGACGACCAGCCAGTGGACCTTGTGGACCGGGTCCGCACCCCCGAAGAGCAGGGCCCCGAGCAGGCCAGCTCCCGGTTCCTCGGCGACCAGTGCCGTGGAGCGGCGGATGTTCCTCTCCACGGCCCTGGTGAAACCGGGGTCGTCCACCATCGGGCCGAACCAGTGCTCGACCTGGGCCGCCAGCGCGAGGAACCCGGGGATGTCCCGCTGCGTCGCAAGTCTGACGATCACGGGGTCAGGAGTGCCCCAGTTCCGCCGTCTCCTCGTCGCCCGCCTCCGGGACCGAGCCCGAGTCGCGGGCGGGGCGGAGGGGGAAGGGGTCCACCCGGGTCTCGTCGATGACCGGCGGGGCAGGCTGCGGGGGCTTGGGCATGACCGCGGCCTCCGAGTGGCCGCCGCAGCCGTAGGCCAGGGAGACCACACGGCCGTCGGCCGGGGAGAACTCGTTGGCGCAGACACCGAAGGCCTGGCCGAGGGAGCCGCCGATGGGGGTGAGGAAACCGCAGGACATACAGGTGGCCGGGGCCGCCTGGGCCATCGCGGTCTTCGGGCCGTACGACTCCTCCCAGCGGTCCGCGGCGACATGCAGGCCGTAGCGGGACAGGACACGGGCCCGGCGCATGCCCAGTTCCTCCGCCACCGCTGCGATCGAGCCCCGGGTGGGGGTCGTGGGCTGGGTGGCAGGGGCACCGGGGGTGACGTCGGCGTCCTCCGCCTCCACCAGTTCCGCCATCTCGTGGGAGACCACCGAGTTCGGCGGCGGCTCCTCCTCGCCCGTGTAGCCGGGCTCCAGGCGCAGGTCGTCCTGGTCGGTGGGGAGCAGGTCGCCGGGGCCGAGGTCGCCGGGGCGCAGCCGCTCGCTCCACGGGACCCACTCGGGGGCGAGCAGGGCGTCGGGGCCGGGGAGGAGGACCACCTCGTCGAGCGTGACGATCTTGGCGCGGGAGGCGCGGGCCACGGTCACCGCCCAGCGCCAGCCGCGGTAGCCCAGCTCCTTGCACTCGAAGAAGTGCGTGACAACGCGGTCGCCCTCGGAGACGAGGCCGGCGTGCTCCCCGACCACACCGGGGGCCGCGGCCTCCTCGGCGGCGGAACGGGCGAGGTCGACCGCCTCGGCGCACAGGCGGTCGGGGGTGCGGCTTCGCGTTGTCGCTGCGCTCACAGGTATCGCTTCTCTCCTACGCCGTCTCGTCGAGTGCGGCTGCCTGACGGCGGCTCTGCCGACGGAGCGGACCGGGGGACCGCATCGACGTCTGCATCCGCGCGCTGGACGCACCTCTGCCATCCATTCTGCGTTATGGCTGAGACAGGCACGCTACACCGAACGAGATTCATCGCCGCCACGCGGCAATTTTTCCTGCCCGCACACCCGACCCGGCACAGCGCCCCCGCGGTTCGGTTCGGCGCCATGCGCGTCGTATGCGCACTATCCGGCCGCTTCTCGGGGCACTATGAAGCACGTGGCGACCGCGGACAGGCGTGGTGTTCGGGGTGGCGGTGCGAGCCGGGTCGGTGGCGCCGTCCGTTCCGTCGGGCGTGCCCTGCACTTCCCGGTCACCGGGACCGCGCGCGGGATCCGGAGGGCCACGCATGCGCACGGGGCGGGCGAGTCGGGGCTCGGCAAGCTGATCGAGCTGCACGCCGTCAACGGCGCGGGTGACGTGATGATCACCGTGGCGCTCGCCTCCACCGTGTTCTTCTCCGTGCCGACCGACGAGGCCCGCGGGCGGGTCGCGCTCTACCTCGCCATCACGATGGCGCCCTTCACCGTCCTCGCACCGGTCATCGGCCCCCTCCTCGACCGGCTGCCGCACGGCCGGCGCGCCGCGATGGCCGGGGCCATGCTGGCCCGTGCCCTGCTCGCGCTGGTGATCTCGGGCGCCGTGGCGAGCGGCAGCCTCCAGCTGTATCCCGCCGCGCTGGGCGTGCTGGTGGCGTCGAAGGCGTACGGGGTGGTCCGCAGTGCGGTCGTGCCCCGGCTGCTGCCGCCCCGGTTCTCGCTGGTGAAGGCCAACTCGCGGGTCACCCTGGCGGGGCTGCTGGCCACCGGTGTCGCCGCGCCGGTCGCGGCGGGACTGCACCAGGTCGGCGATCCCTGGCCGCTGTACGGCGCCTTCGTGATCTTCGTCGCGGGAACGTTCCTGTCCTTCTCCCTGCCGCCCAAGGTGGACTCGGCCAAGGGCGAGGACGTGGCACTGCTCGCGGCCGACGAGCAGCATCTGCACGGGCCGCAGCGCAGGAGGGAGCAGGCGAAGCGGCCGGGGCTGCGGACCGTGGGCCCCGCGGTCACCCACGCGCTCGGCGCCAACGCCGCCCTGCGCTGCCTCTCCGGCTTCCTGATCTTCTTCCTCGCCTTCCTGCTGCGCGAGCACCCGCTGACCGGCGAGAGCGCGGCGGTCTCGCTCGGCATAGTCGGTGTCGCCGCCGGTGCGGGCAACGCGCTGGGCACGGCCGTCGGGGCCTGGCTGAGATCACGCGCCCCGGAGATCATCATCGTCACCGTCGTCGCGGTGGTGCTCGGCACGGCGATCGTGGCCGCCCTGTTCTTCGGGGCGCTGCTGGTGGCCTGTCTCGCGGCGGTCGCCGGGTTCGGGCAGGCGCTGGCCAAGCTGGCCCTGGACGCGCTGATCCAGCGGGACGTGCCGGAGCTGGTGCGCACCTCGGCGTTCGCCCGCTCGGAGACGCTGCTGCAGATGGCGTGGGTGTTCGGCGGCGCCGTCGGCATCGTGCTGCCGCTCAACGGCACCGTCGGCCTGCTGGTCGGCGCGGTGTTCGTGGCGGTCGGCTGGCTGACCACCCTCAAGGGCCTCCTCGCCTCGGCCCGCCAGGGCGGCCGCGCCCGGCCCCGCGTCGCCTGACGCGCCCGACCCGGCCCCACGCCACCCCACATCCCGACCGGGCCCCACGCCACCCGACCCAACCCCACGCCGGCCGTCCCGCCCGGGCCCGACGCCACCCGACGTCCCGCCCGGGCCCCACGCCGCCCCACGTCCCGACCGGGCCCGACGCCACCCGACGTCCGACCCAAGCCCACGCCGCCCCACGTGCCCGACAGCGCCCCCACCTCGGCATTGCGTCCGGCACAATTCTGACCTCGGCATAACGAAGCGGACACGGTTTCCCGAACCGCAGGCACGGCTGGCGTAACGAACCGGGCACGCCGCACCCCACGTGGGCGGACGGCTCCGGGCGCCAGATAGCCTTCGGCCATGACCACGCTGCAATCCGTTGTGCGACGCCGCCGCGCCGTCGCCGCCGCCGGCGCCGTTTCCGCCGGACTGCTCCTGCTCTCCGCCTGCGAGAAGCCGACGCCCGTCGCGACGGTCACCGTCGGCGACAGCTCGGTCAACTCCGAGGCCATGTGCTACAACGACGGCAACGCGCTGGACGCCAAGTCGCTGGCGACGTGCGTCAAGAACGTCGGCAAGGCCAAGTCGATCAAGGTCGACCAGGACGAGACGGTCCGCGTCGGCGTCGACCCGAAGATCGCGGACGCCGGCTGGGTCCTGCTGGTGAACGGCCAGCAGTTCACCGACGTCAGCAAGAAGACCTACCGCACCATCCCGGGCAGCGCGTTCTTCAACCAGCAGTACGGCACCCAGGGCGACATCAACACGGTCACGATCCGGATGGGCGAGAAGTCCAACCAGGGCATGTGGTCGTTCAAGCTGAAGAAGGCCTGATCACGGCTTCCGTGCGCGTCCTTGTGGCCACCGCGGTCCCCGTCGAGCGGGACGCGGTGGCACGGGCGTTTCCCGGAGCCGGGAGCGAGACACGGCTCCCCGGCGCACTCCTGCGCCGTACCGCGACCGGCTGTGATCTGCTGGCCGCCGGCGTCGGTCCGGCCCTCGCCGCCGCCTCCACCGCCGGCGCACTGACCGCCGCCTTCCTCGAAGGCGCCCCGTACGACCTGGTCGTCTCGGCCGGGATCGGCGGCGGCTTCCAGCCCGGGGCGCCCGTCGGCTCGCTCGTCGTCGCCGACGCGATCACCGTGGCCGACCTGGGCGCCGAGACCGCCGACGGCTTCCTCCCGGTCACCGAACTGGGCTTCGGGACCGTCACCCACCGGCCGCCGGAGCCGGTCGTACGCGCCGCGGCCGAGGCGACCGGCGCCCGCACCGGCACGATCCTGACCGTCTCCACCGTCACCGGCACCGCCGCCCGCGCCGCCGAGCTGCGGGCCCGGCACCCTCGGGCGCTCGCCGAGGGCATGGAGGGGTTCGGGGTGGCGGAGGCGGCCACCGCGCACGGCACGCCGGTGCTGGAGATCCGCGCGGTCTCCAACCCGGTCGGCCCGCGCGACCGCGCCGCCTGGCGCATCGGCGACGCCCTCACCGCCCTCACCGAGGCGTTCGGGAAGCTCCTCCCCGTACTGGAGAGTTGGAACCCACATGACGAGTGAACCCTTGCAGATCGCGTACTCCCCCTGCCCCAACGACACCTTCGTCTTCGACGCCCTCGTCCACGGCCGCGTCCCCGGCGCCCCCGCGCTGGACGTGACCTTCGCCGACATCGACATCACCAACGGCATGGCCGAGCGCGGCGAGTTCGACGTGCTGAAGGTGTCGTACGCCGTCCTGCCGTACGTCCTCGGGGCGTACACGCTGCTGCCGTGCGGCGGTGCGCTGGGGCGGGGCTGCGGGCCGCTGGTGCTCACGCGCGAGCCGGGCGCTGGGGGCACCTCCCGCGCTTTCGGCAGTGGGGGATTGACGGGCCGTACGGTCGCGGTCCCGAGCGAGAAGTCGACGGCGTATCTGCTGTTCCGGCTGTGGGCGGCCGACACCCTTCCGCAGGGGGTCGGCGAGATCGTGGTCCTGCCGTTCCACGAGATCATGCCGGCCGTGCGGGACGGCAAGGTGGACGCCGGTCTGGTCATCCACGAGGCCCGGTTCACCTACCAGAACTACGGGCTGCACAAGCTCGCCGACATGGGCGAGCACTGGGAGCGGACCACCGGGCTGCCGATCCCGCTCGGCGCGATCGTGGCCAAGCGCTCGCTCGGCGCCGGCACGCTGACGCGGCTCGCCGACTCCATCCGCGCCTCGGTGCGCGCCGCCTGGGACGACCCCGAGGTGTCGCGGCCGTACGTCCTGGCACACGCCCAGGAGATGGACCCGGCCGTGGCGGACCAGCACATCGGCCTGTACGTGAACGAGTTCACCGCCGACCTCGGCGAGGACGGCTACGCCGCGGTCCGCGGCCTGCTCACACGCGCGGCGGCCGAGGGGCTGGTGCCGCCCCTCGGCCCGGATGCGCTCGCGTTTCCCTGACGGGTGCCTATACGTCCAGCTGGTCGGCGACCGCCCGCAGCAGACCGGCGATCTTCTTGCCGGAGGCCTTGTCCGGGTACCGGCCCTTCTCGAGCATCGGCGTGATGTTCTCCAGAAGGGTCGTCAGGTCCTGCACGATGGAGGCCAGCTCGTCCGGCTTCTTGCGCTGGGCCGCGGCGACCGACGGCGTCGGCTCCAGCACGGTCACCGACAGCGCCTGGTCACCGCGCTGACCGGCGACGACGCCGAACTCCACGCGCTGTCCCGGCTTGAGTGCGTCGACTCCGGCGGGGAGAACAGAGGAATGGACGAAGACGTCACCGCCGTCGTCGCGGGAGAGAAAGCCGAAGCCCTTCTCACTGTTGAACCATTTGACACGCCCGGTCGGCACCGTCTGTCCTCGTCCTCGTACTAGTCGGGAAAAGTGCTCTGATAGCACTAGAGCGGGTCCACCGTGACCCGCCGCTATCAAGGCTAATGGTCTGGGGGCGGGTGACAAGACGTCCCCCGGTTGTTCCCTCGCGCTGGGAACTACCCTGGTCCGGTGCGTGACAAAACCCAAACGAATTCCG
Source organism: Streptomyces sp. NPDC030820 (assembly GCF_055572075.1). NCBI lineage: Bacteria > Bacillati > Actinomycetota > Actinomycetes > Kitasatosporales > Streptomycetaceae > Streptomyces > Streptomyces sp. NPDC030820. The sequence continues at coordinate 473,740 of NZ_JBVIEB010000004.1, forward strand.
CCGCGCCCGGTGACCGGCTGATCCGCGCCGGTGCGATCGTCTTCTTCATCGGGGCCGCGGCCACTCTGGTCACGGTGGCCCCGCTGTTCCTCGGCGCAAAGCCCTTTCCGACGTACATGTTCGGTTTGAGCATGCTCATGGCGGTCGGCTTCCTCGTCGCCGGGGCGGGCGTCCTGCGGTCGATCGCCGCCGGCCGGCGTCAGGCGCGGGGCGCCTCACGGTAGTCGGCCAGCCACGCCGGGAAGCCGGACAGGTCCGCCAGGACGACGTCCGCACCGGCGGCGCGCAGCTCGTCGGCGGGGCAGGGTCCGGTCGCCACGGCGACCGACAGTGCTCCCGCCGTACGGGCCCCGCGCACGTCCCCGACGTGATCGCCGACGTACACGCCGGCGCGGTACTCGCGCAGCGCCTCCGCCTTCTGCTCGGCCCACAGGTCGCCCACGACCACGTCCGGCTCGATGCCGAGGTGGCTCAGGTGCAGCTTGGCGTTGGGCTCGTACTTCGCCGTGACCACCATGGTCCGCCCGCCGGCCGCGCGCACCGCGGCTATCGCCTCCCGGGCGCCGTCCATGGCGGGGGTCGCGGCGATGGCGATCGCCGGGTACATCGCCCGGTACAGGTCGGCCATCGTGGGCACCTGCTCCTCGGGGAACCAGTTGATCAGCTCCTCGGCGAGCGGCGGCCCGAGCCGGGTCACCGCCAGATCGGCGTCGATGAAGGTCCCGGTCCGCTCGGACAGCGCCGTGAGGCAGGCGTGGATACCGGGCCGGGAGTCGATCAGGGTCATGTCGAGGTCGAATCCGACGGTGAATGTCATATGCGTCATTCTGTCAGCGATGTCACCCACCGCGGCCCTACGGCGCTCACCTGCTCCTCTGTGACCGCCACACCAGGTACAGCGCCGAAGCCACCGCCGCTCCCCGGACCACCCACGGCCAGGTCCCGGCGATCGCGTCGTTCATGTGGCCGTGGGCGATCGGCCGGCCCCAGCGGCCGTTGACCCTCCCCCACAGCCACACGATCCCCGCGGCGACCGCCGTACCCGGCAGAACCATCACGGCCGTCTTGGTCTCCGCGGGGGTCAGCCGCCGGGAGCCGTAGGCGATCACCCAGCCGAGGAGCAGGGCGAACCAGTTCCCGAGCACCGCACCGGCGACCAGCGCGGCGGCGGCCAGCAGCAGGAGAGGGTTGGTCCAGCCGGCCGCGGGGCGGGGGATCAGACGCCGGCGTGCGGCGGCGGGCGCGGGCTCGGCCTCGGCCGCCTCCTGTTCCGGCTCGGCCGGCCGAGGGGCCCGGTCCGCCGGCTCCCTCTCCTTCGCCGGCCGCCTGAGCAGCTCCGGGATCTCCACTCCGCCCACGAACCCCGGCACCGAGTCCGTCTCGGGGGCGGCACCGAAGGAGCCGCCGCCGAGACGCCACCAGTCGGGCTGTACGGCGCTGTCCCCGAGTTCGTGCGCGGCGGCCAGGTGCGGCGGGGACGGGGCGTCGCGCGGGACGGAGGGCTCTTGCCCGGTCTCGCCGGGGCGGGGACCGGGGACGATCCGGCGCAGAGCCTTCAGGCCCCTCGGACCGTTCTGCCGTTCCCCGTCCGCCGGATCCGACGCCTTCGGTTTCCGTTCGCGCGGCGCGGGCTGCACCGGCACGGCGGCGGGCGGCTGCGCAACACTGCCGGTGCCGGACGTGCCGGACGTACCGCCCGCGGCCGCGACGACCTCGTCCGGGCTGCCCAGCCGGTCCAGGATGCGGCGGACCGCGGCGGGACTGTCGACCGTCGCCTTGGCCCGGTGCCGGTCGATCTCGTTGCGCAGCTCCGACACGAGCCGCATCCGCGTGGCCGACGGCAGCTGCCGTTGCTGAGCGATGTCTCCGACACGGCTCAGGTACTCGTAGACGACCTGGTCGCTCTCGATCCCCAACGGAACCCCTCCGGGGTGACGGCGATGAAACCCCGTGAGGACGGTAGCGCAGAGACACGGCACCGAACCCGCACCCGGGTACGGGACCGCCGGGGACGCCCCCTCGGCGACGGCACCCGCTACCGTGGGTCAGATGAGCCAAGCGGCCCACCCAGCTCCCCGTTCCCTCGCGGAAGCGCTCCGCGCGCGGGACGACGTCTCCCTGGCCGCGCTGCTGCGCAGCCGCCCCGACCTCATCACGCCCGTCCCGACCGACCTCACCCAGCTGGCCACCCGCGCCGGCACCCGTGCCTCGGTGCTGCGCGCCCTGGAGCGGCTGGACCGGTTCGCGCTGCAGACGGCGGAGGCGCTGGCCGTGGCCCCGGACCCGGCGTCCTACGACACGCTGCTCGCGCTGATGGCCGGGGACGCCGGGGACGAGAAGGTCGCCGCCGCGCTGCCGCACGCCCTCGGCACACTGCGCGAGCAGGCGCTGGTGTGGGGCGACGACGAGCGGCTGCGGCTGGTCCGCACGGCCCGCGAACTCCTCGCGCCGTCCCCGCAGCACCCCTCCCCGACCGGGCTCGGGCCCAGCGTGCAGGAGACCACCTCGGGCATGTCGCCGGGCCGGATCCAGGAGATCGTCACGGCGGCCGGGCTGCCCTCGACGCACGACTCCGTGTCCGCCGTGACCGCGCTCACCGCCCTGTTCAACGATCGCAAGAAGATGAGCAAGCTGCTGGCCGGCGCCCCGGAGCCGGCCCGCGAGGTGCTGGCGCGGCTGGTGTGGGGGCCGCCGTACGGGCAGGTCACCCCGGAACCGGCGGCGCATCTGCGCTGGCTGCTCGACCGCGGTCTGCTGCTGCCGACCGCGCCCGGCACGGTCGTCCTGCCGCGTGAGGTCGCCCTGCATCTGCGCGAGGGCCGGGCGCACCGCACGCCCGAGCCGCTGCCGCCCGCCGTGGAGACGGCCGCGACGTACGGTCCGCAGGTGGTGGACGCGACGGCGGCCGGGCAGGCGTACACCGCGCTCGCCACGGTCGAGGAGCTGCTGAAGGACTGGGACGAGGGCGGCCCGGCCGTACTGCGGGCCGGCGGCCTCAGCGTCCGCGATCTGAAGCGGACCGCCGTCGCCCTGGACGTGTCCGAGCCGGTCGCCGCGTTCTGGGTGGAACTGGCGTACGCGGCCGGGCTGATCGCCTCCGACGGCGAGGCCGACGAGCGGTACGCGGCCACGCCCGCCTACGACGAGTGGCTGGAGCGGCCCGCCGCCGAGCGCTGGTCCCAGCTGGCGGAGGCCTGGCTGGCGGCCACCCGGACGCCGGGGCTGGTCGGCGGGCGGGACGCCAAGGACCGTACGCTCGCCGCGCTCGGCCCCGGCCTGGACCGCTCGGCCGCGCCCGAGGTACGGCACCGGGTGCTGACCCTGCTGGCCGGGCTGCCGGCGGGAGCCGCCCCGGACACCGAGTCGGTGCTGGCCCGGCTGCGCTGGGAACGGCCCCTGCGCGGACCGCAGCAGCGGGACGGCGACGAGGACCTGCGCTCCCGGCTCGCCCGCTGGACCCTGTCCGAGGCGGAGGCGCTGGGCATCACGGGGCGGGGCGCACTGTCGACGCAGGGCCGCGCCCTGCTGGGCGCACCGGCGGCGGAGGCGGGCCCGCGCGCCGCCTCGGGCACTCCGGGCGCCGCCGGCTCAGCGGCGAAGGCCGGCCCCGGCGACAAGCTGCCCGTCCACCATCACCACCGACCCGCCGCCGCCCCGGCCCCGCTCTCCCCCGCCGAGCAGGCCGTGGCGACCGCCGCCGCCGCACGGCTCCTCGCGCCGCTCCTGCCCGAGCCGCTGGACCATGTGCTGCTCCAGGCCGACCTGACGGCGGTGGCACCCGGACCACTGCAACGCCCCCTCGCCGATCTGCTGGACGTGCTCGCGGACGTCGAGTCCAAGGGCGGCGCGACCGTGTACCGCTTCACCCCGGCCTCGGTACGGCGGGCGCTGGACGCCGGCCGTACCGCCGCCGATCTGCACGCCTTCCTCGCCGAGCACTCCCGCACCCCGGTGCCGCAGCCGCTGGCGTATCTGATCGACGACGTGGCCCGCAAGCACGGGCATCTCCGGGTCGGCGCGGCCTCGGCGTATGTGCGCTGCGACGACGACGCGCTGCTGAACGAGATCCTCGCCGACAAGCGCGCCGCCGCCCTGCGGCTGCGCCGGCTCGCCCCGACCGTGCTGGCCGCCCAGTGCGACCCGGCCACGCTGCTGGAGGGCCTGCGCGCGATGGGCTACGCGCCGGCCGCCGAGTCCGCGGAGGGCGACGTCCTGATCACCCGGGCCCACGCTTACCGCACCCCGCCGCGCACCGCACCCGAGCCCGTCCCGGACGGCCCGCCGCCGCCCGACGCCACGCTGCTCACGGCGGCGATCCGCGCGATCCGGGCCGGCGACCTGGCCGCCACCGCCCCGCGCAAGACCGCCGGAGCCGGGGCTCCGCTGCCGGGCGGCGAACTGCCCCGCACCTCCTCCGCCGAGACCCTGGCCACCGTGCAGGCCGCCGTCCTGACCGGCGGGTCCCTCTGGATCGGCTACGTCAACGCCGAGGGGACCGCCAGCCAGCGCGTCATCGCCCCGGTCAAGGTGGAGGGCGGTTTCGTCACGGCGTACGACCACACCGCGGACGAGGTACGCACCTATCCGCTGCACCGGATCACGGGTGTGGCGGAGCTCGCGGAAGACTGACGGTGATCGTCGGCGTTTAGGGCACACTGGACGTTTGGTTGTTGTGGAAAGGGTGTGTGCCGCACGTGAACGGACCACTGATCGTCCAGTCCGACAAGACCCTGCTCCTGGAGGTCGACCACGAGCGGGCCGACGACTGCCGGCGTGCCATCGCGCCGTTCGCCGAGCTGGAGCGGGCGCCCGAGCACATCCACACCTACCGGGTCACCCCGCTCGGGCTGTGGAACGCGCGGGCCGCGGGGCATGACGCCGAGCAGGTCGTGGACGCGCTGGTGCAGTACAGCCGGTATCCGGTGCCGCACGCCCTGCTGGTGGACATCGCCGAGACGATGGACCGGTACGGGCGGCTCACGCTCAGCAAGCACCCCGCGCACGGCCTCGTGCTGACCACCACCGACCGGCCGGTGCTGGAGGAGGTGCTGAAGTCCAAGCGGATCGCCCCGCTGGTCGGGGCGCGGATCGATGCGGACTCGGTCGTCGTGCACCCGTCCGAGCGCGGGCAGATCAAGCAGGTGCTGCTGAAGCTGGGCTGGCCGGCCGAGGACCTCGCCGGGTACGTCGACGGCGAGGCGCATCCGATCGAGCTGCTGGAGGACGGCTGGGCGCTCAGGCCGTACCAGAAGCAGGCCGTGGAGAACTTCTGGCACGGCGGCAGCGGCGTCGTGGTGCTGCCCTGTGGCGCCGGGAAGACGCTGGTCGGCGCCGGGTCCATGGCGCAGGCCAAGTCCACGACCCTGATCCTCGTCACCAACACCGTCTCGGCGCGGCAGTGGAAGCACGAGCTGGTGAGGCGGACCTCGCTGACCGAGGACGAGATCGGCGAGTACAGCGGTACGAGGAAGGAGATCCGCCCGGTCACCATCGCCACCTACCAGGTGCTGACGACCAAGCGGAAGGGTGTCTATCCGCACCTGGAGCTGTTCGACTCCCGGGACTGGGGTCTGATCGTCTACGACGAGGTGCATCTGCTGCCCGCTCCTGTCTTCAAGTTCACCGCCGATCTGCAGGCGCGCCGTCGGCTGGGCCTCACCGCGACCCTCGTCCGTGAGGACGGCCGCGAGTCGGACGTGTTCTCCCTCATCGGGCCGAAGCGGTTCGACGCGCCCTGGAAGGAGATCGAGGCGCAGGGGTACATCGCCCCGGCCGACTGCGTCGAGGTCCGGGTGAACCTGACGGACTCCGAGCGGCTGGCGTACGCGACGGCCGAGACGGAGGAGAAGTACCGCTTCTGTGCGACGACGGACACCAAGCGGAAGGTGACGGAGGCGATCGTCCGCCGTTTCACCGGCCAGCAGATCCTTGTCATCGGCCAGTACATCGACCAACTCGACGAGCTGGGCGAGCACTTGAACGCGCCCGTCATCAAGGGCGAGACCTCCAACGTCCAGCGCGAGAAGCTCTTCGACGCCTTCCGCGAGGGCGAGATCAGCGTGCTGGTGGTGTCGAAGGTGGCGAACTTCTCCATCGACCTGCCGGAGGCGACGGTCGCCGTCCAGGTGTCCGGCACCTTCGGCTCCCGCCAGGAGGAGGCCCAGCGCCTCGGCCGGGTCCTGCGCCCGAAGGCCGACGGCCACCAGGCGCACTTCTACTCGGTCGTCGCCCGCGACACCATCGACCAGGACTTCGCCGCCCACCGCCAGCGCTTCCTGGCCGAACAGGGCTACGCCTACCGGATCGTGGACGCGGACGAGATCCTGGCGGAGGACAGCACCGGCTGAGCCACCGGCGCATGCGGTTACTTGTTGCGTATGCCCGCTTCCTCGCCGTACTCGCCGAGGATGACCACGCCGAACGCGGCCTCCGCGAACACCTTGATCGCGCGGAGGGCGTTGCCCAGCCAGTGGTGATGCGGGCCGTCCACGGCTGTGGCGCCGGTCGGGGGCCGGACAGGACCTGGGGAGATGGTTGCTGCGCTCATGTCTCCATGGTGGATCGCCGGGCATAAGGCCCGCATCGGTCTCCAGAGCCAATCCCGGACGGCCCCGCGTAGATCTACGGGTGGACCCCGGCCCCTACTTCCGGGGCCGCGCGTCCCCTAGGGGTCGGAGCAGAGCGGGCGGAAAACCGTTGGCCCCCGCCGCACGCCCTCGCCTAGAATCTCCGCTCTTGCCCGCCTCCCCTCCGCGGAGTGCCGTCGTCCGGTCGGAAACCGGGCGGCTTCGTCGTAGTCACCCAGCAGGTTCACCGGAGGCACCCTCGTGTCCACGTCCACGCCCGCCGACGACCCACTCGCCCGAGAGCGCTCCCACCTCGCCGACTCCCGCGCCGCCCTGCGCGCCATGCGCGAGGACGTGGAGTCGCTGGACATCCGGGACGTCACCGCCAACTGGGTCAACGCCGAAGTGCTGTCCCGCCAGATCGACGAGCGGATCAAGGCACTGGCCGACCTCAGCGACACGCCACTGTTCTTCGGCCGGCTGGACTATCTGCACGCACCGGGCGCGGACCAGGCAGAGGGTGCGGAGGGCGAGCGTTTCTACATCGGGCGGCGGCATGTGCACGACGCCGACGGCGACCCCATGGTCATCGACTGGCGCGCCCCGGTCTCGCAGCCGTTCTACCGGGCGTCCAAGAAGGACCCGATGGACGTCGGGCTGCGCCGCCGCTTCGGCTACACCGGCGGCGACCTGACGGCGTACGAGGACGAGCACCTCTCCGACCCGGCCGCAGCGACATTTTCCGGCTCCGCCGGGGGCACCGCGACCAGCAAGCTGCTCCAGCAGGAGATCGAGCGGCCGCGCGTCGGCCCCATGCGGGACATCGTCGCCACCATCCAGCCCGAGCAGGACGAGATCGTCCGCTCCGATCTGTCCGGGACGGTCTGTGTCCAGGGCGGCCCCGGCACCGGAAAGACCGCCGTCGGCCTGCACCGGGTCGCCTACCTCCTCTACGCCCACCGGGAGCGGCTCGCCCGCACCGGCACCCTGGTCATCGGCCCGAACAAGTCCTTCCTGCACTACATCGAGCAAGTCCTCCCCGCCCTGGGCGAGCTGACCGTCCAGCAGGCCACCGTGGACGACCTGGTCGCGCATGTGGAGGTGCGCGGCGCGGACGAGGCGGCCGCCGCCGTGATCAAGGGCGACGCACGGATGGCCGAGGTGCTGCGCCGGGCCCTGTACTCCCATGTGACGCTGCCGACGGAGGCGGTCGTGGTGGTGCGCGGCTCCCGGCGCTGGCGGGTGCCGTCGTACGAACTGGAGGACATCGTCCGGGAGCTGCTTCAGCGGGACATCCGGTACGGCGCCGCCCGCGAGGCCCTGCCGCAGCGGATCGCGCACGCGGTGCTGGTGCAGATGGAGCGCTCGGGCGAGGCGCCGGACGACCGGGTGCAGGACGCGGTGGCCCGCAACAGCGCGGTGAAGGCGGCCGTGAAGGAGATCTGGCCGGCCGTGGACCCGGCGAAGCTCGTGCTGCGTCTGCTGACGGACACAGATTTCCTCGCCGAGCACGCCGCCGGGATCCTGGACGAGGACGAGCAGAAGACGATCCTGTGGGCCAAGCCGGTGCGCAGCGTGAAGTCGGCCAAGTGGTCGGCGGCGGACGCGGTGCTGATCGACGAGGCGGCCGATCTGATCCAGCGCACCCACTCGCTGGGCCATGTCGTCCTGGACGAGGCGCAGGACCTGTCCCCCATGCAGTACCGGGCCGTGGGCCGCCGCTGCACGACGGGCAGCGCGACGGTGCTGGGCGACCTGGCGCAGGGCACGACTCCCTGGGCGACCCGCAGCTGGGACGAGGCCCTCGCCCACCTCGGCAAGAAGGAGGGCGTCATCGAAGAGCTGACGGCGGGCTTCCGCGTCCCCACGGACGTCATCACCTACGCCTCCCGGCTCCTCCCGCACATCGCCCCCGGCCTCACCCCGGTGGCCTCCGTCCGGGAGAACCCCGGCTTCTTCGAGGTCCGTACGACCACGGGGACGTCCGAAGTCGTCACCGCCTGCGAGGAGTTGCTGCGCAACGAGGGCTCGACCGGTCTGATCGCCGCCGACGCCCGTATCCCGGTCCTGGCCGAGGCCCTGACGGCGGCGGGGCTCCCCTACCTCGCCCCCGGCGAGGAGACCACCCAGGAGACCCGCCTCACCCTCGTCCCGGCCTCCCTCGCCAAGGGTCTGGAGTACGACTACGTGGTCCTGGACGAGCCCCAGGCGGTGGTGGACGGCGAGCCGGACGAACGCACCGGCCTGCGCCGCCTGTACGTGGCGCTGACGCGTGCGGTGTCGGGCCTGGTCGTGACGCACTCGGCGCCGGTACCGGCTCAGTTGGCCTGACGGCGCACGGCTAGGGTGTCGTGCCGTTCCGGCATGTCCCCATGGAAAGGCCTCCGTTGAGCACTCCACCGCCTCCGCACCCCGCGTACCAGCAGCACCCCGGTCCCTACCAGCAGGCACCGGCGGGCTACCAGCAGGCGCCGGGGCCGTATCAGCAGGCCCCGGCGGGTTATCCGCAGGCCCCGGCGGGTTATCCGCAGGCGCCGATGGGGCAGCAGCCGCAGCCCGCCGGGCCGTACGGGCAGGCACCGGGCGGCTACGGGCAGGCTCCCTACCCGCAGGCGCCCGCCGGTTCCGGGCAGGCCGGGTATCAGCAGGTCCCCGGCGCGTACCCGGCCGCTGCCGGCGTCGGGTGCGAGGTGTGCGGAGCGGCGCCCGCCGAGCGGGTGACGATCCGCGGCCACCAGGGCATGCTGATCGTGATGCGGAACCTGTGGCGGAAGGGCACCTTCTGCCAGTCCTGCGCGCTCGCCGTCTTCCGGAAGATGCAGTCGGACACCATGGCGCAGGGGTGGTGGGGTCCGGCGTCGATGCTCATCACGCCCGTCACGCTGCTGATCAACCTCTTCGCCCTGGCCAAGATCCGTAAGCTCCCCGCACCGGCCGGCGCCCAGGGCCCCGGGCTGGACCCGGGCCGCCCGGTGCTGCGGCGCCCGGCCGGAATCCTGGGCCTCTTCCCGCTCACCGGCTTCGCCCTGGTGCTGCTCCTCGTGCTCGTCGGGATGGCGGCCGGGTGACGGCCGACAGCACCGCGGCTCCGTAAGGGGCACCGGGGCTGCGCCGCACCCGGCGTTGGACCCGCGGGCCTGGGGCGCTACCCCGCGTCCAACGCCCTCCGCCACTCCCGCACGGACCCCTCGGAAACCGGCCCCTCCCAGCCGGAGGGCCGGGCCGCGCCGCCGATGTGGAAGGCGTCGATACCGGCGGCCCGCAGCCGCGGCACATGCTCCAGGCGCAGGCCGCCGCCGACCAGGAGGGTCTGGCCGTACCCCGGCTCGCCCCGCCGGCCCGCCTCCGCGAGCAGCGTCGGCAGGCCCTCGTCCACCCCGCCGGCGGCGCCCGCGGTGAGGTAGGTGTCGAGGCCGGGCAGGTCGGCGAGCTGCTTGCGCAGGGCGTCGCGGTCGGCGGCCCGGTCGATCGCCCGGTGGAAGGTCCACGCGCAGCCGTCCAGCACGTGGAGCACCCGCTCCAGTGCCGCCAGGTCGACCACGCCGTCCGCGTCGAGGAAGCCGAGGACGAACTGGTCGGCGCCTGCCTCGCGCAGGTCGCCGACCCCCCGGACCAGCCGGTCCACGTCTCCGGCCGCGAACCCCTCCGCGAGGCGGAGCATCACGCGCAGGTCGATGTCGACGGCGGCCCGGATCCCGGCGACGGTGGCGGGCGCCGGGCTGAGCCCGTCGGCCGCCATGTCGGTGACCAGCTCCAGGCGGTCCGCGCCTCCGGCCTGGGCGGCGACCGCGTCCTCGACGCCGAGCGCGATCACCTCCAGGACTGCACGCTTGCTCATGGCACCCCATTCGTCCGTCGGTCCCTACAGGTCTAGTCCAATTCCAAGACTACGCCTGTACGAGGGCACCCTTCGTCCGAGGATGTCGACGGGGCCGGCATGCCGCGGAACGACGGCGCGCGGCGCGGAAGAATGGGCCCATGGCCGACCTCGATGCCCTGCGTCTCCGTTTCGCCCGTGCGCTGGAAGCAGCCCGCGCCCCCGGCGGCGGGCCCGACCCCGCGCCGTACGCCGACAACCTGCTCGCCCGCTGGCAGGAGCCGCAGCGCAGATACCACACGCCGGCCCACCTCACCGCGGTCCTCGACCACATCGACGTACTGGAGGAGTACGCCGCCGACCCGGACGTCGTACGGCTGGCCGCCTGGTTCCACGACGCCGTCTACCTCCCGGAACGATCCGAGAACGAGGAGCGCTCGGCCCGCCTCGCCGAGCGCGCGCTCCCCGAGGCCGGGGTCTCTCAGGAGACGACCGCCGAGGTGGCCCGGCTGGTCCGGCTCACCTTCACGCACGACCCGGCCGACGACGACCGGGACGGCCAGGTGCTGTGCGACGCCGACCTCGCGATCCTGGCCGCGCCCCCGTCGGCGTACGCCGTCTACACCGCCGAGGTGCGCGAGGAGTACCACTTCGTGCCGAACGACGCCTTCAGGGAGGGCCGTTCGGCCATCCTGCGCCAACTCCTGGCGCTCCCCCGGCTGTTCCGCACCCCCTACGGCCAGGAGCACTGGGAGGCCACCGCCCGCTACAACCTCGCCTCCGAGCTGGAAATGCTGTCGACCTGAGGGGTCCGGCCTTCTAGGGTTCGCCTCATGCGACCGATAAACGGGGACGATGTGACCGAGGCCGTGGCGGGCTGCACGGCGGCACTGCGCGCGGCGGTGGACCGGGACTGGCGGGCCGTACCGGCCGGGCGGCTGGAGTGGGACTGCCACACCACCGCCGTCCACGTCGCCGACGACCTGATCGCCTACGCCGCCAACCTGGCCGGACGCGCACAGGACGCGTATCTCCCCTTCGAGCTCACCCTCGACGAGAGCACGGACAACGCGGGCCTGCTGCACGTCATCGAGACGACCGGTGCGCTGCTCGCCGCCGCCGTCCGCACCGCCCCGCCCGGCGTCCGCGGCTTCCACCCCTACCCTTTCCGCAGCGCCGACGCCGAGGGCTTCGCCGCGATGGGCATCGCCGAAGTGCTGCTGCACACGCACGACATGGCCGAGGGGCTGGGGATCGCCTACGAGCCGCCGGCCGAGCTCGTCGAGTCCCTCCTCGCCTGCCTCTTCCCGCACGTCCAGCCCGGCCCCGCCCCCTGGCCGACCCTGCTGTGGGCCACCGGCCGCGGCGACCTGCCCGGTCGCACCCCGGTCACCGCATGGCGCTGGAACAACAACCTCGTCATCCCGGCCGAGCGCCTCACCCTGACCGGCATCCGCCCGGCCGCCGCCCACGATCTGCGCCTGGACGGCGACGGCGGCTTCACCTGGCTCGACGGCGGCCCGTACGAGGGCACCCGGCAGGCCGCCTCCTCCCTGCTGAAGGCATACGAAGCAGGCGTGCACCGGCCGGAGTTCGGGATCTTCGCACTGGTCCGGCACGAGGACGGCCGCGCGGTCGGCGGCATGGGCTTCCACGGCGTCCCGGACGAGGACGGCCGGGTGGAGATCGGCTACGACCTCGTCGAGGGCGCCCGCGGCCAGGGCTACGCGACGGAGGCGCTGCGCACCCTGGCCGACTGGGCGCTGGCCCGCGACGACGTCAGCTCCCTCTTGGCGACCGTCGAACGGGACAACACCGCCTCGCAGGCGGTGGTCACCCGGGTCGGGTTCACAAAGGTCAGCGACGAGGGTGACGAGTTCGCCTACGAACTGCGCCGCTGAACGAGCCCCTTGCGCCGGCGCAGACCCGAGGCGTGCAGCAGCCGCACCACCTCGCGGCTGCCGACCTCCACCGCGCCGGCCGCCACCGCCTCCGCGTACCGGTGCGCCGGAAGGTCGTAGTGGTCGCGCTCGAAGGCGCGCCGCGGCACGCCCAGCCGCTCGGCGAACGCATGGAGTTCGTCGTACGACGCATCGCTGACCAGGTGCGACCACATGCGGCCGTGCCCCGGCCAGGTCGGCGGGTCGATGTAGAGGGTCACGAAGAGGCCATTCCGCCCGTGGCCGAGCCCAGCGAACCCACCGCCGCGACCTTCACGCCCACCTTGTGGCACACCCAGTGCGGATCGGGACCCAGTTCGGGCTCCACGTCCAGCGCGTGCGGATCGCCGGAGCCGCACACCGGGCACAGCGGCCAGCGGCCGTACCGGTCCAGCAGTGCGTCCTGTACGTCCTGCGCGACCAGCCCGGCGACATAGGTCGCGCCGTCCGGCCACTGCTCGACCCACCAGCGGCGCTCCGCGACGGAGTCCTCGACGAGCGAGACCACGTCCGCCTCCGCGACCTCACCGGCGACCAGATCGGCGAGCACGAGGGCTCGGGCGGCATGCAGGGCCTGCTCAAGGGGGGTAATGGGCTCCATAGAACCCATTGTGCGCACTCTTGACCCCGACGCCGAACCGAAAATATCTTTCATCTGTGACCCAGGACGTGAAGGAAATTTTCGGCAGTCCGGGCGGTTCCCTCGCCGCCAAGGTGCGCACCCTCGCACCGTCCATGACCCGCTCCATGCAGCGCGTCGCGGAGGCCGTCGCGAGCGACCCGGCCGGCTGCGCCGCCCTCACGGTCACCGGCCTCGCCGAGCTCACCGGCACCAGCGAGGCCACGGTCGTCCGCACCGCCCGGCTCCTCGGCTACCCCGGCTACCGCGACCTGCGGCTCGCCCTCGCCGGGCTCGCCGCGCAACAGCAGTCGGGCCGGGCGCCCGCGATCACGACCGACATCGCGGTGGACGACCCCATCGCCGACGTCGTCACCAAACTCGCCTACGAGGAGCAGCAGACGCTCGCCGACACGGCCGCCGGGCTCGACACCGTCCAGCTCGGGGCCGCCGTGGGTGCGCTGGCCGGGGCCCGGCGCACCGATGTGTACGGCATAGGGGCCTCGGGGCTCGTCGCCCAGGACCTCACCCAGAAGCTGCTCCGCATAGGCCTCATAGCCCACGCCCACAGCGATCCGCACCTCGCCGTGACCAACGCGGTGCAGCTCCGCTCGGGTGACGTGGCGATCGCGATCACCCACAGCGGCTCGACGGGGGACGTCATCGAGCCGCTGCGGGTCGCCTTCGAGCACGGGGCCACGACCGTGGCCATCACCGGCCGGCCGGACTCGCCGGTCACCCAGTACGCCGACCACGTACTGACCACGTCCACCTCACGGGAGAGCGAGCTGCGACCCGCCGCGATGTCCTCGCGGACGAGTCAACTGCTCGTGGTGGACTGCCTGTTCGTGGGAGTGGCCCAGCGTACGTACGAGACGGCGGCGCCCGCTCTGGCCGCGTCGTACGAGGCGCTCGCTCACCGGCATCGCACCAGCCGCAGGTGACCGACCGAGGTGACCGACCCCAGGTGACCGGCCCCGGGTGAGCAACAGCACGCACAACGGCACCCAGACCTGAGAGAGCCACCCCCCATGACCTCCCATGACCTGCGTCAGCAGTTGGCTTCCCTGACCACCGAAGCCTTCCGGCCCGAGCTCGCCGGGATCGACCGCCTTCCCACCCTCGACATCGCCCGGCTCATGAACGGCGAGGACGCCAAAGTGCCCACCGCCGTCGCCGCCCAGTTGCCCCGGATCGCCGCCGCCATCGACGCCGTCGCCGAGCGCATGGCCCGCGGCGGACGGCTGATCTACGCCGGTGCCGGCACCGCCGGCCGGCTCGGCGTGCTGGACGCCTCCGAGTGCCCGCCCACCTTCAACACCGACCCCGCGCAGGTCGTCGGCCTGATCGCGGGCGGCCCGGAGGCGATGGTCACCTCGGTCGAGGGCGCCGAGGACTCCGCGGAACTGGCCCGCCGCGACCTGGACGCGCTGGGGCTCACCCCCGCCGACACCGTGGTCGGCGTCTCCGCCTCCGGCCGTACCCCCTACGCGATCGGCGCCGTCGAGCACGCCCGCGCTCTGGGCGCGCTGACCGTCGGCCTGGCCTGCAACGAGCACAGCGCGCTCGCGGCGGCGGCCGAGCACGGCATCGAGGTCGTGGTCGGCCCCGAACTGATCACCGGCTCCACCCGCCTGAAGGCGGGCACGGCCCAGAAGCTGGTCCTGAACATGCTCTCGACGATCACGATGATCCGGCTGGGCAAGACCTACGGGAACCTGATGGTCGACGTCCGCGCGTCCAACGACAAACTCCGCGCCCGCTCCCGCCGTATCGTCTCGCTGGCCACGGGCGCCTCCGACGAGGAGGTCGAGAAGGCCCTCATCGAGTCCGGCGGCGAGGTGAAGAACGCGATCCTCGCCCTGCTCGCCGGTGTCGACGGCCCGACGGCCGCCCGCCTTCTGGAGGAGTCCGGCGGCCATCTGCGTGCCGCGCTGGCGCACTCGGCCCGCTGACCCGCACGCTCGGGGCGTGCGCAACGACCCCGCCTCCACCGCGACCGCCCTCCTCACCCGGGTCGGCGGCCCGGCCAACATCATCTCCGTGGCCCACTGCATGACCCGCCTCCGGCTGACCCTCGCCGACCCGACGGCGGTGGACGAGGAGGGGCTGCGGGCCCTGCCCGGTGTGCTCGGGCTGGTGTCCGACGGCCCGACCTGCCAGCTCGTGCTCGGCCCCGGGGTGGTCGACGAGGTCACGGCAGAGGTGGAGGCGCGGGTGACCACCGGCCAACGGCCCTTTGCCGGCCCCGGGTCGAAGAAGGAGGCGGCCCCCCTCAAGACGGCCCTGCGCCGGGTCGCGAACGTCTTCGTCCCGCTCATCCCCGCCCTGATCGGCTGCGGCGTCCTGGCCGGACTGAACGGCCTGCTGCTGAACACCGGTTGGCTACCGGCCCTGACCCCGGCCCTCTCCTCCGTCGCCTCCGCCTTCCTGGCACTGATCGCGGTGTTCGTCGGCCACAACACGGCGAAGGAGTTCGGCGGCACGCCCGTGCTGGGCGGCGCGGTGGCGGCCGTGGTCGTGTACCCGGGCGTGGCGAAGGTGACGGTGTTCGGCACCCATCTCGCCCCCGGCCAGGGCGGGGTGCTCGGCGCACTCGCGGCGGCGCTGCTGGCGACCCGCGTGGAGAAGTGGGTCCGGGGCCGGGTGCCGGGCGCGCTCGACGTCCTCCTCACCCCCACGGTCACCGTCCTCGTCCCGGGCCTGGTGACGCTGTACGGCCTGATGTACGCGGCCGGCACGGTGGCGACGGCGATCGGCACGGCGGCCAACTGGCTGCTGGCCACCGCCGGCGCGGCCGCCGGACTGCTCCTCGGGGGCCTCTTCCTCCCCTTGGTCATGCTGGGACTGCACCAGGCCCTCATCCCCATCCACACCACCCTCATCGAGCAACAGGGCTACACCGTCCTGCTCCCCCTGCTGGCCATGGCGGGCGCGGGCCAGGTGGGCGCGGCGCTCGCGGTGTACGTCCGCACGCGCCACGACGTCTCCGTCCCCACGGCCTCCCTGCGTACGACGATCCGCTCGGCGCTCCCGGCCGGGCTGCTGGGCGTCGGCGAGCCGCTGATCTACGGGGTGTCCCTGCCGCTGGGCCGCCCGTTCCTGACCGCCTGCGCGGGCGGGGCGGCGGGCGGGGCGTTCGTCGGCTTCTTCGCGATGCTCGGCACGAAGGTGGGCGCGACGGCGATCGGCCCCTCGGGCTGGGCGCTGTTCCCGCTGCTGACGGGGAACAGGGGTGTGGGAGCGGCGGCGGCGATCTACGCGGGCGGCCTCCTCACCGGTTACGCGGTCGGCTTCACGGCGACCTACCTCTTCGGCTTTCCGCGCCGCCCACGGCCGGCGGCACCGGCGTGACGACCGGCCGGGGCGGGTCGTTGCCCCGGCATGAAGAAGACGAAGCTCCTGGCCACGGCCACGGACACGGACACCGCGACCTGTGTCGGCAGCCTCGTCGTCCCGGCGGTCAAGTCCGTGTCCCCGCTACCGCTGGGCAACCCCTTGCCCAGGTGCGGCCGGGGCAGCCTGATCCATCACGGCCGCTGAGGAACGGCGCTCACGGCAACCGATCGACACCGGAAGCACGACACCGGCCCGAGCAGCCGCTCTCGTACCCTTGGCTGACATGAACCACGTCCAGCTCGCCGCCCTGGGAAGGGCCCTGCGGCTTCTCGGGGAGCACGGGGAGGCGCTGACCTCCGACACCCCGGACGCCCGGCTGCACGAGATCAAGGCCGACCTGCGCCGGGCACTCGACCTGGTGGAGGAGAGCGTCGGGAGCGGCGCGCCCAGCACCCGCTGCCCCGAGCATCCGCAGGGCCCCGTCGACGAGAGCGCGCCCGATCTGTGTCTGCTCTGTGAGACCCGCCGCCGGGCCGCCCGGCGGTCGGAGTTCCAGGGTGGGCGGACCGGACCTGCACCCACCGCCACCGCACCCTCCCGTTACGGGGTCCGGGGCGACCGGCCCCAGCCGCAGCAGCGCTGGTTGCCGGAGGCGTGGAACGGGCACGAGTGGCAGTTGTGCGGGACACCGAGGAGGGACCGGCACGAGGCAGAGGCGTACCTCGCCGCTCAGCGGCGCGGATCGCGGCCCGCCATGGCCTACCGGCTCGTGCACGAGTTCACCGACTACGAGGTGCTGCGGGTGTGGGGTACCCCCGTGCACGTCGACATCGAGCCGATGGGCAACCTGTAGGCCTCAGGCGTCTCAGCTGAGCGTCTTCAGCGACGCCGCGTCGTACGGCTTCAGCTCGTCGAGGCGGTCGGAGAGCACCTTGGCCGCCCACTCCGGGTCCTGGAGCAGCGCGCGGCCCACGGCGACCATGTCGAACTCGTCGGCCTCCATGCGGTCGAGGAGGTTGTCGATGCCCTTGACCTCGGAGCCCTGGCCCTGGAAAGCGCCCAGGAACTCGCCGTCGAGGCCCACCGAGCCGACGGTGATGACCTGCTTGCCCGTGAGCTTCTTCGTCCAGCCGGCCAGGTTCAGGTCCGAGCCGTCGAACTCCGGCAGCCAGTAGCGGCGGGTGGAGGCGTGGAAGACGTCGACGCCGGCCGCGGCGAGCGGGGTGAGGATCGCCTCCAGCTCCTCGGGGGTCTCGGCGAGCCGGGCCGTGTAGTCCTGCTGCTTCCACTGCGAGTAGCGGAAGATGACCGGGAACTCGGGGGAGACCGCCGCGCGGACCGCGGCAACGATCTCCGCGGAGAACTTGGTGCGGGCCACCGGGTCGCCGCCGTAGGCGTCGGTACGGCGGTTGGTGCCCTCCCACAGGAACTGGTCGAGGAGGTAGCCGTGGGCGCCGTGGAGCTCCACGCCGTCGAAGCCGATGCGCTCGGCATCCGCGGCAGCCTTGGCGAACGCGGCGACGACGTCGTCCAGGTCGGCCTGCGTCATCGCCTTGCCGGTCGGCTCGGCGTCCGCCGCGACCAGGCCGGACGGGCCCATCGCGGGGGCCTCCGGGAAGGGAGCCTCGCCGTCCTTGCGGACCATGCCGATGTGCCACAGCTGCGGGACGATCGTGCCGCCCGCCGCGTGCACGTCCTCGGCGACCTTCGCCCAGCCCGCGAGCTGCTCCTCCCCGTGGAACCGGGGAACGCGCGCGCTGTTGCCGGCCGACTCATGGCCCACGTACGTGCCCTCGGTGACGATGAGGCCGACCCCGGCGGCGGCCCGGCGGGAGTAGTACGAGCGCACGTCCTCGCCGGGGATGCCGCCCGGGGAGAACATGCGGGTCATCGGCGCCATCACGATCCGGTTGGGGACGGTGAGACCGTTGAGCGCGATCGGGCGGGACAGGACCTGGGCCGCGCGGGAGGCGGGCGTCGTGACGGTCACGTGGGGGCTCCTCGTGAGTGACGGGGTTAACCGGACGGTATGTGTGCACGCATTGTTGCAGCTCCTTAAGTAATCGCCTATGCGCTGCCACACATTCCGACCCCAGAAGCGCCCTTATGTGACACCGCTCACACTGTCCCGATTCAGCCGCCGCACCCGCTCCCGCAGCACCTCGTCCGGCGGCGCCGGCTCGACCGAGTCCGGCGGACAGTCCCACTCCCGGCCACCGCCGATCGGCCTGAGCTGCACGTAACCTCCCACACGCCCCATGACCTCGCCGATCCGCCCGTTCCGCAGATCCACGAAGTACACGGGCGTACGGGCGGGCCGCTCGTCCGCCGCCGTTTCCTTCATCTCCATTGGGCCAATTCCTCCACGCTGAGTGTTCGCGTTCACCACACAGAGTGGCCGTCAGCGCTCTAACCTGGCCAGAGAGGGCGCCCCAACAACCTCTGCTGTCAGACCAGGAGTTGCCATGGCAGGACCGAAGAGCCTCGATCCGTCGTCATCGCCGCGCGCCCTGCTGGGCGCCGAGTTACGGCACGCTCGGGAGCGGAAGGGGCTGAGTCAGGAGCAGTTGGGCCAACGGCTGTTCGTGAGCGGGTCGTTCATCGGGCAGTTGGAGGCGGGGACTCGGCGGATGCAGATGGACTTCGCGCGGATGCTGGATGAGGTGTTGGGCACGGGCACCTTCTTCCAGCGGAACTGCGGGGCGGCGGCCAAGTCCCGCTACCCCGAGCACTTCGCGGAGGCAGCGGAGGCGGAGTCGATCGCCACAGCCATCCGCCACTACGCGCCGATGCTGATCCCCGGGTTGCTCCAGACGCCCGCGTACGCACGGGCAGTGAACCGGGCGTACGCACCGACGGCACCGGAGGAGACGATCGATGAGTGGGTGGAAGGCCGGGTGGCGCGGACCCGTCTGCTCAACGACCCAACAAAGCCGATGTTGTGGGCAGTGCTTGACGAGGCGGCGCTGCGCAGGGAGACCGGTGGCCGAGCGGTGATGGCGGAGGCCCTGCGCCATGTCGCGACCCTGGCCCGTCGGGGCCGGATCATCGCGCAGGTACTGCCGTTCAGCGCGGGAGCGCACAAGGCGATGGACGGTCCACTGAAGCTGATGGACTTCGAGGACGCTCCTCCGCTGGTCTACTTCGAAGGGCCTGGCACCGGACGGCTGGAAGACGATCCGGCGACGGTTGCCCAGCTGAGGTTCACCTTCGAACTCCTCACGGCCTCCGCCCTCTCGCCGGAGAACTCTCTAGCCCTCGTCGAGGCGATGGCGCAGGATTACGACCATGAGGAACAGCCCTGACTACGAGCTGAGCACGGCCACCTGGCGCAAGTCCAGCTACAGCGGGGGCGGCGGCAACGACTGCCTGGAAGTAGCCGACGGCCACCCCGCCCTCGTCCCCGTCCGCGACTCCAAAACCCCCCAAGGCCCAAAGCTCGTGTTCCTGCCCTCGGCCTGGTCCGCGTTCGTCGATCACCTCAAGCGCCCCCAGAGCTGAGTCGCCGTCTCTTCCGTGAACTGCGTCGGTGAGGGATCTGTCGGCAGTTGCGCGGGCACCGTCGTGTCCTTCTTCTTGCCCGGCTGGTCGGCGAAGAGGGCGACGGTCAGGGTGAACCGGCCGTCGTAGGCGACGGTCCACACCGTGCGGCGGGTGCTGCCGCCGCCCGCGCCCGCCGTGAACAGGTTCGCCGGAGCGCCGGCGACCGGCGCGGCCACCACGCGGGCGGCCTTCTCGGGCAGGACCCGGTGCCGGTCGGGGTGCGCGGAGTAGACGGTCCGGCCGCCGTGGGTGATGCGGGCGACGGTGTACGGCGCGGCGTACATGCCGGCGGCCGCGACCGCCGCGTACGCCGACGTGAGCTTCAGCGGTGTGGGTGCGGCTGTCTTCGGGAGCCCGGTGAGCGGCGCCCCGAACCGCTGGTCCGCCAGCGGCGTCATCGCCGTACCCGCCTCCACCGCGCCGCTCACCGCGTCGTTGAAGGGTTGCCGGGCGTAGTCCGATCCGCCGTACAGCACCCGCACCGCACCGTCGCCGGGCTCGATGCCGACGACCGCGGTGTGCAGGCGTACGCCGCTCTTGGCGGACTTGAGGCCCTTGACCTGTTCCGCCGTGGAGTCCTGCAGCGGGAGGTCGAAGGTGGTGTGCACGGTGTAACCGCCGCGCGCCAGCTGGTCCTCGGTGATGCCGAGCCGGTCGGCGGCCTCTTTCGCCGCGATGTCGATCAGGTACTGCCGCTGTCCGTCGGTGGCCCCGGGCGGATAGAACCGGAACGCCGGGAAACGGGCCTCGGCCCGCTGTTTCGCCGTGATGTTCCCGCTCGCCGCCATGGCGTCCAGTACCCACGCCCAGCGGCGCTGGAGCGTCGCCGTGACCTTCGGGTCCGAGCCGGCCTTCTCGTAGTAGGAGGGGAGGTTGATGATGGCGGCCAGGGCCGCGCCCTGGGAGACGGTGAGGTCCTTGGTGTCGACGTCGAAGTAGTTGCGCGCGGCCGACTGGATGCCGGCGGCGCCCCGGCCGAAGTACACGGTGTTGAGGTAGCCCTCCAGGATCTCGTCCTTGGAGCGGGTGCGGTCCAGCTTGACCGCGATCAGCGCCTCGCGCGCCTTGCGGGACAGTGACTGCTCGGGGCTGAGCAGCGCGTTCTTGACGTACTGCTGGGTGATGGTGGAGCCGCCCTGCCGTTCGCCGCCGGTCAGCGCCGCCCCGACGGCGCGGACGATGGCCTTCGGGGAGACTCCGGAGTCGGTCCGGAAGGAACGGTTCTCCGCGGCGATCACCGCGTCCTGCACATACCTCGGCACCTGCGACAGCGGCACTTCCTGACGGTCCACCGGGCCCCGGCGGCCCAGGTAGGCACCCTTCTCGTCGAGGAAGACGGTGCTCTGGACGACCGTGTCCGGGTGCGGCTCGGGAATGACGGTGAGCTTGTACGCGACGACGACCGCACCGACCAGCAGGGCGAGCAGGAGCAGGAAGGCGGCCAGCAGTCGGCGCGCGATACGGCCCCGGTTGCGGCGCAGACGGACGCGGAGCGGGATGCGGCGCGAACTCGCAGGCTTCGGCGTCTCCTTGGACTCCTCCTTCAGCTCCGGGGTCATGCCCGCCACCCCCCGTTCCGCAGCTGTGCCACGACGGCGCCCGCGGCGTCGTACACCGTGACACCCACACCGCCAGCACCGCCCGCACCGCCCTCGGCGCTCCCGACGCTCCGCGGCATCGCCATCCCCTCGACGAAGAGCGTCTTGGTGTCCCGCGCGGACAGCGACGTACTCGCGTACCAGACGCCCCAGCCGGGGCTGCCCGCCAGGGTGAGCACCTTGGCGGCGACCTCGCCGTGACCGGTGCTCAGCTCGACGCGTCCCGGGTCCCCGGAGACGCCGTAGTACAGGCCGGACAGGAAGTACCTGCCCTTGACCGGCTCCGCCTGCAGGGACACCCCCGGCTCGTGGCGTGGGTAGCCGTCCAACCCGCGGAACTGGTCGGCCTGTTCCGGCGTCGACCAGTGGCTGCCGTCCGCGGTCAGCCACATCTCCACGCCGGGCGCCGCCTGCACCCGCTCCCCGGGCGCCACGATCCGTATGGAACCCACCGCCCGGCCGACCGCCGTACCGGACGAGTCACCCTGGCCGCTTCCGGCGACCCGGCCGACGGCGACGAAACCCCCGGCCACCAGCGCCACCGCACAGCCACCGGCGACCACCGCGGCCCGGCGCCGCCGCCACGCCCGCCCCCGCGCGGTCACCGTGTCCAGCGGAGGCGGGCCGGGGACCACGTCACGGGCCGCGGCGGCGTAGGCCTCGCGCAGCCGCTGTTCATCGCCCCCGGCCGCCTTCGTCCCACGCCGGGCGAAGTGGCGTACCGCGCCCTTGGAGACGCCGAGCAACTGGCCTATCTGCGCGTCCGGCAGGCCCTCCCCGTACCGCAGCACCAGCACGGCCCGCCGGCGGGCGGCGGGCCGCGCCAGCGGCCACGGCCGCCGCAACCAGCTGCGCACGAGCTGACGCCGTACGTGGAAGTCCACGTCGTTGCGCGGGACCCGGCGCCAGCGCGCGTACACCCGTATCAGCGTCCGCCGGGCCAGTTCGTCCGCCTCGGGCAGGTCCTCGGTGAGCAGCCGCGCGGTGACGAGGAGCCGGGGCCAGCAGGTGCGCGCGTAGGCGGCGAAGTCGTCATGGATCCGGGCACGCGTCCGCATCGTCTTCTCCTTGGGGTCACGTGTTTCGATGTACGCCGCGCACGCGGCCCACGGGACCTGTACGCACGGGCGGGGCAGGTGGGTTGCACGGGAAACGAAAGACCCAGAGAGACGCAGCAAGACTCAGCAAGACGCGGCAAGACTCCGGCGGAGGGCATGACCGAGGACGAGTTCGACGCTTTCTACGCGGCCGCCTTCCCCCGTCTGACCGGGCAGCTCTACGCCTTCACCGGAGACCACGGCGAGGCCCAGGACGTGGTGCAGGAGGCGTTCGTACGCGCCTGGGACCGGCGGAAGTCCTTCCTGGCCGACAGTGCCCCGGAGGCCTGGATCCGCACGGTCGCCGTACGGCTGGCGGTCAGCCGCTGGCGGCGTGCCAGGCGCTGGCTGGAACTGGTACGGCGGCACGCCCCGCCCGAGTCGACGCCGGGGCCCGGCCCCGAACACACGGCACTGGTGGCCGCGTTGCGCCAATTGCCCCAGGCACAGCGGTTGGCGATCGTCCTGCACCATCTGTGCGACTTGAGTGTCGAGCAGGTAGCCTCCGAGACCGGCGCGCCCGTGGGCACGGTCAAGGCCCGGTTGTCCCGGGGCCGGGCGGCACTGGCGAAGCAGCTGGGCACGGACGAGGCCGATGAGCCGGTACGGAAGGAGGGCGGCCGTGTCGGATGACCCCACCATGGATGAACTGGCCGGTGCACTCCGCGCGTTGGCGACGGCGAACGAGACCCCGCCATCCGTCGCCGCCCCCGGGATCCGACGCCGCGCCGTCCGCCGCGGTCGCCGTCGTCGCACGGCCCTCGCCCTCGGCGCGGGCGCCGCGGCCCTCGCCCTGGCGGCCTTCGCGCTGACGCTGAACTCGGGCGGCGCCGCCCCCGGCCACCGCCAGGCCCCGGCGGCCACCGCTCCCCGGCTCCCGGCGTCCCCCACCCCCTCCCCCCTCGCCTCCCCGGTCACCGGCGTGGTGAACTTCGCGAAGCGGGCCCTGACCGTCGGCGGCCGGGTCATGCCCATCACCTCGGGCTACCCGACCCGCACCCCCGCCGACCTGCTGACCGTCTCGGCGAAACTCGACCTCACCCGGGACACGGTCGACGAACTCGCCAAGTCCACCTGCAAGGTGGCGGAGCCGTATGTGGTCGAACTCCGCGGCAGCGACAGGTCCAGCCTCTACGTCGGCTCACTCGCCTGCGCCCCCAGAACCGGCACCTGGATCGGCCTCGACACGAAGGACGCCGTATGGCTCTACAACAGGCTGAAGCCGGGCGACACGCTGTCGGTGGCGGTCACGCCGAGGACCTAGCCCCGGCAAACGCCCGAGGGCGGCACCCCCAGCCGGAAGCTGGGGATGCCGCCCTCGGAAAGGACAGGTGATCCGGGAAGGATCAGAAGTCCATGTCACCGCCCGGCATGCCGCCGCCGGCCGGCGCGGCGGCCTTCTCCGGCTTGTCGGCGATGACGGCCTCGGTGGTGAGGAAGAGCGCGGCGATGGAGGCGGCGTTCTGCAGGGCAGAGCGGGTCACCTTCGCCGGGTCGATGATGCCCTCGGCGACCAGGTCGACGTACTCACCGGTCGCGGCGTTCAGGCCGTGGCCCGGGGTCAGGTTGCGCACCTTCTCCACCACGACACCGCCCTCGAGGCCGGCGTTGACGGCGATCTGCTTCAGCGGGGCCTCCAGGGCGATGCGCACGGCGTTGGCGCCGGTCGCCTCGTCACCTTCCAGGTCCAGCTTCTCGAAGACCGAGGAGGCCTGGATGAGCGCCACGCCACCACCGGCGACGATGCCCTCCTCGACGGCCGCCTTGGCGTTGCGGACGGCGTCCTCGATGCGGTGCTTGCGCTCCTTGAGCTCCACCTCGGTGGCGGCACCGGCCTTGATGACCGCGACACCACCGGCGAGCTTCGCCAGGCGCTCCTGCAGCTTCTCGCGGTCGTAGTCCGAGTCGCTGTTCTCGATCTCGGCGCGGATCTGGTTGACCCGGCCGTTGACCTGCTCCGAGGAGCCGGCACCGTCGACGATGGTGGTCTCGTCCTTGGTGATGACGACCTTGCGGGCGCGGCCCAGGAGGTCCAGGGTCGCGTTCTCCAGCTTGAGGCCGACCTCCTCGGAGATGACCTCGCCGCCCGTGAGGATGGCGATGTCGCCGAGCATGGCCTTGCGGCGGTCACCGAAGCCCGGGGCCTTGACGGCGACGGACTTGAAGGTGCCGCGGATCTTGTTGACGACCAGGGTCGACAGGGCCTCGCCCTCGACGTCCTCGGCGATGATCAGCAGCGGCTTGCCCGACTGCATGACCTTCTCCAGGAGCGGGAGCAGGTCCTTGACCGAGGAGATCTTGGAGTTGGCGATGAGGATGTACGGGTCCTCCAGCACCGCCTCCATGCGCTCCATGTCGGTCGCGAAGTAGGCGGAGATGTAGCCCTTGTCGAAGCGCATGCCCTCGGTGAGCTCGAGCTCCAGGCCGAAGGTGTTGCTCTCCTCGACGGTGATGACGCCTTCCTTGCCGACCTTGTCCATGGCCTCGGCGATCAGCTCGCCGATCTGGGTGTCGGCGGCGGAGATGGACGCGGTGGAGGCGATCTGCTCCTTGGTCTCGACGTCCTTCGCCTGCTCCAGCAGGGCGGCGGAGACGGCCTCGACGGCCTTCTCGATACCGCGCTTGAGGGCCATCGGGTTGGCACCGGCGGCGACGTTGCGCAGGCCCTCCTTGACCAGGGCCTGGGCGAGCACGGTCGCGGTGGTCGTACCGTCACCGGCGACGTCGTCCGTCTTCTTGGCGACTTCCTTGACCAGCTCGGCGCCGATCTTCTCGTACGGGTCCTCGAGCTCGATCTCCTTGGCGATGGAGACACCATCGTTGGTGATCGTGGGGGCGCCCCACTTCTTCTCGAGGACGACGTTGCGACCCTTGGGGCCGAGCGTCACCTTCACGGCGTCCGCGAGCTGGTTCATGCCGCGCTCGAGGCCGCGCCGCGCCTCCTCGTCGAACGCGATGATCTTGGCCATGTGAAGTGGTCCCTCCAGGACTGGGGGTGATTCCTTCGGACCGCGCCCGCGCCCGCGACGGACGGCTCGCCGGCCGCGTGGTTCCTTGCCCCACTTGGCCTGCGGGCCTCACCGACCCGGTCCTTCACTGTCACTCTCACCTTCAGAGTGCTAACGCCAATGATTAGCACTCGGCATGGTCGAGTGCAAGCGCCCTACGGGGTACGGCACCCCCGTCAGCCGCCCGCGAACACCGTCACCCGGGCACGACGAAGGGCCCACACCCCGAGCGAGGTGCGGGCCCTGCGAAGATGAACGAAGAACGTCGCTGACAGTCGACGCGTGCTTCAGCTGGTCGCCAGCCGGACCATGTCCGCCTGCGGGCCCTTCTGGCCCTGCGAGATCTCGAAGTCGACCCGCTGCCCCTCTTCCAGGGTGCGGTAACCGTCCATCTGGATCGCGCTGTAGTGGACGAAAACATCCGCACCACCGTCGACCGCGATGAAGCCGTACCCCTTCTCCGCGTTGAACCACTTGACGGTGCCCTGAGCCATGCCTAACTCCCCTATTACTGGCCCTTGCACAGATCCACACTTCGCGGACCCGGGTCAGACCTCACCCCCCATCGGTCGGGGGCGTGCGCCGGAACGCGTCGACCGCGGCTGAATGTATCTGTCCAACTGCCGTCTGCAACAGGTCAATCGGACGAGAATTCTGGACGGGAACGGTCCGGAATGTGGGGAGAATTCACCTGACTTCAGGGCAAGTCGGGCTCCATGAACCGCCACAAAAGCCGCATAGAACCCGCGCAGTTTGGCTACTTCTTGTCGGGTCTGCGGCATCAATACAGGGTCCCCGACCGGCGGTCCGGGAGCGTGTTCCCCAACTCTACCGCGCTCAATCACACAGAATTGCCCCCTCCGCTTCTCTCACGGAGGGGGCAATTCGATGAACAATGCGTAACTGAAGTTACCCAAGGTAACGATCAGCCGCCGGCGACGGCCGGAATGATGGAGACACCGGCGCCGTCCGGGGTCGCGGTCTCCAGGCCCTGCTCGAAGCGCACGTCGTCGTCGTTGACGTAGACGTTCACGAACCGGCGCAGCTTGCCCTGGTCGTCCAGCACGCGCGCGGCGATGCCGGTGTGGTTCTTCTCCAGGTCGGCGATGACCTCGGCGAGGGTGGCACCTTCGGCGGCCACTTCGGCCTGCCCGCCGGTGTAGGTGCGCAGGATGGTGGGGATGCGAACGGTCACGCTCATGCGAGGCCAGCCTCTCGGAAGGAGTCCAGGGTCGGTCGGATGGTGGCGGTCAGGCCGGTCCCGGCCACCGCGTCAAGGGTCTTCAGGCCGTCACCGGTGTTGAGCACCACCGTGGTCTTCGTCGGGTCCAGGACGCCGTCCTTGATCAGCTTGCGGGTGACGCCGACGGTCACACCGCCCGCCGTCTCCGCGAAGATGCCCTCCGTGCGGGCCAGCAGCTTGATGGCGTCGACGACTTCCTCGTCCGTCACGTCCTCCACGGCACCACCCGTGCGGCGCGCGATGTCCAGGACGTACGGGCCGTCGGCCGGGTTGCCGATGGCGAGGGACTTGGCGATGGTGTTCGGCTTCTGGGGACGGACCACGTCGTGGCCGGCCTTGAAGGCGGTCGACACCGGCGAGCAGCCCTCGGCCTGCGCACCGAAGATCTTGTACGGCTTGTCCTCGACGAGCCCCAGCTTGATCAGCTCCTGCAGACCCTTGTCGATCTTCGTGAGCTGGGAGCCGGAGGCGATCGGGACCACGATCTGGTCGGGCAGCCGCCAGCCGAGCTGCTCGCAGATCTCGTACGCGAGGGTCTTGGAGCCCTCGGCGTAGTACGGCCGCAGGTTGACGTTGACGAAGCCCCAGCCCTCGCCGGCCGGGTCGCCGATCAGCTCGGAGCAGAAGCGGTTCACGTCGTCGTAGTTGCCCTCGATGCCGACGAGGTCACCGCCGTAGATCGCGGCCATGACGACCTTGCCCTGCTCCAGGTCGTGCGGGATGAACACGCACGAGCGGAAGCCGGCCCGGGCGGCGGCGGCGCCGACGGCACCGGCGAGGTTGCCGGTGGAGGAGCAGGACAGGGTGGTGAAGCCGAAGGCGCGGGCGGCCTCCAGGGCCTGGGCCACCACGCGGTCCTTGAAGGAGTGCGTCGGGTTGCCGGAGTCGTCCTTGACGAACAGGCCGCCGGTGACGCCGAGTTCACGGGCGAGGTTGTCGGCCTTGACGAGCTTGGTCCAGCCCGGGTTCAGGTTCGGCTTGTCGGCCACGTCGGCCGGGACCGGCAGCAGCGGCGCGTACCGCCAGATGTTCGCGGGGCCGGACTCGATCCGGCGGCGCAGCTCTTCGGTGTCGTAGGCGGAGAAGTCGTAGGCGATCTCCAGCGGGCCGAAACACTCCTCGCAGGCGAACACCGGGCCGAGCGGGACGCGGTGACCGCACTCGCGACAGCTCAGGGCCGCGGCGGGACCGAGGTCGACGGTGGAATCGGTGGAGCTTGCAACTGTCTGCACAGCCATGGAGGCGAGGCCCTTTCTCCTCATCTTCCTCACGACGCATCTCGCCGTGAGACGGATTTGGCACCTTCCCTGGCCGGGAGCCTCGCGTGAACGAGTGCGGCTCAGGGGGGTTGCCGGGGCTTCATCGGGCCGTGTCCCTCTGCCCCTCTGGATGAGCGGTATGCGGTTGTGAGCGCCTGGCTGACCCCCGACATGCGATGGTCACCAGCGTTGTTCAAGACTGTAACCGAAGGCCAAGACAGTTGAGAGAGTCGTCCGAACCGCGAGACAACAGTGAGGAGCCGCCGACCGTGCTGGAAGAAGTCGAGCGCTGGCTGAGCACCCGCTCCTGGTCCGTGACCGATCGCCCCCTGCACAAGATCTTGGCCGCCAAGCAGCGTACGGGCCAGTCGGTGTCCGTCGTGCTGCCCGCGCTCAACGAGGAGGAGACCGTCGGCGACATCGTCGCGATCATCCGCCACGACCTGGTGGAGCGGGTCCCGCTCGTCGACGAGATCGTGGTGGTCGACTCCGGCTCCACCGACCGCACCTCCGAGGTCGCCGCCGCCGCGGGCGCCCGGGTCGTTCACCGGGACGAGATCCTGCCGCGCATCCCCGCCGTCCCCGGAAAGGGTGAGGTGCTGTGGCGCTCCCTGCTGGTGACCAGTGGGGACATCGTCTGTTTCGTCGACGCGGACCTGAAGGAGTTCTCCCCCGACTTCGTCACCGGGATCGTCGGCCCGCTGCTCACCGAGCCGGACGTGGACCTGGTCAAGGCGATGTACGACCGTCCGCTCGCCGGAACGGCCGGCCAGGGCGGCCGGGTCACCGAGCTGATGGCCCGCCCGCTGCTGAACATGCACTGGCCGCAGCTCGCCGGATTCGTACAGCCGCTGGGCGGCGAGTACGCGGCCCGGCGCTCGCTGCTGGAACAGCTGCCGTTCCCGGTCGGGTACGGCGTGGAGCTGGGCATGCTGGTGGACGCCCTGCACCTGGTGGGTCTCGACGCGCTGGCACAGGTGGACGTGGGCGTGCGCAAGCACCGCCACCAGGACGGGCAGGCGCTGGGCCGGATGGCCGCGGCGATCTACCGTACGGCCCAGCTGAGGCTGGCCCGCGGCCATCTGATCCGTCCCGCCCTCACCCAGTTCGAGCGGGGCGAGGACGGCTTCGAGCCGCGCACCTACTCGGTGGACACCGAGGAACGGCCGCCGATGGTGGAGATCGCCGAGTACGCCGAGCGCCGGGTGGCCTGAGTTGGTATACGGCCGCGACACCCGGCGTGGCCGTACGTTTGAGCGTTTCCGGGCCGGGCTAGGTTGAGGACCATGGCTTCCACGCAGGGTGCTGCCGAGAAGGCTCAGGTACTGGTCGCGTCCAACCGCGGCCCGGTTTCGTACACGGTGGACGACGAGGGGGCCGGCTCGCTGCGCGCCAAGCGGGGCGGCGGCGGGCTGGTCTCGGGGCTGTCGGCCATCGGATCGGACGCGGACTCGCTGTGGGTGTGCTCGGCGCTCGGCGACGGGGACCGGGAGGCCGTACGCCGTGCGGGCGGCGGGCTGCTGCCGGACGAGGACACCGGCGGGCAGCGGGTGCGGATGCTCGACATCGACGCGAGCGTGCACTCCGACGCCTACAACGGCGTCGCCAACTCGGTGCTGTGGTTCGTGCACCACATGCTCTACCAGACCCCGCTGGAGCCGGCCTTCGACGCGGAGTTCCGGCGGCAGTGGGCGTCGTACGAGGCCTACAACCGGGCGTTCGCCGAGGCGCTGGCCGAGGAGGCGGCCGAGGGGGCGGCGGTGCTGGTGCAGGACTACCACCTGTGCCTGGTGCCCGGGATGCTCCGCGAACTCCGCCCCGACCTGCGGATCGGCCATTTCTCGCACACCCCGTGGGCGCCCCCCGACTACTTCGGGCTGCTTCCGCAGGACATCCGAGAGCAGCTGATGGCGGGCATGCTCGGGGCGGACCGGGTGGCGTTTTTGACCTGGCGGTGGGCGACGGCCTTCCAGAGGTGCACCGAGGACCTGGATCCCGAGCGCTACCTGGTGGGCCGGCCCTCGGGCACCCCTCGATACGTGGAGCACCTGCGCGAGGGGCGTCGTCGTACGTACCTCGGCGTGCACTCCCTCGGCGCCGACGCCGACTTCCTGCGGGCCCGCGCGCACGAGCCGGACGTCGAGGAGCGGATGGCGGCCCTGCGGGCGGAGATCGGCGCGGGCCGCAAGGCCGTCGTCCGCGTCGACCGCACGGAGCTGTCGAAGAACATCGTGCGCGGCCTGCTCGCCTTCCGGCAGCTGCTGGAGGAGCACCCCGAGTGGCGGGAGCGGGTGGTGCACCTCGCGTTCGCGTATCCGTCGCGGCAGGACCTCGCCGTGTACCGGGACTACACGGCGGCGGTGCAGCGGATGGCCGAGGAGATCAACTCGGCTTACGGCACGCCCGGTTGGACGCCGGTCGTCCTCCACGTCCATGACGACTTCGCGCGCTCCCTGGCCGCCTACCGGCTGGCCGACGTGGCGCTGGTCAACCCCATCCGGGACGGCATGAACCTGGTCGCCAAGGAGGTGCCGGTCGTCTCCGACGAGGGGTGTGCGCTGGTGCTGTCGCGGGAGGCGGGGGCGTACGAGGAACTGGGCGGCAACGCGTTCGTGGTGAACCCCTACGACGTGCTGGAGACCGCGCGCGCCCTGCACGAGGCGCTGTCCCTGCCGCCGGAGGAGCGGGCGGACCGCACCAAGAGGCTGGCCGCGGCGGCCACCGCGCTTCCTCCGGCCCAGTGGTTCATGGATCAGCTGCAGGCGCTGGAGGAGCTTCAGTCCAGCTGAGCCGCGAGGGTCCGCAGCAGGCGGACGACCCCGGGCGGGCCGTCCACCACCACGTCCGCGCGTTCCGCCAGCTCCGTGACCTCCGTGCTGCCGCTGCAGACCAGGAGGCCGGGGACGCCGTCGGCGCGGAGTTCGTCGACGGCGGCGAAGGCGGGGAGGTCGCCGAGGTCGTCGCCGGCGTAGAGGACGGACTCGGCGCCGGTCCTGCGGACGTGGTCGGCGAGGGCCACGCCCTTGTCCATGCCCGGCGGGCGCAGTTCCAGGACCAGGCGGCCGGGTTCGACGATCAGGCCGTGGCGGGCTGCGAGGTCGGTGAGGGGGCCGCGCAGGGCCTCGAACGCGGCCTGCGGGTCGTCGGCACGGCGGGTGTGCACCGCGACCGCCCGGCCCTTCTCCTCGATCCAGGTGCCGCGCCAGGCGCCGGCACGGTCCAGCACGCCCGGCAGCTCGGCGCGGGCCGCGGCGACGCCGGGGTGCGGGGGCGGGGCGGTGACGGTGGCGGTGACCGCGTCCCAGCGTTCGGCGCCGTAGTGGCCGAGGACGGTCAGATGCTCCAGGCCGGGGACGCCGGCGAAGCCGCCGTAGCGGACCGCGACTCCGGCGGGGCGGCCGGTGATCACGGCGACGGAGGCGACCTTCGGAGCGAGTGCGGCGAGGGCCGGTACGGCCTCGGGGTGGGCGCGGGCCTGCTCCGGGTCGGCGACGATGGGGGCCAGCGTGCCGTCGAAGTCCAGGCCGACGATCGCTGCGGACGGCTTCGCCAGGAGTGCGGCGAGTCCGTCGCGGCCGGGCTGGGTCTGCGGGGTCGGCAGAGGGTCCATGGAGCGACACTATCCAGGCTCGGCCGGACTCACTCCTGGGACTCCGCCCCTGGACCCCGTTTCCACCCACCCGTCAGCGTTCCGTGCGCCGGGTCTCCCGCACCCTCCGCAGGCGGTTCACCGTCACCGGGTCCGCCGCCAGTGCGCGCTCGTCGTCCAGCAGCGCGTTCAGGAGTTGGTAGTAGCGGACCGGCGACAGACCCAGTTCCTCGCGTATCGCACGCTCCTTCGCGCCGGGGCCGGGGAAGCCGCGGCGCTCCAGGGCGAGGATGGCTTGTTCGCGGGGGGCGAGTTCCATGCAGTCACCGTAGCGGTGGGCACTGACAGGCGCGCTCAGTTCTTGGCGCTGCTGTCCGCCGCCGTCGCCGTCGCCTGGAGGCGGGTCAGGACGCCGGCGGGGTCGCCGCCGGGGGCGACGGCCTGGCCGATGTTCTGCTTCACGGCCGCGCTGACCGTCGCCCAGGAGGTCTTGCCGACGGGGTACAGCTCGGAGGTCGGCAGCTGGTCGAGGAAGGGGTGCAGGGGGCTGTCGGTCGGGGCGTCCGAGGCGCTCATGGTGTTGGAGGCGGAGCCGGTGACCGGCAGCAGGCCGTACTCGCGGGAGAAGGCCAGGACGTTCTTCTCGCTGTAGACGAAGTTGAGGAAGTCGCCGATCCGGTCGCGGTGACCGTTCTGCTTGAAGGCCATCATCCAGTCGGCGACGCCCATGGAGGCCCTGGCCGTGCCGGTGCGCCCCGGCAGCGGCACCATGCCGAACTTCACGCCCTTCTTCTCGGCCTGCTGGATCAGCGTGGGGTGCCCGTTGAGCATGCCGACCTGGCCGTCGGCGAAGGCGGCGAAGGCGTCCGCGCGGTTGAGCTTGCCGGGCGCGACCGGCCCGGTCAGGCCCTTGTCGACCAGTTCGTCCTTGAGCCAGGTGAAGGTCCGGACGTTCGGCGCGGAGTCGATGGTGTAGGTGCCGATGTCGTCGGTGTAGCCGTTGCCGCCGCTGCCGCCGTTGCTGCCGCTGAGCAGCCACTGCATCGTCTCGGCCTGGGCCTCCTCGGGGCCGAGCGGCAGCGCGATGGGGTACTTCACGCCCTTGTCCTTGAGCGCCCTGGCGTCGGCGGCCAGCTCGTCCCAGGTGGTGGGCGGGGTGATGCCGGCCTTGGCGAACAGGGTCTTGTTGTAGAAGAGCACGCGCGTGGAGGCGGCGAAGGGTATGCCGTACTGCGTGTGGTTCCACTGGCCGGCGTCGGAGAGCGGGGAGAGGAAGTCGGCCTGGGTGCGGATGGAAAGCAGGTCG
Source organism: Streptomyces sp. NPDC030820 (assembly GCF_055572075.1). NCBI lineage: Bacteria > Bacillati > Actinomycetota > Actinomycetes > Kitasatosporales > Streptomycetaceae > Streptomyces > Streptomyces sp. NPDC030820. Next base: position 506,664 of record NZ_JBVIEB010000004.1, read on the forward strand.
GAGGCCGGGTAGAGCAGCTCGTCGGCCGCGTAGTCGGCGTAGGAGCCGATCTGGGCGAGGTCCGGGGCGTGGCCGGCGGCGACCATGTCCTTGACCTTGGCGTCGACGTCGTTCCATGAGTACACGCTGACGTCGATCTTCACACCGGGGTGCTTGGACTCGTACTCCTTGACCAGGGTGTCCCAGTACTTCTTCGAGCTGTTGGCGGCGGAGTCGCCGTAGTCGGCGGCGACGAGTCTCAGGGTCACGTCGGAGGAGCCCGTACTCCCGCAGCCGCCGAGGACCGCCGTCATGCCCAGTGCGGACACCACCGCGATCGTTCCTGCCGTACACCGACGCACCCTCAAAACCCCAACCCTGCCGTCTGACCGTTCAACATATGGACACATAAGGTCTACACCACGTGAGTGGACTAGACCTCTCGCGGGTGCGAGGGCCACACTAGGGCCCGTGGTGAGACATGTCATCGCCCTGGACGTGGGCGGTACCGGGATGAAGGCCGCCCTCGTCGGCGACGACGGCGAGCTGCTCCACCGCGCCCGCCGCGCCACCGGACGCGAGCGCGGCCCGGACGCGGTGGTCGGGGCGATCCTCGACTTCGCCGCCGAGCTGCACACGTACGGCGCGGAGCACTACGGCGAGGCCGCCGCCGCTGCCGGCCTCGCGGTCCCCGGCATCGTCGACGAGGAGCAGGGCATCGCCGCCTACGCGGCCAACCTCGGCTGGCGGGACGTACCGCTGCGCGCCCTGCTCACCGAGCGGCTCGGCATTCCCGTCGCCCTCGGCCACGACGTGCGCACCGGCGGTCTCGCCGAGGGCCGGATCGGCGCGGGCAGGGGCGCCGACCGGTTTCTGTTCGTGCCGCTCGGCACCGGGATCGCGGGCGCCATCGGCATCGACGGCCGGGTGGAGGCGGGCGCGCACGGCTTCGCCGGGGAGATCGGGCATGTCGTCGTACGGCCCGGCGGGATCGCGTGCCCCTGTGGGCAGCGCGGCTGTCTGGAGCGGTACGCCTCCGCGTCCGCCGTCAGCGAGGCCTGGGCGGCGGCCTGCGGGGACCCGGAAGCGGACGCTGTCGACTGCGCCAAGGCCGTCGCGTCCGGCGACCCGAACGCCGTCCGGGTCTGGCAGCAGGCGGTCGACGCGCTCGCCGACGGCCTGGTCACCGCGGTCACCCTGCTGGACCCGCGCACCGTGATCATCGGTGGCGGTCTCGCCGAGGCGGGGGAAGTGTTGTTCCCACCGCTGCGCGACGCCGTCCGGCGCCGGGTCACCTTCCAGAAGCTCCCGACCATCGTCCCCGCCGCCCTCGGCGACACCGCCGGCTGTCTGGGCGCGGGCCTGCTGGCCCGCGACCTGCTGGCCACGACAACCACTTCTACGACTCCGGAGGTAAGCGCCTGATGGCTCGCAGCTTGGTTCTCACAGGTGCTCGGGTGGTGCTGCCCGGCGGAGTGGTGGACGACGGGCGCGTTTCCGTCGAGGGTACGAAGATCGTGGCGGGGACGGCCGAGAGCGCCGAGACGCTCGACCTCACCGGCCACTGGCTGGTACCGGGCTTCGTCGACATCCACAACCACGGCGGCGGCGGAGCCTCCTTCTCCGGCACCCCGGACGACATCATGAAAGCCATCCGCGCCCACCGCCTGCATGGCACCACCACCCTCGTCGCCTCCACCGTCACCGACGAGATGGACCTTCTGGCGACGCAGGCCGGGCTGCTGAGCGAGCTGGCCGAGCAGGGCGAGATCGCCGGTATCCACTTCGAGGGGCCGTTCATCTCGCCGTGCCGCAAGGGCGCGCACTCCGAGTCGCTGCTGCGCGACCCGGACCCGGCCGAGGTGCGCAAGCTGATCGACGCCGCGCGCGGCAGGGCGATGATGGTCACGCTCGCGACCGAGCTGCCGGGCGGCATCGACTCCGTACGGCTGCTCGCCGAGCACGGCGTGATCGCGGCGATCGGGCACACGGACGCCACGTACGAGCAGACGGTCGAGGCCATCGAGGCGGGCGCCACGGTCGCCACGCACCTGTTCAACGCCATGCCCGCCCTCGGCCACCGCGCGCCCGGTCCCGTCGCCGCCCTGCTGGAGGACGAGCGGGTCACGGTCGAGCTGATCAACGACGGCACGCACCTCCACCCGGCCGCGCTGGAGCTGGCCTTCCACCGCGCGGGGGCGGACCGGGTCGCGTTCATCACGGACGCGATGGACGCGGCCGGGATCGGCGACGGCCGTTACATGCTCGGCCCGCTGGAGGTGGAGGTCAGCGAGGGGGTGGCCCGGCTGGTGGAGGGCGGCTCGATCGCGGGCTCCACGCTCACCCTGGACCGCGCGTTCAAGCGGGCGGTGACCGTCGATCAGCTGTCGGTCGAGGACGCCGTACAGGCCCTGTCCGTCAACCCGGCCCGCCTCCTGGGCCTTTCCGACCGCATCGGCTCGCTGGAGCCGGGCAAGGACGCCGACCTGCTGGTGCTGGACGCCGACTTCGACCTCAAGGGCGTGATGCGGCGGGGCGAGTGGCTGGTGGTCCCGCCCCAACTGGCCTGATCTGCCCGTCTTTTCCCTGGACGGCGGCCGACTCGCGACTGGGCCGGCCGCCGTCTGTTTGGCATGATCGTGCCCCCGGAACCGATGACAGGCGCATGGACTTCGAGGGAGGTCGGCCCGGGTGATCCTCACGGTCACGCTGAACACCGCTCTCGACCTGACCTATCGGGTACGGTCGCTGCGTCCGCACGCCTCGCACCGGGTCTCGGAGGTCGTCGAGCGGCCGGGCGGCAAGGGCGTGAACGTCGCCCGGGTGCTGGCCGCGCTCGGGCACGAGGTGACGGTCACGGGGTTCGCGGGCGGCGGCACCGGGCGGGCGATACGCGGCCGGCTGGCCGGGATCCCCCGGCTGACGGACGCGCTGGTGCCGGTCGCTGGGGCGACCCGGCGCACGATCGCGGTCGTGGACGAACTCTCGGGTGACACCACCCAGTTGAACGAGCCGGGCCCCGCGACAGCGCCGGCCGAGTGGGGCGCCTTCCTCGACCGCTACGAGGAACTGCTGCCGTCCGCCTCGGCGGTGGCCCTGTGCGGCAGCCTGCCGCCGGGGGTACCGGTGGGGGCGTACGCGAACCTGGTCCGCGTGGCACGGGCCCACGGCGTTTTCGTGTTGCTGGACACCAGCGGCGAACCGCTCCGCCGCGGGGTGGCCGCCCGCCCCGACCTCATCAAACCCAACGCCGACGAACTGGCCGAACTGACGGGCTCCCACGAACCGTTGCGCGCCACCCAGGACGCCCGCCGCCGCGGCGCCCACGCAGTGGTCGCCTCTCTCGGCCCACAGGGCCTACTGGCCGTCACCCCCGAGGGCCGCTGGCGGGCCACCCCACCGGCCCGCGTCCACGGCAACCCGACGGGCGCGGGCGACTCGGTGGTGGCCGGCCTGCTGTCGGGCCTCGTCGAGCGCCTGCCGTGGCCAGAGCGCCTGGCCCGCGCGGTCGCCTTGTCGGCGGCGACGGTACGGGCCCCGGCCGCGGGCGAGTTCGACCCTGCGGTGTACGAGGAGCTGCGGGGGCGGGTGACGGTGACCGGGGTGGTCAGCGCAGCCTAGGTTGGCGCAAAGCCACCCACAGGCCAATCTGACAACCGCCAAGCGGCTCAGTTCCGTCCCACCTTGCCCTTCTTCAGCGAGAGCTTGTCCAAGAGGACGTTGCACTTGTCGCCGGGCTGACAGGAGAGCGAGATCGTGTTCGAGCCCTTGTTCAGCGTGGGGAACGCATAGCTCTCGGTCCATGCCTGCGTCGGGTCGGACAGGTGCGTCCAGTTGGCGAAGTTGAAACCGCTGCCGAACTTCTCGCCGTTGACGGTGAGGGTCATCTTCTGGTCCTCACCTGGGTTGTCGTACCGCGCGAGCAGGGTGTAGGTGCCTTCCTCGGGGATGTTGTCCACGGTCCACGTCACCGAGGCGCCCACCGTGCTCAGGCCACCCACATACTTGCCGCCCGCACCCTGGGCACCCTTGACGTCCGACGCCACGGCGGCGCCTCCGGCCAGCTGTACGGAGCTGCTCGCGGCGTCGACCTTCGGCAGGTCGCCGCTCGCCGCCGAGTTGCTGCTCGACGGGCTCGGCTCGCTGGTCTGCGACTGGCTCGGGGTGCCGCCCGCCTGGTTGCCGGTCTTGCCGTCGTCCGAGTTGTCGGTGAGCATCGACACGCTGATGCCGATGACGACCGCCGCGACCACCGCGATCGCGCCGATCAGCAGGCCCTTGGTGTTCGGGCCGCGGCGGCCGGGGGCGGGCGGCGCGGAACGGGGGCTGCTGGGCGGGGCGCCGCCGGGCAGGGTCTCGGGGGCCTGGTAGTAGGCGTTCGGCTGGCCGTAGCCGGCCTGTTGCTGCGGCACCCCCTGGCCGTAGGCGGCCTGCTGCTGGCCGTACTGCCGCTCGCCGACCGCCCGCACCCTGCTGACCGAGTTCGGGTAGCCGTAACCGCCGGACGGCGGCTGGGCCCCTCTGGCCTGGCCGTCGGCGTACAGATAGCCGAACGGGTCGTCGTCCTCGGGCGTGCTCGGGCCGTTTTCGCCGGGCGTCATCCCTAGGTCTCCTCAGCGGGTGCGAGCGGATGCGGTACAGGTCTGAATGGCGAGCCTACCCGCTCCGCCTGTGCCAAACGGGTGACTCGAATCGCATCAAGTCCCTGACCTGCGGGTCATCCGGCGCGCCGGTGTTGTTTGGGACGAGATCGTTTCTCTACGTACATCCGCTCGTCGGCTGACTTCAACACTTCGTCCGCCGTCATGCCGCAGTGTGCCCACCCGATGCCGAAGCTCGCGCCCACCCGGACGGCCCGGCCCTCGGCCCGGATCGGCTGGATGATCTCGTTGCGCAGCCGTACGGCGAGGTCCTGGGCGTCGGCCCGGCCGAGGCCGTCGGCGAGGATCACGAACTCGTCGCCGCCGAGGCGGGCGACCGTGTCACCGTCGCGGACGCCCCTGCTGAGCCTTCGCGCGACCTCGATGAGGACCGCGTCGCCCGCGTTGTGGCCGAAGCGGTCGTTGATCGACTTGAAGCCGTCGAGGTCGCAGAAGAGCACCGCGAGGCCCTTGGTGCCGTCGTCGCGGCCGTCCTCGGGGGCGACGGTGTGGACGTGGTGGTCGAAGGTGTCGTACGGGTCCGCGCCCGGCCTGAAGTCGAAGCCGTGACTGACGGCGGCGTCGAAGGCGGGGTGGCCGTAGGCCGCGTCCAGGGATTCCAGCTCGCCGGTGTGGGACGGGCGCCGGCACAGCCGGGCGGACAGGCGGGAGCGCAGCTCGGCGGAGTTCGGCAGGCCGGTGAGCGAGTCGTGGGAGGCGCGGTGGGCGAGCTGCAGCTCGCGGCGCTTGCGTTCCTCTATGTCCTCGACGTGGGTGAGGAGGAAACGAGGGCCGTCGGCGGCGTCCGCGACGACACTGTTGCGCAGGCTCACCCAGACGTACGTGCCGTCGCGGCGCCCCAGGCGGAGTTCCGCACGGCCGCCCTCCGCCGAGGTCCGCAGCAGCGTGCCGATGTCCTCGGGATGGACGAGGTCGGAGAAGGAGTAGCGGCGCATCGCGGAGGCCGGGCGGCCGAGGAGACGGCACAGGGCGTCGTTGGTGCGCAGGATGCGGCCGTGCTGGTCGCCGCCCATCTCGGCGATGGCCATGCCGGAGGGGGCGTACTCGAAGGCCTGCCTGAAGCTTTCCTCACTCGCCCGCAGCGCCTGCTGCTCGCGCTCCAGGCGGACCAGGGCGCGCTGCATGTTGGCGCGCAGCCGGGCGTTGCTGATCGCGATGGCGGCCTGGAAGGCGTACATCTGCAGGGCCTCGCGGCCCCAGGCGCCGGGGTGGCGGCCGTTGCGCGGCCGGTCGACCGAGATGACCCCGAGCAGCTCGCCGCGTGAGCCGCCCGAGACGCCCGGCGTGTACATGGGGGCGAAGAGCCGGTCGGAGGGGTGCCACTCGTCCTCGAAGCGCGGCGCGGGCCCGTCCGTGAACCACTGGGGGACGTCGTCGTCGTCCAGCACCCAGCCCTCGGTGTGCGGTATGAAGATCAGGTCGCCCCAGCGCTCGCCCATGTTCAGCCGGCGGTCCCAGGACTCGCGGGAGCCGACCCGGCCGGTGATCAGGGCCTCGGCGGCGGAGTTCCCGGCGAACGCGGCGACGACGAGATCGCCGTCGGGGCGTACGAGGTTCACGCACGCCATCTCGTACCCGAGGGCCTGTACGGCGCCGTCGGCGACGGTCTGCAGTGTGTCCGCCAGGCTGCGTGCCGTGTTCATGTCGGCCATGACCTGGTGCAGCTGCCGCAGGGACGCAAGACGGACATACGGCTCCGACTCGGTGTCCATGCTCGCCCTCCCCCCGAGACCTCGCAGCGAATCAAGGGTTGTCTTCGGCGCTTCTTAAGGGTGCCTCTTATGGTGCTTCCAGTTTCCCCGCCACTGAATCACAGCGCGCTGCCCACTCGGTACACAGGGTCAACAATTCCTGGCCCTTGTGACTCAAGTCACAGGTGAACATGAACAATTGAGTGGAGTTTCTGCATTTTCCGCGTCCGTTTACTGAACGCAAGCTTTTGGGGACTGTTCAGAAGGTGCACACAGCGGACGTCCGTTGGTCCTAGGACCCGGCTCGGGCGAAGGCCCGATGCGGCCCGTGCGGGGCGAAGACTAGCGTTTCGGGCGTGCTGAAGATTCCCTCACCCACCGCCCCCGCCGCTTCCGGGCATGCTGAGGGGGTGAGCAACGACGAGTTCCGGGCCGCGATGTCCCGGCTGGCCGCCGGAGTGGTCCTGGTGACCGCGCAGGAGCCGCCGCTGGACCCCGACGACCCGGACGCGCCGGGCATGGAGGACGTCGGCATGACCGCCACCGCCTTCATGTCCGTCTCCCTCGACCCGCCGCTGGTCCTGGTCAGCCTGCGTACGGGCGCCCGCATGGACGACCTGCTCGACGAACAGCCCCTGTGGGCGGTGTCGGTCCTCACCGAGAGCCAGCGGCACATCGCGGGCCGCTTCGCCATGAAGGGCCGCATCAGCGACCGGCTGCTCTTCGAGGACATCCCCTACGTCCGCGGCGAGGCCACCGGCGCCCCGCTGGTCGGCGGCGCGCTGGCCACGCTGGAGTGCCGCACCGAGCAGCGGGTGACGGCCGGCGACCACACCCTCGTCATCGGCCGCGTCCTGACCGCGCACGTCCCGAGCGCGGAGGGCGGCCCGCTGCTGTACTTCCGGGGCCGGTACCGGCAGTTGGGGTGACCCGGCGGCTCCGCTACACCGGCTCGACGGTCAGCTGCGACAGGTCCTCCGGGTTCGTCACGATGTCGATGGTCGTGATGCGGTCGGCGACGAAGGTGAACGTCAGGACGCGCTCGAGGCGACCGTCGGCGTACACGACCAGCCCCGTCGCCCCGTCGACCAGCGCGGGACGCGCCACGCGGGCCAGATGGGCGAAGCTCTTCGCACCGGAGGCGACCCCCACCGCACCGGCGGTCACACCCGCCTCGCTGCGCGCCACCACGTCCGGGTCGAGCACTTCCAGCAGGCCGTCGAAGTCCCCCTCCCGCGCGGCCGCCAGGAACGCGTCGACCACCTCCCGCTGCCGCGCCAGGTCGGCCTCCGGCGTCTCCGCGCCCCGCACCCGGCGCCGCGCCCGGCTGGCCAGTTGCCGCGCGGCGGCCGGGCTGCGCCCGAGGATCCCGCCGACCTCCTCGAACGGCACACCGAACAGATCGTGCAGCACGAACGCCAGCCGCTCGGCCGGCGAGAGCGTGTCGAGGACGACCAGCAGCGCCACCCCGACCGAGTCCGCGAGCACGGCGTCCTGCACGGGGTCCGGCTCGGCGGAGGCTCCGGGATGCCAGGTGTCCAGGGGCTCCTCGCCCCGCGAGCGGCGGGAGCGGAGCATGTCGAGGCAGACCCGGCCGACGACGGTCGTCAGCCAGCCCCCGAGGTTGTCCACCTCACTGGTGTCGGACCGGCTCAGCCGGAACCACGCCTCCTGCACCGCGTCCTCGGACTCCGCGGCCGAGCCCAGCATCCGGTAGGCGACGGCCCGCAGATGCCCCCGGTACGCCTCGAACCGCTCGGCGAGAAACTCGTCGTCGCGATGCTGCCGCTCGTCGTCGCTCATGGGGGTGCCCGGCCTTTCCGTCGCCTGGTGGTCCGCTGACCCACCGACCCACCGACTCACTGACTCACTGACTCACTGACGAACGGCAGGCGGCGAATGTGACCGCTCGGCGGCGCGGCGGCGGGCCGTGCGGGTGACGAGCGCCACCCCGCGCCCGCCGGGCTCACGCCCAGTCCCGGCCCGAGCGGCCCCGCTTCGTCTCCGAGCGCTGCTTCTTCTCCCGCAGCCGGCGTTCGTTGATGCCGCGCGGGATCCGGGTCGGTCTGCGCGGCCTGGGCGGGGGCGCGCTGGCCTCCGCGAGGAGGGCGGCGAGGCGTACGGCGGCGGCCTCGCGGTTGCGCCACTGGGAGCGGTGCTCGGAGGCCCGTACGCTCACCACGCCGTCGACGAGCCGGCCCGCGAGCCGCTGCAGCGCGCGCTCCTTCCAGACCGCGGGCAGCGCCTCGGTGCGGGCGAGGTCGAAGCGCAGCTCGACCTGCGAGTCACTGGTGTTGACGTGCTGTCCGCCGGGCCCGGACGACCTGGAGAAACGCCACATCAGCTCGGCCTCGGGAAGGGAGACGGAGCCGCGAATGACGTAAGGACCGGACATGCCCTCCATGTTCCCGGCCGTGCCCGGTCCGCGTCACCTGGATTTCCGGATCCCCCGCTCGGTAAAAAAGGTAAAGGGACCCGGAACCACCGGTACCCCCCTCGACGTTCTCCCCGGTGACGGTAGCTTCAACGGCACTGCACCACACATATCCAAGGAAGGGACTCCCAACATGGCTGTAAGCCTGTCCAAGGGTGGCAACGTCTCGCTCACCAAGGAGGCTCCGGGCCTGACCGCCGTCACCGTGGGCCTCGGCTGGGACGTCCGCACCACCACCGGCACGGACTTCGACCTGGACGCCTCCGCCATCGCGGTCAACGGCCAGGGCAAGGTCTACTCGGACGCGCACTTCGTCTTCTTCAACAACAAGCAGACCCCGGACAACTCCATCGTCCACACCGGTGACAACCGCACCGGCGAGGGCGCCGGCGACGACGAGGCGATCAACGTCAACCTGGCCGCGCTCCCGGCCGACATCGACAAGGTCGTCTTCCCGGTCTCCATCTACGACGCCGAGAACCGCGGCCAGAACTTCGGCCAGGTCCGCAACGCCTACATCCGCATCGTCAACCAGGCCGGCGGCGCCGAGATCGCCCGCTACGACCTCTCCGAGGACGCCGCCACCGAGACGGCCATGGTCTTCGGCGAGCTGTACCGCAACGGCGCGGAGTGGAAGTTCCGCGCGGTGGGCCAGGGTTACGCCTCGGGCCTGGTCGGCATCGCCCAGGACTTCGGTGTGAACGTCTGACGGACACAGCCGGACGCTGCGCTGAGCCCCGGCCGGGCCGGTCGGGGCTTGCGGATCCCCGGGTGACAGGAAACCGGGGGTGGGCAGCGGCTCCTCGGGGATAGCTTGCCTGCGTGATTCTCGAACCTCTGTCCCCCGGCCGGGACTTGCCGCCGCCGCTGCTGGCCGAGCTCACCGCGCTCTACGCGTCCAACCGCGAGTTCCACCGGCTCAGCGGCGACTTCCCCGACCCGGACGACATACGTCCCGAGCAGGTCGCGGCCACCGTGGCCGAGGACCTGGCCGGGCCGGGGGCCGAGGTGCTGCTCGCCCGCACGGAGGAGGGACGGCTCGTCGGACTCGCGGGCACACGCGCCCACCACCCCGACCCCGCCGACCCGGACCCCTGGATCGGGCTGCTGATGGTGGACGCGGCCGAGCACGGAAAGGGCCACGGCCGTGCCCTCGCGGGCCTCGTCGAGGACCGTTTCCGCGCTCAGGGCCGCCGCAGCGCCGTACGGCTCGCCGTCCTCGCCAACAACCCCAAGGCCCTGGCCTTCTGGACCGCCCTGGGCTACGAGGTGATCGACCACCGCCCCGACCGCGCCCTCGGCCGCCCCTGCGCCGTGCTGCGCAAGGTGCTGGGCGAGGAGTCGCGCACCCCGAGGAGGGCGGCCCGGATCGCTGTCGTGGACCCGGACGGCGCGGTCTTCCTGTTCCAGTACGACAACGACGAGGTCGGCTTCCACTGGGCCCTGCCCGGCGGTGGCCTGGAGCCCGGCGAGTCCCCGAGCGAGGGCGCCCTGCGGGAGCTGGCCGAGGAGACCGGCTGGACCGACCTGGAGCCGGGCCAACTGCTGTGCACCTGGGAGCACGACTTCACGCGCGCGGGCATCCCCGTCCGCCAGCACGAGCACATCTACGTCACCCGCGGCCCGCGCCGGGACCCGGCCGGCCACCAGCTCGCCGCCGCACACGCGGCCGAGGGCATCCTCAGCCGGCGCTGGTGGACAAGGTGGGAACTGGCCGAGGCACCCGAGCCGGTGTGGCCGCCGGGACTCGCGGGACTGCTGGACGCGTGGGCGACTGCGGGTTCGTCGTAGCCGGTCGCGCCCACGCGGCGCCCAGCCCGTCACGGATGTCACGGGTGGGCCGGTTTGCCCTCGCCGTACAGCCAGTCCTTCCAGATCTCGGTGAAGTCCTTGTGCGGGGCCTTCTTCTCCACGTACGCGGTGAAGTCGGCGGTGCTCACGCTGCCGTTGCGGTGGGCGGCGGCCCAGCCCTGGATGATGTCGTAGAACGTGTCGTCGCCGACCTTCTGCCGGATCTTCTGGAGGACCATCGCGCCACGCTCGTAGACCGGGCTGTCGGAGATGTGCGCGGCGCTCGACGGCTTCGCGGGCGGGTAGGCCCAGATGGCCTTGTCGTCGCCGTTGTAGTAGTCCAGGAAGGTCTGCTGGGCGCTCTCGCCGCCGTGGTCCTCCCGCCACAGCCACTCCGCGTAGGTGGCGAAGCCCTCGTTGAGCCACATGTCCTGCCAGGACTTCGGGGTCACCGAGTCGCCGTACCACTGGTGGGCGAGTTCGTGCACCAGGGTGCCGGTGTCCGGGGCGCCGGGGAAGACGGGACGGTTCTGGGTCTCCAGGGCGTAGCCGGCGTCATCGGGGCGGTCGACGATCGCGCCGGTGGATGAGAAGGGGTACGGCCCGAAGTTGATCTCCTCCCACTTGATGATCTCGGGGAGCTGCGCGAGCACCTTCTCGCTCGCCTTCGCCTGGGTCGGGTCGACGGCGTTGAGGATCGGCAGTCCGTGCGGGCCGGTGCTGCGGGTGAGGTCGAAGTGGCCGACGGCGACCGTGGCGAGGTAGCTCGCCATGGGCTGGGCGGTGTGCCAGTGGTAGGTCGTACGGCCGCCCTTGGTGGACTGGTCCGTCAACTCGCCGTTGGAGACGGCCTGGAGGCCCTGGGGGACGGTGACGGTGAGGTCGTAGGAGGCCTTGTCGGAGGGGTGGTCGTTGCCGGGGAACCAGGCCATGGAGCCGACGGGTTCGCCGAGGCCGAGGGCGCCGTCGGCGGTGGGCAGCCAGCCCTCCTGCGAGCCGTCGGGGTCGGTGAGGGTGTGCGGGGTGCCCGAGTAGCGGACGGTGGTGCGGAAGGTCTCGCCGCTGCTCAGGTCGTCGTGCGGGCGGACGGTGAGTTCCTGGCCGGCCCGGTTGAAGCGGGCCTTCCTGCCCTCGACGGTGACCGAGTCGACGTGCAGCCCGGCGAGGTCGAGGTCGAAGGCGGACAGATCCTGGGTGGCGCGGGCGGTGATGACCGCCGTGCCGGTGAGATGGCGGGTGGCGGGGGTGTAGTCGAGGGTGAGGTCGTAGTGCGCGACGTCGTAGCCGCCGTTGCCGGCCTTCGGGAAGTAGGGGTCGCGTACGCCGGAGCCGCCGGGGGTGCCGTGCACACCGCCGTCGCACGCGGTGCCGGTCAGGGCGAGGGCGAGCAGGGCCGCGGCGGCCGGCACAAGGCGTACGGATCTGGACATGTCAGTGATCTTAAGTGCCGGGGTTCGAGTGATCCGAGTGTCCGGGGCTGCTGTCGAGGCGTGACACCATCTCTCCCGTGCTCGACATCGGCTACGCCCTCTCCAACCGGTTCCCGGACCCCCCGCAGACCGACTACCGCCGCGCGGACGTGCACGCGCTGCGGCACGATCTGTTCTGCGGTGATGTGTATCTCGCGGACACGAAGACGGACCGGGAGCTGTCCACGGCCTGGGGATGGGTGCCGGTGCTGGACTTCGCGTGGGCGCTGTGCGACATCGTGGAGCGGCTGGACCGGGACCCGATGGGCTCCCGCGCGGCCCGGCCGCAGCGGGCGGAGCTGGACTTCACCGAGTCCACCGACCGGATGCTGTTCGAGCGCCGCTTCGGCTGGGTGGACATCACCGCCGACTGGGTGCCGGCCGAGGAGTCCCCGCTGTCCTTCTCCCACGCCGAACTGCGCCGCGAGGCCCGCGACTTCCTGCACGACCTGATCGCCGACCTGACCGACCTCCATGAGGACCTGGCGGAGAACCCGGCCATCTGGACCCTCCAGGCCCGCTTTCCGCGGCTGCCGTAAGGCCTATTCCACCCGGATCCCCAGCTCCGCCGCCAGCGCCGGTGCCAGGTCCAGCAGTTGCCCCGTGCTGATCACCGCCCCCGACAGCCGGTCCAGCCCCCGCACGATCTCCAGCGGAGCCGCGCCGCGCAGGTCCACGTCCTTGAGTGTCGCGCTGCCGAAGTCGGCCTCTCTCAGCGCGCAGTCGACGAACTCCACCCGCTCCAGGCTCGCGCCCGCGAAGTCCGGCTCGACCAGCACGCAGGACTCGAAGACCACGTCCTTGAGGCGCGCCTCACGCAGATTCAAGTAATCGATCTTGCCGCCGCGGACCACGACCCGCTCCAGGACGGCGCCGTGCAGCTGCGTGCCGCCCAGCCGGGGGTCGATCAGCTCGACGTCCCGGAACGTGGACTCGGCCAGATGCGTGCCCACCCCGCGCAGTCCGGTCAGGACCGAGTCCAGGACTCTGGCCCGGCCCAGCGCCGCATCCTCCACCACGCAGCCGGTCAGCGCGCAGTCCATGAACCGGGCGCCCACGCCGTCCTGCCCGGTCAGGTCGGCGTCCCGGAACTCCAGCCCGTCATAGTCCCCGTCCGGCGCCAACTCGCCGTCGGACCACGGCTCCAGGGGCGGCAGCCGCAGCTCCGGCCGTCGCGCGCCCTTCACCGCTGCCCGGCCCGCCGCACGGCCGCCCGTCGCTCTCCTCGCCATGCCCCCCATGCTGCACCCCACCACTGACAGTCCGTCCGACCTGCGCATACCCCGGCGATGTCACATTCCGGCCCTGCCGAACAGTCCTAGTTACGGACCGACAGCCGTACGCACGGACCAGGTGTACCGATCCGAGGGAGGGCCCACCTCATGCACCGCCCCATGCACCGCATCACCGTCGTCGGCGGCGGGTTCGCCGGACTCACCGCCGCGATCACCGCCGCCGAGGCAGGCGCCACGGTCACCGTGTACGAGGCGCATCACACCCTGGGCGGCCGGGCCCGCACCGCCGAGGGGCCGTACCGCACCAACGAGGGCCCGCACGCCCTGTACAACGGCGGCCCGCACTGGGCCTGGCTCAGGCAGCGGAACCTGATCGGACCGCTCGCCCCGATCCCGGCCCTGGAGGCCGCCCGGCTGCGGCTGCGGCACCACGGCGCGCTGCGCCGCACCCCGCCCTTCGGGATGCTGAAGCTGCTGCGCCCCGGCATCCGGCAGGCGCCCGTCGACACCGACTTCCTGAGCTGGGCGACCGGTGTAGCCGGCGAGGAGGGCGCCCGCGCCGCCGCGCACTACGCGGCCGTCGCCCTGTTCCACCACGACCCCGGCGCCCTGTCCGCCGCGTTCGTGCAGGAACGGCTGCGCCGGGCCACCAAGCTGCCGCCGGAGGCGCACTACCCGGTCGGCGGCTGGGCCTCCCTGATCGACCGGATGGCCACCCGGGCCTGGAAGCTGGGCGTGCGGATCGAGACGCTGTCCCGCGTCGACACACTGCCCACCGACAGCCCCGTGGTCGTCGCCACCTCGCTGGCCGCCGCCCGCCGGCTGCTCGGCGACGACTCGCTGACCTGGCCGAGCGGCCGTACCGTCCTGCTCGACCTCGCCGTACGCACCCGGCGCGGGGACGCCTTCGCCGTCTCCGACCTGGACGCGCCCGGCTGGATCGAGCGGTTCACGGCACAGGACCGCTCGCTCGCCCCGGCCGGGGAGCAGCTGATCCAGGGGCAGTTCCCGATCGGGCCGGGCGAGTCCCGTGCCGACGGTCTCGCCCGCGCCGAGGAACTTCTCGACCTGGGCTTCCCGGGCTGGCGGGAGCGGCTGACCTGGCGCCGGGAGGCGGTGGCGGACGGCCGTACCGGGGCCGTGGACCTGCCCGGGAGCAGCTGGCGGGACCGGCCCGCCGTGGACCGCGGTGACGGGGTCTACCTGGTCGGCGACCAGGTGGCGGCGCCGGGTGTGCTGTCGGAGGTGTCCTTCAACAGCGCGGTCACCGCGGTGTCCCTGATCCTCGGCCGCCCCGTCCTTGACCTCAAGCGCGCTTGAGGTCGGAGCGTGGTCCCGTTGACACAGCCGTCCTCCTGGGGGGCCTCCATGCACGCCGTCCGTCTGTACGCCTTCGGTCCCGCCGAGAATCTCAGCTACGAGCAGGCCCCGGACCCGGTCCCCGGGCCGGGCCAGGTGCGGATCGCGGTCACCGCGGCCGGGGTGCACCTGCTCGACGCCGCCCTGCGCGCCGGGCACCGGGGCCCGCTGCCCGAGCGGCCCGCCCTGCCGACCGTGCCCGGCCGCGAGGTCGCCGGGGTCGTGGACGCGCTCGGCGACGGCGTCGACGGGCTGTGGCTCGGCAAGCGGGTCGTGGCCCATCTCGGTTTCGCGCCCGGAGGGTACGCCGAACTCGCTGTCACCGAGGTCGACCGCGTGCACGAGATCCCGCGGAACCTGGACTTCGCCGCCGCCGTCGCCATGATCGGTACGGGGCGAACGGCGCTCGGGATCGTGCGGTTCGCCGAGCCGGGGCCGGACGACGTGGTCGTCGTACCGGCCGCCGCCGGAGGCATCGGCACCCTGCTCGTGCAGTACGCCAAGAACGCCGGCGCCACCGTGATCGGACTCGCGGGCGGCCCGGAGAAGACGGCCCGGGCCCGGGCGAACGGCGCCGATCCCGCCGTCGACTACACCGACAGCGCCTGGCCCGCGAAGGTCCGGGCCGGCCTCGGGGCGAGGCAGGCCTCGATCGTCTACGACGGCGTCGGCGGCGAGGCGGCCCGGCAGTCCGTCGCCCTCCTCGGACCCGGCGGGCGGCACCTGGTCTTCGGCTGGTCGGCGGAGGGCGTCGGGGCGGGCGCGGGGCACTTCGTCGAGGGCGTCCCCCGGTCCGTGCTCGGCCCCGACATGCTCCGCAGGGCCGGTGGCCTGCGCGCGCTCGAACTGCGCGCGCTCGCCGAAGCGGCCCATGGCCGGCTGCGCCCCGCCGTCACCCGCTTCCCCCTCGCACAGGCGGCCGCCGCCCACCGCGCACTGGAGAACCGCGGCACGATCGGAAAGGTGGTACTCGAACCATGAAACGCGCACCGAAAGCCATACGAAACGCTCCGAGCGGCCGCAACGCACAGACGGATGCGATACGCCCCGATTCATGGTCTTCTGGCCAGATGAGTATCGGCCGAACGGGTGCGACCGGAACCCCCCGAGAGGCCCCGGAGGGGACCGACCCGCACCGCTGGTGGGCCCTCGTCGTCATCGCCCTCGCCCAGCTGATGGTCGTCCTGGACGCGACGATCGTGAACATCGCGCTCCCCTCCGCCCAGCACGCCCTGCACATGTCCGACGGCAACCGGCAGTGGGTGATCACCGCCTACACCCTCGCCTTCGGCGGCCTGCTGCTGCTCGGCGGCCGCGTCGCCGACATCGTCGGACGCAAACGCACCTTCGTCTTCGGGCTCATCGGCTTCGCCGTCGCCTCCGCGATCGGCGGCGCCGCCACCAGCTCCGGCATGCTCTTCGGCGCCCGCGCGCTCCAGGGCGCCTTCGCCGCCGTCCTCGCACCCTCGGCGCTCTCCCTGCTGACCACGACCTTCACCGACCCCCGCGAACGCGGCAAGGCCTTCGGCGTGTACGGCGCCCTCGCCGGCAGCGGCTCGGCGATCGGGTTCATCGTCGGCGGCCTGCTGACCGAGTACCTCAACTGGCGCTGGTGCCTGTACGTCAACGTGCCCATCGCCGTGCTCGCCGTGATCGGCGCCTTCGCCCTCCTGCACGACCGCCCCGGCCACCGCGAGTCCCGCCTCGACGTACCCGGCGCCCTGCTCGGCTGCGGCGGACTCGTCGCGATCGTCTACGGCTTCAGCGAGGCGCAGCCCCGCGGCTGGAGCGACTCCCTGGTGCTCGCCCTGTTCGCGAGCGGGCTGCTCCTGCTCACCGCGTTCGTCTGGTGGCAGAACCGCGCCCCGAGCCCCCTGCTCCCGCTGCACATCATCAAGGACCGCAGCCGCGCCGGCTGCTTCCTGACCATGATGCTCGCGACGATCGGCATGTTCGGGCTGTTCCTGTTCATGACCTACTACCTGCAGATCATCCTCGGCTACTCGCCGGTCAGGACGGGCCTCGCCTACCTGCCGCTGACCGCCGCGATCATCACCGGCGCCACGCAGATCTCCGCGCGGCTGCTGCAGCATGTGGCCCCGCGCATGCTCATGGCTCCCGGCATGGTCATCGCCGCGGGCGGCATGGCGCTCCTCACCCGCATCACGGTCCACTCCTCCTACACCACGGACATCCTGCCCGCCCTCATCCTCATGGGCCTCGGCATGGGCCTGACCTTCATGCCCGTGTTCGCGACCGCGACCGCCGGTGTCGCGCCCCGCGACTCCGGCGTCACCTCCGCGACCGTCAACACCTCACAGCAGGTGGGCGGCTCGATCGGTACGGCGCTGCTCAACACCATCGCCACCACCACCAGCACCGCCTACATCACCGCCCACCTGCGCGTCGGCGCACCCAAGGCCCTCGTGGTCCCGGCCGGAGTCGTCCACGGCTACACCGTCGCCATCTGGTGGGCGGCCGGCGTGATGCTCCTGGCGGGCCTGACCGCCGGCCTGATGGTCACGGCCAGGGCGCCGAAGCACGGGGTGCCGGCCGACGCCCCGGTACCCGAGTCAGTGATCTGACGCCAACCGCGCGAGCGGCCCGTCCGTCAGCCGGTACACCGTCCACTCGTCCTGCGGACGGGCACCCAGCGCCTCGTAGAAGCCGATCGCGGGCTGATTCCAGTCGAGCACCGACCACTCCAGGCGCTCGTACCCGCGCTCCGCACAGATCCGCGCCAGCTCCGTCAGCAGCGCCCGGCCGTGCCCGCCGCCACGGGCACTCGGCCGGACGTACAGGTCCTCCAGATGGATGCCGTGCACCCCGCGCCAGGTCGAGAAGTTCAGGAACCACAGCGCGAACCCCACGGCCTGACCGGTGGCGTCGTCCACAGCCATGTGGACGAACGCCGCCGGCCGCTCACCGAACAGCGCCTCCCGGAGTTGTTCCTGCGTCGCCCTCGCCTCGTGCGGGGCCTTCTCGTACTCGGCCAGCTCACGGATCAGGGCGCGGATGACGGGAAGGTCGGCGGGTGTCGCGGTACGAATCATGCGGTGAGGCTAATCGCTGAGCCGGCGCGCGATCTCCAGCTGCCGCTCCTCGATCGGCCGGCCGTCCGCCACGTCCCACAGGGCCCTCTGCAGCAGCCGGCCCAGCGTCCAGGCGCGCGCCCGCTCCCGGTCCAGACCGAGCACCTCCGTCATCGCGTCGAAGCGCCGGCGCACCTCGGCCGCCTCGAAACGGTTGTCCAGCGCCGGCCACAGCTCGAAGCCCGGATCGCCGGCGAGCGGCTTCGGGTCGATGGCCAGCCACTCGGCGCGAGCGGCGGCCAGCACGTTCTCGAAGTGCAGATCCCAGTGCAGCAGCCGGTCACCGGGCTCCGCGACGACCTCCCGCACCGCGGCCGCGCAGTCGGCGACCGTCCGGCGCACCCGGAGGTCGGGGATGCGCTCCAGCGCCCAGGGCGTCCGCTCCAGCATGGCCTCGGCGATGTCACCGAGCCGGCGCATGCCCGGCGGGGCCGGGACGGACGTCAGCCGGGCCAGCAGCCGGGCGATGACCACGACGGCCGCACGCGTGTCGGCCACGGCGCACAGCACCCGCGACTCGTCCAGCCGCTCCAGGAGCATGGTGCCCGTCGCCGGATCGTGGTCCAGCAGCCGTACGGCCGCGTCGCCGTCCCACAGCCGCAGCGCGACCGGCTCGCCCTCGTTCTCCTCGTCCGGCAGCTGGAGCTTGACCACGGCGCGGCCGCCGTCGGCCCGGACGACCGGCAGGACCAGAGCGCTGACGCCGTTCATCGAAGGCCCGTCGAGCCGCAGCCGCCAGCGGTCCAGAAAGGCCGCCGCAAGGTCCGGCAGCCCGGCGACGAACGCCCGCCCCGCCGCACCGTTGTACGTCTCCTGGGCCCGTGCGAGATCGCCGGGAATGTCAATCACGGACCGGACGATACTGCCGTGCGTGAATCGCCTCATGCGAATCATCCGGGGCCTCGGCCATGTGTGGGCGTACATCCGCAGTGCTCCCGGCACGTATGTGTGGCTGGCGGTCCTGTTCGTGACGACCGTCGCGCTGCACCAGATGTCGCCGGAGTTCGAGCAGCACTTCCTGCGGCAGCGGTCGACCAACATCCACGAACTGTCCCGCAATCCCGTACGGGTCCTGGTGGCCAGCGCGATGTGGATCGACAGCGGCCACTGGCTTCCCTATGTCCTGCTGTACACCGTGTTCCAGGCGCCCGCCGAACGCTGGCTCGGCACGGCCCGCTGGCTCGCGGTGTGCGCCCTGGCGCACGTCCTGGCCACCCTCATCAGCGAGGGCGCCCTGCTCAAGGCCATCCGGGACGGCATGGCCCCGCACTCGGCCGTCAACACCCTCGACATCGGCGTCAGTTACGCCCTGGCCGGGGTCATCGGCGTCCTCGCCTACCGCATCGCGGCCCCCTGGCGGTACGCGTATCTCCTGGTCATCCTGGTCGTCTTCACCCTGCCCCTGGCCGCGGGACGCACCTTCACCGAACTCGGCCACTTCGTCTCCGTACTGATCGGACTGGCCTGTTACCCCCTGACCAGAGGCCGCGGAAAAGCATGGAATCCGAAGGAGACACTGGCCGCTCCAAGGGGTTAACGTCCCGGCCATGAGCAGCACGGCAAGCAGTGTCGTCAACGGCGGGATCTCCTTCTGGTACGCGGACGACGGCCTCCCCGCGGTACGCGAGCCCCTGCCCGGGGACGCGACCGCCGACGTCGCGATCATCGGCGGCGGCTACACCGGCCTGTGGACCGCGTACTACCTGAAGAAGGCCGCCCCGTTCCTCCGCATCACCGTCCTGGAACAGAAGTTCTGCGGCTACGGCGCCTCCGGCCGCAACGGCGGCTGGCTCTACAACGGCATCGCCGGCCGCGAACGGTACGCCAGGCTGCACGGCCGCGAAGCCGCCGTACGCCTGCAGAAGGCGATGAACGACACCGTCGCCGAGGTGATCGCGGCGGCCGAGGCGGAGGGCATCGACGCCGACATCCACCGGGGCGGCGTCCTCGAGGTGGCCACCACACCCGCCCAACTGGCCCGCCTCAGGGCCTTCCACGAACACGAGCTGTCGTACGGCGAGAAGGACCGGGAACTGTACGGCGCCCGCCAGACCGCCGAACGCATCCGCATCGCCGACGCGGTCGGCTCCACCTGGACCCCGCACGGCGCCCGACTGCACCCGGCGAAGCTGGTCAAGGGCCTCGCGGCGGCGGTCGAGGCCCTCGGCGTCACCATCCACGAGTCGACCCCGGTCACCGAGATCCGCCCCAAGCACGCCGTCACCCCCTACGGCACGGTCCGCGCCCCCTACATCCTGCGCTGCACCGAGGGCTTCACCGCGTCCCTGAAGGGCCAGAAGCGCACCTGGCTCCCCATGAACTCCTCGATGATCGCCACCGAACCGCTGACCGATGACCAGTGGGCGTCCATCGGCTGGGACGGCCGCGAAACCCTCGGCGACATGGCCCACGCCTACATGTACGCCCAGCGCACCGCCGACGGCCGCATCGCACTCGGCGGCCGCGGGGTCCCCTACCGCTTCGGATCGAGGACGGACAACGACGGCCGCACCCAGGCGGCCACCATCGAGGCCCTCCACGAGATCCTGACCCGCTTCTTCCCGGCCCTGGCCGGCGTCCGCGTGACGCACGCCTGGTCGGGCGTCCTCGGCGTACCCCGCGACTGGTGCGCCACGGTGACCCTCGACCGCTCGACGGGCCTCGGCTGGGCCGGCGGGTACGTCGGCTCCGGCGTCGCCACCACCAACCTGGCCGCCCGCACCCTGCGCGACCTGGTCCAGCAGGACTCCGGCCAGGGCGGCCGCACCGAGCTGACGGACCTGCCCTGGGTGAATCACAAGGTCCGCAAGTGGGAACCCGAACCCCTGCGCTGGCTCGGCGTCCACGGCATGTACGCCACCTGCCGCACCGCCGACCAGCGGGAACGCCTCCGCCCGGGGACGGAGTCCGCACGGCTGGCGAAGATTGCGGACCGGGTGGCGGGACGGCACTGAGCGGCCCGCCGGTGCGCGGACATTGTGCCCAATCGCCCCGCACGCTGTGGGCCGTCCGGCCCTATCTACGTCGGACGCCAGGACAAACAGTCGATTCAAAGAGATCGTTTGAAAACCCCTTAGGGGGTGTCGGCATGCTTGCAAAGAAGGCCGGGAAGGGCTCAATGCTCGCTGCCGTGTGCGCGGCGCCCATCCTCGCAATGGCAGCCGGCACCGGCGCATCAAGCGCGGCTGACTATCCCTCGTCCACGTCACCGGTGTCTGTGCCAGCGGTCGCCTCGCAGCCTGCCTGCGACCAATCCGGCAACGGCATGGGCGGTGAGCAAGGCAGCGGCTCGGGTTGCGACCAATCCGGCAACAGCTCGGGGGGCGACCAGGGCAACAGCCCGGGTGGCGGCCAGGGCAACAGCTGGGGTGGCGGCCAGGGCAACAGCTGGGGTGGCGGCCAGGGCAACGGCAACCAGGGCAACGGCTCGGGCGGGAACGGCCACATCCGCCTGCACACCCATAACCGCAACAACAATTACAACAACAACCACATCCGCCTGCACATTCATAACAAAAACAGCAACCACTACAGGCACGACGATCGCTGAGGTTTGCTGGGCTGGCACCGAGCAGGCCGACGAGAGCGGGCCGACCTGAGGGAAACCCCAGGTCGGCCCGGTTGTCTGGAGTCCCCTGTCGGATTCGCCAGCCGAATTCAGGATTCAACCAATCACCCAATTACCGCAGCACTACGAGCGTTACCGGAACTCACCGTTGCAAAATAGTTCCACCATCGGGTCAGGCTGCCCAGCCGGCACCTAGCCTACGGATCACATGCCGAGGGAAACGCAGAGTGAATTGGAAGTTGCCACTGCGCACGGCACTGGCGCTGACATGGGCCGTCGCGATTTTGATTGGCGGGCATTTCTTTCGCAATTGGTGGGATCGCGAGTGGGGAGAGAACGAACTAAAAGACCAAGGCAAGGCGACCTCAGAACCCTTCCCGGGACGGCACAAGAACGGCAACGAAACGCCAAAGGTTCTGGATCGCACAGGGGAAACGTCAATCAAACTCACTAAAGAGGGCAACGGGGATTGGAAGATCACAACAACAGTGGGATTACACCTACATGCCAGCGACAACCTCACCACGAAGTTGCGGTCTGGCCAAGCAGACGCAGGCGTATTCGGAGTAAGGCCAGGAATTTTCAAGTTTGCATGCCCGACCAAGATTGACCAAAAAACAGCGGATGCGCCCTACTGCAGCTTCCTCTATCCATTTAGTGGGCCCTCGACCAGGGCGGTCATCGAGCAAGCTGGTGCAACGTCCGACGTGTACGTACACGGAAGCCGTGTTGACATCATGGACGCGACCCAGGCAAAGAGTTCTTCGCTGCGCGTCTACAGCGATCAATCCGAAGGCGGAGAGATATTCCAAAACTGGAAGATCTCAATCACGGCGCCTGGATGGAATCTCGTCCAGGTGACCGGAGGAAAGGTGCTCAAACAGGACAAAGAATCTGTCGAGTTGACCCTGCCTCCACCGCCCAGCCCTTTTTCGAATTATTCAGTAACGCTCGTGCAAGGCGAGCCCGCGAGATTCAGCCCGCGCGAGCAAAGGGCTCCTTACATCTTTCTCATCTCACTTCTTGGGGCAAGTGCGCTTTTTGTTCTACTGCCACCCGTGCGCGGTTTCTTTCCCGGCGAAAGTCGTCACCGATGGGCCGCGCTGGCGGTCGCATGCGTGATAGTGACATCGTTCCTCTGGTGGCTTGGACCATCTTCTCCCTTCGGCCTATACCCGGAACTGCTTACCGCATGGCTCTGGCTTCTTCTTCCTGTTTTGGTGGCAGCAACCGCCTATCGCGTAAGGAATGATCGGCCTCCGAATATCAAGGACTTCGATCTGGCTGCGGTGGCAGCCGCTCTGCCCGCGCTGGTCCTCGTGAGCGTAATCGCGGCACTCACTCACGGTTTGTTCCTGGTTGGCGTTATGCTGCCGATTGCGTCGGCAGCATTGATCGCATTTACCTGGTTCCTGCTGAGTCGTGGGGTTCTTGGCAGCGCGGGGAAGCGCTGGTCAGTGGTTATTTCCATTGCGGCCGGCGCGTTCTTCATCGGACTCGTTTGCCTATTCCCAGCCCGCTCCGGGATTGCACTCCTATTTGCAATCCTGGTCGCCAGTTGGCCTTGGATGTCCTCTCTTTCCGCGCTACTACCACATCCATCAATTGCTAGGCGTCTGTGGTGGCAGTTCGCTGCCTGGGCTGCATTCCTGATCTTGCTGCTGCCGCTATCGGACTGGACTTGGGGCTTGCAGTTCACTGAAGACCCCGCCAATCCCATCCTTCTGGTTCGGATCGGTGTCCTAGTCGTTGTGTTGGCGCGGATGCTGAGGGCTGGCGGAAAAATCGGGCAGTGGTTCTTCGAGGTTCGCTCCTGTTGCATTCTTTTGGGCTGGTACGCTGCCACCCTTTTTCTCGACTCCTACCTGGAAAATCTGAAAGAGTGGGGGCCGGTCCTGGCGGCTCTTGTCGCAGCGATAGCCACCACCGTCCTGCTACCGGCCAAAAACAAAGCGAAGGCGGAGGAGCTGCACAGGGTTAGCCGTGCAGAGCATGCGGGTCGAATGCGCCGCCTGGTACGTGCACAAGTGCTACGTCACGGCCAGAATGCATTGCTCCGGAGCACAGCCGCCGAATTTGCGGAAGGTAAACTGACCGTCAGGCAATGGGACAAGAGGTGGTCGAGATTGGGTGGTTGGATCGGAGGTAGTGATCCAGGCACTCGGCTGGAGAAACTGAGACTGGCCGCCCTAGGATCCTCCGGTGGAACGTCTGCGACGAGAAACGCGATTGCTGGTGCGCGTGCGGCCGGACTGCTGTCCCTCCCTTGGGTACTGTACGTGCAATGGGGAAGTGAGCGCCTAACCCTTCGTGATCTGGTCAACCTTCACTCCCTCTACGATCTCGTGGCCGCGCTACTCGTTTGGGTCCTGTTTGGATTTATTTTTGGCTATGCCTATACATGGATCCGGGGAAATAGTCCCGTAGGTAAAGCTGCATGGATGCTTATCCTGATTGTTCCCATTGCGGAACTGCCGTTGGTTGCATCGCTACTCGACCCTTCAGCCACGGCATGGCTTGGTACAGACCGTCGGACAGGCGTTGCCGTACTTGCCGCTGTGACGGCGGGGCAATGCTTCGTGCTCTCTCTCGGTCTGGGTTTGTCTTGGGAGGCACGCCTAGCTCGGGCGGCCGGGCTCCAATGGAGTCAAGTCCGGGACATGAGACGCCTTTCCTCTGTGGCGCTCCCGGTCTCAACCGTCCTTGTAGCGGTGATGACCGCGCTGGGCACCACGCTGGCAGGATCGTGGGTCAGTGAGATCACAACACCACGGCCATCCCCAGCAGCCAGTCCATCGAACCGCTGATCTAGAGGAAGCGTTCCTCGTGCACCCGGATGCCGACACCACGACAGCTGGTCCACCATCGTGTTCAGCTACTCCAGGGGCTCAAGGGTGCCCCGCTACCGCCACGGTCCCCGGCTAGGCATTCGCTTCCTCGCACTCGCTCTTGCCTGGCTCCCCCAGGGGAGGTGAAGATCCCTGAGCTGCCGGGTCATGGTGATCAGGGGCAGGGTGCACGTGACGTCGGACACACAGCGCGAGGCCATCAGTCACATGGTCCGCCTGCTCAGGCACCGTGTCGATCGTGAGTGACCGCCCCGGTTGATGTCACCCGTGGATGTCGAACGCGCCGGACCGATCATCGGCCGGGGCGTTCGTGCTGTTCAGCGTCAGAGCCCCCTGTCGGATTCGAACCGACGACCTTCGCTTTACAAGATCCTTCCGCGACGGGCCAAGCCAGGATCACGGCTAGCTTGTCGGACCTGCGAAGGACGGGGCTGTGTCTTCGGGTACGGCAGCCGTCCATCGCTGTTGCCGTCAAGAACTGCCGTCAGATGGCCATGGGAGGCCAACCGGGTCCCGCCAACCGCCGTGGCTAGGGCCGGACTGCCCACCCGCCACAACCGATACGGTGACCTCTTCGTCCCGAACTCTCGGCCGGGCGGCCATTGCGGTCCAGGGCGCTGGTCGTGCGGTCATCGGCAGCCGTTGATGGCTACCTGTGGTCGCGGTGGTTGCTGTACTTCGCTGCTGTACAGATCTCCACGATGCGGGAGAAGTAGGCAGAGGTTCAGATAGCCGCTGGCACCGGACTCTCTGGCCCCTGTCGCCGGACGGTCCGATCAATCAGCTGCCTGCCCAGAGCTGGGCCCAGCCCGCTGAAAGGCCCCCTCCTTGCGGCGGAACGGCAGGGAGGGGGCTTCTTCATTGCGGGTTACTTCTTGCCCGGCTTGTGGTGGTGCGGCTTGTGGTGAGCCGGCTTGTGGCGGTGCGGCTTGTGGTGAGCCGGCTTGTGGTGGTGCGGCTTGTGGTGAGGCGGCTTGTGGTGAGGCGGATCGGGGTCGATGGTGGTGGGGTCGGTGGCGGTGTGGGTGGTGGTGTCGCCGCCGCCGGTGACGGTGACTGTGTTCGTGACGACCTGGGTTGGCGTGTTACGGGGGACGCGGACCCTCAGGGTGATGGGCGGGTAGCTGCTGCCTACCGCCAGCACGTTGCTGCGGGTGCAGGTGAGGGTGGACTGGGTGCAGCTCCATCCGCGGCCCGTGATGCTGAGGGCGGTGAGTTGCGCCGGGAGGGTGTCGTGCACGGTGACCGTGGTGCCGTCGGTCGGAGCGGTCCCGTTGTTGCCGACGGTAATGGTGTACGTGCCCTGTCTGCCGGGTGCGAAGTTCCCGGTGTGGGTCTTGGAAATGGTCAAGGAAGGCTTGGGAACCGAGGGGGCCGGGATGATCGCGACACCGAGCGGGTTGAAGCCGACGCCGACGGTGGTGGTGACCGTGTTGGTGGCGGTGTCGATCACCGACACGTTGGCCGAATTGAAGTTGGCGACGTAGGCGTGCGCGCTGTCCGGGGTGACCGCCACACCGGCCGGGTTGACGCCGACGGGGACGGTGGCGGTGACCGTGTTGGTGGCGGTGTCGATCACCGACACACTGCCGGGGTTCGAGTTGTTGGCGACGTAGGCGTGCGCGCCGTCCGGGGCAATCGCCACAGCGAACGGATTGGTGCCGACGGGGACGGTGGCGGTGATCGTGTTGGTAGCGGCATCGATCACCGACACGTTGTTCGAGTTGTCGTTGCCGACGTAGACGTGCGCGCTGTCTGGGGTGACCGCCACACCGATCGGGTTGACGCCGACGGGGATGGTGGCGGTGACCGTGTTGGTGGCGGTATCGATCACCGACACACTGTTCGAGAGATCGTTGGTGACGTAGACGTGCAGACCATCCGGGGCCATCGCGTCGGCGGACGGGTCGGCTTGGACGGTGACGGTGGCGGTGACCGTGTTGGTGGCGGTGTCGATCACCGACACAGTGCCCGCGCCCGAGTTGGTGACGTAGACGTGCAGACCGTCCGGAGTGATCGCCACACCTCTCGGCGCGGTGAAGCCGGTGATGGTGGCGGTGACCGTGTTGGTGGCGGTGTCGATCACCGACACCGTGTTCGAGCCCGAGTTGGCGACGTAGACCCGCAGACCGTCCGGAGTGACCGCGGCACCCCACGGGCCGCCGCCGACCGGGATGGTGGCGGTGACCGTGTTGGTGGTGGAATCGATCACCGACACGGTGTTCGAGCTGAGGTTGGCGACGTAGACGTTCGGGGGTGAGGCGGCCCAGGCCGGGGACGGGGTGACGGCCGGCAAGGCCAGTCCCGCCACCATGGCCAGCCCCGCCAAGCACGCCCGCACCCACACCCATGGTCGTGGTCGACGCCCGCTCTCCTCGGGCTCCGGACCGCGGTACGGCCCATTCGGTCTTCTCTCGCGCCTGATCACCGGCACCTCCGACTCGCGCATAAGGGCGGCCTCCGCCGGCCATGCACCGATGGCATCGACAACAAGCCGCGGGATCACCGACTGTGACCACGCGTCAGCTTAGGCACTGATAGATCATTTCGTGCTACATGACACGATTTATCCTGTTTCGTATGGAGCCTCGCCCACGGCCCAAGGGCGCACGACCCACCTGCACATTGCCCTGCAACGTCGGCGGAACGACTTTGGTCAGGAGCTCCGTTGGGGTCGTGATCTTCAAGGCTCGCCCCAAAGTTGTCGCTGGATCTGACAACCGCGAGCTACCAAGAGGCCCTTCCGTCATGCCTCCGACCATCCAACTCTCCCGATCCAGCACTCCGTTCCGAATTGGACCGACCACGCGAACGGAGGCCGGAGCGTCGGCCCCGGTACGGCTCGGACATGAGTGATGCCGAGTGGGCGCTGGTGCGGGATCTGCTGCTGGTGCCGGGGTGGCTGGCGGGCGGGGCGGGCGTCCGGAGGGCTACTGCCACCGGCAGACGATCGACGCCGTGCGCTGCCTCGTCGACAACGGCATCAGGTAGCGGGCGATGCCGACGGACTTCCCGCCCTGGCCGCGGGTCTACGCCTTCTTCGTCCGCTGGCGCACTACGGTCCTGGCGGCCGAGTTGCACGACCGGTTGCGGGACGCCGTCCGCCGGGCGGAGGGCCGCAGCACGGAGCCGATAGCGGCGATCGTGGACTTGCAGTCCGACGACGACGGTCAGCAGGAGGTTGCAGCCCGACTGGACGCCGTCGTCCGCTAGGCACGCCGGAAAGCTGCGGCAGTGCCAGAAGCGAAGCCTGCCGACCCCGACGATCAGCCATCTGGCACGAATCCGGCGCGCGACAAGCGATCACCGACTCGCGCTCTCGGCTTGGGAAGTTGCGGTTGTCTACGGCAGGCTCGGCTGTTGATAGCTGCTGCCGTCGACTGGTCCGACGGTCGGACAGAGACGCTGGTGTACGCCCCTGTCCGGCGTCGCTGATGTCAACTACCTACTTGCGGCGGAACCGCAGGTAGGGGGCATGTTCGGTGCGGGTGACTTCTTGTCGTGGGTCTCGTGGTGGCCCGGCTCGTGGTGGCACCAATTCGGGTCGATGGTGGTGGGGTCGGTGGCGGTGTGTGTGGTGGTGTCACCGCCTCCGGTGACGGTGACGGTGTTGGTGACGACCTGGGCCGGGGTGTTACGGGCGACGCGAACCCTCAGGGTGATGGCCGGGTAGCTGTTCCCGGGGTTGACAACGTCGCTGCGGGTGCAGGTCAGGGTGGACCGGACGCAGTTCCAGCCGGAGCCGGCGAGTCGGATGGCGGTGAGTTGTGCTGGGAGGGTGTCGTGCACGGTGACCGTGGTGCCATCGGTCGGAGCGGTCCCGTTGTTGCCGACGGTGATGGTGTAGGTGCCCTGCCTGCCGGGTGTGAAGGTCCCGGTGTGGGTCTTGTTGATGGTCAAGGAAGGCCCGCTCGGAGGGGCGGCGGGGGCGATGGCGACCTGTTGCGGACTGTTGCCCACGGCGATGGTGGCGATGACCGCATTGGTGGCCGTATCGATCACGTCGACGGCTCTGGGGCCCCCGGGAACGGCGACGTAGGCTCGCGTGCCGTCCTGGGTGATCGCCACCCCGACAGCGGAGTTGGTGCCCACGTGGTCGGTGACCGTGTTCGTGGTGGTGTCGATCACGTCCACCCCGGAGTCCCCCGGTACGTACGCGCGCGAGCCGTCGGGGGTGATCGCGATGCCGGACGGTGCGGTACTGACGAGGATGGCGGTGGTGACCGTGTTGGTGGCGGTGTCGACCACCGACACATTGTGCGAGTTGCCCTGGTTGACGATGTAGGCGCGACTACCGTCCGGAGTGATCGCCACAGCGGCCGGGAAGTTGCCGATGCCGTTGGTGATGGTGGCGGTGACGGCGTTGGTGGCGGTGTCGATCACCGATACGGCGCCGGTGTTTTGGTAACCGGTGACGTAGGCGCGTGCGCCATCCGGGGTGATCGCCACAGCGAACGGAGCGCTGACGGTGTTGGTGATGGTGGTGGTGACGGTGTTGGTGGCGGTGTCGATCACCGACACCGTGTTACCCGGGCTGGGTGAAAAGGGGTTGCCTGTGTTGGCGACGTAGGCGTGCGTGCCGTCGGGGGTAATCGCCACACCATTCGGACCGGCGCCGGGGGCGAGGGGGATTGTGGTGGTGACGGCGTTGGTGGCGGTGTCGATCACCGACACGCTGTCCGAGCCCTCGTTGGCGACGTAGGCGTGCTCGCCGTCCGGAGTGACCGCGACGCCAAACGGCCTCGTGCCCACGGGGATGGTGGCGGTGACGGTGTTGGTTGCGGTGTCGATCGCCGACACCGTGTTGTCGGTCTGGTTGCTGACGTAGGCGGTTGTGGACGTGGCGGCCCGCGCCGGAGTCGGCGCAACGGCCGGCAGGGCCAGCCCCGCCAGCATGGCCAGCCCCGCCATGCAGGCCCGCACCCACGCCCACGGCAAGAGTCGAAGCTCGTTCTTCTCGGGCCCCGGACCTCGATACGGCCCACTCTGTTTTCTCTCGCGCCTGATCACCGGCACCTCTTTCGCACATTAGTACGGCTTGCCTCAGCGCGCCGATGGCGCCGAAAGCAAGCCGCTGTCACCATTGTGACCAGGCGTCAGCTTATGCACGGACAAGTCATTTCTTGCGATATGACACCATTTACCTGGCTGGCTTGCGGTGAATGGCACCCACGGCCCAGGGCGGCATGACTACCTGCACATGGGCCCGCAAGGTCGGCGGAACGACTTTGGCCGGGTGTCGCAGCAGGCCAACCCTCGGGGGACCTTTCTGAAGGTCGCTGATGCGCTGAAGACGCGGCTTGAAGGGGACCCGGACATGACGGTGCTGCCGTCACTGACCGAGGTCGTGCGCGACCAGAAGGTTTCGCGTGGCGTCGCTGTCCGCGCGTTCGGCGTGCTGAAGCAGGAAGGCGTTGCCGAACCGGCACCGGGCGAGCGGTGGCGCGTCGTGCGCTCGGGCACGCAAGTCGACCGGCGTCCACTGCACCAGCGGATCGCGGACGTCATCACGGCTGACGGGCTCGAAGCAGGGGAAGCCTTCCCGAGTGCTTCGGCGCTTGCCGAGCGGTTCGGCGTCTCACGTCCCACGGTGACGAAGGCGCTGGAGAAACTGGAAGCCGCCGGCGTGCTGGCGGGGGGCGGACAGGGCAGGGTGCGGACAGTCCGCGCAGTGCCGACGCGAGAGGGGCGTTCGTAGCTTGCCGAAGTTGACGGAGTGGGCCTATCCCCTGGCTGAGTCCCTGCTCGCCGAGTGATCACGTGTTCACCACGCGCAGTGGTCGACCGATCGAGCCGCGGAACCTGTACCGGTCGTTCCTCCGGATCGCGTCCTCCGCCGGCCTGCCGCAGATCCGCTTGCACGACACTCGCCACGGGTGCGCGTCGTTGCTGTTCGCTGCCGGGGTCGCGCCCCGGACCGTCATGGAGATCTTGGGTCACTCGCAGATCGCGGTGACGATGAACGTCTACACGCACGTCAGCGATGGCGACCGGCGGGAGGCCATGGGACACATGGATCGCCTGCTCAGACGACGCCGCTAGGCGGGACTGCCGTCAAAGACTGCCGTCAACGTCCTCACGATCATGGGTCGTGAGGACGTTGGTGCAGGTGGAGCCAGAGCCCCCTGTCGGATTCGAACCGACGACCTTCGCTTTACAAGAGCGGCGCTCTGACCAGCTGAGCTAAGGAGGCGTGCACCTGGGTGCTCGTGCAGTGTACCCAGGTCCACGGCGGGTCCCGTCGAAAATTTCCGCGAAGTTCACAGTCGTCGAGGTACTGACAGACCCGGTGAACGCCAGGTACCGTCCTGAGCCAGTTCACTCGCGTGGACTACACCAACCACCTTCCTACAACGGATCGTCCGGCACGTTCCTGCCGGTAGAAGGGGGCCCATTCACCATGGCCACTGTCACGTTCGACAAGGCGACCCGGATCTACCCGGGTTCCACCAAGCCCGCCGTCGACGGTCTCGACATCGCGATCGAGGACGGCGAGTTCCTCGTCCTGGTCGGCCCGTCGGGTTGCGGAAAGTCCACCTCGCTGCGGATGCTCGCGGGCCTGGAGGACGTCAACGGCGGCGCCATCCGCATCGGTGACCGCGACGTCACCCACCTGCCGCCCAAGGACCGGGACATCGCCATGGTGTTCCAGAACTACGCCCTCTACCCGCACATGACGGTCGCCGACAACATGGGCTTCGCGCTCAAGATCGCGGGCGTCAACAAGGCGGAGATCCGGCAGAAGGTCGAGGAGGCCGCGAAGATCCTCGACCTCACCGAGTACCTGGACCGCAAGCCGAAGGCGCTCTCCGGCGGTCAGCGCCAGCGTGTCGCCATGGGCCGCGCCATCGTGCGTGAGCCGCAGGTCTTCCTCATGGACGAGCCGCTGTCCAACCTGGACGCCAAGCTCCGTGTCTCGACCCGTACGCAGATCGCGTCACTGCAGCGCCGCCTCGGCATCACCACCGTCTACGTCACCCACGACCAGGTCGAGGCCATGACGATGGGCGACCGGGTGGCCGTGCTCAAGGACGGCATCCTCCAGCAGGTCGACTCGCCGCGGAACATGTACGACAAGCCCGCGAACCTCTTCGTCGCCGGCTTCATCGGCTCCCCGGCCATGAACCTGGTCGAGGTCCCGATCACCGACGGCGGCGTGAAGTTCGGCAACAGCGTCGTCCCGGTCAACCGGGATGCGCTCAAAGCCGCCGGCGACAAGGGTGACCGCACGGTGACCGTGGGCGTCCGGCCCGAGCACTTCGACGTGGTCGAGCTGGGCGGCGGTGCGGCCGCCGCCCTGACGAAGGACAGCGCCGACGCGCCGGCCGGTCTCGCCGTCTCCGTGAACGTCGTCGAGGAGCTCGGCGCCGATGGCTACGTCTACGGCACCGCCGAGGTCGGCGGCGAGGTCAAGGACCTGGTCGTCCGCGTCAACGGCCGCCAGGTCCCGGAGAAGGGCTCCACGCTGCACGTGGTGCCGCGGCCGGGCGAGACCCACGTGTTCTCGACGTCCACGGGTGAGCGTCTCTCCGACTGAGCACGTGCACGCCGACTGAGCTGCGCGTTTGCGCCGAGTTGACGAAAAGGGGCCCTGCGGAGTGCCGCAGGGCCCCTTGCGTGCCGTCCGCGCGCCCGGAAATACCCCGGCACAGCCATCATTTCGGGCGAGGCAGGTCAACCCCCTACCCAGAAAATGGCGCCACCTCATCCCCCGAAGGGGTGACTAAATGTCGCCAAATCATTACCCCGCGCTACCCTCACACGCGTGAAGCACTCCACCACCTCTCAGATGCGACGCGGCCACCGGGGCGGCCCTGCCCGCCGGATCGGCCGCACTCTCGCCCTCGTCCTGCCCGTCGTCCTGGTGCTCTCCGGAACCCTCGCGGTCACCCGGGTCAACTGGACGGGAAGCCCCTCCAGCTCGGTGCTGGCCGCCTCGGACATCTCCTCGGCCGAGGTCTCCACCAGGACGGTCTCCCGGGCCCCGCAGGACGTGCTCCGCGACCAGCTGATGGGCGAGCTGCAGGACAAGAACCCCGGGGTCGTCCTCACCCACCTCCAGCAGGCCGTCAACGGACACCCCGCGCTGGCCCGGCACTGCTCCGCCATCGCCCGCGCGCTGGGCCAGGCCGCGGTGCGCATCTACGGCGCCTCGCGCGCCCAGTCCTACGCCCGCCCGGTCTGCGACACGGCGTTCGCCTCGGGCGTGCTCGCCGCGCACAGCTGACGCCGGGTGCGCCGGGACGCCGGTGACGGCTCCGCAAGGAGCGCGCCGCCGTCGGCCGGCCTCAGGGGCGCGCCACGTACAGTGCGGTCATGACCCATCCCAACGCCGCGTCGCGCCCCACTCAGGCCGTGGTCCTGGCCGGTGGCCAGGGCTCCCGGCTGCGTCCCTACACCGACGACCGGCCCAAGCCGATGGTCGAGATCCCCGGCACGGGCACTCCGATCATCGGCCATCAGCTCACCTGGCTCGCCGAGGAAGGCGTGACCGACGTGGTGGTCTCCTGCGGCCACCTCGCCGACGTCCTGCAGAAGTGGCTGGACTCCGTCGACCTGCCCCTCTCGGTCACCACCGTCGTGGAGACCGAGCCCCTCGGCCGTGGCGGCGGCCTCAAGTACGCCGCCGCGCATCTCCCCCGCCCGGACCGGCCCTGGTACGCCACCAACGGCGACATCTGGACCCGCTTCTCCCTGCGGGAGATGGCCGACTTCCACACCGAGCGGGACGCCGTCGCGACCCTGGCCCTGGCTCGGCCGCGGATCCCCTGGGGAGCGGTGAAGACCGACGGGTTCGGGCACATCACCGACTTCATCGAGGCGCCGCCGTCGACGTTCGAGATCAACGCGGGTGTGTATGTCTTCTCGCCCGAGTTCGCCTCGCTGCTGCCGGAGCGTGGGGATCACGAGCGGACCACGTTTCCCGGGCTGGCTCGTGAGCGGAAGCTCGCCGGGTTCCCCATTCCGCAGGGGGCGTACTGGCGGGCCATCGACACGGCCAAGGATCTGACGGAAGCGGCCAAGGAGCTCGCCTCGTTGGGTCGGTAACCGAAGGCCCCGTACCTTTCGCGGTACGGGGCCCTCTGCTTGCTGGATGAGCTAGCCCAGCAGGCCGCCCACCAAGCCCGGCTGTCCGCTGGACGAAGAACCGCCCGAGCTGCTGGAACCGCCGGAGCCGGACGAGCCGCCGGAGGTGGATGCGCCGCCGGAGCTGGTCGGGCCGGCCGTCGTGCTCGGGGCGCCGCCAGTCGGTGAGGACTGGCGGGGCGGAATCTGGCCCGACGTGCCCTGGGTCTGGCTGGGGGTCGTGGTCGTACCGCCGACGCTGCGGGTGGCGCCCGGGGTCGCCGCGCCGGAGGGGCTCGCACCGGCCGTGGCGCCGCCCGAGGGCGAGGTGGAGGCGGCCGGGTTCTTCTTGTGCCGCTGGCCGGGCTGCTGGGGGAGCGGGGAGCCCGGGAGGTTGTTGCGGGGGGCGTCGCCCGGGCCGGGGACGATGACGCGGCTGGAGTCGCGTACGGCGCCGCCGAGCAGGGAGCCGACGAGC
Organism: Streptomyces sp. NPDC030820; assembly: GCF_055572075.1. Lineage (NCBI taxonomy): Bacteria > Bacillati > Actinomycetota > Actinomycetes > Kitasatosporales > Streptomycetaceae > Streptomyces > Streptomyces sp. NPDC030820. The sequence goes on from NZ_JBVIEB010000004.1 coordinate 540,336, forward strand.
AGGGTGACGCCGACGGTGACGACCGTGATCAGGGCGCCGCGGCGCAGGACGTAGCGGCGCAGGTCCCAGATGTCGGCGCGGGGGCCGAGGCGGCGCCAGGCGCCCGCGGCGAGGCGGCCGTCCACGGAGTAGACGGGGGCACCGGCGATGATCAGCGGCGACCAGGCGGCCAGGTAGATGATGTCGGGGGCGTCGTAGGCGGGGACCGTCTTCCAGCTGACGGTGACGATCAGGGCGGCGGACAGCAGTGCCCCCACGACCGCGGCGACGCGCTGCCAGCAGCCGAGGACGGTCAGGACGCCGACGACCACCTGGAGGAAGGCGATGACCAGGCCGGAGCCGACCGGGTGGTGCAGGGCGAACTGGCGCAGTGGCTCGGCGACGTCCCAGGGGTGCAGGGTGTTGAGCCACTTGACCATCGAGCCGCGCTTTCCGCCGTCGAAGTAGACGGGGTCGCACAGCTTGCCCATGCCGGCGTAGATGGAGATGAAGCCCAGGAAGATGCGGAGCGGGAGGAGGACGACGCCCAGGTTCATCCGGCGGCCGGGGTAGTAGGCGTGCCGGGCCGGGTCCTCCCCGTGGCGGCGGGCGCTGCGCGGGGCGTCGGGGTCGGAAGGGTCGGCGTAGTCGTCGTAGTCGCCGTACTCGCCGTACTGGCCGTGGCCGTCGTAGCCGTCGTGGCTCTCGTACGGCTCGAAGGCGGCGCCCGGGTAGGGGCGTTCGTCGTAGGCGCCGGCGACCGGGCGCATGTGGGGCAGCAGGCGGGTGCCGTCGGCGGCGTCGGGGGCCGTGCGCTGGTGGCCCACGACCGGGGTCTCGACCGTCTGCTCCAGGTCGTCGTAGGCGTCGGCGTAGCCGGTCCCGACGCGGCGCGGGATGACCTGGGTGGCGCCGGGCTCGGGCTCGTCGACATGGCGGACGCTGCTGCCTCGCACGGCCTGGAGGAGCCGGTGGGCGCCGGTGTCGTCGGGGGCGGACCTGCCGCTCCACACGACGGGGCGGCGGCGGCCGGCGGCGGCGCCCGCCCGGCCCGCGGTGCCCATCACGGGCATCCGGGCGGCGTCCTGGGCGGCGCTCGGATGCCGGGCGATCCGCGGGGATTGGCTGCGCCTCGCCGATGCGCCCAGCTGCACGCGGAAGCTGGCGTGATTGACGATGACCTGCGCCGGATCGCTCGGCACCTTCACCATGCTCAGCGCGGGAGCGTCGTCGAGCCCGGACTGGAATCCCGACGAGCGTCCCCCCGTGGGAGTGCGGGGTGTTCTGGTGTCCACACTCATCTAACCGAGTGACGTGGAGTTAGGACACTGCTTTGACCGGGCGGATGTGTCCGGACCCCGTCAAAGCAGCCTCGAACGCCACACGGACCCCAGAATTACCCCGCAAGGGTGAAATTCCGGACGGGCGTTCAGTCCCGTCGGTGTGCCGTCCCGTCAGCTGCGCCTGCGCGCCGCCTCGTACAGCACGATGCCCGCCGCCACACCGGCGTTCAGCGACTCCGCGCCGCCCGGCATCGGGATGCGGACACGGAAGTCGCAGGTCTCGCCGACCAGGCGGGACAGGCCCTTGCCCTCACTGCCGACGACGATGACGACCGGGCCGTCCAGGGCCTCCAGATCGCCGAGTTCGACCTCGCCGTCCGCCGCCAGGCCCACGACCGTGATGCCGGCCTTCTTGTACGCCTCCAGGGCGCGGGTGAGGTTGGTGGCGCGGGCGACCGGGGTCCGGGCGGCCGTGCCGGCGGAGGTCTTCCAGGCGCCGGCGGTCATGCCCGCCGAGCGGCGCTCGGGCACGACCACGCCGTGGCCGCCGAAAGCGGAGACGGAGCGCACGACCGCGCCGAGGTTGCGCGGGTCGGTGACGCCGTCCAGGGCGACGATCAGCGGGTCCTCGGACTCGTCGTAGGCGGCTTCGGTGAGGTCCTCGGGGTGCGCGTACTCGTACGGCGGGACCTGCAGGACGAGGCCCTGGTGGTTGAGGCCGTTCGTCATGCGGTCCAGCTCGGGGCGGGGGGCCTCCATCAGGTTGATGCCGCCGCGCTCGGCGGCGAGCTGGAGGGCCTCGCGGACGCGCTCGTCGTTGTCGATGAACTGCTGGACGTACAGGGTGTTGGCGGGCACGCCCTCGCGGAGCGCCTCGACCACCGGGTTGCGGCCGACGACCAGCTCGGAGGCCGACCTGCCGCCGCCCCGGCGCTGCGGCGGGCGGCCCTGGGCGCGGCGGGCCTTGGCCGCGGCGGCGCGCTGCTTGGCGTGGCCCTTGCGCATCTCGGCGGGCGGGGTCGGGCCCTTGCCCTCCAGGCCCCGGCGCCGCTTGCCGCCGCTGCCGACCTGCGCGCCCTTCTTGCCGGACATGCGGCGGTTGTTCGCGGCCATGACCTACCTGTTCTCTGCGAAAAAGTGTGCGTACGTCTATGCAGTGTGCCGCCCGGGGGGCCGGGCGGCACAATCGATCAAGGGTCGGGACCTACCGGGACCCGAGGGTCCAGCGCGGGCCCTGCGGGCTGTCCTCGATGACCAGGCCCGACTGGTTCAGCTGGTCGCGGATGGCGTCGGCGGTGGCCCAGTCCTTGCGGGCGCGGGCGGACTCGCGCTGCTCGAGGACCAGGCGGACGAGGCTGTCGACCACGCCGTGCAGGTCCTCGCCCTGGTCGGACTCCCCCGCCCACCGCTCGTCGAGCGGGTCGAGGCCGAGGACGGCGAGCATGGCCCGTACCTCGGCGAGGCGGGCGACGGCGGCGTCCTTGTCGTCGGCGGCCAGCGCGCTGTTGCCCTGCCGGACGGTGGTGTGCACGACGGCGAGGGCCTGCGGGACGCCCAGGTCGTCGTCCATCGCCTCGGCGAAGGCGGGCGGGACCTCGGTGGCCGGCTCCACGGTCTTCCCGGCGAGCTCGGTGACGCGCTGCACGAAGCCCTCGATCCGCGCGAACGCCGACTCGGCCTCGCGCAGCGACTCCTCGCCGTACTCGATCATCGAGCGGTAGTGCGGGGTGCCCAGGTAGTAGCGGAGCACGATGGGCCGCCACTGCTTGACCATCTCGCTCACGAGCACGCTGTTGCCGAGCGACTTGGACATCTTGTCGCCGGCCATGGTGACCCAGGCGTTGTGCACCCAGTACTGCGCGAAGTCGTCGCCGTAGGCCTTGGCCTGGGCGATCTCGTTCTCGTGGTGCGGGAAGATCAGGTCGAGGCCGCCGCCGTGGATGTCGAAGGCGGTGCCCAGGTACTTGTGCGCCATGGCCGAGCACTCCAGGTGCCAGCCGGGGCGGCCCTCTCCCCACGGGGTCGGCCAGGTCGGCTCACCCGGCTTCGCCGCCTTCCACATGGCGAAGTCGCGCGGGTCCCGCTTGCCGGTCTCGCCCTCGCCGGACGGCTGGAGCAGGTTGTCCAGCTCCTGCCGGGACAGCTCCAGGTACTGCGGGAAGGACCGTACGTCGAAGTAGACGTTGCCGTCGGCAGCGTAGGCGTGCCCGCGGTCGATGAGGCGCTGCATCATCTCGACCATCTCGGTGATGTGGCCGGTGGCGCGCGGCTCGTAGGTCGGCGGCAGGCAGCCGAGGGCGGCGTAGCCCTCGTTGAAGGCGCGCTCGTTCTCGTACCCGATCGACCACCACGGCCGCCCCTGCTCATGGGCCTTGGCGATGATCTTGTCGTCGATGTCCGTGACGTTCCGGATGAACGTCACGTCATAGCCGCGGTACGTGAACCACCGGCGCATGATGTCGAAGTTGAGGTACGAGCGGACGTGCCCGATGTGCGGTGCCGCCTGCACGGTGGCGCCACACAGGTAGATCGAGACACAGCCCGGCTTGAGCGGGGTGAAGTCACGGATCTGCCGGGCGCTGGTGTCGTACAGGCGAATAGTCACCACTCCAGGGTAGTGGGCGCGGGGTGGTGCCCCGTGCCGCATGGCTCAGAACATGCCCACGACCTTCTCCGGCGTGATCCTTACGAGCATGCGGTCGGCGTAGGCGGCGGAGGCGGGGCTGCCCAGACCGACAGCGGGCTCCGCCCGCGGGCTGCGTACTTCTCGCCGCCTCAGAACATCCCGACCACCTTCTCCGGCGTGATCCTGACGATCACGCGGTCGGCGTCATTGGCGGAGTCCGGGTTGAATTCTGCGTATTTCTTGCCCGTGTACTTCATGGACAGTTCGTCGATCAGATCCTTGGCGCCCCGCGTGGTGAGTTCCGCGGTGCCCCGGATCTCGCCGTAGGCGTACGGCATCTCGGGGTCCTGGACGACGACGCTCACCCGGGGGTCGCGGTCGAGGTTCTTCTTCTTGCGGCGGTCGACGGTGGTGGAGAACAGGATCTGGTCACCGTCCCGCTTCACCCACACCGGGGACATCTGGGGGCGGCCGTCGGGCTGGATCGTGCCGACCACGATGAACACGGGACCGTCGAGCAGGGACTTGAGCCGGTCGGGCAGGGTGGCGGGCATGGGTACCTCCTCGGTCGACGGTGACTCTCCGGGTACCCTCGCACGCTCTGCGCACACCCGCATCACGAGCAACGTCAGCCGGTACGGACCACCAGTGCCGTCGCGATCGCCATCAGCCCCTCCTCGCGGCCCGGGAAACCGAGGCCGTCCGTCGTGGCGCCGGAGACGGAGACCGGCGCGCCGGCCGCCTCGGAGAGGATCTTCTGGGCCTCGTCCCGGCGCTTGCCGATCTTCGGGCGGGGGCCGACCACCTGGACGGCGATGTTGCCGACGGTGAAACCGGCCTCGCGGACGATCCGCGCGGCCTCCGTCAGCAGGGTCACACCCGAGGCACCGGACCACTCGGGGCGGCCGGTGCCGAAGTGCTGTCCCAGGTCACCGAGGCCGGCGGCGGAGAAGAGGGCATTGCAGGCGGCGTGGGCGACGACGTCCGCGTCGGAGTGCCCGGCCAGGCCCGCCCCCTCGCCCTCCCACTTCAGGCCCGCACACCACAGCTCGCGACCCTCCTCGAAGGCATGGATGTCGGTGCCGATGCCGACCTGGGGCAGGACGCCGCCCGGCGGTGGCCGGAAGTCCGATGCTTCAGAAGCCATCGTTCAGCCTCCTGCGGGCCAGGACCGCCTCCGCGAGCACCAGGTCGAGGGGGCGGGTGACCTTGAAGGCCTCCTCGTGCCCGGGTACGGCGACGACCGTCAGACCCAGCTGCTCGACCATGCTCGCGTCGTCGGTGACGTTGTCGGTGACCGTCTCGTGGGCGTGGATCAGGGTCGCCCGGTCGAAGCCCTGGGGGGTCTGGACGGCGCGCAGGCGGGCGCGCTCCGGCGTGGCGACGACGGGCTCCGGCTCACCGGCCTCGCTCGCGGGCTCGACCTCCTTGACGGTGTCGGCCAGCGGGAGCGCGGGGACGACGGCGGGGGCGCCCGCGCGTACGGCCTCGATGACGGCGTCGACCGTGTCGACCGGGACGAGCGGACGGGCCGCGTCGTGGACGAGGACGATGCCGTACTCGGGGGGCAGCGCGTCGAGGCCGAGCCTGACCGATTCCTGGCGGGTGTCGCCGCCGGGGACGACCAGGAAGTCGGTGCTCCCCCAGCTACCGCTGGGGGTACCCCCAGGCAGGGCGTGCGCGTCGAGCAGGGACTTGACCTCGGCGGCGCCGTCCGGCGGGGCCACGACGATCACCAGGGACACATGGCGGGAGGCGGCGAGCGCGCGGACCGCATGGATGAGCATGGGCGTGCCGTTCAGCGCGCGGAGCGCCTTGGGGGCGCCCGGACCGAGGCGTACGCCCCGGCCGGCGGCGGGAATCACGGCGGCGACGGGGGTCTGCGCGGGCGAAGGGCGCGATTCGTCAGACATCGGTTCCTGTCAGGTTTGTGTGCTCGACCTAGGTGGGTATGGCCTGGAGGAGTGCCGGGCGCGACGCCTTGACCGGACCCTTTCCGTGACCCTGGTCGAGTCATCTGCCCGGGCCCGGCACATCAAGTATCGGGGGCATTCCCTGAGGTGTACGGCAGGCGTTTCGGCGCCCCGTTTCCGGCTGCCGAAGCCACGCTGAAGGTTTTGCGGCTTTTCCGGGGACGAACATGCCGCAGCGCCCGGCGACATGGTCAGTGTCATCGGGCACCGCGGCATTTACTGTGCTGAGCGTGGCGGAGGCGAAGGTTCGCCGCCGTGGCGCGTCAGGAGGCGAGCACCTCGTCGAGCAGGGCCTCGGCCTTGTCCTCGTTCGTGTTCTCCGCGAGAGCCAGCTCGCTCACCAGGATCTGGCGGGCCTTGGCGAGCATGCGCTTCTCACCGGCGGAGAGCCCTCGCTCGCGCTCACGACGCCACAGGTCACGCACGACTTCCGCGACCTTGATGACATCGCCGGAGGCGAGCTTCTCCAGGTTTGCCTTGTAACGACGCGACCAGTTCGTGGGCTCCTCGGCGTACGGCGCGCGCAGCACCTCGAAGACCCGGTCCAGCCCGTCCTGACCGACCACATCACGCACGCCCACGAACTCAGCATTGTCCGCTGGCACACGTACCGTCAGGTCACCCTGGGCGACCTTCAGCACCAAGTAGGTCTTGTCCACGCCTTTGATCTGGCGAGTTTCGATGGCCTCGATCAGCGCGGCCCCGTGATGGGGATAGACCACGGTGTCGCCAACCTTGAACGTCATGTGACAGGTACCCCTTCCGTGGCTATCCAGGGTAACACGGATACGGCGTCTTCTGAATGGCGTTTTCGCAGGTCAGGGCATATCTCGGGGCTTGACAACTGCGACAGGAACGTGCTGCGAGGTGCCTGCGGAAGCGGGAATTCGCAGGTCGGAGGGGCTCTCCGGGCGGGGTGAAACGCGTACGTTACACACTCCGGGAGCCGGCTCCAAGTGGATGAACGTCCCGTTTTGTCCGCTTCCAAGCGTACGACTTCCGCTACTCCGTTCGGGGCCCGCAGGCCGATCCGGGCCGATTCCGGAATTGATCAACGGCTGCCCGGGCGGTGCCGCGTGATCAATATCGAGACGGTCATCGAAGGGGGTCACCGAGGGGACGCGCATTCCTTCACGGAAATTTTGCGGGCGGTTATGTGAATGGCGGACGAGCGCCCGGCAAAGTGACCGGAGAGTCACCTGTGACCACAGTGACGAAGGGTTCGCGGTACCCCCAGCCGGAGGCAAGCCCACTGCTTGGGGAGGGTCGGGTGCGGCGGCTCGGGAACGGCTCGGTAACCTAAGGCCGCTGACAGACACTTAGGGTGGCTTTATAAGGGGAGCCGCCCGCGCGTTCAAGGAGTTGCCGCCGCCGTGAGCAGCAGCCTTCGACGCGGCGCCCTCGCCGCCTCCGCCATCGTCTTCTCGATCGCCTCGCTCGCCGCCTGTGGCGCCGGCAACAACTCGCAGACCCTGGGGATCAAGCCGGACAACGCTGCGACCTCGGTCGGCAACATCAAGGTCCAGAACGCCACGGTCATCACCCAGCCCGACCTGAAGTCGACGGGGCCGGCCGTGATCTCCGCGACCCTGTTCAACCAGGGCAGCACGGACGAGACCCTGCAGTCGGTCGCCGTCCCGGGCAGCACCGAGAGCGTGCAGCTCACCCCGGCCAAGGGCGGCAGCCTGACCGTCCCGGCGCACGGCTCCCTGATCCTCGGCGGCCAGGGCAACGCCTCCGCCGAGCTGCCCAGCGGCCGCGAGGCGGTCCAGGACGGCAACGCCCAGACGATCACCTTCACCTTCAGCAAGACCGGTGCCGTGAGCCTGCGCGCCTTCGTGGTGCCGGCGGCCGGCTACTTCGACAAGTGGGGCCCGAGCCAGCTCCCGTCCGCCTCGGCGACGGTCTCCGGGGCGCCGGGCGCCACCGCCTCCGGCAGCGCCAAGCCGGGCAAGCACGCCAAGGGCAAGGCCACCGCGCCGGCGACCGCGAGCGGCACCGCGACCGCGGCCCCGAGCGACTCCGCCTCGCAGTCGGCCACCGGCCAGTGAGCAGCCGCTGAACAGCCGTACGCACGAGGGCGGCACCCCACAGCAGGGGTGCCGCCCTTCGTCGTGTAGCCGATGCGGCCGGTGTACCCGGCGCACGGCGCGTACCGCGGACGCGTGCGGTTTACGGCTCGAACTTGTAGCCCAGGCCCCGGACCGTCACCAGGTGACGTGGACGTCGAGGAACCGCTCCCTCACGCAGGGAGCTTTCCCCACGCCGGCTCGATCACGGCTCGAACTTGTAACCCAAGCCCCGGACCGTCACCAGGTAACGCGGCGCACCCGGGTCCGGCTCGATCTTGGCGCGCAGACGCTTGACGTGGACGTCGAGGGTCTTGGTGTCGCCCACGTAGTCGGCGCCCCAGACGCGGTCGATGAGCTGCATGCGGGTCAGCACGCGGCCGGCGTTGCGCAGCAGCATCTCCAGCAGGTCGAACTCCTTCAGCGGGAGGTCCACCTTGGAGCCGGCGACCGTCACCACATGGCGGTCGACGTCCATGCGGACCGGCCCCGCCTCCAGCGCGGCCGGGGCGACCTCCTCCGGCTCGCCGCGGCGGCGCAGGACGGCACGGATGCGGGCGACCAGCTCGCGCGAGGAGAAGGGCTTGGTGACGTAGTCGTCGGCTCCTATCTCCAGGCCGACGACCTTGTCGATCTCGCTGTCCTTGGCCGTCACCATGATCACGGGGACGTTGGAGCGGCCGCGCAGCTGGCGGCACACCTCCGTGCCGGGCAGCCCCGGCAGCATCAGGTCGAGGAGGACGAGGTCGGCGCCGTTGCGCTCGAACTCGTCGAGTCCGTCGGGGCCGGTGGCCGCGATGGCGACCTCGAAGCCCTCCTTGCGGAGCATGTACGACAGGGCGTCGGAGAAGGACTCCTCGTCCTCGACGACGAGCACTCGGGTCACGGAAGGACCTCCGGGGCAGGAAGCGGTTCGTACGGGGATGAGTCGGGGGCGCCGCCGTCCTCGTCTTCTTCGTCGAGGTCGGGGTGCTGTTGTGCACGGTCGCGGGCCGCACCCGCCTCCGGCAGCCTGAGGGTGAAAGTGGAGCCCTGACCTTCGGCGCTCCACACCGTGACCTCCCCGCCGTGCGAGGCGACCACGTGCTTGACGATCGCGAGACCCAGACCGGTGCCGCCGGTCTGGCGGGAGCGGGCCGGGTCGACGCGGTAGAAGCGCTCGAAGATGCGCTCCTTGTCCTTGTCGGAGATGCCGATGCCCTGGTCCGTCACGGCGAGCTCGATCATGTCGCCGCCGGGTGCGTTGACCCGGCGGGCGGCAATGCCGACGCGGGTGCGGGCCGGGGAGTAGTTCACGGCGTTCTCCACGAGGTTGCCCAGGGCGGCGGCCAGCTGGCCGCGGTTGCCCCAGACATGCAGGTCGGCGGTGCCCCCCGCGGCCATGGTGATCTGCTTGGTGCCGGCCTGGTGGCGGCAGCGGTCGATCGCCTCGGCGACCAGCTCGTCCACGCGGACGGGCTCGGCGTCCTCCAGCGGGTCGTCGTTCTGCACCCGGGAGAGGTCGATCAGCTCCTGGACCAGGTTGGTCAGGCGGGTCGCCTCGATCTGCATACGGCCCGCGAAACGCTGTACGGCCTCGGGGTCGTCGGAGGCGTCCATGACCGCCTCCGACAGGAGGGAGAGCGCGCCGACGGGCGTCTTCAGCTCATGGCTCACATTGGCCACGAAGTCGCGTCGTACGGCCTCGATCCTCCGGGCCTCGGTCAGGTCCTCGACCAGCAGCAGGACCAGGCGGGAGCCGAGCGGGGCCACGCGCGCGGAGACGGCGAGGGCCTCGCCGCGTCCGGTGCCGCGCCGGGGCAGGTCCAGCTCGACCTGTCGTATCTCGCCGTCGCGTCTGGTGTCCCTGGCCATCTGGAGCATGGGTTCCACGGCGAGCTTGCCGCCGCGGACCAGCCCGAGGGCGTAGGCGGCGGAGCTGGCCTTGACCACTGTGTCGGCCTCGTCGAGGACGACGGCCGAGGAGCGGAGCACGGACAGCACGGTGTCCACGCCGGGCGGGAGTACGGGATCGGTGTGCAAAGAAGTCCTGGTCGGTCGCTTCTGGTCGCGTTCGCTCCAACGGAACGCCAGCATGGCGATGACGCCGGTGAGCACTCCGGCGATCGCTGCCGCTGCGGCGACCGCCGCGTTCACGTCCATGCATCCAGGTTAAGCAGGCCCTACGACAAGACCACAGCCGTCGAGGTGGGACCTCGGACACTCGTCGCCCAGAGTTCACCTCGGTGCCAGGATTGGTTCATTTGGGGTGGCGGAAACGGACGCGTGCGGGTCAGAACGTGGGAGCGTGGGGACCAAGCACACCTATGAGAGGGAACCCTGATGCGGGACGCGTACCACGAGGAACTTGACTCGATCGGCGACGGTCTGGTGGAGATGGCCCGGCTGGTCGGGTCGGCGATCGGGCGCGCCACGACCGCCATGCTGGACGCCGACCTGAAGCTGGCCGAGAGCGTGATCGAGGCCGACCAGAAGGTCGACGAGCTCCAGCACGACCTGGAGGCCCGGGCCATAGCCCTGCTCGCCCGGCAGCAGCCGGTGGCGACCGACCTGCGGATCGTCGTCACCTCGCTGCGCATGTCCGCCGACCTGGAGCGGTCCGGCGACCTCGCCCAGCACGTGGCGAAGCTGGCCCGGCTGCGCTTCCCCGAGCGCGCGGTGCCGCGCGACCTGCACGCCACGATCCTGGAGATGGGCCAGCTCGCGCAGCGGCTGATGGCGAAGGCGGCCGAGGTGATCATCACCAAGGACGTCGACCTGGCACTGCAGCTGGAGCAGGACGACGACGAGATGGACCTGCTGCACCGCACGCTGTTCCAGCACCTGATCGACGAGCGCTGGAAGCACGGCATCGAGACGGCGGTGGACGTCACCCTCCTCGGCCGCTACTACGAGCGCTACGCCGACCACGCCGTGGCCGTCGCCAAGCGCGTCGTCTACCTGGTCACGGGCGAGCACGCGGACGAGCTCCAGCCGGACATCCAGCCGGTGACGGGGGTCGAGGGCGCGTAACCCCTCCGGGGGCGGGCGGGGATTCGGCTCGGGGTGGACGGGCTTTGCTGCCTGGGGCGCGCGGGGTCGGGTCACTCGACGGTGCTTCGCCCTGGGCCGGGCGGGGCTTCGGCGCGGCGTGGACGGGGGCTTCGCTGGGCTTCGGCCCGGGGCGGGGGCTTGCGGGGTTTCGGTCTGGGGCGGGGGCTCGCGAGACCTCGGTCTGGGGCGGCGACTCCGCGGGATTCGGACCGGGTGGGGCTCGCGGGGCTGCGGCCCGGGGCGAGGAGATTCGCGGGGCCTTGTCTTCCGGGTCTTCCGGGTGCTGCTCCGGCGCCGGTGCCGTGCGGGGGCGGGTCGCTCGTCGGCGCCTGCCCGGCCAGGGGGCCGGGGCACTCGTCGGCCCTTGCAGGGCCGGGCCACTCGACGGCGCTAGCCGGGCGAGGACCGGGTCACTCGACGGCGCCAGCCGGGTGGCGGCCGGGCACTCGATGGCGCCTGCCGGGCGAAGGCCCCGGCACTCCCCGACGCCTGCCGGGCGAAGGCCGAGGCGCTTGCCGACGCCAGACGAGCGAGGGCCAGGGCGCTTGCCGGAGGTGGTCGGGGGTGTGGGGCGCCTCTGTGCGCCGTTGATGCGCCCAGGGGAGCGGGCATGCAATAGGCGAGGGCACCCTTGCCCCAGCGTCTAGGAGGGACCCATGGCCGAATCCCCCAGCATCACGCCCGACCCCACGCAGGAGCGCGAGACCGACCAGCCCGCCGAGACCAGGAGCCTTCCACTGATCGGCGCGTGCGGCTGTGGCTCGGGCTGCGGTTGCGGGTGCCAGTCGGGCGGCCCCTGCCAGTGCGGCTGACGGGCGGCACGGCGACGTCGTAGGGCCGGTGTGAACCCGATTCACACCGGCCCTTCCCCATGAGCCTCACCGGGCTCGCTGGGCCTCACTGAACCGCCTGCGCCCGCCGGTGCAGGTCCTCCAGGGCGGCCCGGATGGTGGTCGTCCGGTACCAGTCCAGCCACGCCCCCGCCTCCCGGGCGACCCGGTCCAGCGCACCGAGTTCGGCCCCGGTGTAGGCGTGTCCGGGCCGATCGTGGTGGGTGGAGACCATGCCCTGCGGCCGCCCGGCCGGGCCCGGGATCGGGGTGCACTGCAGCGAGCGGCTGTGGGCGGCGAGCAGCACGGCCCGGGAGGTCTCGTCGAAGTCCGGCGCGGTGGCGACGTCCTCGATCACGACCCGTTCGCGTTTGCGCGCGGCGTGCCCGCACGCGGTGGTGGTGTCGTCGATCACGGCGAAGAAGTTCACGAACTCGGTGGGCAGACCGCAGTGGGACTCCAGCCACAGCGTGTTGTCGCTGGCGTCGATGAGCTGGACGTCGGCCATGCCCGTGCGGGTGATCGCGCAGACGGCGTCCCGGAGCGCGTCGAGGAACACCGGCAGCGACGGTGGCCGGTCCCCCGTCCCGCCGACGAAGCCGACGGCGGGCGCCGGAACCCTGACCCGCCCGGGGAAACAGGACTCGCCGGCGCGCGGGGTCGGTGCCTGGGCGAGGGCCGCCGCGAGCCGTACGGTGCCGAGCCCGTGCTCGCGGCCGACGGCACGGAGCAGAGCGGCGGCGCTGCGGGCGTTCCGCAGGCCGTACCGCTCCATGAGGATGCCGTGCGCGCGGGTGACCAGGGCGTGCGCGAGCAGTTCATGCCGCAGTTCCACCGCGTACTGGCGCAGCTGAGGGCCGTCCGGCGTGGCGGCCGACGTGAGGAAGACGCTCAGGGCGTCGGACACCGTCGGATACAGCCCGCACCCGCTGCCGCCGGGCGGCTTCGCCCGGGCCAGAGCGGCGGCGGCCTCGGCGGGGCAGGCGGCGAGGAAGAGCATGCGGCCGTGCTCGGCGGCGCCCTCGGCGAACCGGTACAGGGTCCGCGCGGCGGCCGGTGACAGACGGCGCAGTCCGCTCAGGTCGAGGACCAGCTGGGTGGGACCGGGGGCGCGCAGCGCGGTGTCCAGGTCGGCACCGGAGTCGGCGTCGCCGAACAGCGCGAGGACGGTCAGCCGGCCGGTCGCCAGTCCGGGCAGGGCCAGTTCCGCCACGGTCCGGCAGGAGAAGTACTGCATCTCGGGCCCCTGCCTGCACGCCACAGGATCGCCCGGGTCCCGCGGCTCGGCCCCCCTCCCAGCGTAAGCCGCACGAGGGGCGTCAGCCCGCCACGGCGGCGAGGACGGCGGCCGGGGACAGGGCCCGCCGGACCAGGGCGTGCGCGGTGTCCACCAGACGGTGGCGGTGGCCGTCGGCGTAGCCGCGCAGGGCCGCGCCGGCCTCGGCCAGGGAGAGTTCACCGGTCTCGGCGAGCATTCCGGTGGCCATGTCGACGGCTGCCTTGGCGGCGAGGGCGGCCTGTACCCGGTTGCTGACGTCGCTCGGGCGCAGCCGCTCCGGGCGCCAGTTGACCAGTGCGACGGCCGTGACGTCGGCGAGCGCCTGGGCCAGCTCCAGGTCCAGCACGGGCAGCCCGCCCGGCCGGCGCAGCAGGAGGTTGACGGCGCCGACCGTCTGCCGGTGCACGCGCAGGGGCAGCGCGTGCAGGGAGTAGTACCCGCGCCGTACGGCGAAGGGGGCGACCTGCGGCCAGCGGTCGTCGCTGTGCTCCACGTCCGGGACGTCGATACGGCGGTCCTCGCGGAAGCTCTCCAGGCAGGGGCCCTCGTCGGCCTGGAGCTGGAAGAACTCCAGCGCGCCCGCGTCCTCCTCGGTGACCGCCAGGGTGCGCAGATCACCGCGGCCGGAGACGACCATGATGCCGACCGCGTCGGCTCCGGTGATGTCGACGCAGTTGCGTGCCAGGCGGTCGACCAGCACCACCGGGTCGATGTCGTCGGCCAGGGAGTCGGCCAGCCCGACGAGCGCCTCGGCGAGCTGCTGTTCACGGCCCATCACCGTGCACCGTCCCTTCCCTCGTCCCCGCGGTCGCGCCCGTCCTCGCCGGCGTAGTCCGCCTCCGGCTCCTTGCGGAAGCGGAGCTTGCGGGCCAGGACGTCGCGGGCCAGCTGACTGACCGTACGGTCCTCGGCGTACGCGCGCGCCCGCAACCGGTCCAGGGCCTGCTCGGGGTCCAGGTCCAGCTGCACCATCACCATGCCGACCGCCTGGTAGACCTCGGTGTGGTCGGCCTCGGAGGCCGCCACCCAGGACGCTACCTCGTCCTCCGTGTCCTCCTCGGTGCTGTCGCGCCCGGCCGCCTGGAGGCTCATCAGCGCGAAGGTGACGGCGTCGCGCACCCACAGCGCGGTCCGCATGTCCTGTTCGGTGAGCCCTCCGGCGCTGTCGCTGTACAGGTCGAGGGTGCCGATCGCGGCGCCGCTGACGCCGAGCGGCAACGAGAAGACTGCGCGGACACCGAGGGCCACGGCCTCGTGCGCGAAGATCGGCCAGCGGCGGGCGTCGGGGCCGTCGACGAGGTCGGCGGCGACGACGGGCGCGCCCTGGTCGAGAGCGGTCTGGCAGGGCCCGTCCCCCACGGTGTACTGCAGCTCGGCGAGCCGCGCGGCGACCCGGTCGCTGGCGCACCAGGTGACGCGTACGCCCTTCCCGCCGGAGATCGACACCGAGGAACCGGTGACGGGCAGCAGCCTTACGCAGGCCTGGCACAGCGCGCCCGGAACCGCCTGCGGGGCGTCGGCGCCCCTCGCCGCGGCGGCCAGCGTCTCACTGACCCGCAGCCGCGCCTGACCCTCCGGCGGCACCCCGCCACCGGTCGGCTCCCCGGGCTGCCCGGGCAGCATGGTCATCACCCCCGTCGCGCGGCGCACCGTCAGCAGACATGATCCACCAGTATCCCGTCCGACGTCCCCGGACCAACTGCTCCACGCCCCGAGTTCCCAGCCTGGAGGAACTAACGTGGCGTTTCGTCGTCCGGGCCGCGATGCCGAGCGGATCGCGAACGGCACCCGCCCGACGGCCCGACCGGGGAGATCCCACGGGCAGGCCGCCGGTGTCCCTGCGGCAGATCTGATGGCCGTCTCGACGGCGGGTCCGATGGCCGTCTCCACGGCGATCCGGTGGCCGTCTCGACGGCGGGTCCGGTGGCCTCAGCTCACGGCGTACGCGTTGTACACCGTGGTCGTCGAGCTGTCGCCGTGGGTGTCGGTGACCGTCGAGCGCAGGCCGACGCGGCCGGAGGCCGGGTTGTGGACGGCGATGGTCCACTTGCCGCCGGAGAGCTTCGCGGCGGTGGCGTGCCAGGTGGCGCCGTCGTCGGTGGTGTACCAGGCCTTGACCGACTGCACGCTGTCCGACAGCTGCTGCACCGTGCTGTCGTCCGTGCCGTTGCGCTGCATGCCCAGGACGACGGTCTTGGTCGACCCGGGGGCCGCCTGGTTCCTGGAGTTCAGCGCATCGGGCCAGAACCGGGTGATGTAGTCCCGGATCTGCTGGTTCTTGCTGGGGTCCGCGTAGAAGTGCAGGCTGAGGCTGGAGGTGGTCGACAGCGAACCGGACGGCAGGCTGCGCCGGCCGGTTTCGGTGAGCGTGTACCAGCCGGCACCGGGGATCTTCGGATGCGCGTCGATCTCGTCCGACGGGGTGTAGGTGTGCGAGTAGAGCGTCGTGCCCGCGTGGGTCAGCTTCACCGAGCCGCTGGCCAGCGTCCCGCCGTCCGGAAGGGTCGGGTCGGCGAACGGGTTGATGGACCCGAAGTACAGCTGGTGGTACCAGGTGTTGGGCAGCCGCCCGCCGGGTCCCCATACGGCGTGGCCGAGGGTCAGCGAGGTCGTCTTGCCTGTCGCGTAGCTGTGGAACCCGTCGAAGATGAAGTCGTTGGCCTGCTGGCCCACCTGCCACTGGCCGGCCGGGAGGTGGGCGGTGAAGGAGTTGGGCAGGTCACGCTGGAACTGGAGCGAGTTCGGACCCCACGAGCAGGAGTCGCCGCTCGACGACGAGTAGTTGAACGAGAAGAACGCCTGTCCGCTGTCGGGGCCCGAACGGGCGGACACCTTGAGGGCGGTCAGCGCGGACTGCTTCAGCGTCGCGGAGACCCCGGACGGCACGCCGCCCCCGTGCCTGGCGGACGCCAGCCAGAAGTCCCCGCCGGTCGCCGACCGCGGCTGGTACGTGGTGCCGTAGGCCAGTTCGTACGCCTTGCTGCTCGTCGGGATCACATACAGGTCACCCGCCGCCGCCGATGTGCCCATGGTGGCGGGTCCGTTGTCGGAGGTGCAGACGTACGCGCTGACCGTGTGATCGTATCCGCTGCCCGGGTTCGGGCTGAGTGAGACGTTGACCGCGCGGCCCTGCCGGGCGTCGAACGTGGTCTTGGTGGACCCGGAGACCGTCACACTGTGACCGCCGACGGTGGCGCGTCCGTCACCGGCGTCCGCGATGGACGTGACGAGCTCGTAGCTGCCGTTGGGCAGTGACGTCGCCTTGTTGCTGTCGATGAAGCGGAAGTCGTTCGACTTGGTGTTGTAGACCGCCACTTGGGCGTGAACCGGCTTGCCACTCCGGTCCAACGTCGTGACGGTGAGTGATCCGTTGCCGGTGGCCGACGCGGTTGAAGCACCGGCCAGGAGAAGCGGGACGAGCACGGTGACGACACTCGCCGCTGCTGTGGTTCGCCGCATCAAACCCCCCTAGGTTCGCGACAAAAGCGAGCCACGGTAGCGCACGGGGAACACGCCTCCATCACCGGCCCCTCACAGCGCCCTGCGCGAAGATCCGCGCCCGCCTGGGCCGATAATCGCCCGAAACGGGGGGGCGCAGGAATGGCGGCCAAGTACTTCACATTGAGCTGCGACGACGTACCGAACGACGTGCTGCTCATCGACCCGGGCGCCAGTCCACTCGGCGTCGCCCAGGTCGTACGCCGACTGGCCGGGCTGAGCCTGTGGCGCAGCAAGGTCCTGGTGGATCAAGCCCCGGTCGTGATCCTCGACGGCATTCCGAAGGAGACCGCCGAGATCGCGGCCGCGGCACTCCGCGACGCAGGAGCGCAGGCAGAGGTGAGGCAGCAGACCTGATCGCACTCCGTGCCGGCCCCGCGCTGTGTTGAACGACCGTGAACGGGGCTCGCCACCACGGCACGTCCAAGCTGTCAGCCGGGATGACCTTGGCCCTCGCCAGATGGTTCGCAGGAAGCGGCCTTGTTGATCCCGGCGGGCCCTGTATCGGGCCTCAGCGCCGGGCCAGTGCCAGCACACTCAGACCGAACATGAGGACACCCAGGGGGAGATGGACCGACGGGACGTGCGCGATGCCGAGCAAGACCTGGACCGAGGCGAGTACGAGGAAACCGGACGCGTGCCAGACAGGCCGCAGCGAGCCGCCGCCCGGCTTCCACGCCAGCACCGCTGCGAGCACATACAGCATCGACGCCCCGTACATCACACGGGCTCCGACACTGTGCAGCGTCTGTCCGTAGGACGAGGTCAGCAGCAGTCCGGCGGAGACCGCCTGAAGGAAGATGGTCAGGGTCTGCAGGGCGATCGCGATCTGCAGGAACGAGGTGCTGCGCCGTGCGGTCGCCGTCACCTGAGTGGCCATGTCACAGTCCCCTTTTCCGCCCTCGGGCAGTAGATCGATAAGGTCTCACCAGCCCGACGACGCGGGTCGGCGAAAGGTAAGGCGGGGGGCGGCCGGAACATGGGGACTGTCGGGAGCAGCACAGATGAGATAGCCGGCGAGCGACGCCAACTGCTCAATGTCGCTTACCGGTTGCTCGGTTCGGTGACCGAGGCCGAGGACGCCGTACAGGATGCCTACGCACGCTGGTACGCGCTGCCACGAGGCCGACAGGAGGAGATCCTGTCCCCCGGCGCCTGGCTGACGACGGTGACCAGCCGCATCTGCCTGGACCTGCTTGGCTCGGCGCGGGCCCGCCGTGAACGCTATGTCGGCGCGTGGCTGCCCGAGCCGCTGCCCGACCGCACCGAGTGGGACCACGCGGACGGCGCCGACCCCACCGGCCGTGCAGACCCCGCCGACCAGATCGTCCTGGACGAGTCGGTGGCCATGGCCTTCCTCGTCGTCCTGGAGTCGATGACGCCCGCCGAGCGGGTGGCGTTCGTCCTGCACGACGTCTTCCGGTACCCGTTTGCCGAGATCGCCGACGTTCTCGGCCGGACCCCTGCGGCCTGCAAGCAGCTGGCGGCCTCCGCCCGGCAGCGGGTGAGCGTGGGCCGCGCTCCGATGACGGCGACCGGCCAGGCCGACGTGGTGAGGCAGGTCAAAGAGGCATGGGAGACCAAGGACATCGCAGCCCTCGTCGGTCTCCTCAACCCGGCCGCCGTGATGACCGCCGACGGCGGCGGCATGGTCGGCACCGTCCTGCGCCCGGTCGAGGGCAGTGCGCGCATCGCCCAGTACATGGTCGCCATTGCCGATAGGGCTCCGGGGCTCGAACTCCTGGAGCGGTCGGTCAACGGTGTGCCGGGCCTGGTGGCCCAGCGTGCCGGCGTCGTCATGACCGTGGCCTCGTTCGACGTCTCCGACGGGCGCGTCGCCCGGATCTGGGCGGTCCGCAACCCGGAGAAGCTGCGGCCGTGGATGCGGGAGGGCTAGCCGGCCTCGCTCGGCAGAGCGCGCAGTCGCCTCCGGCAGACGAGCGCGCCTGAGCTGCCACTGTCATCGTTCCGGTCCACTTACTCGGAGCAGGCCGCCCATGGCGATGCGCGTCGCCGCCGCGAAGGCGTCGAGGCGATCATTCAGGTGGGAGCGGATCTGGAACCCCAAATCAACGGGGGTCTCCCCGCCGGGCCCGTGGGACCTCGGCCGTCCCGTACCAATACGTCCCACAAGGTGGCTTCACCTCTTGCCTCAAGGGGCACACGACCAGTGAGACCACACGGAGGTACCGAGATGAGCGCCGGAGAACGGGCCAAGGCAAAAGCCGAACAGATCGTCGGAAAGACCGTACGGAAGGCGGCCCACGCGGTGCACAAAGAAGCCCTCGCGGCGAAAGGCGCCGCTCTCGAATCACGGGGCAAGATGCGGGGCGCGAAAGAACAGACCAAGGGCTCCTTCAAGCGCTGAGTGCGCTGCCGCAAGCCTTGAAGGCATGCAGAGCGGGCGACGGGAATCGAACCCGCGTAGCTGGTTCGGAAGATCGCGCATGCGGATGTGGGCTGACATGGGGGGACGCTGACCTGCGCTTTCCCGCGAGGCTCACTGAGGTTCTCCGCTGTTCCCTGCCGCTCGCTGCCTGATCGGACGCGTCAGTGCCAGACGGGGTAGGGGTAGATGTAGGCCCCGAGTACGTGGGCCACTCTGACCCTGGCCTGACACTCCGTGTGTACGTGCACCTGATGCCGTCCAGTCGAGAGCGGACACAGAAAGCTCCCACATCGATCTTTCTGCAGCAAAAGCATTTAGATGATCATAAACCTGAGGTTAGCCTCCGGCCATGAGCCTCTCTGTGGCATCGACTGTGCTGGCATTAGTCATATCCGTGGTGTCGCTCGTGGCGTCCTCGGTGGTGTCTGCGCGACAGCTTCAGCTTGCGCACAACTCCAACCTGCTGCCCGTGGTGGTGGAGCTCTTCCGTGAGACGAGGCAACCTCACTTCTCCCGCGCCATCGAGTACATCAGCTTGGAACTGGCACGGGAGCACTCGCCAGAGTTCGGGTACCGGCGCTTACCAGAAGAACCCTTGCGGCACGTTCGGTGCGTCGGTCTCTTCTACGACGACGTAGGCAAACTGGTTGCTCACGGCGTCGTGGACGAGCGGTTGATCATTGGTTCTTACGGGCCGAACATCGTGAACATGTGGAGCGTACTGGCGCCCTACATCTACCGGGAGCGCGAGCTGACGACGAAGGCGATGATCTACTTCGAGGATCTGGCCCATCGAGCTCACGTGAGGCCGCAAGCCAAGGTCCACGCCGAGCTAGGTCTCCAGATCAGCCCGCCGCGGCCGTCTCCAACTTCAGAGTGAGTTTGCGCGGCCCGTGGCAACATACGGCCCAGAGACGGCCCCAGCACAGCAACAAGCCCCCTACCAGCGGAGAACCCGCAGGTAAGGGGCTTATTCAGTCAGGGTTACTTCTTCTTGCCCTGATTCTTGACCGCCTCGATCGCCGCCGCGGCCGCCTCCGGGTCGAGGTACCTGCCGCCGGGGGTGAGCGGCTTGAAGTCGGGGTCGAGTTCGTAGACGAGGGGGATGCCCGTCGGGATGTTCAGGCCCGCGATGTCGGCGTCGGAGATGCCGTCCAGGTGCTTGACCAGGGCGCGCAGCGAGTTGCCGTGGGCCGCGACCAGGACCGTGCGGCCGGTCAGGAGGTCGGGGACGATGTCGTCGAACCAGTACGGAAGCATCCGGTGGACGACGTCCTTCAGGCACTCCGTCTTCGGGCGCAGCTCCGGCGGGAGCGTGGCGTAGCGCGGGTCGTCGAACTGGGAGAACTCCGAGTCGTCCGCGAGCGGCGGCGGCGGGGTGTCGTAGGAGCGGCGCCAGAGCATGAACTGCTCCTCGCCGAACTCGGCCAGCGTGGCCGCCTTGTCCTTGCCCTGGAGGGCGCCGTAGTGGCGCTCGTTCAGGCGCCAGCTGCGGTGGACCGGGATCCAGTGGCGGTCCGCGGCCTCGAGGGCCAGCTGGGCCGTGCGGATCGCGCGCTTCTGGAGGGACGTGTGGACCACGTCGGGCAGGAGGTCGGCTTCCTTCAGGAGCTCGCCACCGCGGACTGCCTCCTTCTCGCCCTTCTCGTTGAGGTTGACGTCCACCCAGCCGGTGAACAGGTTCTTCGCGTTCCACTCGCTCTCGCCGTGGCGGAGGAGGATCAGCTTGTACGGTGCGTCGGCCATGGGACAGAGCGTAATCCACGGATTCGTGCACATGCCCGGCCCGGTCAGTGGGTGGACTGCTGACGGCGTCTGTTAATCGGGTGGCCCACGGCAGGCCCGGTATGTAAGTTGTGCGTACCGCTTGAGCCGCTTACCGCTGCGCCCAGTACCGCTTGCCGCGCCCCCACCGGGGCGTCCTTCGATCCGTGGGGGGTCTTGTCATGTCCGCCGCCCGTTTCCGACGTGCCGCCCGGGAGACCGTCTCCGGGCTCCCCCGGGAGTTCTGGTGGCTGTGGACCAGCACCCTCGTCAACCGGCTCGGCGCCTTCGTGGCCACCTTCATGGCCCTCTATCTCACCCTCGACCGCGGCTACTCCGCCTCCTACGCCGGTCTCGTCGCCTCGCTGCACGGGCTGGGCGGGGTCGTCTCCTCACTGGGGGGCGGGGTCATGGCCGACCGGCTCGGCAGGCGGCCGACCCTCCTCATCGCCCAGTCGGCCACCGCCGCCTCCGTCGCCCTGCTCGGCTTCATGACAGACCCCGTCACCATCGCCGCCGTCGCCTTCCTCGTCGGCATGGCCTCCAACGCCTCCCGGCCCGCCGTACAGGCGATGATGGCCGACATCGTCCGGCCCGAGGACCGGGTGCGGGCCTTCTCCCTCAACTACTGGGCCATCAACCTCGGGTTCGCCGTCTCCTCCATGGCCGCCGGGTTCATCGCCGAGTTCAGCTATCTCGCCGGCTTCCTCATCGAGGCCGGGATGACCCTGGCCTGCGCGCTCGTCGTCTTCCTGAAGGTGCCCGAGTCCCGGCCGACGGCACACGTGAAGGAGCAGGACGGCGCCGTCAGCCTCGGAACCGTGCTGCGGGACGGGCGGTACATGGCCGTCGTCGGGCTGTCCTTCCTGGTCGCCCTGGTCTTCCAGCAGGGGTCCGTGGGACTGCCGGTGGCCATGGGACGGGCCGGGTTCTCGCCCGCCGACTACGGCGTCGCCATCGCCGTCAACGGCATCCTGATCGTCGCCCTGCAGATCCCGGTCACCCGGTTCATCGAGCACCGCGATCCGCGCACCCTGCTGGTCGTCTCCTCGCTGCTCGCCGGTTACGGCTTCGGGCTCACCGCCTTCGCCGGCTCGGTCGGCGTCTTCATGGTCACCGTGTGCGTCTGGACCCTCGCCGAGATCGTCAACGCGCCGACCCAGACCGGACTGGTCGTACGGCTGTCCCCGGTGCACGGGCGCGGCCGTTACCAGGGTGTCTACACGCTGTCCTGGTCCGTCGCCGCGCTGGTCGCCCCGCTGATGTCCGGTGCGGTCATCGACCGGCTGGGGGCGCAGTGGCTGTGGGGCATGTGCGCGGCGGTGGGGACGGTCGCCGGGCTGGGGTACGGGCTGCTCATGCGGGGGCTGCCGAAGGAGAGCCCGGCGGTGGCGGCCCCGAGGACGGGCGACGCCGAGCCGGAGGTCAGCGCCGCCTGAGGTGGACCTGCTTGAAGCACAGGTGGCAGGCGCCGCCCCTCAGCGACAGTTCCCGGCCGCAGACCCGGCACGGGCCGGTGCCGGGATCGAGCCGGCGCCAGCCTCGGCACCCCACGCACATCCCGCCGTAGCGCCGCAGCATCCCCAAGCGGGGGCGTCCGGCAAGCACGTCCCGCGCACGACCGGGCCCTCTGCCGGGAAGTTCTCCGTCGGCAGGGGGCCCGGTGCAGTGATCGAAGCGATCAGAACTCTCAGACGGTGAGGCTGACGCCGATCTGGTGGGGCTGGCTGAGGGCGCCCAGCGCCTCACCCTGGACGGCACCGAGCTGGGACAGTGCGGCGGCGCTGTTCAGGGTCGTGGAGTCGGCGGTGAGGCTGGCCTCGGGGGCCAGGCCACCGGAGACGGTGTCGAGCTCGGCGTCGGAGATCTCGACGGTCTGGATCTGGTGAGCGGCGTTCATGATGAAACTGCCCTTCGCATGGATGGTCCACATGGTCCAAGGGGGGAAGCGGCCCGCAGGGGACAGACGATCGGGCCGCGACCGCAGGCGTGCGCCGTCCCTTTCAGGACACCTGGCGCGATCCGGCGGTGCGAGCGATCAAACCACGGAGCGTGCCGGGCAGCCAGTCAACCGGCGCTCGCACCGGGTCAGTTGAGCACCCCGGATGACGCATCCGTGCGGGCGTGGTCACGCGTTGGGGCCAGTTCCTCCACATGCCGCGCCGCACAGGCACACCACAGCTCTTGCCACCGCCGCGCCGAGCAGGACAACTCCACACCAACGGAACCCGCCCGGCCCGCGGATGCGTACGCCCTGTGCAGATTCCGTTCACGGACGAATCCGCGCCCCCGGGCGAGCCCACCCCGACCGGTCGGTGACGCAGGTCACACTCAACCCGGTCACATCTCCCCGGAGGGATCCGTCAGGGAGGTGTAGCCGACGAAGACCACACGGGAGGACATCATGGACGCTCGCCTGAACATCTTCACCAGCCCTGTCACCGGCAAGTTCTTCAAGTACATCAACTCGGCGGGGAAGGTGGTCACCGACTCCACCCTGCCGGCCGCGACGCAGGAGCTGGTGAAGATCCGGGCCAGCCAGATCAACGGCTGCGGGATGTGCCTCGACATGCACACCAAGGACGCGACCGCCGCCGGCGGGACGGCACAGCGGCTGAACCTGGTCGCGGCCTGGCGGGAGGCCAAGGTGTTCAGCGAGGCCGAGCGGGCCGCGCTGGAGCTGACGGAGCAGGGCACCCGTATCGCCGACGCGGCCGGCGGCGTCCCGGACGAGGTCTGGGCGAACGCCGCCAAGCACTACGACGAGGAGCAGCTCGCCGCGCTCGTCGCGCTGATCGCCCTGATCAACGCCTACAACCGAGTCAACGTCATCGTCCGGCAGCCCGCCGGCGACTACCAGCCCGGCATGTTCGACTGAACCGCGACCGGACCGCGACCGGACGGCGACCGGGAGCCTCAGGGGTGCATCCGTGCGCCCTTGAGGACCTTGTCCACTCCGGCCCGCGGGCCGTACACCGCCAGCCCCACCAGGTCCAGCTCCGCCGTCGGTACGGCCCGCACCGCCGCGCGGTTGTCGCGGTCGTTGCCCGTGGCGAACAGGTCCGAGGTGAAGACGGCACGGGGCAGGGCGCGGCTCAGCGCCCTGCCGTGGGCCGCCTTCAGGGTCTCCTTCGAGCCCTCGAAGACCAGCACCGGCTGGCGGAACATGGGCAGGTACGCCACCCCGTCCGCGTCCTCGTACGGCTCGCCGATCACCTCGGGGACCGTCGCGCCCAGGCCGCTGACCAGGAACGCGGTGACGTTGAGCCGCTGCCAGGGCTCCAGGTCCTCGCGCAGCAGCACGGCGATCTTCGTGTCGAAACGGATGGTTTCAGCGCTCATGGAATGAGACTGCCGACCGCCCTGCGGCGCCGTCTTGTACGTTCTTTGCATGGCCGCCCGGCAGGAAGTCAGCGCGTGGCGCCCCCGCGTGCCGGGCGTCACCGAGGTCTTCCACGCCCACTTCACCGAGTACGCCTACCCGATGCACGTCCACGACGCCTGGACGCTGCTCATCGTGGACGACGGGGCCGTACGGTACGACCTCGACCGGCACGAGCACGGCACCCCGCACGACACCGTCACGCTGCTTCCGCCGCACGTCCCGCACAACGGCTCCCCGGCCACCCCGCACGGCTTCCGCAAGCGGGTCGTCTACCTCGACAGCAGCCGGCTCGGCGAGGATCTCATCGGGCGCGCCGTCGACACGCCCGATCTGCGGGATCCGGTGCTGCGGCGGCGCGTCGGTCAGTTGCACTCCGCCCTCGCCCGGCCCGGCGACGAGCTGGAGGCGGAGAGCAGACTCAGCCTCGTCGGGGAGCGGCTGCGGGAGCATCTGCGGCGAACGGCCGGCTCGGCGCACCGCCCGGATCCCGTGCTCGCCCGTTCGCTGCGGGAGCTGCTCGACGCCCGCGTGGTCGACGGCGTCTCACTGGAGGAGGCCGCGCGGCTGCTGCACGCCCATCCCGCCCACCTGGTAAGGGCGTTCAGCACTGCCTACGGCATCGCACCGCACCAGTACCTCAACTCCCGCCGCATCGACCGCGCCCGCCGCCTCCTCCTCGACGGCCGCTCGCCGGGCGAGGTGGCCTCGGCGACGGGGTTCTTCGACCAGTCCCATCTGACGCGCCATTTCCGGAGGTTGGTGGGAGTGCCGCCGGGAAGGTTTTCCCGGACGGCGCGGGGTTGACCGCCGTACGCTCCGCGTATGGACTGGCATGCGTGGCACGACACGTACGACAGAGCTGACTCCCCCTTCGTTCAGCGGCTGGCGACCGTCCAGGACCGTATCCGTGACGCCCTCGACCACGCGCCCGCGGGCCCGCTCACCGCGGTGAGCGTCTGCGCCGGGCAGGGACGCGACCTGATCGGCGCGCTCACCGGGCACCCGCGGCGCCACGACGTGCGGGCGCGGTTGGTGGAACTGGACGAGCGGAACGTCGCGGCGGCCCGGCGCGCGGCCGAGTCCGCCGGGCTCCCGGGGGTCGAGGTCGTCGTGGGCGATGCCGCGTCGACCGACCACTACCTGGACGTGGCGCCCGCCGAGCTGGTGCTGTTCTGCGGTGTCCTCGGCAACATCACGGACGCCGACGTGGAACGCACCCTCGACCATGCCCCGCGCCTCTGCCGGACGGGCGGCACGGTGGTGTGGACCCGCAACCGCAAGGCTCCCGACCTCGTCCCGCAGGTGTGCGCCTGGCTGGAGGAGCGCGGGTTCGAGCGGCTGTGGGTGTCCGAACCCGGTCTCGTCCAGGCCGTCGGCGCCCACCGGTTCACCGGGGTGCCCGGCAAACTGCCCCCCGGTGAGCGCATGTTCACCTTCGTCGGCTACGACGGCCTGTGCCGCGCCTGAGTCACAGGTCCCGTTGCGCCAGGGAGGGATGAGGCCGTACGGAAGTCAGTCCGCCGGGCGCTCGATCAGGTGCCTGAACGCATCCAGGTTGCGCGTGGACTCGCCCCGGGACACCCGCCAGGCGTACTCCTTGCGGATGGAGGAGGCGAAGCCCAGCTCCAGGAGGGTGTTGAAGGCGCCGTCGGCCGCTTCCAGGATCTGGCCCAGGAGGCGGTCGATCTCGTCGGGGGTGACGGAGGCGAGGGGCAGGCGTGCGGTGACGTAGATGTCGCCGAGGCGGTCGACGGCGTAACTCACGCCGTACAGCTTGAGATTGCGCTCCAGGAGCCAGCGGTGGACGCCCGCCTCGTTCTCGTCGGGGTGGCGGACGACGAAGGCGTTCAGGGAGAGGGAGTGGCGGCCCACGAGGAAGGAGACCGTCGTGGAGAGCTTGCGGGTGCCGGGGAGCTTGACCACGTAGTTTCCGGGCTCGGGGCTCTCCCACTCCAGTTCGGCGTCCTTCAGGACACCTTCCAGGACCTGCCCGGCCGCCTTCTGACCATCACCCATGGTGGGAGCGTACGCGACGGCGGTGGGACTGGGTCGCGGCCGTGTAGACGTCCGCGGTCTCGGCGGCCGCCCGGTCCCAGCCGAAGGACTGCGCGTGCCGGGCGGCGGCCCCTCCCATGCTCGCCGAGAGCGACGGCTCGTCGACGAAACGGCACAGCACGCGCGCGTAGTCGGCGGGACGGTGGCCGCGCACGAGGAAGCCGGTCTCGCCGTCCCGCACGGCCACCGGCAGTCCGCCGACCGAGGCCGCGAGCACCGGCGTGCCGGCCGCCTGCGCCTCGATGGCAACCAGCCCGAAGGACTCGCTGTAGGACGGCATGACCAGCACGGACGCGGCCCGGAACCAGTCCGCGAGCTGTTCCTGCCCGACCGGCGGGCGAAAGCGCACCACATCGGCGATCCCGAGCCGGGCGGCGAGTTTCTGCAGCCCCTCCGGCTTGGCGAGCCCGCTGCCGCTCGGGCCGCCGACGACCGGGACGAGGATGCGGGAGCGGAGCTCCGGGCGCTCGTCCAGCAGCACCGCCACCGCGCGCAGCAGGACGTCCGGGGCCTTCAGGGGCTGTATACGGCCGGCGAAGAGCGGGATCAGGGCGTCCTGCGGGAGGCCGAGCCGGGCCCGGGCCGCGGCGCGGCCGTCGGCGGGGCGGAAGCGGTCGAGGTTCACGCCCGGGTGGACCACGGCGACCTTCGCGGGGTCGGCGGCGTAGTGCCGTACCAGCTCGTCGGCCTCCTCCGCCGTGTTGGCGATGAGCCGGTCGGCGGCGGCCACGATCTGGGTCTCGCCGATGACGCGGGCGGCGGGCTCGGGCGTGTCGCCGTCCGCCAGGTTGGCGTTCTTGACCTTGGCCATGGTGTGCATGGCGTGCACCAGGGGCACGCCCCAGCGCTGGGCGGCGAGCCAGCCGACGTGGCCGGAGAGCCAGTAGTGGGAGTGGACGAGGTCGTAGTAGCCGGGGCGGTGACCGGCCCAGGCCTGCATCACGCCGTGCGTGAAGGCGCACAGCTGGGCCGGGAGGTCCTCCTTGGCGAGGCCCTCATAGGGGCCGGCGTCGACGTGCCGGACGAGGACACCGGGGGCCAGCTCGACCGTGGGCGGCAGTCCGCCCGCCGTGGCCCGGGTGAAGATCTCGACCTCGATGCCCTGGGCGGCGAGCCGCTGGGCCAGCTCCACGATGTAGACGTTCATGCCGCCGGCGTCGCCGGTGCCGGGCTGGTGGAGCGGGGAGGTGTGCACGGAGAGCATGGCGACGCGGCGGGGCCTGCGGTGCAGCCGTAGCCGTGACGCGGCCGACGGGGAGCGTCGCCCGAGCCTGCTGACGTACTGGCTCACCTGGCGGTCCTCTCCTTGCTGCGGGCATGCCGGACGGAGGACCGAGCTCGCCCTCCAAGGAGGTGCAACATCCGGCGGGGCCGTGCCATTTCCCGGCCAGGCGGCTTTACCCAATCATTGCCATCGGGGTCGGTGGTCGCCGCCCCGCTTACCCTCGTATGCATGACAGCCCGCGCAGCGACCCTCCCCCACTCTCGGCTGCGCTCGAGCGGGGGGACCCCCGTCGTGGGAACGGTGACGCGCGGGACCACCAACCCCAACCGGCTCCGCCGTATGGACCGCTGGATAGCCGCCACGCACGGCCGCGATCTGCGCCGCGCCGCGGAGCCCCTGGCCGTCGACCTCGGCTACGGCGCCGCCCCCTGGACCGCCGTGGAACTGCTCGGCCGGCTGCGCACCGCCGCGCCCCGCACGCAGGTGATCGGCGTCGAGATCGAACCGGAGCGGGTCGCGGCCGCACGGCCGTACGAGCGCGAGGGGCTGGCCTTCCGGCACGGCGGCTTCGAGGTGCCCGTGCCCGGACGGCCGATGCTCATCCGGGCCGCCAATGTGCTGCGCCAGTACGACGAGGCCGAGGTCGCCGCCGTCTGGGAGCGGCTGTGCGCGCGGCTCGCCCCGGCCGGCGGCGGTTCGCGCGGCGGACTGCTGGTCGAGGGCACGTGCGACGAGATCGGGCGGCGGCACGTCTGGGTGGCGCTCGGCCCGGAGGGGCCGCGGACCGTCACCTTCGCCACCCGGCTGGGCTCGCTGGAGCGGCCCTCCGACCTCGCCGAGCGGCTGCCGAAGGCGCTGATCCACCGGAACGTCCCCGGCGAGCCCGTGCACGCCTTCCTGCGCGACTTCGACCGCGCCTGGGCCGCCGCCGCGCCCTACGCCTCCTACGGCGCCCGGCAACGCTGGCTGCGCGCGGTACGGGACCTGACGGCCGACTGGCCGGTGACGGACGGCCCGGTGCGCTGGCGGCAGGGTGAAGTGACGGTGGCGTGGGGAGCGTTGGCGCCCCGGAGCTGACATCACCCGTTCGGGGGCGGTGAGACGGAACGATCCTCGTGCGCCGTACGTCACACCGGCGGGGAGATGGTCATGGTGGGGCGGGTACGGGGGAACAGTTCACTCTGTCGCCGACCCCTGTAGTTCTGTGTCGCAACGTGACACCATCCCCCCGGCACCGTAAGTTACTGACGGTAAATCAGCTTGGGGAGATTATGTGATGGGCTGGGGCAAGCGCAGCATCCTCTCGGCCGCCGTGACCGTGGTCTGTGCAGTGACCGTGCTGGCAGCACCCGGCACGGCCTTCGCCGCACCGGTGCCCACTCCGAGCACGTCCCCGACTCCCCCGCCGAGCAAGGATCTGGAGAAGGTCCGCGAGAAGCTCGACCGGCTCTATCACGACGCGGCCGTGGCCACCGACGCCTACAACGCGGCCGAGGAGAAGGCGAAGCAGCAGTCCGCCCAGATCGTCGCGCTGGCCAAGAAAATCGACGAAGGACAGCAGAAGCTCGCGAAGCTCAAGGACCAGGCGGGCGCCGCCGCCCGCGCCCAGTACCGCACCGGCGGCATCCCGCCCACCGCCCAGTTCCTGCTCAGCGACGATCCCGGGCAGGTCCTGGACGGCGCCGGGCTGGTGCTCCAGGGCCAGCGGGCGACGACGACGCTGATGACCGAACTGACCGGCACCCAGAAGCAGTTGCAGGCGTACGCCGACGACGCCGCCGCGCAGTGGCAGAAGCTGGACGGCGAACGCAGGGCCAAGGCCACCGCCAAGAAGAGGATCCAGCAGCAGATCGACGCCGCGAAGAAGCTGGAGTCCGCCCTGGAGAAGAAGGACCGGGAGCGGCTCGCCGACCTGGAGAACCAGGCCGCGCTGAAGGCGCAGACGAGGTGGCTGGACACCGGCATCCTCAAGAAGATCCACGGCACGGCGTCCGCGCAGGGCGAGAAGGCCGTCGCGTTCGCCGCCGCCCAGCTGGGCAAGCCGTATGTGTGGGGCGCCGAGGGCCCGAAGTCCTACGACTGCTCCGGCCTGACCTCCCAAGCCTGGGCGTCGGCCGGCCACCCCATCCCGCGCACCTCGCAGGAGCAGTGGAAGCAGCTCAAGCACGTCGACATCAAGGACATGCGCCCCGGCGACCTCATCATCTACTTCGACGACGCCAGCCATGTCGCCATCTACGTCGGCGACGGCGCGATCATCCAGGCCCCGCGCCCCGGGCGGACGGTGACGGTCGCGGGCGCCGGCGCGATGCCGATCCTCGGGGTCGTACGACCGGACGCGTGAGCCAGGTCATCTCCGGACAGGCCCCCGTGATGTGCGCCATGTGACCCACTCCACCACCAACCTCCGCCCAAACCCGGGCCGGACGTGAGCTTCGTCATCCCCCGCGCCGGGGCACCCTGTCCAACTGTCGTACGGAAAGCGGCATATGACAGCGTCCTGCGCGTGAGCGACGCGGCTCACACCATTCCGTCGGGGTGGGAGCACCCGCTATGGTCCCCGTCGGTGGCTTCGAGACCCTCGGCGCCGCCGTGCCCTCGGGGGGAGGGAAGGAAACCAGGACGATGCCCGTACCCGTACCGCGGCAGAGAGCGATCCCGGCCGTGGAGAGTGGTCAGGCGCAGGCCGCCTCCGCAGGCGGCCCCCTCAAGGAAGAGGCCCACCGCGACGCCACGCCGACCACCGGCACCGGCGCCACTCTCACCCTGCTGCTGATCGAGGACGATCCGGCCGGTTCGCCGATCGTGCCCGACCTGCTGGACTCGGCCGGCAAGCCGATCCGTGTCCGTACCGCCCGGAACCTCACCGAGGCCGAGCGGCTGCTCACCGACGACGTCCACTGCATCCTGCTGGACCTGGCGCTCCCGGCGCCGGGCGGCAGCGACGCCGAGGACGAGCTGGCCGTGCTCAAGCACGTGCTCCGGCTCGCGCCCCGGCACGCCGTGCTCGCGCTGACCGCCTCCGGCGACGCCGAGCGCGGCGCCGAGGCCGTGCGCGTGGGCGCGCAGGAC
The DNA here is from genome assembly GCF_055572075.1 of Streptomyces sp. NPDC030820. Classification (NCBI taxonomy): domain Bacteria; kingdom Bacillati; phylum Actinomycetota; class Actinomycetes; order Kitasatosporales; family Streptomycetaceae; genus Streptomyces; species Streptomyces sp. NPDC030820. Next base: position 570,796 of record NZ_JBVIEB010000004.1, read on the forward strand.
TACCTCTTCCGAGACGAGCTGGACGGCCGGCTGCTGAGCCGCGCCATCCGGTACGCGGTGGAGCGGAAACGTTCCGACACGGCGGAGCGGCGGCTGGCCGAGGGCCGGCTGCGCGCGCAGGAGAACCGGCGGCTGGAGCGTGGGCTGCTGCCCACGCCCCTGCTGGACGGCTCCTCGCTGCGCTTCGCCGCCCGCTACCGCCCCGGCCGCTCCCGCGCGCTGCTCGGCGGTGACTTCTACGACGCCGTCCGCACCCCCGACGGCACCGTGCACGCCATGATCGGCGACGTCTGCGGCCACGGCCCGGACGAGGCCGCGCTCGGCGTGGAGCTGCGCATCGCCTGGCGGGCGCTGACGCTGGCGGGCCTGTGCGGCGACGAGCTGCTCGGCACCCTCCAGCAGGTGCTGGAGCACGAGCGGGCCGACGAGGAGATCTTCGCGACCCTGTGCACGGTGGACATCGCGCCCGACGGCCGCCGCGCGGGCCTGTGCCTGGCCGGCCATCCGGCCCCGCTGCTCGCCCGCCCCGGCCGGCAGGCCCGCCTGCTGCCGTACGACAACAACGGCCCCGCCCTCGGCCTGCTGCCCGGCGCCCGCTGGCCGCGGATGCAGGTGGAGCTGGGTTCCGAGTGGAGCCTGATGCTCTACACCGACGGCCTGATCGAGGGCCGCGTCGGCGAGGGCGGCGAGCGGCTGGGCCAGGACGGGATGGTGTCGATGATCCGCCGCCAGCTCTCCGAGGGTTTGCGGGGGGAGGAGCTGTTGCGGGCGGCGGTCAGTGAGGTGCGGGAGCTCAATGGTGGGGAGCTGACCGACGATGTGGCCGTGGTGCTGTTGGACCGGGCGCCGTAGTAGTCGGGGTCTCGCCGTAGGGGTTCCTCGCCGTCGCCGGGTGCGGGTGCGTTGTGGCTTGTCGCGCAGTTCCCCGCGCCCCTTGGGTCAGTATCCGCGCCCGGAATCGGCTAGCGGCCGCCGTTCCACGGTCCGTAAGGACCGTCACTGCTGCTTCCCCTGCGGCGACGGAAGCCCTTGCCGCCCGAGACCTGCTGGAGTGCCGGCCGTACGTCCACGAAGAAGACGATCGAGGCGACCAGACCCGCGAGCTGCAGGAACAGCATCGATACCGGGATGAAGTTCACGGCGACCGCGAGGCCGAGGATGATCAGCCAGAAACCCTTGTTCTGCTTGTCCGCGGCGCGGTAGGCGTCCTGGCGGAAGATCGCGGCCATCACGAAGGCCACGATGGCGAGCGCCAGCATCGCGGTGGAGATCAGCCACATCACTCCGCCGATTGCCGTCGTCAGCACAATGCCCACCACCCGAGTCGAGTCGTCCGTACAGCCACCGTACCCGTACAACGGGCCGGACACCCCCAAGGTGCCCGGCCCGCTGTCATCTCGGCGTGATCCCGCCGCCTCCGGTCACTTGGCCGGCGGCGTCGTCTTCTTCGCGGTGGTGGTCTTGCGCGGCGCCGGCGCCTTCTTCGCCGCCGGCTTGTCCTGCGCGGCGGGCACGGCCCCGGCCGGCTGCGGCTCGTCCTTGGCCTCGGCCGGCTCCGGCCTGCCCTCGACGGCGATCGCGAAGTCCTCGATCTCCTCGGCGGCCTCGCCGCGCCAGCTCTTCACGGCCTGCTCGCCGTGCTCGGCGACCTTCTCGTAGGTCTCGCGGGCCTTGACGGCGTACTCGGCGGCGACGCCGACGCCGCGCAGGGCGAGGTCCTGGGCCTGCTCGCCGAGCTTCTTCAGGTCGACGTCGAGGGTGCCGAGGAACTCGTTGACCTTGGTCTGGAGGGTCGTCTGCGCCTCCTTGGCCCGGGCGGCGGCCTTCTCCTGCACGGCCTTCGGGTCGGTGTTGCGCACGGCCTCGATGCGGGCCGGTGCCTCGGTGCGCAGCTGCTCGACCAGGGCGGGCACCTTCTTGGCCTGCTGGAAGGCGAGGTCGGCGGTGCCGGCGGCGAAGTAGAGCGGAGTCGGGTCGCTGAGGGTCTTGCGCAGGTCGTCGGTGATGGCCATGGTGATCTGGTCCTCCCGGATTCGCGTTCGGCTGAGGTTGGTGTGGTCCGCGGTGGGAGCCGGCGCCCTGGTCCGGTTATCCGGCCGTCCGCCGCGGGCCTGCATCGGCATCGTGTCCGCCGGCGGTGCCGGTGCCGGGCACGGTGGTGCCGTCGGTGTCCGCTTCCTGTGCGCCGTCCTCGTCGCCGGCGGGCTCGCCGATCCCGAATCCGTTTTCTTTCCGGAAGGACTCGTAGATCTGGAGCAGCACCTGCTTCTGCCGCTCGTTGAGCGAGGGATCGGCGAGGATGACCGCCCTGGTCTCCACTTCATCCAGGTCCCGCTCGGCGTCGAGGATTCCGGCGCGGACGTACAGCGTCTCGGCGGAGATGCGCAGGGCCTTGGCGACCTGCTGGAGCACCTCCGCGCTGGGCCTGCGCAGCCCGCGCTCGATCTGGCTCAGGTAGGGATTGGACACCCCGGCGGCATCGGCGAGCTGCCGCAGCGACAGCTGTGCGTTCCGCCGCTGCTCGCGCAGGTACTCACCGAGATTGCCGACGTTCAGCGATGCCATGCCTCCACCTTGCCCCACCATCGCTAACTTTTGCAAGCATCCGCTTGCAAGAGTGTGTCGCGGGTCTTGTTCTGCACCTGGAGTGGTCAGGATTAGAGAAGCGCCGGACGCTCCCGCCCCGCTACCGTGACCGCCATGGACGACGCCACCGCACCGCACACAGCCGACAGCCACGACCTGATCCGCGTGCACGGCGCCCGGGAGAACAACCTCAAGGACGTCAGCGTGGAGCTGCCCAAGCGCCGGCTGACCGTGTTCACCGGTGTGTCGGGCTCCGGCAAGAGCTCGCTGGTGTTCGACACGATCGCCGCCGAGTCGCAGCGGCTGATCAACGAGACGTACAGCGCGTTCGTACAGGGCTTCATGCCGACGCTCGCGCGCCCCGAGGTCGACGTCCTCGACGGCATCACCACCGCGATCATCGTCGACCAGCAGCGGATGGGCGCCGACCCCCGCTCCACCGTCGGCACCGCCACCGACGCCAACGCGATGCTGCGCATCCTGTTCAGCCGGCTCGGCAAGCCGCACATCGGCTCGCCCAAGGCGTACTCCTTCAACGTCGCCTCCATCAGCGGTGCCGGTGCGGTCACCGTGGAGCGCGGCGGACAGCAGGTGAAGGAGCGGCGCAGCTTCAGCATCACCGGCGGCATGTGCCCGCGCTGCGAGGGCAGGGGCACGGTCACCGACCTCGACCTCACCCAGCTCTTCGACGACTCCCTGTCCCTCAACGAGGGCGCGCTCACCATCCCCGGCTACAAGACGGGCGGCTGGAACTACCGCCTCTACACCGAGTCCGGCCTGTACGACCCGGACAAGCCGATCCGCAAGTTCACCAAGCGGGAGCTGCACGACTTCCTGCACCGCGAGCCGACCCGGATGAAGATCGCGGGCATCAACATGACCTACGAGGGTCTGATCCCGCGGATCCAGAAGTCGATGCTCGCCAAGGACAAGGAGGGCATGCAGCCGCACATCCGGGCGTTCGTGGACCGTGCGGTGACCTTCACCGTCTGCCCCGACTGCGAGGGCACCCGGCTCACCGCGGCGGCCCGGTCCTCGAAGATCGACGGCGTGAGCATCGCCGACGCGTGCGCGATGCAGATCAGCGACCTGGCCGAGTGGGTGCGGGGGCTCGCCGAGCCGACGGTGGCCCCGTTGCTGGCCTCCCTGCGGCACACCCTCGACTCGTTCGTGGAGATCGGCCTCGGCTATCTCTCGCTCGACCGGCCGGCGGGCACGCTGTCGGGCGGCGAGGCCCAGCGCGTGAAGATGATCCGCCACCTCGGCTCGTCGCTGACCGACGTGACGTACGTCTTCGACGAGCCCACGATCGGCCTGCACCCGCACGACATCCAGCGGATGAACGAGCTGCTGCTGCGCCTGCGCGACAAGGGCAACACCGTGCTGGTCGTGGAGCACAAACCGGAGGCGATCGCGATCGCCGACCATGTCGTCGACCTCGGTCCCGGCGCCGGTACGGCGGGCGGCACCGTCTGCTTCGAGGGCACGCTGGAGGGGCTGCGGGCCAGCGGCACGCTCACCGGCCGGCATCTGGACGACCGGGCGGCGGTCAAGGACACGGTGCGCAAGCCGACGGGCGCGCTGGAGATCAGGGGCGCGACGACGCACAACCTGCGGAACGTGGACGTCGACATCCCGCTCGGCGTGCTGTGTGTCGTCACCGGGGTCGCCGGCTCCGGCAAGAGCTCGCTGGTGCACGGGTCGATGCCGGCCGGCGCGGACGTGGTGTCGATCGACCAGACCCCGATCCGCGGTTCGCGGCGCAGCAACCCGGCGACGTACACCGGGCTGCTGGAGCCGATCCGCAAGGCGTTCGCCAAGGCCAACGGCGTGAAGCCGGCGCTGTTCAGCGCCAACTCCGAGGGCGCCTGCCCCACCTGCAACGGCGCCGGAGTCGTCTACACCGACCTGGCGATGATGGCCGGGGTCGCCACGACGTGCGAGGAGTGCGAGGGGAGACGCTTCCAGGCCGCGGTCCTGGAGTACACCTTCGGCGGGCGGGACATCGCGGAGGTGCTGGCGATGTCGGTGACCGAGGCGGAGGAGTTCTTCGCCGCGGGCGAGGCGCACATCCCGGCGGCGCACAAGATCCTCGACCGCATGTCCGACGTCGGCCTCGGCTACCTCACCCTCGGCCAGCCGCTCACCACCCTCTCCGGCGGCGAACGCCAGCGCCTGAAGCTGGCCACGCACATGGCCGACAAGGGCGGGATCTACATCCTCGACGAGCCGACGACCGGCCTCCACCTGGCCGACGTGGCACAGCTCCTCGCCCTCCTGGACCGCCTGGTCGACTCCGGCAAGTCGGTGATCGTCGTGGAACACCACCAGGCGGTCATGGCCCACGCCGACTGGATCATCGACCTCGGCCCCGGCGCCGGCCACGACGGCGGCCGCGTCGTCTTCGAGGGCACCCCGGCGGACCTGGTCGCTGCGCGCTCGACGCTGACGGGGGAGCACCTGGCCGAGTACGTGGGGATGTGAGGGCCCCGGGGGTCAGTGGCCGGCCGCCCGCAGCCAGTCCTCCAGGATCCCGAAGTCGGTCTCCGTCAGGCCGTGCCGGTGGTCGACCCGGTGGAGGAGGGCGGGGCCGGGATGGTGGACGGCGGTCCAGGCGCGGTCGGCCTCCGTGATCTCGTCGTCCACCCAGACGAACGGCCGGCCCGACGCCCAGGCGACCAGCGGCCGGGTCTTCCAGTGCAGCGGCTCCGGCGGCCCGTCCGCGTCCGGCCACTGCACGACCGGCAGCGGGGGCAGGCCCAGCCAGGGCGCGAGCACGGCGTTGGCGTCGTCCGTCCAGGTCGTGGCCCACACCAGCGCGCAGCCCAGCCCGACGAGCCGGGGTCCGAGCGCCGGATCGACGCGGGCCAGCAGCGGGTGGTCGTCGGCGGGCACCCACGGGCCGTCGTACACCGGGTAGGCGCGGTCCGCCGCCCCGAACGGGATGAGCGGGCCGTCGACGTCGAGGAAGAGCAGCATGACCCCCAGGATCAGCCTCTGAAGCCCTGCGCCGCCAGGACCTAGAACGGCAGCGGCCGGGCGTGGACCACGTCCAGGCGGGACACCGCACGGGTCAGGACCACGTACAGCCGGTGCGCGCCGCGCTCCTCCGCCTCGACCACCGCCGCCGGTTCCACGACCACGACATGGTCGTACTCCAGGCCCTTGACCATGCTCGCGGGGACCAGGGTCACCCGGGCGCCCAGCGCGTCCGCGCCGGCCGGGTCCAGGCCCGCCGCCGTGAGGGCCGACCGTACGGCGTCCATGTCCGCGTCGGCCGCCACGACGCCCACGGAGCCCTCGTGGGCCAGCGCCTCGCGTACGGCGGTCACGGTCGTGCCCGGCACGTCGTCGGTCGGGCGCATCCTCAACTCGCCGTCCGCGCGCAGGGAGTGGGCCGGGGGCACCGACACGTCCAGGCGGGGCAGCAGGCGGTTGGCCAGCTCCACGACGGCCGCCGGTACCCGGAAACCGGTGGTCAGCGGGACCACGGCCGCGTCCGGGCGGCCGAGGTGGCGCAGCTGGACGGACCAGTCGCGGGCGGCCCACGGGGTGGTGCCCTGGGCGAGGTCGCCGAGGACGGTCAGCGAGCCGAAGGCGGCGCGGCGGGCGATGGCCCGGCACTCCATGGGCGAGAGGTCCTGCGCCTCGTCGACGACGAGGTGGCCGTAGCCCTCCGGATGCTCGATCAGCCCGGACAGTTCGTCCAGCAGGACCAGGTCGGCGGCCGACCAGCGGGCCGACTTGTACGAGCGCGGCGGGCGGGGCCACACCAGCGCCGCCTGCTCGTCGGGGTCCAGCAGGCCGTCGGCGGCCCGCGCCAACTCGACCGGGTCGGTGAGGAGTTGGGCCAGCACCTCCTCGGGGCGGACCTTGGGCCAGACCAGGTCGAGGTGCTCGGTGAGCGGTCGGGCCCGTTCGATGCGGCGCACCCAGGAGGCGGGCAGGACCCCGGTGCGCCGTTCGGCCCGCTCGCGCAGCAGCCGTACCACCCGGGTGCGCACCCGCTCGCGGCCGATGGCGTACGGCGGCTCCTCGGTGCGCACCGCCTCGACGACGGCGGCCAGTTCCTCGGCGGGTACCCGCCACCAGCTGGAGCCGTCCTTCACGGCCAGGTCGGTCACGCCCTCGGTGGTGGCCCTGCCGTACAGCGCCCGGCGCAGCACCTCGGCCATGCGGGCGTCGTGCTTGAGCGCTGCCGTGTCCGCCGGGTCGGTGCCGGTGACCGGGTGCCGGGCGATCTCCCCCAGCAGGGTGGACTGACGATAGCCCCCATCAGTCGCTCCGCGACGGGCCGTCTCGCCGAGGGAGGGCAGCACCTCGGCGATGTAGTGGAGGAAGGTGCGGCTGGGCCCGAGGATCAGCAGTCCGGCGCGCTGGAGCCGCTTGGGGTGGGTGTACAGCAGGTACGCGGCGCGGTGCAGACCCACCGCGGTCTTGCCGGTGCCGGGCGCGCCCTGGACGCACACCGAGTCGGTGAGGGCGGCGCGGACGAGGTCGTCCTGTTCGGGCTGGATGGTGGCGGCGATGTCCCGCATGGGTCCGACGCGCGGCCGTTCGATCTCGCGGGCCACGATGTCGCTGGTCCGGGACTCGCCCCGGCCGAGGTGCTCGTCCTCCAGCCCGGTGAGGTCGGCGGAGTCGCCCCCGCTGCCCGGCGCCCAGCCGAACCGGCGCCGCACCTCGACGCCGCGCGGGTCGCGGGCGCTCGCCTGGTAGAAGGCGCGGGAGACGGGGGCCCGCCAGTCGACCACGAGGGGCGGGGCGCCCGGGTCCTCGGTGATCCGGAGCCGGCCGACGTGGTAGTTCTGCCCGCCGTGCTCGGCGTCCCCGTCGGTGAAGTCCAGCCGGCCGAAGAACAGCGGGCCGGGCGGCAGTTCGCGCAGCGCTTTGGCCTGGCTGCGCAGGCGGTGGCCGAGGACCTCGGCGTCGGCTCCGGAGGCGGAGACGTCCTCGCCGATGACGACCTGCTCGGCGGCGCCCTCGACCATCGCGGCGAGGGCGGCACGGCAGGTGTCGTGGTAGGCGCGCTCGGTGTGCAGGGTGTCCGTGAGGGCGGGGTCGAGTGTCGTCATGACGCCAGCGTACCGCCATGACGTTACCGAGTTACATTTTTAACCGAGTCTCACGATGTGCGTTTCAGCTCCGGCAGCCCCTCCCCCAGCCGCCGGAACGCCCGCTCGGCCGCCCGTACGGCGTCCGGCGCCACCTCCTCGATCGGCTCCCCCGCCGCGACCCGCCGCCAGTTCTCCTGCGCGAGGATGCGCTGCACCGCGATGATCTGCCCGGCGGCCAGCCGCGCGTCCAGACCGCCCCCGAGCGCCTCGGCGAGCGCCGCCTCCGACCGCTCCAGATGGGAGTGCGCCCGCGCCACCAGGGCCGGGGTGCCGTAGAGCAGGGTGTGGAAGGCGAGCACCTGGGGGTGGTCGTTCAGGCCGGTGACCGGGTCGCGCCGCTCGAGACCGGCGAGGAAGTGCCGGCGCAGCGCGTCCACCGGATCGGCCGCCCCGGCGACCACCCGCGCGGCCTCCGTCTCGTGGTCCGCGATCCGGTGCAGGACCAGGTCCTCCTTGGCCGGGAAGTACCGGAAGAGCGTCGGCTTGGAGATCCCGGCCGCCGCCGCGACCTCGGCCACGGACACCGCGTCGAAGCCCCGCTCCAGGAACAGCCGTACGGCGATGTCGGACACGTCCTGGTACATCTGCCGCTTCTTGCGCTCACGCAGGCCCATCTCACCCATGGGGCGAGCCTACGCAGCGCCGCCCGGGCGGGTGGGCCAGGCCAGGGCGCGGGTGAGGTACGGGTTGGTCCGGCGCCGCGAGGACAGCCCCAGGGAGGCGGTGGCCGCCGCCAGGGTCATCGCGTACGAGTCCACCGCGCGGCGCACGTTGGGGGCGTCCAGGCTCGCGCCGGTCACCAGGCGGTCGAGGTCGACGTAGGCGGACCGGACGATCTCGATCCACCGGTACACCCGCCAGTCCTCCTGCCAGTTCCTGGTGAACCGGGCCGGCAGCCGGCTCTCCCAGCGGCGGAACATCCGGTCACGGATCTCCGGCCGGGTCGGGGTGAGGTGCATGTGCCGGACCAGCTCGTACAGCGGGTCGCCGACCACGGCCAGCTCCCAGTCGATGAGGGTCAGCGCCAGATCGTCACCGCGGCGCACCAGGTTCCAGGGGTTGAGGTCACCGTGCAGCAGGGCGGCGGCCCGGTCGGTGACCTGGTGCCGGGCGAGGATCTCGCGCAGCCGGGCCGCGTCGGGCAGGCCGAGGAAGCGGGCCAGCTGCTGCGACTCCTTGGGCAGCCGGGCCACCAGCGCCACCAGCTGGTCGCTGAGCCAGGCGTAGAAGCCGGGCCGGCCGGCCAGCGGGTCGACCAGGGTGTAGTCGACCTCGGTCAGCGCGGCCAGCTGGTCGACCAGGCGGTCCGCCTCGTGCGGCAGCAGCCCGTGCACCGGGTGCTCGGGCCGCCGGCCCACATCGGGCGGGCCCTCGTAGGTGTGGACGGCGAAGAGGTCCCCGGAGTAGGTCCGGATGCCGGAGAGGTGCTCCGAGTGGCTCTCCCCCAGCGCCAGCACCCGCGGCGCGGCCACCGGCGCCCCCGACCGCTCGATGGCCTGGAGCACGGCGTGCTCGCTGAGGAAGCTGCGTTCGCGCCGGGTGACGTGCGCGACCGTGCGCCGTACGACGACCGGGAACGGGATGCGGGGGAGCCGCAGCACCGTGTTGAGGTGCGCAGTGCCCTTGAACACCCGGTGGGCCGGGGCCGCGCCCTCCAGGACCAGGGCGTCGGCGACGGCGGAGTGCGGGAAGTCGGGGTGTTCCGGCACCCGCCGGTCCGGCTTCCAGTCGATCGCCCGGGGGACCGGACCCCGCCACGGCCCGCCGCCGACCGGCGCCGCCGCACCCGTGCCCGTCGTGGTTCCGGGCCGTACGGACGCCGCGCGCCAGCGGAACAGGATCCGCTCGATCTCCTCCCGCCCCGGCACCCGGCCCAGCCGCAGCGGCTCCGCCGCCGCCTGCACGGCCTGGTGCACCCATGCCGTCGCCTCGTCCAGGCTCTTCTGGTCGAAGGACTCCTCCAGCGACCTCGCGGCCCGCATCACATCGGGGTACACCGACTGCGCCCGTTCGAAGGCCACGTAGTGCCGCAGATCCCGGGTCACGCCGTTGACCGCCGCCGGCCGCACCCGGCCCATGGCGCGCGCCCACGCCTCGACGACCTCGCCCCACTGGTGGTCCGGATACTGCATCCGGACCAGGTGGACGGCGAGGTCGTGCAGCGGATCGCCGTAGGTGGCGAGCTCCCAGTCGACCCAGATCAGGGGCGGATCACCGCCGTACGACATGATCACGTTGTCGCGGTGCAGGTCGGCGTGGAGCAGTCCGTAGGGGCGGCGGGACATGGCGGGGACCCGTTCGGCCAGCCGGGCCAGGGCGTCCTCGGGGATGCCGAGAGCGGCGAACAGGCCGCCGAACCGGCGCCAGTTGGGCTTGCGGATCTGCAGGTCGGCCAGCCGGGCCAGGGTCTGCAGAAAGCCCTGGCTGTCGGTGTGGTTCCGGGGCCACAGGGACGGCAGCGGCGGCAGCGCGGGCCCCCGCACCTGGGCCGCCTGGGCGAGCAGGTCCGCCAGGGCCCCGACCAGCAGGCCGTCGACCGGTTTGCCGGCCCGGCAGACGCTGGAGAGCGGCACGCCTTCCACATAGCTGTGGATGGCGAAGCCGTCGCCCTCGACCAGGCACTCGGGCACGTTGGGCAGCACGCCCTTGACGGCCCGCAGGATCCCCGCCTCGCTGCGCCAGGTCCGGATCACCACGGGCAGGGCGTCGGCGCGCGGCAGCCGTACGGTCACGAGGGTGCCGGGCTTCCGGCCCAGCAGCCGGGCCATGGGCTCGGGCAGCGGCAGCACGTGGTTGTCGTTGTGGAAACCGCCGCTGGTACGCCCCCGCGCGGCGGCCTCCGCCACGAACGCCCGCCATACGGCCTCGGTCCGGGACCGGCCGGAGCGCGGCCCCGCCGTGTCGCGGGGGACGGGTGGTGCGCCCACTGGTCGCTCCGGGTTTCGATCGCGCTGCGCTGGAGGGGGACGAGACGGGTCGGGGGAAAAACGCTAACTCCCCGGACGACGGACAACACAACCTGCGGCCCGGTCGAGCAGCCAGGCGGGTGGTGTGCCACTCGTCCGCGCCGAGCCGGCAGAGGCTGGCTCGTCGCCATCCCTCACGCGAGAACCCGAGCGGTCGCTCGGACGGTAGGGCGGATGCTATCCCATACCCGACGGTGTTCCGGGCCTCACGCCTGTGCCGCCGGCCGTTCCGCCGGCTTCGGGGCCTCGTCCGTCAGCAGTTCCCACGTGGCCTCGAACCACGCCGCCATGCCGTCCACGAAACTCGACCCCGGCGAGTCCGTACGGTCGTCGCGGACGTGGTGGGTGAGGGTCGCGCCCAGTCCCAGGACGTCCACCGCCTCGACCTCCTCGCCGGTGTCGAGCATCACCGGGCGGACGAACGGTACGTACGGGCCGTGCAGCACCTCGGAACGGTTGACGATGTAGAGCTTGAACATCGGGGCGGAGTTCAGGTGGCGGAACTCGTACTTCACCGACGGGACCAGCTTCTCCGTGTGCAGCTCCCGGAGGACCTTGTCGAGGGAGGCGAGGTGGGTCTCGGCGATGCCGCGCAGCCGCTTCCGCAGCCGCTCGTCGTCCTTCCCGTCGTGCACACCTCGCGGGTAGGGCAGGGCGTCGATCGCGGAGGGCACGATCAGCCGCAGGGCGATGCTCTGGGGCGCGATGCTCTTGCTGCGGATCCGCTCCGCCTGCACATGCATGTGGGTGTTCAGGCTCTCGGACGTCAACGTGTAGATGTCCAGGGCGACTTCGCGCTGCTCGAACGCCTCGGCGATCAGCGGACCGAGGGTCAGCTGACGGCGTGACCTGCTCGCCCGGGGCGTCGAGGAGCGGACGTGCTGGTTTCGCACCACCCGCGAGCCCTTGCCCTGCCGGGACTGGATCCAGCCCTCACCCCGCAGCACGCGCAGTGCCCGCTGCACGGTGTCCCGGGAGATCCCGAACTCCTGCGCCAGGGCGGCCTGGGAGGGCAGATAGTCGTCCACCGCGTAGAAGCCGTCGGCCATCCGGGCCCGCAGCTCCTCCGTGACCCGGCGAAACTCGTGGCCGCCGGCCTCGTCCTTCCGCTCCGTCGTCACACGCGGTACGTACCTCCGGCGCACCCTCGGCAAACCCAGGACGGTCAGGCAACCAGTCAAGTCAACTGCGCGGTTACTGGATCTAGTTGACCGGGCATGCTGCCACAAGCAGTCAACTTCATCAGTCAACAGCGCGGACTTGAGTGGTTGACCGGTTGCCGGGGGCCCGGGAGGGGTGCAAGCCGTGACGATCCATGTGCTCGGATTCGATGTGCAGATCGACGACCTGACCCAGCTGGTCCTCTGGGGCGTGGGGCTCCTGGCGTCGCTGCGGGCCTGGGCCCGCAAGCGGCGGGGCCGGCCGGAGGCCGGGATCCCGGAGGCCGACGCCCCGGAGGCCGGGATCCCCGAGGCCGCACGGCCCGCCGTCACCAGCCCCGCAGCACCCGCAGCAACGGCTCCAGCGAAGCGACGACGTGCCCGGCACCGGCCTCCCGCAGAAGCTTCCCCTTCCGATCGTTACGCGCGTAGCCGAGAAAGGGCACGCCTGCGTCGTTCGCGGCGGCGAGGTCGGACGGTGAGTCGCCGATCATCAGGGCCGCCGAAGGGGCGGAGCCCGTCGCGGCCAGCGCCCGGTTGAGGCAGTCCGGGTCGGGCTTGAGGAGGTGCAGCTCGGTCGTACGGCCGTAGATGTGGGGGGCGAAGCAGCCGGTGAGACCGCGGTCCTCCAGATAGGTGCGGACCACCCTCGGGGAGTTGTTGGTGGTGATGGCCAGCCGGGCGCCCACCGCGGTCCAGGTGCGTATCAGGGGATCGGCGTAGGCGGTGGGCAGCGCGGAGCCGGCGGCCCGCAGCTCCTCCTGGGTGAGACGTTCCTCCAGCTCGGTCACGAGGTCGCTGCCGGGGTGCCGGAGGTCCACGGCGCGCAGCACCTCGTGCGGGTCGAGCGAGTCACGCTCGGAGTCGCTGAGCAGGTTGTGCAGCCCGCGCCCGGCCAGCCAGTCCACCAGCCCGGTCGCCACCCGTTCGGCCTTGTGCAGCGCGAACAGACGGCAGATCGGCCCGTCGAAGTCCCACAGGACCACCCGGGCGCCCTCGATCAGACCCCGGAGCTCGTCGATCTCGTCCGCGGTCCGCCCCGCGGTCCCTTCGGTCCGCGTCGTGTCGGTCTGCGTCGCATCGGTCTGCGTCGTCGCATCAGAAGTCACTAGGAGAGTGTCAGGTCCGTGGTGATGGTTTCCCAGAGGGCGTCGAACCACTTCTGCGATTGCTCCACGAACGCGGCGTCCCGCTGACCGGCCCGCTGCTCGAAGGAGAACAGCAAGGACTCCGAGCCGAGTGTGTCGTACATCTCCAGCGTCCCGCTGTCGGTGGGCTCCGCGCGGCGCGTGACCATGTAGTGCGCGAACAGCGCCTCGACCCCGTTGAGCAGGTACAGCTTGACCGGCGGGGTGAACGGGAGCGCCCGGAAGGTGACATGGACGTCGATGTCGTGGGTGCCGCGCAGCGCCTGCAGGTTGTACTGCAGGACCTGGCCCTGGGCGTTGCGCATGGCCAGCCAGCGCCGGTGCACGGCGTGGTCCTCCTCGCTGCCGGCGTCGACCGAGACCGGGAAGGCGAGGTTGATGTCGCGGGACGGCAGCAGGATGCGGGCGTCGATCCGCTCGGGGCGCAGCCGGCCCTCGTGGACCAGGCGCAGCGGCTCGCCGAGCGCGGGGATCAGGCTCTGCGCGGTCAGGCAGACGGCGTCGATCCGCACGTGCGGCGCCGAGAAGGCCTCGGTCAGCCGGGGCGCGAGCGCCACCATGGTCGGCTGCGGCTCCCCCCGCGCGGGCTGCGGCTCGGCGACCCGCGGCGGGCTGCCCTTGCTGACGTCGGCGAGCAGCCCGTCCTCCTGGAGCACCCGCAGCGCCTGGCGTACGGCGCCCCGCTCGACGCCGAACTCCCCGGCCAGCTCGGCCTGGGTGGGCAGCCGCTCGCCCGGCTGCAGCTCGCCGGTGCGGATCCGCTCGCGCAGGGTGTCGGCGATCTCCTGGGGAGTGAGCCTCCTGCTGCCGTTCACTGCCACATGCTCCTGAGTCACGACCAAACGCTACAACTTTGATCCATCTATGGGGAGTTGCCGAGAAGTTGTTTATGAACTCGGACCAAGTGGGGACAACTTAGATGGAGTTGGTTGCCAACTTTTCCGAGTTGGCCAATCTTCTGAAGGGGGAACCGCCGTGCCTGCCCTCGCTCTCCTCGTCGAGCAACTCGTCCAGTGGAAGTACGGTGTCGCCGGCGCCGTCGGACTGCTTCTGATCTCCGTCGGCATCGAGACCAAGAGCCACAAGGCCATCTCGGCCGGCGCCGTCCTGCTCGCCGTGCTCCTCGCGGGCCCGGCGCTGTAACGCCTCACCAGTCCTAGGAACTGAGCAGAAGCTCCGAACTGATCGTCTCCCACAGCGCGTCGAACCACAGCCGCGACTGCTCCACGAACGCCGCGTCCCGCTCCCCGGCACGCCGCTCGAAGGCGAACAGCATCGAGCGCGTGCCGTCGGCGTCGTACAGCTCCAGATGCTCGTGTTCGATCTCCCGCTCGCGGCGCTTCAGCGTGTAGTACGCGAACAGCGCCTCGGAGCCGTTGAGCAGGTACAGCTTGACCGGCGGGGTGAACGGCAGTGCCCGGAAGGAGACCCGGACGTCGACGCCGTGCGTGGTGAGCAGGGCCAGCAGGTTCTGCCGCAGCACCATGCCCTGGGCGTTGCGCTGGGCCAGCCAGCGCCGGTGCAGCAGACCGTGGTCGTCGGCGGCCACCGGGGCCGGGAAGGCGAGGTCGATGTCACGGCTGGGCAGCAGCACCCGGACGTCGATCTTGGCCGGTTTCAGCCGTCCCGCGTGGATCTGCCGCAGCGGCTCGCCGACGGCCAGCGTGAGCGAGACCGAGGTCAGGCAGAGCGCGTCGATCCGCACGTGGGGGGCGGCGAAGGCCTCCGCTATCCGGGGTGCGAGGCCGACCATCGTGGGCTGCGGCGGCGCCGCCGGTCCGGCCGGCAGCCGGGCCGGTCCCGGCACTGCCGCCACGGTGGCCGGGCTGCCCTTGGACACGTTGGTGAGCAGGCGCTCCGACTGCAGGATGCGCAGGGCCTGGCGCACGGCACCGCGTTCGACGCCGAACTCGACGGCCAGCTCCGCCTGCGTGGGCATGCGCTGACCCGGCTGCAGCAGTCCGGCCCTGATCCGGCTGCGCAGTTCGTCGGCGATGTCGCGATGGGACGTGTGGGGCCGCTGTGACCTCGTCCGTCCACTGGCGGAGGCGTGCTCCGGGTCCACGGACAAACACTACAACTTCCCGCCAACTTCCGGCAGTTCGCCGATAGCTGGTTATGAGCCGCTTCCGGGCGGACATAAGTACGGTGAAGTTGGCTGCCAACTTGCAGGACATGGTCAAGCTTCCCAGTGGTTGGCCGACCGGGCTCCCTTCCGGAGGGGAGCCGGGAGCCCGGGCAGGGGACGGCCACCGAAGCGCACAGTCACAACTGAACACGACATCGCACAGCCACAACTGAACACCGCCAGCACAGCCACAACTGAACAGCTCGCTACGGATGCACAGCCGAAAGCCGCCGACAGGAGGGAGCGGTCAGCAGGGAGCGATCAGAAGATGTCCGGGCACCAAGGACGCGCGGACGAACGGAACAGGGCGTCGGCCTTCCGGGCGGCGCCCTCTCGTTCTTCCCGCACCCGCCCGAGCGCCGCGAGCCGCAGCACGGACTCCCCGCCGAGCCAGACCGAGGCCAACTCGCCGACGCCCAGCGTGAGATCGGCGCCCTCGGTGCCCGCCGGCACACAGGACGCTCCCTCGGGCGAGGCCTCCAGCCGGAACCGGCCCCCGGCCAGACCGGCTTCGTCCACGACCTCCAGGACCAGCGTGCCCGCCCCGTCGTACGTCCGCGCCTCCAGGGCCCGTACGACGTCCAGGATCCGCACCCACAGCCAGTCCCCGTGCCCGGTGATCCGGGCGGCGCGCGGGTCGGGGAGGTAGTACGGCAGCAGGTCGTCGGGGCCGCGGTAGCCGCTCTTGATCTTGGTGATCCAGTCGATCGAACACAGGTAGTGCCACAGGGCGCGCTCGGCCGCCGGAGTGGTGGCGGTGAGCTTGAGCACGGAGGCGGTCTGGTCCGGCTGCTTGCCGTTCCAGGTGTCGTCGGACTTGTACGCGACCAGGCCCTGGACCTCGCCGTCGGCCGCGCGGTGGACAGCGTAGAACGGCTCGGTCCAGTCGGCGTGGCAGCGGACGGCCCCGGTGTGCATCTGCCACCACAGCTCGTCCCGGCTGACCGCGCCGGGCTGGATGCGCCGGAACCGCTCGTAGAGCTCCGGGCCCAGCTTGCGGACCTCCGCCCCGTCCACCAGGTCGATGCGGCCCCCGTCGTCCGGGCCCGACCAGCGCGGATCGAGGCCGGCCCGGGGCACCTCCACGGTCCACTGGGTGGACCAGGTGGCCGGGCCGAAGCCGTACCGGCCGTAGATCGGGTACTCGGCGGCGATCAGCGTGGCGACCACGTCGCCGCGCTCCTTCGCCGCCGCGAGGTCCTGGTTCATCATCCGGGTCAGCAGGCCACGGCGGCGGTGGGTGGGGCTGACGGTGACGTTGCTGATCGCGTCCGCCGGGACCAGGCCGCCGCCCACCGCGGTGAGCTCCTGCTCGAAGGAACGGAAGGTGGCGACGCACCGGCCGCCGTCGAAGGCACCGAGCAGCCGGCCCGGCACGAACTGCAGGCGCCGGGCGTCGAGTTCCCCGGGCGTCAGGACGGGTGGCTGCAGGAACCCGGTGGCCAGCGCGCGCTGCCAGTCCTCGAAGTCGGCCTCGGTGACTGTCCGGACGTCGGTCATGGGGCCACGGTAGGTGGGCGCCGCGCCGTCTGTCGCCCGGATTTCCGCGACTCCCCGGCGCTCGGGCGCCCGCCGCCCGCCCGACGTCATGTCAGCAGGTCATCGATCTGTGCCTCGCCCACCCGGTACCGCCGCGCGATCTCCCCGCTGCAGTCGTCGGTCGTCCGCTGCAACCGCTGGCGGCGCCGGGACACCTCCTGCTCGTACCGCACCAGGCGCCCCATCGCACTGGCCAGTTCCAGGTCGGTCCGCGCCTGCAGGTCCGACAGCTCGACCTCGGCGAGCATCTCCGCGGCCAGCTGCCGGTACTCCTCGTTGTGCGGGGTGCCGAGCGTGACATGGCGGGCCGAGGAGCGGTGCCGGGCCGGGGCGTCCTTGAGGATCTCCGGTAGCCGGTCGACCACGGAACCGTCCGCGGGCGCGGGCACGGACGCGCGGCCGCGCCGGCACAGCTCCGCGCGCAGGATGTCGATCCGCCCCTGCAGCAGCCGCCGCACATAGCTGAGGTCCGCCTCGTCGCGCTGGGCGTCGCGGCGCAGCGTGCGCAGCTCGGGCAGGCTCAGCCGGGCGAGGTCGAGCGGATGGGGGTCCGCCCAGCCCGAAGAGTCCGGGGGAGGCTCCGCGGGCAGCTCGGGGCCCGCCGGGGCCGCCGGGCTCGCCGGCGCGTCGGCGCGCTGGGCGGGCGGCCGGTACGTCCCCTGCGTTCCCAGCCGCCCGCTGGTGCTCGGTGTGCTCATGTGCTTCTGACCGTCCCCTCGACCGGCGTGTGAAAGCATCGTGCCACCCCAACTGGCCGCTATGTGACCGAGTGCCCCCGAACGGCCCCAGATGGGGGGTAAGGGATCCATAAGGGATCTATGATTGGCTTCCTGTGCCCGCGTACCGGGCACCCGGCATGATGGTCCGCATGCGTGCGGTGGTGCAGAGAGTGGACGGCGCGAGCGTCGTCGTGGACGGAGAGACGGTCGGCGCGATCGAGGGCGAGGGGCTGTGCGTCCTGGTCGGGGTGACCCATGAGGACACCAAGGAGAAGGCGGCGCAGCTGGCCCGCAAGCTCTGGTCGATCCGCATGCTGCAGGACGAGAAGTCGTGCAGCGACATCGACGCACCGCTGCTGGTCATCAGCCAGTTCACGCTGTACGGCGACGCCCGCAAGGGCCGCCGGCCCACCTGGAACGCCGCCGCCCCCGGCGATGTCGCCGAGCCGCTGGTGGACGAGGTGGTGTCCCGGCTGCGGGCGCTGGGCGCGACGGTGGCGACGGGGCGGTTCGGCGCGCGGATGCGGGTGTCGCTGACGAACGACGGACCCTTCACGGTGCTGATCGAGGTCTGAGCCGGCACTCTGGTACGCGGCTCCGCCGCGCGGGCGCGAGCAGCCCCCGCGCACCCGCAGTCGCACGACTACGGCTCGACGACGACCTCCTGCGCGGCGGCCGTCTCGCCGGCCAGGAGCCGCGCGTCCACCGGCACGTTCCGCTTCACCAGCGCCAGCGCCACCGGGCCCAGCTCGTGGTGCCGTACCGACGTCGTCACAAAGCCGATCTTGCGGCCCTCCGGGCCCTCGTCGGCGAGCCGGATCTCCGTGCCCGGCACCGGCAGATGCACCTCGCTGCCGTCCAGGTGGAGGAAGACCAGGCGCCGGGGCGGCTTGCCGAGGTTCTGCACCCGGGCGACGGTCTCCTGCCCCCGGTAACAGCCCTTCTGCAGATGCACCGCCGTGCCGATCCAGCCCAGCTCGTGCGGGATCGTCCGGTGGTCGGTCTCGAAGCCGAGCCGGGGCCGGTGCTGCTCGACGCGGAGCGCCTCGTGGGCGAGGAGGCCGACGGCGGGCCCGTGCGTGGCCGCGAAGGACTCCAGGTCCTCGCGTGGCAGGAAGAGATCACGGCCGTACGGCGTCTCGCGTACGACGACGCCCTGCGGCGCCTCGGCGATCGACCCGGCGGGCAGGTGGACCACCGCGAAGTCGGCCGTCCGGTCGGCGACCTCCACGCGGTAGAAGAACTTCATCGACTCCAGGTACGCGATCAGCGCGTCCTGCGTACCGGGCTCGACGTGCGCCCAGACGGTCGTGCCGTCGTCCACCAGGTACAGCGCGTGCTCGATGTGCCCGTGCGCGGAGAGGATCAGCGCCTCGGTTGCCTCACCGGGCGGCAGCTCGCTGACGTGCTGGGTGAGCAGCAGGTGCAGCCAGCTCAGCCGGTCCGCACCGCTGACGGTGACGACACCGCGATGGGACAGGTCGACGAAACCGGTGCCGTCGGCGAGGGCGCGCTGCTCACGGAACAGGTCGCCGTAGTGGGCGGCGACACCTTCGTCCACACCCTCGGCGGGGACGGCGCCGGGCAGGGACAGCAGAGGGCTCTTCATACCGTCAGCCTACGACGTGGTAGTTGAACTCTTCAGCGCACATTCCCTGCACCGGCCGAAGATCGCGAAGTGCTTCATGTCGGTGTCGAACCCGAACTGCCGGCGCAGCTTGGCGGTGAACTCGGCGGCCACGTCCACGTCGGCCTCGATCACGTTCTCGCAGTCGCGGCAGACCAGGTGCAGATGGTGGTGGCGATCGGCGAGGTGGTACGTCGGCGCACCGTGCCCGAGGTGGGCATGGCTGACCAGGCCCAGCTCCTCCAGCAGCTCCAGCGTCCGGTAGACCGTGGAAATGTTGACCCCCGACGCCGTCTTCCTCACTTCCGAGAGGATGTCGTCGGGGGTCGCGTGCTCAAGGGTGTCGACGGCTTCGAGGACAAGCTGGCGCTGCGGCGTCAGCCGGTAGCCGCGCTGCCTGAGGTCGCTCTTCCAGTCGGTGCTCACCACACCGACGAGTCTAGGACTACTTGAAGAAGGCGATGCCGTCGTCCGGCAGGTCGTCCGGGAGGGCCTTGGCCCAGCGCTCGACGTCCTCCGGGGTGACGACCTTCTTCAGGTGCGCCGACATGTAGGGGCGCAGCTCGACCTCGGGGGTCTGCTTCTCGCCGACCCACATCAGGTCACTCTTCACATATCCGTACAGCCGCTTGCCGCCGCTGTACGGCTGCGCGGCGGCCGTGCGGGCGACGGCGTCCGTGACGAGGTCGATCTGCGGCTTCTGGTGGGCCATCTCGCCGTACCAGATCTCGATGACGCCGTCGTCGCGGGTCATCGTCACCTCGACCTTGCGGTCGGCGTCGATCCGCCAGAAGCCGTGCTCCGACTCCAGCGGGCGGACCTTGTTGCCGTCCTTGTCCAGCACCCAGGTCTGGGAGTGGTACTCCAGGAAGTCCCGGCCGTCGTGGGTGAAGCTGACCTCCTGGCCGAAGTTGCACTTCTCCGAGCCGGGGAAGTCGTGCACGCCCGCACCGGCCCAGTTGCCGAGCAGGAAGGCGAGCGGGACCAGGTCCTTGTGCAGGTCGGACGGGATCTCGATCATGAGGGAAACTTCCTAGAGGTGGTTCAGCGCTGGCCCTGGTACAGCTTCTTCACGGTCAGGTAGGCGAAGGCGAGCACGCCGACGCAGACCAGGACCAGCAGGGTTTCGAAGAAAGTCTCCACGGGTGCTCCTTGAGCGAGGGTGCGGGCATACGACAGAGCCGGGGCCCAGCTTACGCGGCCGGGCACCAGCCCTCTTGGCGAGGTGGGCCGTCAGGAGTTCACCCGTCCGGCCCCCGCGGTCTCAGTCGAGCAGCTGCATCTGGAGGACCACCGTCTGCTGGAACGGGATCTCCTTCGCGCCGCCCTTGCGGGACTGCACGACGATCCCCACCACGTCACCGGAGTTGATATAGGCCTGCCGGACCTGCTCGGCGCCGTACGGCTTCTGTTCCGCGTAGGCGCTCAGCTCGCCGTGCCCCTGGGTGGTGACCGCGGCGGAGAACGAGTCGTCCCTCTTGTTGGAGGGCGCCCCGCGCAGGACGTGGAACGGCTCCTCGAAGCCGGAGAACTCGTCCTGTTGGACATGGCCTGCGATCAGGCCGGTCTCGAACTGGAGCAGGAAGATCCGGGTCCGGGTGCCGTCCGGCATGGTCCAGCCGCGCGCGGCGATGTGCCTCAGGCCACGGTCGGTGAGCACACCCCGGAGACTGTCCCGGTCGTCCTTGCTCGCGTACTCCGCGAGGAACACCTCCGGCTTCACCCATCCGTGGTCACCCGCGAGCGCCGGATCGGCCGTGGCGCCCTTCGCCGCGGGCAGCACCAGTTTGCGCAGGTCGGAGTAGTGGACCATGGCCGGGTTGCGGTCGGCGAACGGGGCCGGGCTGCCCGCGGCCAGCGGCGGCCGGACGATCTGCGGGTAGTCCCAGCGGCCGTCCGCGCGGGTGGCCAGACCGGGCAGGTCGGTCCGCTCCATCCGCGTGAGGCCGTACGCCGTGGACGCGCCGGTCGCCGCGAAGACCACGAGCGCCGCGGTCCAGCGCAGGACGGCCCGCAGGACCCGTCGGTCCTTGGCTGGGGGCGCCGCCGGGGCCTCGGGCATCGGGGGGGCCTCGGGCATCGCGGGAGCCTCAGGGCCCGCCGGGGTGACAAGGGTCCCGGAGCCACCAGCGACGGCCGCCTCGGGCATGGGCGCCGTGTCGGGCGCGGTTCCCGGTGCGGGGATCTGCTGCTCGGTCATACGGCCTTCCCCGGGTCCTTGATGCGGTCGAGCTGTCTGCCGATGAAGTCGGCGATGTCCTTCTTGGCGAGCGGGAGGGTTCCGGACACGTTGGCGGTGACCAGTACGTCTCCCACGGAGGCGGAGCAGAACATGCGGCCGAGCTTCTCGCCGCCTCCCTTGGGGGTCAGGAAGCAGGCCGCGTTCTTGTGGCCCGGGATCGCCGGACCCTTGGGAAAGATCCGCAGGGCTTGGAAGAACTCGTCCTGGCTGGTCGCGATGGAGCGCACGGAGGCGCTGTTCTCCATCCGGACCAGTTCGAAGGTGAGGGTGAAGGGTTGCTGGACACCCTCGACGCCGCTGACAGACGCGTAGCTCCGCATCGCCATGCCCTTGATCCGCTCCTTGTCGATCAGCCCTTCCAGCTTCCGCCGGGTCTGGGGCGGCAGATCGCGGATCTCCTCCTTCCGCAGGGCGGTGGCCTCGCGCCCGCTGAGCGCGGCATCGGAACCGAACTCGCCGATATCGGGCCCCTGGCCGTACCCGCTCGAGGTCTCGTCGTACGGCAGCAGCAGCCCACGCAGCCCCGAAGCGTCCCTGATCGGCCGGCCCGCCTGGTCCTTCCCGGAGTCCGAGGGGAACTTCCAGACGGGACTTCCAGGATCCCGGTCGGCACCGGCGACACGCACACCGGTGAACCCGACCCCGCCGACGACAGCGAGGGTCAGCAGCCCGAACGCGAGCATCCGCCCCTTACGCCGGCGGGCGGGTGCATGGCCGGATTCGGCGGGTTCGGCAGGTACGACAGTTTCGGCGGGTTCAGCGGGTTCGGCGGGTTCGGCGGGTTCGGCGGGTTCGGCGGGTATGGAGAACTCGTTCACAGCCGGGCCACCTGCCGCTTCGCCAGATCCATGATGTCCGCCTTGGGGACCGGCTTGGTGTCGGTGATCCAGATCTCCATGACCAGGTCACCGCGTGAAGCCATCGCCTCGGCCACGTACTCGGGCAGGTAACCGCTCCTGGTCCGGGGCGTGTGGTGCACGTACACCATGCCGTCGCCCGTACCGGGCAGGGGCCAGCTGCTGGTGTTCGGCTTCTTCTCGGCGAACTCCCCCTGGTCCTCCACATGCTCCGAGGCCGCCTCGTCCGTCACCTGGTGGTACTGGACGATACGTGTCTCGACGACGTACGTGCCGCCGATCCGCCAACTGGCGTCGGCCGCACGCCGGAACTCCTTTTTCAGCTCGAAACCGAAGGCCGAGGCCGGCCGATCGAAGGTGTCCGAGTAGTCGGCCAGGTCCATCCAGCCGTCGACGACCCCGAAGCCGACGTCCTGTGCGCCCCTGGGCCGCTTCAGCAGCAGCTTGCGCAAGTCGCCGTCGGTCTTCACCCGGCGGTCCTGCGCCGCCGACAGGGGCTCGACATCACCCTTCGCCTGAGGGACGACGGGCTGCGACAGAGAGGGCAACGCGGTGGGCTTGCGGCCGACCTGGACGACGTAACCGGTGCAGACGCCCGCGACGACACCGAGCACGGCGGCCCCCGCGATCAGCGCGACGGTCCGGCCCCGGCCCGGTGTCCCGGGTCTTTCAGGTGATTCCAAGACGCCTCCCTAGGTGTTTCACAGGAGACTCATGGCCTGAGAAAGCAGTTGTAGACGCGCTGATAACGATTCAGCGCTTGACTTCCTCGACGAACGCCGCCCAGGCGCCCGCGCCGATCAGCAGGGGGGTGCGGGTGGTGTCCTTGCTGTCCCGGACGGGGACGAGGGAGGGGATGTTGTCGGCGACCTCGACGCAGTTGCCGCCGTCAGTGTTGCTGTAGCTGCTCTTGCGCCACGTCACGGCGCTCAGGTCGATGACTCGCATGGCGCTTCCTCCAACATCCGCAAGATGAACATCCGCGACTCGGCGGGGCTCAGCGCCAGGTCGCGCACGTCATCATAGGTGCGATGCAGGCGCTCAACCTGGCTTGTTTCCTCGATGAGTTCGCCCCGTACGTCGTTTTCAGCGTAGGCCACGGTGCGGCCGTCCAGTAGCCGCATGAGCATCACGTCGGTGTTCACCATGGCGTGGAGTCCACAGCCGAATGGCAGCACATGGAGGGCGATGTTGGGCCGCTCGCCCGCCTCCGCCAGGTACTCCAATTGCTCTCGCCACGCGCTGGCGTCGCGCAGCGAGTTCCGCAGCACCGCCTCCGAGAGGATCACGCGGAACGAAGGCGGCTCCTCCGACTCCAGAAGCGCACGCCGACCCAGTCGGGCATTGACCTGTTGGTCGAGCTCCTGGCCCCGAAGGCCGCCCGCCGCCAGTGCTTCCCTTGCGTATCCAGCAGTCTGAAGCAGGCCCGGCACCATGGTCACTGAGTACTGCCACAAGCTCCCGGTCTCGGCCTCCAAGGCCATATACCGTCGGTACTGCTCCTTGAACTGAGTCGGGTCGGCTACGGCCAGCTCCCACAAGGTCAGCAGCATGCCCCTCGTGCCGTAGTACTGATCCAGCGCCTGCACCACCTCCGGCCCGCCCAGCGTCTGGCCGTTCTCCAGCTTTCCGAACAGGGACGCGTCCCAGCCCACCACCTCCGCCAGAGCCCGCAGGCTCACCCCGCGCTCGGCCCGCAGCAACCGCAGCTCCTCGGCGAAACGAGCCCTCGGCTCCTGGCTCCGCCCCGTGATCGCCCTCCGCTGCGGCACCGCACCCTCCCCAGGCTGTGGAATTTGTGGAATTTGGAGCGCCCACTGTGGAACTTGCGGCCGTTCCGCTCGTATCCGCCCCCGCGCTGGGCCATCCTCGTATCAGCCCAGGAGCACGCAGAGTAGTGCAACTGTCGCATTCCGTATAGATATTGAAGGAAGGGAACAAACCCCATGGGAACGGATCCGGCCACCCCGCTGTACGACCCCGCACGCCTCCGCGCCGACGTCCGCGCCGCGAACCGGCGCGCCCAGGCCATGCCTCCCGATCCCGAGGACCTCAGCCGGCCGCCCCGGCCCGTCCCCGGCTGCTCGGCCTGCCTGACGCTCGCCGAGCTGCGGGACGCGGCACGGGCGGCGTACGACCGGAGTGCGGAGACCGACGCCAACGTGCTGCTCCGCCAGCACCGACGGCAGGAGCACGGCGCATGAGGGGCGAGGGACTGCCGTACGAGGAATGCAGGCGGCAGCGCGAGCACGCCCCGCCGTACGACCGGACACCGATCTCCCCGGGGTACGCGGTCCCGCCCTTCCACCCGTACTTCGCGGAGCAGGCCCGGGAACGACGGCGCCCGCGGCGACCGGTCGACGGCGCCACCGTCAGCGGCGTACTCACCGCCCTGTGTGTGGCCACGCTGATCGCGACGGTCGTCCTCACGGCTACGCTTCGGGTATGACCAAGAAGCTCGTGATCAAGGTGACGGCCGGGGCCGACGCGCCCGAGCGATGCTCGCAGGCGTTCACCGTGGCGGCGGTGGCCGTGGCCAGTGGCGTCGAGGTCTCGCTGTGGCTGACCGGGGAGTCGTCCTGGTTCGCGCTGCCGGGGCGGGCGGCGGAGTTCGAGCTGCCGCACGCGGCCCCGCTGCCGGATCTGGTCGAGTCGATCCTGGCCGGCGGGCGCATCACGCTGTGCACGCAGTGTGCCGCCCGGCGCGAGATCACCGAGAAGGACGTCATCGAGGGCGTACGCATCGCGGGCGCCCAGGTCTTCGTACAGGAGACGCTCGCCGACGACACCCAGGCGCTCGTCTACTGACCCCTCACTGCCTGGGGCGCTTCTTGCCGTCCAGCTCGTCCCACCACTCGTCCGACTGGGGATCGCCGGAGGGGTCGTCCCACCAGCGGTCCTCAGGGCCCCGCCGGTTCGCGATCATCGCGGCGACCGGCGGGATGATCATGGCCACGATGCACATGCCGACGGCCGCCGGCACCGACCAGATGCGCACGACTCCCCAGGCCAGGACGAAGAGGCCGATGCACGTCCCCATCATGGCGAAGTAGATGTGACGCCGCCGCGCGTACATAAGTTCAGGGTAGGCCGTGGCCCGGATCCGGCACCCGGGGGCGGCGGCGGCTGTCACAAGTGATCCACATTCTTCCCCGGGTCGTGCGCCGCGGAGTTACCTTGGCGTAGCCACACACCGACCGCCGACCCGGGGGAAACACCACATGCGCGCCCTGCGAATAATCCTGATCCTCGTCGTGATCCTGGGCGGGCTGTTCGTGATCGCGGACCGGGTGGCCGTGCACTTCGCCGAGGGGGAGGCCGCCGACAAGCTGAAGTCGACGGAGAACCTGGCCTCGACGCCGGAGGTGAACATCAAGGGGTTCCCGTTCCTCACCCAGGTCGCGGGCGGCTCGCTCGACGACGTCGAGGTCGGGATCAAGGACTACGAGGCCACGACCGGGACCGCCGGGAAGACGATCCGGATCGACGATCTGCAGGCCGACATGAAGGGCGTCTCCTTCTCCGGCGACTACAGCTCCGCCACCGCCTCCAGCGCCACCGGAACCGCGACGATCTCCTACGCCGAGCTGCTGAAGACCGCCAAGCCCGAGCCGACCGAGGTCGTCCCCGGCCTCAAGGCCAAGGTCGTCAGTCTCGCCGACGGCGGCCACGGGAAGATCAAGGTGACGGCCAGGCTGACCGGCGCCCTCGGCCCCGTGCCGGTCAACCAGACCGTGTCCGTGCTCAGCACCGTGACCGTCGAGAACAACAGGGTGCAGGTACGCGCCGACTCCCTGCCCAAGCTCGCCGCCGCCGCGATCGCCGAGAACCGCATCCGCGAGATCACCGACTTCCAGCAGGCCATCAACCAGCTGCCCGGCGGCGTCAAGCTGGACAAGGTGCAGGCCGCGCCGGACGGAGTGGAGATCAGCGTGAAGGGTTCCGACGTCAAGCTGGCGGGGTAGCACCACGGCCGGACGGCAGGCGAACGTCCGACTGGCGAGACGGGTCGTCCGTTGAGTAGACGCGGCGACCCGCGCGAGCGCCCGGAAGGCCGCGGGGCGGCCGCCGGGCGCTTTTCTCATCCCGTCATACGGACGATCGTGTCTCGTCATATGACACACCGGTGACACGCCCGCCCGGACGTCCCTACGATCGAGCCCATGAAGCGACAGGCGGATCTCACGAAGCGGCGGGCAGTGGACCTGTGCCGCGTTGCCGCCATGCTCTGTCGCCCCTTCTGAGCGAAAGTCCCCGACTTCCGCATCTCACCGCCGCCCTGCTGGAAGGGCACCCGTGCGCCGCCCGGCCCTCACGAGCGCGCACCCCTGTACTCGCACACCCCGCCGCAACTGCCCCGGAGGAGAAAGAGCATGAGCCGCACCGACGTCCTGGTCGACGCCGACTGGCTGCAGGAGCACCTGGACGACCCGGCCATCGCCATCGTCGAGGTGGACGAGGACACGTCCGCCTACGAGAAGAACCACATCAAGAACGCGATCCGCATCGACTGGACCAAGGACCTGCAGGACCCGGTCCGCCGCGACTTCATCGACCAGGAGGGCTTCGAGAAGCTCCTGTCGGAGAAGGGCATCGCCAACGACACCCTGGTGGTCCTCTACGGCGGCAACAACAACTGGTTCGCCTCGTACGCGTACTGGTACTTCAAGCTCTACGGCCACGAGAACGTCAAGCTCCTCGACGGCGGCCGCAAGAAGTGGGAGCTGGACGCCCGCGAGCTGGTCGCCGGCGACGAGGTCCCGGAGCGCGCCAAGACGGAGTACAAGGCCAAGCCGCAGGACACCTCGATCCGCGCCTTCCGTGACGACGTCGTCGCCGCGATCGGCTCGCACAACCTGGTCGACGTGCGGTCCCCCGACGAGTTCTCCGGCAAGCTGCTCGCCCCGGCCCACCTGCCGCAGGAGCAGTCGCAGCGTCCGGGTCACGTCCCGAGCGCCCGCAACATCCCGTGGTCGAAGAACGCCAACGACGACGGCACCTTCAAGTCGGACGAGGAGCTGAAGGCCCTCTACGCCGAGGAGAACGTGGACCTGGCCAAGGACACGATCGCCTACTGCCGCATCGGTGAGCGCTCGGCCCTGACCTGGTTCGTGCTGCACGAGCTGCTCGGCGTCGAGAACGTCAAGAACTACGACGGCTCCTGGACCGAGTACGGCTCCCTCGTCGGCGTGCCGATCGAGCTCGGCGCGAACAAGTAAGCCCACCCCTCATCCATCCCGACCGACCTCCCGGTCACACCCCTCTGGAGAAACAGCATGTGCGGAGCGAAGGCCGGCGGCCCGGACGCCTCGACGATCAAGCCCGGTGAGACCACGATCCAGGGTCAGGTGACCCGCGACGGCGAGCCGGTGACGGGCTATGTCCGTCTGCTGGACTCGACCGGCGAGTTCACCGCCGAGGTTCCCACCTCGGCGACCGGTCAGTTCCGGTTCTACGCGGCCGAGGGCACGTGGACGGTCCGGGCGCTGGTCCCGGGCGCGACGGCCGACCGCACGGTCGTCGTGGCGGAGAAGGGCGCGCTGGCCGAGGTCGCCATCGCGGTCTGAGCGGGCCTGCGCGAAGCAGCGGCACAGTGACGGTCGAAGGGCCGCACCCCTGGGGTTGGACGCCAGTGGGGGTGCGGCCCTTCGGCATGCGCGGGAGGCGGTTGCTAGCGCGACGCGCCCCATTGCGCCAGTAACGACACGCTTGCTGCTGGGGTAGGCACTAGTACTAAGATCATCCAAAAGGTCTAGCGGTGAGTCAATTCCCCTGTTTCTGCGGCGATTTGACGCCCCTTCGATGAACGACGAGTGGCTGACAGCGGCCATAATTCCCCCAATTGGTGCACAAAAACCAAGTCTCCGGACATTCCCGACATGACAGCCATAGCGGTCGGCGAATACGTTCCATGACGACCGGCCAACGAGTCGGTGTCTCAGAGACTGGAGAAGCACGATGAAGATCTCGCGTTCCACCGTCGTCACCGCTGCGGCAGCGGCAGCCGCGGCTCTGGCCGCGACTGGCGTCACCTACGCCTCGGCCGCCTCCGCGCCGGAGGCGGCGCCGGCCGCCCACCAGGCGGCCCCGGCCGCTGCCGCACCGCTCGGTGGCGCCGGAAGCGGCAACAGCAACAACAACGGCAATGGCAACAACAACGGCAACAACAACTTCGGCAAGGGCAACGAGGGCCGCGGTGGCCGCGAGGGCGGCCGCGGCGGCCACGGCGGCTGGTGGGACGGAGGCCGGATCCTGATCAACGAGCGGTCCTACTCCGCCCACCCGGGTGACTGCATCACCGTGATCAGTGGCCTGGACGCCAAGACGCTGAACATCGTCAACGAGAGCCACAGGGTCGTCGAGGTGTTCCGCGGGGCCGTCTGCGACAACGGCGCTCCCGTCGCTGTCGTCGGACCCCACAGCCAGAGCGACGGCGTGCACGTCCACCACACGCGGGGCATCCACGTCAAGGACGGCGTGGTCGCCAGCTTCCGCGTGGTCGGCGGTCACCACGGCGGCTGGGACGGCGGCTGGGACGGCGGCTGGGGCGGCGGCTGGGGCGGCGACGGCGGCTGGGGCGGCGGTGAAGGCGGCCACGGCGGCGACGGCGGCTGGGGCGGCGACGAAGGCGGCTGGGGCGGCGACGGTGGTGGCCGGTAACCCACAGTCCGCTGGCAACCCACAGCCGGCTGGTAACTCACAGCCCGCTGTATGACATGGAGCCCCGGCCCGCCGGAATCGGGCCGGGGCTCCAGCTTGTCCCCCGTCCGGCAACGGACGGGGGTGTGATCAAGGGAGAACAGCTCTAGCCGAGTGCCCTTCCCAGCACCCACACCACCGGCGCGGCAGCCGACAGCGGCAACGCCACCCCGGCCGTGAAGTGCACGAACCTCGACGGGTAGTCGTAGCCGGCCACGCGGTGACCGATCAGGGCGCACACCCCGGCGGCCGCGCCCAGCAGCGCACCCTTCGCGCCCAGCCCGGTCATCCCGCCCACGGCGATACCCGCGCCGGCCGCCGCCAGCAGCGACACGACCACCGACGCCGGTGTCGGCAGGGGCAGGGCCCGGGCCAGAACCGCCACCGCCACCGCCGCGGCGCCCACGGACACCGCGTGCGTGTCGGCGCCCAGGTACCCGGTGGCGAGAACCGACAGCGCCGCCGAGACGACCGTCGCCATCAGGCCGTACATCCGCTCGTCGGGCGATGCGTGCGAGCGCAGCTGCAGGACCAGGGCCAGCAGGACCCAGATGCCGAGCGGGCCGAGGATCGCCGCGGGGGCGTTGTCACGGCCGGCGACCAGCACCGCCGCGTCGGCCGCCAGCCCGCCCAGGAACGCCAGCGCGATGCCCTGCCGGGCCGGCCACATGCCGTTCAGCCGGAACCAGCCCGCCGCCGTCACGCCCTGCAGCACCACCAGCGGCAGCACCAGCGCGTACGAGGCGACCGGCGCCGTCGCGGCCAGCAGCAGGCCCAGCAGCGCGGTCAGCAGCGCCGGCTGCATACCGGGGTCGATGATCGGCGAACGGCCCTCGAGCCGCGCCCGCTGGGCATCCGTGATCCGGGAGTTCCCGGCGAGCGTGGCGGGGCCGTAGGCCGGCTCGGACTCGGGTACGGCTTCCGGCGCGGGTGCGGGTGCGGGTGCAGTGTGCGGCTCCGGTTGCGGAGCGGCCGCGTACTGCTGCTGATGCTGGTGCTGGTGCTGCTGGTACTGCTGGTGCTGCTGCTGGTACTGCCCCTCGTACGTCTGCTGCGGCGGATACGCCGCCTGAGCCGCCGGTGCGGGCATCTGCAGCGACGCGTGCGTCTGCGAATCCCAGGTCTGCCCCTGCCACTGCTGGGTGAGCTGGGGGTCGTAGCCGGGCTGCTGCCCGTATCCGGCGTACTGGTCCTGCTGGGGCCACTGCTGCTGATAGGGGTCGTAGCCCTCGTAGGGGCCCTGGCCCTGATACGGCTGGTCGCTCATCTCACCCTCCTGCGAACGGCGGGAGCACCTCGACCGTGCCGCCCTCGGCCAGCCGTACCGTCTCATGCGCGCGGGTCCCGACGGGGTCACCGTCGACGAGGAAGGAGCAGCGCTGCAGCACGCCTGTGAGTTCACCGGGGTGGCGCGCGCGCACGGCGGCCAGCGCGTCGGCGAGCGTGGCCGCGTCGTACGGCTCTTCGGCGACACCGGCCGCGGCCTTGGCGGCGGCCCAGTAGCGCACCGTGACCTTGGGCATCTGATTCCTCAATCGACAGCGAGAAGGAAATAAAGAGTGCAGTCAGGCTAGCCCGCCTTGACGGCCGCCCATTCCCCGATCCGGGCGAGCAGGGCGTCGTCCGCCGCGTGCTCCGCGTGCCCCATGCCCGCCTCCACCCAGAGTTCGCCGTGGTCACCGGCGGCCTCGGCGAGCATCCGGGGGTGGTCGAGGGGAAAGTAGCCGTCGCGGTCGCCGTGCACGATCAGCAGCGGGGCGGGAGCGATCCCGCGGACCGCCTCCGTCGGGGAGAGGGGAACCGGATCCCACTCGCGGTGGTGGATGCGGATGCGCAGGCCGTAGCGGCCGACCAGGCGGCCCTCGGGGCGGGTGACCAGCCAGTGCAGGCGGCGCATGGGGGCCGTGCCCCGGTAGTACCAGCGGGCCGGGGCGCTGACCGAGACCACCGCGTCGACCGTGCCGGGCTCCAGGGCGGCGTGCCGCAGGACCACCGAGCCGCCCATGGAGAAGCCGACGGTCGCCACGCGCGCGTGCCCGTGGCCGCGGGCCCACGCGACGGCTGCGGCGAGGTCCAGGACCTCCTTGTCGCCGACCGTGGACCGGCCGCCGGAGCGCCCGTGGCCGCGGAAGGAGAAGGTGACGACCGCGCCGTAACCGCGCAGGACGCCCGCCACCCGTCGTACGTGCGGTCGGTCCGCGTCCCCGGTGAACCCGTGGGCGACGACGAACACCAGGTCGCGGCGGGGCGAACGGCGGGTGTCCGGATCGGATCCGGAGGTTTCGTATACGACGGCGCCCGGATCGTATACGGAATCGATCGGAATTCCGTCGGCTGTACGCAGAAACGTCCGGATAGGCGCCTGTCTGGGCGTCTCGCGATTCGGACGAACGGCGGAATGCGCCACTTGACCTGCCGAACGGTTCCTCATGTGGGCTATTCTGCTGGGCAGAGGACTCGGGCAGCGCAGCCCCCGGGTCCTTTTGTGCTTTCGGAAGCGTTGTATACGAAGTGGGAAACCCCAGGCGAAGGCGCCGGGGGGACCGCGGTGTACGGGGCCTTCGGGATCGCAGAGCAGTGCCCGTCCGCACAGTCCTCGCAGGGACCGAGGAGGAACCAGACGTATGAGTTCTCTGCTGCTCCTGACCAACGCCCTTCAGCCGTCGACGGAGGTGCTCCCGGCCCTCGGCCTGCTCCTGCACAACGTGCGGGTGGCCCCGGCGGAGGGCCCCGCCCTCGTCGACACCCCCGGCGCCGACGTCATCCTCGTCGACGGCCGCCGTGACCTGCCCCAGGTGCGCAGCCTGTGCCAGCTGCTGCGCTCCACCGGCCCCGGCTGTCCGCTGATCCTCGTCGTCACCGAGGGCGGTCTCGCCGCCGTCACCGCCGACTGGGGCATCGACGACGTCCTCCTCGACACCGCCGGCCCCGCGGAGGTGGAGGCGCGGCTGCGGCTGGCCATGGGCCGCCAGCAGATCGTCAACGACGACTCCCCGATGGAGATCCGCAACGGCGACCTCTCCGTGGACGAGGCGACCTACAGCGCCAAGCTCAAGGGCCGGGTCCTCGACCTGACCTTCAAGGAGTTCGAGCTGCTGAAGTACCTCGCCCAGCACCCGGGCCGGGTCTTCACCCGCGCCCAGCTGCTGCAGGAGGTGTGGGGCTACGACTACTTCGGCGGCACCCGCACGGTCGACGTGCACGTACGGCGGCTGCGGGCCAAGCTCGGGCCGGAGCACGAGTCACTGATCGGCACCGTCCGGAACGTCGGTTATCGATTCGTTACGCCCGAGAAGGCCGACAAGACCGACCGGGCCGGCGAGCAGGCCAAGGCCAGGGCGGAGCAGGCAAAGGCGGAGGATACGGACGCATCCACCGTCCCTGACGGCTCCGAGGTCCACGCCGACGCCTAGCGCAGGCATGAAAGCCGTTCGGGCGGGGCATTGCTTCCGCACATCCAAGCACTGATACGCCCTGCCCAGAACGGGTCAATCCGCGTAGACTCCGCGCGTGGCCAAGGTGACTCGGGATGACGTGGCACGGCTGGCTGGAACCTCCACCGCCGTCGTCAGTTATGTCATCAACAACGGACCCCGGCCGGTCGCCCCGGCCACGCGCGAGCGTGTCCTCGCCGCGATCAAGGAACTGGGGTACCGCCCCGACCGGGTCGCCCAGGCGATGGCCTCCCGGCGCACGGATCTCATAGGCCTGATCATCCCGGACGCCCGCCAGCCCTTCTTCGGCGAGATGGCGCACGCGGTCGAGCAGGCCGCCTCCGAGCGCGGCAAGATGGTCCTGGTCGGCAACACCGACTACATCGGTGAACGCGAGGTCCACTATCTGCGCGCCTTCCTCGGCATGCGCGTCTCGGGCCTGATCCTCGTCTCCCACGCCCTGAACGACCTCGCCGCCGCCGAGATCGACGCCTGGGACGCCCGGGTGGTGCTGCTGCACGAGCGCCCCGAGGCCATCGACGACGTCGCCGTGGTGACGGACGACCTGGGCGGCGCCCAGCTCGCCGTGCGCCACCTGCTGGAGCACGGCTACGAGTACGTCGCCTGTATGGGTGGTACGGCCGAGACGCCGGCCGTCGGCGACCCGGTCTCCGACCACGTCGAGGGCTGGAAGCGGGCCATGGCCGAGGCGGGCCTGTCCACCGAGGGCCGGCTGTTCGAGGCGCCGTACAACCGCTACGACGCCTACCGGGTCGCCCTGGACATCCTCTCCGGCCCCGACCGGCCGCCGGCGATCTTCTGCTCCACCGACGACCAGGCGATCGGCCTGCTGCGAGCGGCTCGCGAGCTGCGCATCGACGTGCCCGGCAAGCTGGCGGTGGCCGGGTTCGACGACATCAAGGAGGCCGCGCTGGCCGACCCGCCGCTGACCACGGTCGCCTCGGACCGCTCGGCGATGGCCCGGGCGGCGGTCGACCTGGTGCTGGACGACGGGCTGCGGGTGGCGGGGTCGCGGCGGGAGCGGCTGAGGACGTTCCCGTCCCGGCTGGTGGTGCGCACGAGCTGCGGCTGCGAGGCCTGAGCCGCACCGGCAGGTCTTTGTCCTGAGCCGCACCGGCAGATCTTTATATCGGGCAAACGAGGTTCTGCCGGGCTTCTCAGCGAGCACTCAGGAAGCTCTCATGGTCACAGGGGAGGCTTCTAGGCATGACCGAGAGCCAGGGTGGATACACCCAGCAGCCCAGCAGCTACTCCGGCCCCGTCAATCCCGAGTGGCCGCCTCCGCCGCCGTACGAGCCGGTGACGGCCGTGGCGCCGGAGCCGCCGAAGAAGCGCAACCGGGGTCCGGTCGCCCTCCTCGCGGCTGTCGCCGTCGTCGCCGCCGCGGTGGGCGGTGCCACGGCGTACGGCTTCCAGGAGCTGACCGGCAAGGACACGGTCGCCTCCTCCGGTACCACCACGAACGTGGTGCCGACCGGCAAGCGGGGTGACGTCGCCGCGATCGCTGCCGCGGTCAGCCCGAGCGTGGTCGAGATAAACGCGGCCCTCGGCAACGGCGCCTCCACCGGCTCCGGCGTGATCATCTCGTCGAACGGCGAGATCGTCACCAACAACCACGTCGTCTCCGGGGCGCAGTCGATCAAGGTGCGCACCAGTGACGGCAGGAGCTACACCGCCGATGTCGTCGGCACCGACAGCTCCAAGGACCTCGCGCTGATCAAGCTGCGCGGCGCGTCGGGTCTGAAGCCGGCCGCCCTCGGCAACTCCTCCGGCGTCCAGGTCGGCGACTCGGTCGTCGCGATCGGCTCCCCGGAGGGCCTGACCGGCACCGTCACGAGCGGTATCGTCTCCGCCCTCAACCGGGACGTGACCGTCTCCACCGACGAGAGCCAGGGTCAGGGGCAGGGCGGCGACGGACAGTGGCCGTTCCAGTTCGGCGGCCGTCAGTTCAACGGCGACACGGGTTCGTCCACGACGACGTACAAGGCCATCCAGACGGACGCCTCCCTCAACCCCGGCAACTCCGGCGGCGCCCTGATCGACGCGAGCGGCCACGTCATCGGCATCAACTCCGCGATGTACTCGTCGAGCCGGCAGTCCTCCTCGTCCTCGGACGCGGGCAGCATCGGCCTCGGCTTCGCGATCCCCGTCAACACCGTCAAGTCCGACCTGGCCAAGCTGCGGTCGGGCAACAACAGCTAGCGCGTGAGCACTGCACCAGGCAGCGCGTAGCACGGCACCAGTCAGCAGGGAGTACGTCATGATCAGCAAGGTTCCGCACCAGATCGCCGACCACGGTCCCGCCGACCTCACCCTGGCCCTCACGGTCACCTGGGACCTGCACCTGCCGATCCCGGCGCCCCGCAAGTCCGAGCCGGCGCCCCGTGCCCCCGAGGTGATCGCCACGCCGGTCCCGCAACTGATGGGCCTGCGCACCGCCCCCGTCCGCACCCACCGCCGCAAGGTTCCCCTGAACCGGTTGACCGCGGTGCGGGCCTGACGCGGGGGGCGGGCCTGACCGCCGGGTGGGCCTGCCCGCCCGGGGGTGGGCCTGACCGCCCGGGTTGGATCTCTCTCCCTCGAGGTGGGCCTGACCGCCGGGTGGACCTGACCATCCGGGTTGGACTTGCCCACCGGGGCGGGCCTGACCATCCGGGTTGGGCTTGCCCACCGGGGTGAGCCTGACCGCCCGGGGGTGGGCCTGACCGCCCGGGTTGGATCTCTCTCCCTCGAGGTGGGCCTGACCGCCGGGTGGACCTGACCATCCGGGTTGGGCTTGCCCACCGGGGTGAGCCTGACCGCCCGGGGGTGGGCCTGACCGCGTTGGATCTCTCCCCCCTGGGGGGGCTTGACCGCCGGGTGAACCTGACCATCCGGGTTGGACTTGCCCACCGGGGTGGGCCTGACCGCCCGGGGCCTGACCGCCCGGATTGGTTCTCTCCCCCGGGGTGGGCCTGACCGCCGGGTGGGCCTGACCGCCGGGTGGGCCTGACCGCCGGGTGGGCCTGACCGCCCGGGTTGGGCTTGCCCACCGGGGTGGGCTTGACGGCCAAGGGTGGGCTTGCCCCCGGGTGGGCCTGACCGTCCGGGGTTTGGCCTGACCGCCCGGGTTGGCTCTCTCCCCCGGGGTGGGCCTGACCGCCCGGATTGGCTCTCTCCCCCGGGGGGCTGACTCACCGGGATGGATCTCACCCCAGGGTTGGGCCTGACCCACCGGGATGGATCTGACCTCGCGGGGCTCCCCCGGGTTGGGCCTGACCGGCCGGGTTGGATCCGCCCCGGGGTTGGGCCACCGAAGGCCGAGCACGAACCGCCCCCCAAACCGACCAGCGGCCGGACCGGACCCGGCAGGTCTGCCTCCCCGGCCGTCGGGCGTGGCAGGCTGAGAGGCAGCGGAGACGCAGCCGAGAGACACCCCGTCCACCCGCCCCAACCACCGCACCCCGAGGAATCGCGAGCGATGAGCCCCGCCGAAGGCGACCGTGACCCCCAGCGCATCCTGATCGTCGACGACGAGCCGGCCGTACGCGAGGCGCTCCAGCGCAGCCTCGCCTTCGACGGGTACGACACGGAGGTGGCCGTCGACGGCGCGGACGCGTTGGAGAAGGCGACCGCCTACAAGCCCGACCTGGTCGTCCTGGACATCCAGATGCCGCGCATGGACGGCCTGACCGCGGCCCGCCGCATCCGCGGGGCGGGCGACACCACCCCGATCCTCATGCTCACGGCCCGCGACACCGTCGGCGACCGGGTGACCGGCCTCGACGCCGGCGCCGACGACTACCTGGTCAAGCCCTTCGAGCTGGACGAGCTGTTCGCCCGTATCCGCGCCCTCCTGCGCCGCAGCTCGTACGCGGGGGCGGTGTCCGCCGAGGCCCAGGAGGACGAGGCGCTGACCTTCGCCGACCTGCGCATGGACCTCGCGACCCGTGAGGTCACACGCGGCAGCCGGCAGGTCGAACTGACCCGCACGGAGTTCACCCTCCTGGAGATGTTCATGGCGCACCCGCGCCAGGTCCTCACCCGCGAGCAGATCCTGAAGGCGGTCTGGGGCTTCGACTTCGAGCCCTCCTCCAACTCCCTCGACGTCTACGTCATGTACCTGCGCCGCAAGACCGAGGCCGGCGGCGAGCCGCGCCTCGTGCACACCGTGCGGGGCGTGGGGTACGTCCTGCGGCAGGGCGGCGCGGAGTGAGCCGGCTGGTACGGCGCTATCGGGCCCTGCCGATCAGGGCCCGGCTGGCGATGCTGGTCGCGGCGGCGGTGGCGTTCGCGGTGGCGGCGGTGTCGGTGACGGCCTGGTTCATCGTGCAGGGCAAGCTGTACGACCTGGTCGACAAGGATCTGCAGAACTCCTCGCAGCGTCCCGTGCGGGCCGGGCAGGTACTCGATCTGCTGGCCGCATGCCCGCAGAAGCCGACGGAGTCCTCCAGCGGCCTGCCGACCCACAACACCCTCTACTCGCAGCTGGTCAAGGCGGACGGCACGGCCTGCGTCTCCTCGGACTCCCCGGGCGTGGTGAAGACCACCCCGGTCGACCGGGCGATCGTGGGGCGCGACACCAGCCAGGGCGGCATTCTCCGGGACGGCACGGACACCGAGGGCAACCGGGTCCGGGTGCTCACCATGCCGCTCGTGGTCGTCACGGACACCGGGCCCCAGGTGTACCGGGGTGCCGCCTGGATGACCGCCGTACCGCTCGCGAACACCGAGAAGACACTCAACGACCTCGCCCTGATCCTGCTCCTCGTATCCGGGGTCGGTGTCATAGGAGCCGGCGCCGCCGGTCTCGCCGTCGCCCGGGCCGGCCTGCGTCCCGTCGACAAGCTGACCGAGGCCGTGGAGCACGTGGCCAGGACCGAGGACCTGACCATCCGCATCCCCGTGGAGGACGACAGCGAGGACGAGGTCGCCCGGCTCTCCCGGTCCTTCAACTCCATGACCGCCTCCCTGGCCAGCTCCCGCGATCTCCAGCAGCAGCTGATCGCCGACGCCGGCCATGAACTCCGTACGCCGCTGACCTCGTTGCGCACGAACATCGAACTCCTCACCCGCAGCGAGGAGACGGGCCGTCCGCTCCCGCCGGAGGACCGCAAGGCGCTGCTCGCCTCGGTGAAGGCGCAGATGACCGAACTGGCCGCGCTGATCGGCGACTTGCAGGAGCTGTCCCGTTCGGAGGGGCAGCGCGGCGAGCGGGTCCAGGTGGTGTCGTTCCAGGACACGGTCGAGGCGGCCCTGCGCCGGGCCCGCC
This sequence comes from Streptomyces sp. NPDC030820, assembly GCF_055572075.1. Taxonomy (NCBI): domain Bacteria; kingdom Bacillati; phylum Actinomycetota; class Actinomycetes; order Kitasatosporales; family Streptomycetaceae; genus Streptomyces; species Streptomyces sp. NPDC030820. Next base: position 608,290 of record NZ_JBVIEB010000004.1, read on the forward strand.
TGCGCGGCCCGGAGCTGACCATCACGTCGGACCTGGAGCCCTGGTACGTGCGGGCGGAGCCCTCCGCGCTGGAGCGGGCGGTCGTCAACGTCCTCGACAACGCGGTGAAGTTCAGCCCCGAGGGCGGCATGGTCGAGGTGCGGCTGACCGACGGCGTCCTGACCGTCCGCGACCACGGCCCCGGCGTCCCCGAGCACGAACTCCCGCACGTCTTCGACCGCTTCTGGCGCTCCCCCAGCGCCCGCGCGCTGCCCGGCTCGGGCCTCGGCCTGTCCATCGTGGCCCGCACGGTCCAGCAGGCGGGCGGCGAGGTCACCCTGGCACGCGCGCAGGGCGGCGGCACGGTGGCGACAGTACGGCTGCCGGGCGCGCCTACGCCGCCGCCGGAGACGCCGGAGCCGGCCGAGATCCTGGCCGGCTGAGCGAGTCGTCGCGTCACTCCGGCTTCGGCAGGGCGCGCAGACGCTGGATCTGGGTGCGGCTCAGTTCGTTCGCGTGGCGCATGTGGCGGGTGATCGCCCGCAGTTCGTCCTCGCTGTGGTCGTCGAGGAGGGTCTGCCAGGTGCGCCCGAGCTCGTCCCACACCGCGGTGACCCGGGCGATGCGCTCCGGCACCGGGGTGACCAGCACCCGCCGGCGGTCCCGCACATCCGGGGTACGGGCCACATAGCCGCCACGTTCGAGCCGGTCCACCAGCCGGGTGGCCGAGCCCGTGGTGAGGCCGGTCATATCGGCGATCTGCCGGACCGTGAGCGGTTCGGGCTCGGCCGTCAGCAGGCTCAGGGCCTGCACATCGGTGGGGTGCAGGCCGAGGTGGTCGGCGACGGCCTGGTTGAACAGCACGTACGACGCCAGATAGCGCCGCGACTCCGCCGACAACTCCTCGTACAACCGGGCCCGGCGCGGGTCGGTCGCGTCCGTCACGTGACTCGCCTCCGAAAAACACTGCACGGTGCAGCAGACTCGCGGTACTTTACTGCGTGGCGCAGCTATTGCGTCACGCAGTAATCATCCGTCAGCCATCCTATTCCACCGGGGGACACCCATGCTCACCATCGCCGTCACCGGCGCCACCGGCGCCCAGGGCGGAGCCACCGCCCGCGTCCTCCTGACCGCCGGCCACCACGTCCGCGCCCTGACCCGCGACCCCGGATCACCGGCCGCCAAGGCCCTGCACGCCCTCGGCGCCGAAATCTGCCACGCCGACTTCGACGACCGTGCCTCCCTCGACGCGGCCCTCACCGGCGCGGACGCGCTCTTCGCGGTCACGACTCCGTTCGGCACCGACACCGAGACCGAGGTGCGCCAGGGCAGAGCCCTCGTCGACGCCGCGACGGCCGCCCGCCTCGGACACGTCGTCCTCACCTCCGCCGCCCACGCCGACCGCGGCACCGGCGTCCCGCACTACGACAGCAAGCACCAGGTCGAGCGGTACCTGTGCGCGTCCGGTGTGCCCTGGACGGTGGTCGCGCCGGCCGCGTTCATGGACAACCACGCCGACGGCTGGACCCTCTCCGGCCTGCGCGAGGGCGTCTTCGGCTGGCCCATGCCCGCCGACCGCCCCTTCGCCCTGATCCCCGCCGCCGACATCGGCGCGTTCGCCGCACTCACCTTCACCCGCCGGACCGAGTTCGTCGGCCGCCGTATCGACATCGCCTCCGACACCCGCACCCCGGAGCAGATCGCGGACGCCCTCACCTCCGCCACGGGCCGCCCGGTCACCCACCACGAGGTCGGCCTCGACGTCGTCCGCACCCACTCGGCGGACCTCGCGGCCATGTTCACGTACTTCACCACCACGGGCCTCGACGTCGACACCCTCGCCCTGCGCCGGGCGTACCCGGAGGTCGGCTGGCAGACCTTCGCGCGGTGGGCGGCCGGCCAGGACTGGCCCACCCTGCTGCACGCACCCCGCAGCTGAGGAGCCCCGACCGTTTCGGTTTCACCCACCCCCTCCCCACCGCCCCGCACACGAGGTCTAGCCTCTCCTCGGTCGCGCACTCTTCCGGTGCGCCGGGGAGGGGATCTCCATGGACGAGGGCGAGTCGGCACGGGTGTACCGCAGGCAGCGAAGACGGCCCCTGCAGGCCGCGCTGCTGCCGCTCATCCTCCTCGGCAACGCCGCGCTGCAGACCATCCGCAGCCACCACGCCGTGCCGATCTGGTGGACCCCCGTCCTGCTCGCCGCTCTCGTGGCGGTCGGCGTGTGGGGCGCCCTGTCGGAGTGGCGGGCGCACACCGTGGTGACGGCCCGGGGAATCACCCGCCAGGGGCCCTTGCGGGCGCGCACCTGGGCCTGGTCCACCGTGTACGACATCCGGATCGAGGCCACCGGCAGCCAGCCGCTCAACGCCCACCCCCGGTGGCCGGCCTACTTGTACGACCTGGAAGGCCGCCGCTTCCTGCTCCCGCAGATCAACGAGTGGCAGCTGGACGATCCCTACGCCGAGGTCGCGACCCTGCGCGAGGCGGCCTGGCGGTACGGGATGCCCTACGGGCAGCGGGCCGAGACCGAGGAACGGATCCTGCGGCAGGCCGGGCGGCGCCGGGGATGGCAGTGGGCGAGCGTCGCGACCGTGGTGCTGTTCGCCTTCATGGTCTTGGTCGCGCTGGCGGAGGACATCGCCGGGACACCGGCCAACCTCTACCTGCTGCTCCTGGTCATACCGCTGGCCGCTTTCGGCCTGCTCGGGCTCCTGCTCGCCCGCTACTTCGCCGTCCGCGCCCTGCGGCTGCCGCGCTGAGCGCTCCGCTGGAAGTGCCGCGATGCGCCGTCGGCCGTCTGCGGCGCCATCGTGGCTGGTCGCGCACACCCGGCGGAGCCGCATGGTGACGGCGGGCTCGGCGTCCAGGGTCTCGCCGATGCGGCGGGCGCCGGCGGTGGCCGCGGTGACGGTCAGGCCCAGTCGGCCGAGGTGGCGGACCGGCGGGTAGAGGCAGCCGAGGAGGGCGGCGAACGCGAGGAGTTGACCGAGGGTCATACGGCCGGCGGAGATCTCCCAGGCGCCCAGTCCGATCACCGCGAGCACGCAGAGCGTCTCGACGACCTCGACGACCTCGACGACCTCGACGAAAACGGCGGAGAATGCGGCCGAGTCCGCGTCTCCGGTGAGCCGTTCTACCAGGTCTCCCCGACGCTGCCGCTGGAAGAAGTGCGGCGGCAGGTCCGGGGCATGGCGGAAGACGGCCGCGCGCAATCGCAGCACGAATCTCTCGGCGGTCCAGGTGGCCAGGGAATTGCCGAGACAACCGACCAGCTCGGCGACCGCTTGGCGGGGGCGAGCGGGTGGAAACATACGGCGATTCTCCGTCTCCTGCGATTCACGTCGAGAGAATTCCGGCACCGAAAAAATTACGGCATTCGGAAGCCCGGAAAAGCCAATTCCAGCGAGACCTCAATTAGAGAGCGCTGCGAGTAATTCACGGGGAATTTCGGGAACCGCGGCGCCATTCACATGGGTTTTAGGGGGCGGCTGCCGTACCCTCTACGCATGAGCAGCGACGACACCGTACGAGCCTTCCCCGCCCGCTCCATCGAGACCCGCTCCGCGCTCACCCCGGACCAGGCCGATGCCGTGCGGGCCCTGCTCGCGGAGGCCGCCGCGGTCGACGGGCAGCAGCCGGTGTCCGAGCAGGGCCGGCTGCAACTGCGCGGTGGCGCCCGCGAGGGCGTCTCGCATCTGCTGCTGTGCGTCGACGGCGAACTCGTCGGCTACGCCCAGCTGGAGGACACCGACCCGGTCGAGGCGCCGGCCGCCGAACTCGTCGTACGGCCCGTGCACCGCGGGCAGGGGCACGGCCGGGCGCTCGGCGCGGCGCTGCTCGCCGCCTCCGGCAAGCGGCTTCGGGTGTGGGCGCACGGCGGGCATCCCGCCGCCCGGCATCTCGCCCAGGTGCTCGGCCTGACCCTGTTCCGCGAACTGCGGCAGATGCGGCGGTCGCTGACCGATCTGCAGCTGCCCGATCCGGTGCTGCCGGAGGGCGTGAGCGTGCGCACCTTCGTGCCCGGCAAGGACGACCCGGCCTGGCTCGCGGTCAACGCGGCCGCCTTCGCCCACCACCCCGAGCAGGGTTCGCTGACCCAGCGGGACCTCGACGACCGCAAGGCCGAGCCGTGGTTCGATCCGGCCGGGTTCTTCCTCGCCGAGCGGCGCGGGGAGGTGATCGGCTTCCACTGGACCAAGGTGCACGCCGAGGAGGGCCTCGGCGAGGTGTATGTCCTCGGGGTCCGGCCCGGCGAACAGGGCGGCGGCCTCGGCAAGGCCCTCACCACGATCGGCCTGCGCCACCTGGCCGGCCAGCAGCTGCCGACCGCGATGCTCTACGTCGACGCCGACAACCAGGCGGCGGTGTCGGTGTACGAGCGGCTGGGGTTCACGACGTACGAGACGGACCTGATGTACCGCACGGAGACCTGACATACGGCATGTACCGCACGAAGACCTGACATTCGGCGGGACGAGGGGCGGCCGGCTTGACGGCCGCCCCTCTCTTGCACCACCCTTTCACTACTCAATTAGTGAAAGGGTGGTTCAACGCATGGTCGAGTACCGCATCGACCGGCACAGCGGGGTCGCCACCTACGTCCAGATCGTCCAGCAGACCAAACAGGCCCTGCGCATGGGCCTGCTCGAGCCGGGAGACCGCCTGCCCACCGCACGCGAGGTCGTGGAGGCCACCGCGATCAACCCCAACACCGTCCTGAAGGCGTACCGGGAACTGGAACGCGAGGGACTGGTGGAGGCGCGCCGTGGCCTCGGGACCTTCGTGCGGCGGGCGCTCGGCGGCACCCCGGTCGACCCCTCCCTCCGTACCGAGCTGGAGGCATGGGCCGAGCGGGCACGCTGCGCCGGGCTGGAGCGGGACGACGTGGCCGCACTCTTCACCGCCGTACTCGACACGCACTTCCAGGGAGAACGTTCATGAGCGACACGGCGATCGAGGCGACCGGCCTCGGCAAGCGCTTCGGGCGCCGGGGAGGCTGGGCCCTGCACGACTGTGCCTTCCGGCTGCCCGCCGGGCGGGTGTGCGCCGTCGTCGGGCCCAACGGCGCCGGCAAGTCGACGCTGCTCGCCCTCGCCGCGGGGCTGCTCCCGCCCACCGAGGGCCGACTGCGGGTGCTCGGCACCAGTCCGGCCGCGGCCCGCCCGCGGGTCGGTTACATCGCCCAGGACAAGCCGCTCTACGGGCAACTCACGATCGCCGAGATCCTGCGCATGGGCGCCGACCTCAACCCCGGGCGCTGGGACCCGGCCACCGCCGAGCACGTCGTCGCGGGCGGCGACCTGGACCCGGCCGCCCGCATCCGCTCCCTCTCCGGAGGCCAGCGCACCCGGGTCGCGCTCGCCCTCGCCCTCGGCAAGCGACCCGAACTGCTGCTTCTGGACGAGCCGATGGCCGACCTCGATCCCCTCGCCCGGCACGAGCTGATGGGCACGCTGATGGCCCAGGCCGCCCAGTACGGCACCACCATCGTGATGTCCTCGCACGTCGTCGCCGAGCTGGAGGACTCCTGCGACCATCTGCTGCTCGTCGGCGGCGGCCGGATCCGGCTGGCCGGCGAGATCGACGACCTGCTCACCGCCCACGTCCGGGTCACCGGCGCCGCCGACTCGGCCGGCCTCGACGCGCACACCGTCGTCGAGTCCCGGGTCACCGGCCGCCAGCTGACCGCGCTGATCCGACCCGCCGGACCGCTCCCCGCCGACTGGCGCGCCGCGGCTCCCACGCTGGAGGAACTGGTCCTCGCCCACCTGCGCAATCCCGAGGCCCCCGCCCTGACCACCGCCCCGGCCGTCACCGAGGAGAGTGCCGCGTGACCACCGCCCCGACCGCCCTGCGGCCCCGCACCGCCCGCTGGCTGCTGCGGCTGCACCGCCCCGCGCTGTACGCCTTCACCGGCCTGCTGATCGTCCTGACCGCCGTGCAGCTCGCCCTGGCCGGCCCGCTCGCCGACGCGGCCGCCGCGGGCTGGCGCCAGTTCGACGCCTGCGGCATGGGCGTATGCACGTACGACCAGGCCGCGATCCTGCGCTACAAGGACTACTACGACTACGCCACCGACGCCCTGGACGCGCTGCCGTTCCTGGTGGCCGCCTGGGCCGGCGCCGCCCTGACCGGCCGGGAGATGGAGACCGGCACCGCCCGGCTGTCCTGGACCCAGGGCATCTCCCCGGCCCGCTGGCTCACCGTCCGGCTGGCCGTCCCGGCGGCGCTCATCGCCGCCGGCGCCGGTCTGCTGTTCTGGCTGCACCACCGGGCCTGGTCGGCGGGGCTGGGCCGGATCGACTCCGCCAAGCGCTGGTACGACCTGACGACCTTCCACGCCAACGGCCCCACCACCGCCGCGCTGGCCCTGACCGGGCTGGCGGCCGGCACCCTGGCGGGCCTGGTGCTGCACCGTACGCTGCCCGCGCTGGTCGTCGGCACCCTGTTCACCGCGGGCGTCGCCGGCCTGGCCCAGCAGCTGTTGCCCCACCTGTGGCCGGCGGTCACCCGGATCGGCACCCTCCACCAGGGCTACCTCGGTGACGGCATCGTCGTCGACCAGGGGCTGGTGACCAGGACCGGCGCTCATGTGCCCTGCTCTTCCGGGGCGTGCGACCGGGCCTCCGTGGACGCGGTCGGTTACTTCAACACGTATCACCCCTACTCTCACTACTGGCCGCTCCAGCTCACCGTCAGCGCGCTGCTCCTGGCGGTCGCCGGGGTGCTGGTGTTCGCCTCCTACCTGGTGCTGCGGCGGCTGACCGGAGCGCTGGGGATGGCCAGGGAAACGAAGGTCGTCGTCGTCAGCGCCTGATACAAAGCACAGCCCCGCGCCCCTTTGGGGCGCGGGTAAGACCCCCGGGGGCCGCCCCGCGCTATCCCGCACGTCATGTCTCCGTAACCATCGATTCAGCCAGACTTGCGACGCTCGGCCAATGAAGCCCGCCGTGCCAGAGCCTTCGCCGCCCCCCGAGGGGCCCGCGGTAAACGGGGCCGTGACGCTCCCGCCCGCACGTTCCGACGCGCCTGTCATGCCTGTAGCGCGGAAGAATGGGTTCATGAGTCAGCAAGACACCCAGGCAGAGGTCCAGCACATCCAGCCCGACGTGGGCTCCATAGCCGCGCACCGCTCGCGCACCGTCGCGGGCTCGGTCTCCGATCTGGAGCCGGACCTCGACGCGGATCTCGACGCGTACGACGAGTCGAAGGCCGGGGGTGCGCCGCTACCCCAGGGCCGTTTCCTCGACCGTGAGCGCAGCTGGCTCGGTTTCAACGAGCGCGTACTGGAGCTGGCCGAGGACCCCGACACGCCACTGCTGGAGCGGGCGAACTTCCTCGCGATCTTCGCCAGCAACCTGGACGAGTTCTTCATGGTCCGGGTCGCCGGCCTGAAGCGCCGTATCGCCACCGGGGTCGCCACAAGGTCCGCCTCGGGGCTGCAGCCGCGCGAGGTGCTGGAGATGATCTGGGCCCGCTCGCGCGAGCTCATGGCCCGGCACGCCGCCTGCTACCACGAGGACGTCGCCCCCGCGCTCGCGGAGGAGGGCATCCACCTGGTCCGCTGGAACGAGTTGACCGACAAGGAACAGGCGCGCCTGTTCACGCTCTTCCGGCACCAGATCTTCCCGGTCCTCACCCCGCTGGCCGTCGACCCCGCGCACCCCTTCCCGTACATCTCCGGCCTCTCCCTGAACCTGGCCGTGGTCGTACGCAACCCGGTCAGCGGGCACAAGCACTTCGCGCGCGTGAAGGTGCCGCCGCTGCTGTCCCGCTTCCTGGAGAGCAGCCCCGGCCGGTACGTCCCCATCGAGGACGTCATCGCCGCGCACCTGGAAGAGCTGTTCCCGGGCATGGAGGTGCTGGAGCACCACACCTTCCGCCTCACCCGCAACGAGGACCTGGAAGTGGAGGAGGACGACGCCGAGAACCTGCTCCAGGCCCTGGAGAAGGAGCTCATGCGGCGCCGCTTCGGCCCGCCGGTGCGCCTGGAGGTCGAGGAGTCCATCGACCGCGAGGTGCTTGACCTGCTGGTGCGCGAGCTGAAGATCAGCGAGGCCGAGGTGTACCCGCTGCCGGGCCCGCTCGACCTCACCGGCCTCTTCCGCATCCACAGCCTCGACCGGCCCGAGCTGAAGTACCCGAAGTTCGTCGCCGGCACTCACCGCGACCTCGCCGAGGTGGAGTCGGCGTCCGCGCCGGACATCTTCGCGGCCCTGCGCACCCGGGACGTGCTGCTGCACCACCCGTACGACAGCTTCTCCACCTCCGTGCAGGCCTTCCTGGAGCAGGCGGCGGCCGACCCGGACGTCCTCGCGATCAAGCAGACCCTGTACCGCACCTCCGGCGACTCCCCGATAGTCGACGCGCTCATCGACGCCGCCGAGTCCGGCAAGCAGGTCCTCGTCCTGGTCGAGATCAAGGCCCGCTTCGACGAGCACGCCAACATCAAGTGGGCGCGCAAGCTGGAGGAGGCCGGCTGCCATGTCGTCTACGGCCTGGTCGGCCTGAAGACGCACTGCAAGCTGTCCCTGGTGGTCCGCCAGGAGGGCGAGACCCTGCGCCGCTACAGCCACGTCGGCACGGGCAACTACCACCCGAAGACGGCGCGCCTGTACGAGGACCTGGGCCTGCTCACCGCCGACCAGCAGGTCGGCGCGGACCTCTCCGACCTCTTCAACCGCCTGTCCGGCTACTCCCGCCGGGAGACCTACCGCCGCCTGCTGGTGGCCCCCAAGTCCCTGCGCGACGGCCTGATCTCGCGGATAGACAAGGAGGTCCAGCACCACCGTGCGGGCCGTCCGGCGTTCATCCGGCTCAAGGTCAACTCGATCGTCGACGAGGCGGTCATCGACGCCCTCTACCGCGCCTCCCAGGCGGGCGTGCCGGTGGACGTGTGGGTGCGCGGCATCTGCGCCGTCCGCCCCGGCGTCACCGGCCTGTCCGAGAACATCCGGGTCCGCTCGGTCCTCGGCCGCTTCCTGGAGCACTCCCGCGTGTTCGCCTTCGGCAACGGCGGCGAGCCCGAGGTGTGGATCGGCAGCGCCGACATGATGCACCGCAACCTCGACCGCCGGATAGAGGCCCTGGTGCGGGTCGTCGACCCCGCCCACCGGGCAGCCCTCAACCGGCTGCTCGACACCGGCATGTCCGATTCGACCTCCTCCTGGCACCTCGGTCCGGACGGCGAGTGGACGCGACACGCGACCGACGCGGACGGCCAACCCCTGCGCAACGTCCAGGAGATGCTCATAGACGCCCGGAGGCGCCGGCGTGGCACAGCAACACCTTGACCCGACGGACCCCACGGCCGAGGTGGTGACCGGGGACGCCCTCGCGGCGTATCTGCGCGCCCAGGCCACGGAGTTCCTCCGCGCCCTGCGCCTGCACCGCGAGACGGGCGGTGCGAACGGGGCCGGCCCCGCGCGGGCCCATGCGAGCGCAGGGGAGAAGGGCGCGGAGGAGTCCGTCGACGCGGCGCGTGCCCTGCGCCGTTCGGCCCGCCGCATCAGCGGCAGCCTGCACACCTTCCGCCCGCTCCTCGACGCCGACTGGTCCGAGGAGATGCGGCCCGAACTGGCGTGGCTGTCCGGCACGCTGGGCCTGGAGCACGCGTACGAGGCCCGGCTGGAACGCCTGCTGCTGGCACTGCACCGGTTGTCGGGGGCGACGGCCTTCCCGGGCCAGGTGGTTTCCGTCGACGTGGCCGCGGGCGCAACGGCACGTTCCAACGCCAGTGGCCCGGCCCACCCGGCGGCAGCTCAGGAACGCGGCAACTTGACGGTAGGCGCGGCAAAAGCAGGCGCCCTGCTGGAACGACAGCTGACCCTGGCCCGGACCAGGGCTCACTCCACGGCTCTGCAAGCCCTCGGATCGAGCCGCTTCCACGCCGTCGCGGACAAGGTCGCCGTACTGGCCAGCGAGGTCCCCCTCACCTCCGCCGCCCCCACCACCGACCTGCGCCCCCTGGCAGCCGCTGCGGAGGAACGGCTGACAGACGCCATCGCCGGGCTCCCGCTGGTCGTGGCGGGCCACCCGTACAACGCGGAGGCCCTGGTGCACGGACTGTCCCCGGACCCGTCCCCGCACCCCCAGGACGGCCCCTGGCACCAGGTCCGGCTGCTGCTGCGCCTGCACCGGTACGCCCAGGAGGCGCTGCACGGCGGTGGGGGTACCTCCCAGTTCGAGCGAAGCCGAGAGCCTGGGGGACTGCCCGTGGACGTACGCCTGCTCGCGGCCGGCCAGGCCCTGAACCGGCACCGGGACGCCTCGGAGGCGGCAGCGGCGGCGGCCCAGGCCGCCCGTACCCCCCGGATCGCCCCGGCGACGGCGTACGCGCTCGGCGTGCTCCACGCCGACCAGCGGCACGAGGTGGAGGCCGCCAGGTTCGCCTTCCAGCAGGCCTGGCAGAAGCAGACCGTCAACGCGCCCTGAGTTCCCCCGAGGAGGCGGTGGTGTGAGCGACACGTTGGTGCGGGCAGCCGGCTGTGTGCTGTGGCGCCGCTCGCCGGTCTCCGGCGACCTGGAGATCTGTCTGGTCCACCGGCCCAAGTACGACGACTGGTCGCACCCGAAGGGCAAGCTCAAGCGCGACGAGGACGCACTCGCGGGCGCCCTTCGGGAGGTCCTGGAGGAGACCGGGTACACGGCCGTGCCCGGCGCGGAGCTGCCGGCCGTGCGGTATCTCGCGAACGGCCGCCCGAAGCAGGTGCGTTACTGGGCGGCCGAGGCGGTCTCCGGGCGCTTCACCCCGAACGCCGAGGTGGACCGCATCCTGTGGCTCTCCCCCGCCGCGGCCCGCAGCCGTCTCACCCAGCCGCGCGACCGCGAACTCATCGACGCCCTTCACCGATCCGCCGCGTGAGCCTCCGCGTCCGTACGGGCCTGGCTGCGGGCCCGGCGGGCCGGACCGCGCCAGCCGCACGTACAGCGGGCCAGGCAGAAGCGGCCCTGTTCCGTCGTCGAGGTGAGGTGCTCCTGCCCCTGCCGGACGCGCTCCGGCCCCTCCTGCTGCGCCACGCCGACAACGTTACCGACACCGCGGTTAAAGGGCCGGTATGGCTTTCTGCGCCCCCGGCGGCGCGTGACGGCGCCCCCTACCCGTCGTTAACCGGACGACAGGGGGCCCGTGACGGACACACCGGCTTGGGGGTAGGCAGGCGATGGAACGGCGGCAGCACAGGCGCGCGGGCAGGACGGTCGTCGCGGTCGGCATCATGCTCGGCCTCGGAGCGGGTGCCACGGGCTGTTCCGGCAGCGGGGCCGCCGCCGAGGACGTCAAGGACGGGGGCGATCCGGTCGCCGTCCTGCACCGGGCCGCCGACACCCTGCGCGACGCGGGCAGTTCCAAGGCCACCACCTCCATGGAGATGGCCACGGGCGGCACCCGGGTCACCATCCGCGGCCAGGGCGTCTACGACTACCGGCGCCGGCTCGGCCGGCTCACCGTCGTCCTGCCCGAGGACCCGGCGGGCACCTCCGAGCACCAGCCGATCACCGAACTCCTCGCTCCGCACGCCCTGTTCATGAAGAACCGGGGCGCGGGCGTGCCCGCCGACAAATGGGTCCGGGTGGACACCGCCACCCTGTCCGACGGCAACCTGGTCACCGGCGGCGTCACCGACCCGTACGCGGCGGCCGAGGTGCTGCGCGGGACGCGGACGGCGACCTACGTCGGCAGGACCGAGGTCGGCGGGACCGCCGTACGGCACTACCGGGGCACGGCGGACCTGAGCAGCGCGGCCCGCCGTGCCTCCGCCGAGAACAGGGCGCCACTGGCCGCGGCGGCGAAAGGGTTCGCCACGGCCGAAGTGCCGTTCGACGCCTATCTCGACGACGAGGGCCGCATCCGGAAGCTCAGGCAGCGCTTCAGCTTCGTCAACGGCAGGCAGCAGACCCCCGTGGCGGTCGCCTCGACGACCCTGCTCTACGACTTCGGCGCCCCCGCGGTCGTACGGCTGCCGCGCCCGGCGGACATCTACGCGGGCCGTATCGCCGAGAACGACAACTAGTCCCTGGCGCCACCCCGTAAGTAGCCCGTCCGTGCCATGCGCGGTGTGTAGAGCGCTGCCTACTCTAGGAAGCCGGTGACGGCAGGGAAGAGGTGAGGCGGGTGGCTCCGGTCGGCGGTACGGCGGTGCAGGACCACGTGGCCCTCGCCGAGATCGAGCTGTGCGGGGAGCTGATCATCGCGGCCTCCGCGGCCGAGGACCGGCTCAGCATGGAGAGCATCGACGAGGTGCTGCGGGTGGCCGAAGAGCGACGGTCCCGGGAGTCCTGAGCGGTCGGGAGCGCGGGAGCCGGCCGGGTCAGGAGCGCAGGAGGCGGCCGATCGCCTTCGTCGCCTCGTCCACCTTGGTGTCGATCTCGTCGCCGCCCTTGAGGGCCGCGTCGGCCACGCAGTGCCGCAGATGCTCCTCCAGCAGCTGCAGCGCGAAGGACTGCAGCGCCTTGGTGGAGGCGGAGACCTGGGTCAGTATGTCGATGCAGTACGTGTCCTCGTCGACCATCCGCTGCAGGCCGCGGATCTGCCCCTCGATCCGGCGCAGCCGCTTGAGGTGCTCGTCCTTCTGCTTGTGGTAGCCGTGCGTGGCGCCGGCCTCGGTCGTCGTCATCACAGGCCTCCCTCTCGAGACGAGCTGCGCTTACATACCCCTAATGGGTATATGGTAACCAATTTTGCGGGGTAGGGAGCCCTTGGTACGCCCCCGTGCTGATCACCCTGCCCGATGGGCGACACTGGGATGCGGCCCATTAGCCGTGGCCGGATGATGCGCCTAGCATCAGCCTGACCGAAACCGAAGCACCCCGAGGACCCCACGTGCGCTTTCGTCTGACCCCCAGGGAGACGAGCTTCTACGACATGTTCGCCGCCTCCGCGGACAACATCGTCACCGGCTCGAAACTCCTGATGGAACTGCTCGGGGCGGACGCACCTGCCCGAGCCGAGATCGCAGAGCGTATGCGGGCCGCGGAACACGCGGGTGACGACGCCACGCACGCGATCTTCCACCAGCTGAACTCCTCGTTCATCACGCCGTTCGACCGCGAGGACATCTACTCCCTCGCCGGGTCCCTCGACGACATCATGGACTTCATGGAGGAGGCCGTCGACCTGGTCGTCCTCTACAACGTCGAGGAACTGCCGAAGGGTGTCGAGCAGCAGATCGAGGTCCTGGCCCGGGCCGCCGAGCTGACGGCGGAGGCGATGCCGAACCTGCGCACGATGGACAACCTGACCGAGTACTGGATCGAGGTCAACCGGCTGGAGAACCAGGCGGACCAGATCCACCGCAAGCTGCTGGCCCACCTCTTCAACGGCAAGTACGACGCGATCGAGGTGCTCAAGCTCAAGCAGATCGTGGACGTCCTGGAAGAGGCGGCGGACGCGTTCGAGCACGTGGCGAACACGGTGGAGACCATCGCCGTCAAGGAGTCCTGAGGCGTCGATGGACACCTTCGCCCTGGTCGTGACCATCGCGGTCGCGCTCTTCTTCACGTACACCAACGGCTTCCACGACTCGGCGAACGCGATCGCGACGTCGGTGTCGACGCGGGCGCTGACCCCGCGGGCGGCGCTCGCCATGGCCGCGGTCATGAACATGGCCGGTGCGTTCTTCGGCACCGGGGTCGCCAAGACCGTCAGCGAGGGCCTGATCGAGACACCCTCGGGCTCGACGGGGATGGGCATTCTCTTCGCGGCCCTGCTGGGCGCGATCACCTGGAACCTGATCACCTGGTACTTCGGCCTGCCGTCCTCGTCCTCCCACGCCCTGTTCGGCGGCCTCGTCGGCGCGGCCCTGGCGGGCGGTACGGCGGTGCACTGGAACGGCGTACTGGACAAGATCATCATCCCGATGTTCCTGTCCCCGGTGGTCGGCCTGATCGTCGGCTACCTCGTCATGCTGGCGATCATGTGGATGTTCCGCCGAGCCAACCCGCACAAGGCCAAGCGCGGCTTCCGTATGGCGCAGACGGTCTCGGCGGCCGGCATGGCCCTCGGGCACGGCCTCCAGGACGCCCAGAAGACGATGGGTGTCGTCGTGATGGCACTGGTGATCTCCGGCAACCAGACGTTCGGCGAGCCGATCCCGGTCTGGGTGAAGATCGTCTCGGCCGTGATGCTGTCCCTGGGCACTTACGCGGGCGGCTGGCGCATCATGCGCACCCTGGGCCGCAAGATCATCGAGCTGGACCCTCCGCAGGGCTTCGCGGCCGAGGCCACCGGCGCCTCGATCATGTTCGGCACGGCCTTCCTCTTCAAGGCGCCGATCTCCACGACCCACGTCATCACCTCGGCGATCATGGGCGTGGGCGCGACCAAGCGCGTCAACGCCGTCCGCTGGGGCGTGGCCAAGAACATCGTCCTGGGCTGGTTCATCACGATGCCGGCAGCGGCGCTGGTCGCTGCGCTGGCCTTCGGCTTGGAGAAGCTGACGGTGCTGTAAAGCCGTCAGTACGGTACGGGTACGTACCCGTACCCATTCCGTGCAGCGGAGCCCGATGATGGCCGACGCCAACCTGCGTATCCCTGAGGAAACACGGGACCGGCTCGCCGCCATAGCGGCAGCCGAGGGGATGTCGCTGCGCGCCTACCTGACGCGGCTCGCCGAAACCCTGCTCACTCCCGCCGAGCGGGCCGAGCGGGCCGAACAGGCCCGCGCCGCCCTGACGGAGTGGACCGGCTACGCACCCACTCCCGCAGAGGAACGAGACCTCGACAGCGAGCTGGACCGCCGGCTGGCCCGGGCGGCGGCCCGCTGAGCGACGCGATGCACGTCCTGTGGACGACACCGCCATGGCCGCGGCCGACCGGGGCCACGTCCTTGCCTCCCGGTTGATCCACCGCGCCCACGTAGTCTCGCCGCGCTGCCCGGCAGGCATCCTCCTGCACCTGGACCTGCCCGCGGCCCTGGCGGTGGCCCAGCGGCACCGCCAGGGCCGCGGCGCACTGTCAGTACGCTGCCCAGCCCACCCCGGACCGGTGGATCGGCGAGCCGGTGCGGGTGCTGGACCTCGATCCGTGAAGGCCTGACGGCCCGAGCCGAACGCAATGGGCCCGCCCCCGGGAGCCAGGGGCGGGCCCTCTTGCGTCCTCGCGGTGGCACCGCCATGCAGCACCGCGAGGGGTCCTATGACATCGGGCGTCGGCTCAGCCGAAGCGGCCCGAGATGTAGTCCTCCGTCGCCTGGACGGACGGGTTGGAGAAGATGCGCTCGGTGTCGTCGATCTCGATCAGGCGGCCGGGCTGGCCCACCGCCGCGAGGTTGAAGAACGCCGTACGGTCCGAGACACGCGCCGCCTGCTGCATGTTGTGCGTCACGATGACGATCGTGAAGCGCTCCTTCAGCTCGCCGATCAGGTCCTCGATGGCGAGGGTCGAGATCGGGTCCAGGGCCGAGCAGGGCTCGTCCATGAGGAGGACCTTCGGCTCGACGGCGATCGCGCGGGCGATGCACAGGCGCTGCTGCTGGCCACCGGACAGGCCGGAGCCCGGCTTGTTCAGGCGGTCCTTGACCTCGTTCCAGAGGTTCGCGCCCTTGAGCGACTTCTCGACGATGTCGTTCAGCTGGTTTTTCTTGTAGTTGCCGTTCAGGCGCAGACCCGCCGCCACGTTGTCGAAGATCGACATCGTGGGGAAGGGGTTCGGGCGCTGGAAGACCATGCCTACCTCACGGCGGACCGACACCGGGTCGATCCCGGCGCCGTACAGGTCCTCGTCGTCCAGGAGCACCTTTCCCTCGACGCGGCCACCAGGGGTGACCTCGTGCATCCGGTTCAGCGTGCGCAGGAACGTCGACTTGCCGCAACCGGAGGGGCCGATGAACGCCGTCACCGAACGCGGCTCGACGGTCATCGAGATGTCCTCGATCGCCTTGTGGGAGCCGTAGTAGGCGGTCAGTCCGCTTACGTCGATTCGCTTGGCCATGTCTACTTCACTTCCAGAAATTCAGGCTCGGTCGCTGTATGGCCGCGTCAGCGACCGGTCTTCGGGGCCTTCCAGCGGGCGATGCCGCGGGCCACCAGGTTGAGGATCATCACGAAGGCGATCAGCGTGAGGGAGGCCGCCCAGGCACGGTCGTACGCCGCGCTGGCACCCGCGCTCTGCTGGTACTGCTGGAAGATGAACAGCGGCAGCGACGCCTGCGCACCC
Source organism: Streptomyces sp. NPDC030820 (assembly GCF_055572075.1). Lineage (NCBI taxonomy): Bacteria > Bacillati > Actinomycetota > Actinomycetes > Kitasatosporales > Streptomycetaceae > Streptomyces > Streptomyces sp. NPDC030820. Next base: position 624,428 of record NZ_JBVIEB010000004.1, read on the forward strand.
TCGAAGGGGTTGTTGTTGATGAACGGGTTGCCGAACACCAGCAGCAGCACCGGAGCGGTCTCACCCGCGATACGGGCGATGGCCAGCATGACACCGGTGGTGATACCGCCGATAGAGGTCGGCAGAACCACCTTGAGGATCGTCCGCCACTTGGGCACACCGAGCGCCAGCGAGGCCTCGCGCAGCTCGTTCGGAACGAGCTTGAGCATCTCCTCGGTGGAGCGGACGACGACCGGCATCATCAGGATGGCCAGGGCCAGCGAACCGGCGAAACCGAACGGCTGCATCTCGAAGATGAGCATCAGCGACAGGATGAACAGGCCGGCGACGATCGACGGGATACCCGTCATGACGTCCACGAAGAACGTGACGGCCTTGGCGAGCCTGCCCCGCCCGTACTCCACCAGGTAGATCGCGGTGAGGATGCCGATCGGCGCACCGATGACGGTGGCGAGGCCGACCTGCTCCAGGCTGCCGATGATGGCGTGGTAGATACCGCCGCCGGGCTCGGAGTCGGCGACGACGCCCATGGAGTGGGTGAGGAAGTAGACGTCGAGGACCTTCACGCCGCGCGAGATGGTCGTCCAGATCAGGGAGACCAGCGGGATGACGGCGAGCAGGAAGGCGACCCAGACGAGGGAGGTGGCGACCCGGTCCTTGGCCTGCCGGCGGCCCTCGACCTTGGCGGCGATGCCGTAGGTGCCGAGGACGAAGAGGACCCCGGCGATCAGACCCCACTGGACCTTGCTGCTGAGCCCGCCGATCAGGCCGATGGCCACGGCCAGGACGATCGAGCCGGCCGCGATGGCCCAGGGGGACCACTTCGGGAGACTGGCGCCGCGCAGCGTGCTAGCGCGCTTGTCGGCGAGTGCGTGGCTCATGCGTTGGCCCCCGAGTACTCCTTGCGGCGGGCGATGATCATGCGGGCCGCGCCGTTGACCACCAGGGTGATGACGAAGAGGACGAGACCGGAGGCGATCAGCGCGTCCCGGCCCTGCTCGGTGGCCTCACCGAACTTGCTGGCGATGTTCTGGGCGAAGGTGCCGCCGCCCGGGTTCAGCAGGCTGGCGTGGATGACGTAGTCCGGGGAGAGCACGGTGGCGACGGCCATCGTCTCGCCGAGGGCGCGGCCGAGGCCGAGCATGGACGCGGAGATCACACCGGAGCGGCCGAAGGGCAGCACGGCCATGCGGACGACCTCCCAGCGGGTGGCGCCGAGGGCCAGCGCGGCCTCCTCGTGCATCCGCGGGACCTGCCGGAACACCTCACGGCTGACGTTGGTGATGATCGGCAGGATCATGATCGCCAGCAGGATGCCGACGGTGAGCATGGCACGGGGGGCGCCGCCGTCCCAGGAGAAGATGCCGGTCCAGCCGAAGTAGTCGTTCAGCCAGCCGAACAGGCCCGCCATGTGCGGGACGAGGATCAGGGCACCCCAGAGGCCGTACACGATGGACGGCACGGCGGCGAGCAGGTCGATCACATAGGCGATGGGACCGCTCAGCCTGCGCGGGGCGTAGTGGGTGAGGAACAGCGCGATCGCGACGGCGATCGGGACCGCGATGACCATGGCGATGATCGAGGAGACGATCGTGCCGAAGGCCAGCACCGCGATACCGAAGACCGGCGGCGTCAGGTTGGTGTTCCACTCGAAGGTGGTGAGGAAGTTCCCGTGGTCCTTGCTGATCGCGAGGGAGGCACGGTAGGCGAGGAAGACCGCGATCGCGGCCATGATCACCAGCAGCAGAATGCCCGAACCGCGGGTAAGGCCGAGGAAGACACGGTCACCGGGGCGGGACGCGCCGCGGGCGTTGCGCTTCTGCTCGGCCACCTTGGGCTTGGGCGTGGGGGGAGGTGTGTCAGTTCTCTTGGTCGATATGTCCATCGGGTTCTCCGGTCTGCGGAGCCGGCCGCCCGGGCGGGGCGGCGACTCATGGCGGCGGTGCACCGGACGGTGCGGCCCGGCCCGTGTGGGCGCCGGGCCGCACTTTCGGATCAGATCAGCTCAGGCCCGCGATGGTGGTGCGGACCTTGCTGATGATCGCGTCGGGGATCGGGGCGTAGTCGTTGCTCGACAGGAGCTTCTGACCGTCCTCGCTGGCGATGTAGTTGAGGAACGCCTTGGTGGCGGGCAGGGTGTCCGCCTTGTTGCCCTTGTCGCAGACGATCTCGTACGTCACCAGGGTGATCGGGTAGGCGTTCTCGGCCTTGGTGGCGTAGTCCAGCTTCAGCGACAGGTCCTTGCCGGTGCCGACGACCTTGGCGGCCGCGATGTCGGCGGTGGCGCTCTCGACGGAGGGCTTGACCGGGGTCTTGGCGCCGGTGGCGATGGAGACGGTGGTCATGTCCTTGGCGTAGGACAGCTCGAAGTAGCCGATCGCGCCGGAGTTCTGCTTGACGCCCTGGGCCACACCGGCGGAGCCGGAGGCCGCCTGGCCGCCCTTGGCCTGCCAGGCCTTGCCGCCGGAGTACTTCCAGTTGTCCGGGGTGGTGGCGATCAGGTACTTGGTGAAGTTGTCCGTGGTGCCGGAGTCCTCGGAGCGGTGGAAGGCCTGGATCTTCAGGTCCGGGAGCTTCGCCGACGGGTTCAGCTTCTTGATCGCCGGGTCGTTCCAGTTCTTGATCTTGCTGTCGAAGATCTTGGCGATCGTCGGGGCGTCCAGGACCAGGTTGTCGACACCCGGGACGTTGTAACCGAGGGCGATCGGGCCGCCGACCATCGGCAGGTCGATGCCCTGGCCGCCGGAGCAGACCTTCTGGGAGGCGGTGACCTCTTCCGGCTTCAGCGCGGAGTCGGAACCGGCGAAGGCGAGCTGACCCTGGTTGAAGGAGGTGACACCGGCGCCGGAGCCGCCACCCTTGTAGTTGATCTGCACGCCACAGGCCTGGGAGAACTCCTTGACCCAGGCGTCGATCGCGTTCTTCTGCGCGGAGGAGCCGTCTGCGAGCAGCTGGCCCTTGGCGTTGTCACACTTGATCGAGGAGGCGTTCGCCGAGCCGGACGGGTTGCCCGAGGCCTTGCTGCCGCCACCGTTGTCGTCCGAGCCGCACGCCGTCAGGGCCAGGGCACCGGTCACGGCGATCGCACCGAGCGAGAGGGCCCGCAGCCGGTTCTTGCGCTGAAGCATCACTTTCGGGAGTTCCTTCCAGGAGCCGCCGCGGTCGGCGGCGTGCGAGGTATGGAGGAGCGCGAGCGCAATGCCGCGCTCCGCACCGTGCACGGCCGAAATTAGGCAGAAGAGGTGAAGCCGCCGATGGCCGGAAGTGAACGGGGGGTGAACCCCTGCCGTCGGCCCGGTAAGGTCACGGAATGCTTACGGGGAGGGCACGCGGCGGTTCCGACCACCGGGTTACGCGCACGCGTCTTCGGCGTTCGTTTTCCTGTGCGTGAACTGTTACGAACCAACGCGCCCGGGGGGTCGTCTCATTCCAGGAAGGGCCAAGGGGGCCCGCGGAAAGGCGACACAGGACGATGGGCATGGAACGGCGTACGTTCATCGCGGGCGGCACGGCCGCACTGGCCGCAACCGGACTGACCGGCTGCAGCTGGGGCGCGGGCAGGTCCACCGCCTCGGCGAGCACGGGCCCATCCTCGCTCACGTCCCTCAAGACCACCAGCGCCAACGCCGCCGCGAACTGGACGGCCCTCGCCCATGACCTGGACGGCACCCTGGTCCGCCCCGGCGACGCGTCCTGGAACACGGCCCACCAGCTGTACAACACCCGCTTCGACACCCTGAAGCCCGCCGCGGTCGCCTATGTGGCCCACGCCGGCGACATCCGTACGACCCTCGCCTTCGCCCATGCCCATGGCGTCCGGGTCTCCATACGCAACGGCGGCCACTCCTACGCGGGCTACTCCTCCGGCGACAACCGCCTCATCCTCGACGTGTCCCGGCTGAACCGCATACGCGCCTCCGGCGGACAGGCCGTCGTCGGCGCCGGGTCCAAGCTGATCGACGTCTACCGGGCGCTGGCCGCGAAGGGCGTGACCATACCCGCGGGCTCCTGCCCCACGGTCGGCGTCTCCGGCCTGGTCCTCGGCGGCGGCCACGGAGTCGCCTCCCGCGCCTACGGCCTGACCTGCGACAGCCTCACCCAGGCGACGGTCATCACGGCCGACGGCACTCAGGTGACGGCGAACGCGTCCTCACACTCCGACCTCTTCTGGGCGCTGCGCGGCGCCGGCAACGGCAACTTCGGCGTCGTCACCGAGCTGCAGTTCAGGACCCACCCGGCGCCGCAGGCGGTGACGGCGTACATGACATGGCCCTGGTCCAGGGCCGCGGCCGTGCTGAAGGCCTGGCAGGAGTGGGGCCCGAGCCAGCCGGACGAGATCTGGTCCTCCCTGCACCTGGCGTGCTCACCGGGCCGCACCCCCACCATCTCGGTGGCCTGCTTCTCCCTCGGCACCTACGGCGAACTGCAGAACGCGGTCGACCGCCTGGCCCACGCGGCCGGCGCCAACGCCTCCTCCGTCAGCCTGCGCCGCCGCGGCTACGAGGAAGCGATGGAGATCTACGCCGGCTGCTCCTCCTTCGCCACGGACGCCCAGTGCCACCTCCCGGGCTCCACCCCCGGCCGCTCCCCCCAGGGCCGCCTGGGCCGGGAGACGTACGCGGCCCGCTCCGACTTCTTCGACCGCTCGCTCTCGGCGGCGGGCATCCAGACGGTGCTGCGGCAGATCGCCTCGGTGCGGGGCGGCGCGGGCAGCATCGCGTTCACCGCCCTCGGCGGCGCGGTCAACCGCGTCTCCCCCACGGCGACGGCCTTCGTCCACCGCCGCTCCCGGATGCTGGCCCAGTACATCGCGTCCTGGGGCGCGGGGGCCTCCGGCGCCACGGCCCAGTCCTGGCTCACGTCGGCCCACCAGGCGATGGCCCCGTACGCCTCGGGCGCGGCCTACCAGAACTACACGGATCCCACCCTCTCCGACTGGCGGAAGGCGTACTACGGGGACGCGGTGACGCGGCTGGCGAAGGTGAAGAAGCAGTACGACCCGGGGCGGTTCTTCTCGTACGCGCAGGGGCTGTAGGGCCTGCAGCGCCTCTGGGGCTTCGCAGGGGGCCGGGCTACGCCGCCAGGTCCCGCTCCTCGGACTCCACTGAACGGCGGGCGCCGGGGACGAGCGGGACACCCGGTGCGGACCGGCGCCGTACGATCCACCCGGCCCGCGGCGACCGCTCCACCGCCCGCATCAAGGGCGTGAGCAGCGCCGAGGCCAGCGGGGACAGCAGCAGGACGACCGCCGTACCGAGGGCGAAGCCGCCGACGACGTCGGTCGGATAGTGGACGCCCATGAAGACCCGGCAGAAGCCCTCCAGCAGCGCAAGCCCGATCCCGGCGATGCCGAAACGGCGGTTGGCGACGAACAGCCCCACCCCCATGGCCATGGTGATCGTCGCGTGGTCGCTGACGAAGGAGAAGTCGGTCTTGCCGGAGACGAGGACGTCCAGCCCCTGGTGGGCCAGGAAGGGCCGGGGGCGTGCCACGAAGCCCCGGATCGGGATGTTCACCAGCACCGCGATACCGGCGGCGAGCGGCGCCCACACCAACGCGGCCACGGAGGACGCCGCGTCCTCGCCGCCCCGCCGCCGCACGGACGACCAGCACCACAGCACGAGCAGCACCATGGCGAGCAGCAGCCCGTACTCACCGACGAACTCCATGGCCCGGTCGAACCAGTGGGGCGCGTCCTTGGCCAGGCCATTGATGTCGTAGAGCAGCTCGACGTCGGGGTTCGATCCGGATTCGGCGAGTACAGCCATGGTGCTGCGGCCCCTTCGTCGTCTACCGGACGCACCTCGTGTGCGCCGCTCCTACCCCCGTGGTGCGTAGATCCGCTTCCGCTGCACTGCCGTACTGCCCGTACTGACGTCCGCTCGGCTACGTCAACAGGAACGCACGGTCACCATCAATACGTTCCACTCTCCACTGAATGATCACGCAGACGTTATCGAAGAGAGACTCATCACCGCAGCTCAGGGGGTTGGTTCACGCTCGGTCACACCGTCTCAAACCGTCGTGGGGAGCGCTTTTGCGCCATCTTCGGTGACGCGGGTGGCGCCGAAGTAGTCCCCCGTGTCGATCGGATCGAACCGAATGACCGCTCCGGTCCTCGGCGCGTCGATCATGTACCCGCCGCCCACATAGATCCCCACGTGATGGATGGCCCGCGAGTCGCTGGGATCGGTGGAGAAGAACACGAGGTCACCCGGGAGCAACTGATCCCGTGACGGATGCGGCCCGGCGTTGTACTGGTCATTGGCCACACGCGGCAGCGTGATCCCGACCGTCGCGTACGCGGCCTGCGTCAGCCCCGAGCAGTCGAACCGCCCACCCTGCTCGGCAGACCCCTCCCCGCCCCACAGATAGGGCGTCCCCAGCTTCTTCTGCGCGAAGTCGATGGCACCGGCGGCTTGCCGGGTCGGGTCGACGCGGGTGACGGGCGCGGCGAAGCTCTTCTCCAGAGTCGTGATCGTCTTCACGTAGTTCCGGGTCTCCTGGTACGGCGGTACGCCCCCGTACTTGATCACCGCGTAAGCACCCGCGTTGTAGGCGGCGAGCATGTTCTCCGAGACGTTCCCGGGCACGTCCTTGACGTACTTGGCGAGTTCGCAGTCGTACGCGGCGGCCGACGGAATCGCGTCGTTCGGGTCCCAGACGTTGCGGACACCATCGCCGTTGCCGTCGACCCCGTGCGTCGCCCACGTCCCGGGGATGAACTGCGCTATCCCCTCCGCCTTCGCCGGGCTCTGGGCGTTGGGGTTGAAGCCGCTCTCCTGGTACAACTGGGCGGCCAGCAGGGCGGGGTTGAGGGCGGAGCACATATTGCCCCACTTCTGCACCAGTGTCTTGTACGCCGCCGGAACAGCTCCCTTGGCCAGTCCCACACTGCCCGAGCCGACGCCGTTGGCGAGGTTGCCGGCGACGACGTACACCCCCACGACGAGCAGCATCACGAAGCTCAGGCCGAGCCCGACGGCCGCCCCACCGATCACCCATACCTTCCGCACGGTTCAACTTTCCCCCATGCGGCTACGGTTCACTGCCAATGCTGAAGAAAATGGCGGCATGTCACCACTGTTGACGTAGCTGCTCTCCTGATTGCGGATCAGGACCTCAGGGGCGCTGTAACCGGGTGTGCCCGGAGTGAACCCGGTCTGGGTCAGGGCCGTGTCCTCGGTTCCGCGGGCGATGCCGAAGTCGATGAGCAGTGGTCCCTGCGGCGAGAGGATGACGTTCTGCGGCTTCAGATCCCGATGCGTCACCCCATGCCCATGGACGGCCGCGAGGCCCTCGGCAAGGGCAGCGAAGAGGCTGCGGCAGGTCTCGACGGGCAGGGGGACCCCGTTCGGCGACCGCCTGGGCGAGGGTGGGGCCGGTGACGTACTCCGTGGCCAGCCAGTACGGTGCGCTGTCCAACGAGGAGTCAATCAGGTTGGCGGTGTATGCACTCCGGACCGCCCGCGCTGTCTCCACCTCGCGCCGGAAACGCGCCAGCGCCTCGGGATGCCCGGTAATCTCGTCCCGGATCACCTTGATGGCGACGAGCCGCCCACCGGGCGACCGCCCGAGATAGACCTGCCCCATCCCACCCGCCCCGAGCCGGGCGAGCAGCGTGTGCGTGCCTATGTGCGTCGGATCCTGGGGCTTGAGTGCGTCCACGGACACACCCTGCCATGAAGATCAGTTGGCCGTCCGAGGTGTTTCACTGATCGCTGGTCGCGGCCCCTGTTTGACGCGCGGCTTACCCGTACACCGGGAAGTCACCAGTGCCGACCTCAGCTCCGAACGGCTCGGGCAACGGCACCGGCTCCCCGAACTTTCCCGGCAGCACGTCCTGGTAGGCGCCGTTGTCAGGCCGGCTGTGCAGGGCCCAGGTGGCCTTGCGCGGGTCGATGACGAGCAGGAGAGGGACGCGCGCTACGGCATACCAGTCGGCCTTGTCACGGATGTCCCGGGACTTCTCGGAGGAGGAGATGACCTCGACGGCGAGTGCGGCGTCCTCGGACGCGGCCAGCCAGTCGTCGTCGTCTTCCCACTCCATGGGCAGAACGATCAGATCCGGCGTCACATAGTCGTCCGGGTCGTCGGCGAGGGCGATCGAGGACACCTCGTACACATCCAGCCCGTCGGGAAGGGCCATGCCCTCGAGCTGTCGTCGCAACCGCTTCACCACACCCGCGTGCTTACCACGCGGAGTCGGGGACATCACGATCTTCCCTCCCACGATCTGCGCCCGCAGACCCGTCGCTTCCTCGATGCTCTCCGCGACCTCGCGCAGGTTCCCCGACCGGGAATGCGGGGCGCCCCAGGTGCCGGACGACACGGACATGGCTCGCTGCCTCCGTCCTTCCGCCTCGGTGGCATCATCGGCCGACCGAGCGGGTTCGGTGGGAGGCCCGACGTCCCGCTCGGCTTCGCACCCAAGGTACTGGGCAGCCTCCCGCCCCGCCTCTGCACTGCGCACCCTCACCGCCGCCACGGCATCCTCCCTGACACTCTGGCCGCACCCGATTACGGTACGTCACGGCTCTGACAATCCGCCCACAGCAGCTTGCCGCCCCTGGACGCGCCCAGCTCCCGCAGCACGGAAACACCCCAGGAGTCGGCGCAGGCCCGCACGAGCTGCAGCCCCCGCCCGCATTCGGCGTCCTCCGGTACGCCCTCGGGCGCAGCGTCGGCGGCGAAGCCGGGCGGCACGCGCGGGTCACTGTCCCAGACACCCACCGTCAGCCGCCCTGGCTCCCTGCCGAGGAGACGCAGGCCGTACGGGCCGGAAGTGTGCAGATGCGCGTTGGCGAGCAGCTCGGCGGCCACGAGTTCGGCGGCGGGGGTGAGCGAGGAGAAGTCGTGCGCGGCGAGGACGGTACGGAGGGTTGCGCGGGCGATCCCCGGTGCGCGTGGATCGCGGGGAAGGTGGAGGGTGTAGGCCCAGGGCGGGGATACGGTGGGCATCGAAGTCTCCAGTCGAGGAGGGGGGTTGAGGTGCGGTTGTTCGATTGCCCAGTGGCCTGCCGTCCCGTCGGTCGGTGCGCTTCTGAGCGAGGGGCCCAGTTGTAAGGTAGCGGCGTTCGGCTAATGCATTAGCCGAATATCGGGATCCGTATTAGCTTTCACCTGTGTGGGTGACCGGAGCGCCAAGGAGGCGGCAAGCCCGTGAGAAGCAGTCCGACGGGTCGTCAGCTTCGGCTCGGTGCCGAGCTGCGGAAACTGCGCGAGCGCGCGGGACTGACTGCCACGGAGGCCGGTCAACTGCTCGGCGTGAAGCAGAACCAGATCAGCAACACGGAGGCCGGGCGCATTGGGGTGAGCGCTGAACGGGTACGCACGCTCGCCTGCCATTACGACTGCGCCGATGAGGCCCTCGTCCAGGCACTCGCCGCCATGACCTCCGAACGGACACGCGGCTGGTGGGAGCAGTACCGCGAAGTGCTCTCCGGTCCACTCATCGATCTGGCAGAGCTGGAGCACCACGCGCATTCACTGCGCGACTCCACCACAGCTCGCATCCCCGGCCTGCTCCAGACCCGCGAATACGCACTCGAGATCTTCCGGCAGGCGGTCACCGAACTGTCGCCGCCCGACATCGAGCACCGGCTGTCGTTCCGCATCAAACGACAGGCGATCCTCTTCCGCGAGGACGACCCGACTCCGTACGAGGCGATCATCCACGAGGCTGCCCTGCGCATGAAGGTCGGCGGCTCCACGGTTGCCCGGCAGCAGCTTCAGCACCTCCTCGACATGAGCGAGCGAGACCACATCACCCTGCGCGCCATCACCTTCGGCGTCGGCGCCTACCCGGGATCGGGGCAGTCGATCCACTACGCCCACGGCCCGGTGCCCCAGTTGGACACCGTCTATCTCGACCAGGCCCATGGGCTGGCGTTCCTCGACGCAGAGGCCCAACTGCACAAATACCGCACGCTGTTCGGCCGGATCGACGCTGTCGCGCTCGTCCCGGAGAAGACCCGAGACCTCATCCACAACGTGATGCGTGAGCTGTGAAGGGATTCCCCATGACCCCGCACTGGCAGAAGTCGTCGTATTGCTCCGAGGGCGCCTCCTGCATACACATCGCCGCCACCCCCGGCACCATCCACCTCACCGAATCCTCCGACCCCACCGGAGCGATCCTCACCACAACCCCCGCCGCTTTCGAAGCCCTCCTCACCGCCCTCAAGAAGGAACCGGCCCCCACGAGCCGGGACGACAACGGCGACGCCCCCCTCCGCCTCCGTTCCGCGGACAACGTCGTCACGACCACCCGCCACAAGTGGAACGCCTTCGTACTCGGCGTACAGGCAGGCGAGTTCGACCACTTTGTCGCCACGTGCTGAGGAATCGAGCCAGCGCAGACGAGAATCCGTAGCCCCGTCTTCGAAGCACGGTCCCGGGAACGCGCCCGCTCCCGTCACCAGGGCAGCGGGTCAGGGCGGCGGTTCCACCACCAGCCGCGTTCCGAGGCTGCGCCCTCCGTGCGGGCCAGCTCCTTGTCGAGCAGACGGCTGGTGTCCTCCACTGTCAGCTCGACGAACAGGGCGTCCAGGGGTTCAAGAGCGTTCTGGAGCAGGGCAACTGCATTCTCAGGAAGTTGACCGCGTACCTGCTCCAGCTTGTCCCGCGATTCGAGACGCTGGCGGTAGAGATCGGACGGATACCAGCCGGAGGGTGCCCAAGACGCATCCATCTGCCGGACGAGTTTCTCCCAGGCCCCCAAGGAGCTTCGTGCCCGCCACAGCGGCGCTCCCGGGGTACCGGCCTCCTCCGGGTACAGACGCTGCAGGTGCGCCGCGAAAACGTCGCCGAGCGGGGTGGCGATCTTCGCTTCGCTGACCACTTCGGGGATACGGGCAACCGTGACATGAGGTAGCCGGCCGACGGGAGTCTCGACCCTGTCGATCGTGTAGTGGGCCTCTTCGTCGTCGGACTCATACACACGCGCTCGTGTAACGACCCCGTCCTCCGTGGCCAGCCAGTACGCGCTCGGCAGCATTTCCTCGGCATGGAAGAGAACCGCGGTACCTGCCGTGCGGGCGAGGGCGGAGGCCAGTTCGCGCTCGGTGGGCTGCGGGTGCACCGATTCCTGAACGTAAATGTCCAGGTACGTGGACACGTCACCGCAGACAGTCGCCTTCTCGCAGAACACCAGAGCGTCCCAGTTGCGCAACTCCTGGTCGGTGTCCTCGTCGGCGACGTCCACTTCCTGCACCTGCACGTGCAAGCACTGCGCGAGCGCCTCCGTGACGGCGTCGAGCGTCAGAAGCTTCACAGTGAGGAGGTTGTACGTCATTGCGGATAGGTCCCGTTGTAGATGTCCAGGGCCTTCTGTACGGCCTGTGGGTTGTTTACAAAGCGCGGGGCATGGGCCAACTGAGGTGCCGCACTGATGTCACCCTTGGCCTTGGAGATCTGCTGGAGGGCGGCGTATTCGTTCCGGTCGAGCTTAGCGATGCCCGTGCCGCTGTCGGGATACACCCTGCCTGTGGGTTCGACTCCATACGTGCGCCCGTTGACCTCGTAACGAGAAGTCTGATCATTCCAGACGCCCCTACCGGCCGCGATGTCAGCGATGTCCTGATTGACCTGCTGCTCGTAGCCGCGGAGGATGACACTGTTCGCCTCGACAATCTTGCCGGTGTGCGCTGCGCCTGAGACCGTATGGCGAGCGTTCGGGGTCATCAAATTCTTGCCGGCCGCAGGCCCCTCAACGCCATCGGCTACAGGCCATGGCCCTCTTCCCGGCCCGGTCCCCCCTGCGTCGGAGTCACCAACCCTCATCGCATAGCGATCACCGGCCGCAAGGTCACCGGGGACTTCCGCAAGATCCCCCGGAATCCCGGCCAGGGCCATACGAGGGCCGCCGAGACCAACATCGATGCTGTCGAAGAAGCTGCTCAACCCTCCGGCTCGAGCAACCCGGTAAGTCGCACCGGCCCCTCCCAGGAGGCCCCCGGTGATGGCACCGTCCACGCCCGCGTCGCGGGCCTCGTCGATGCTGAGTCCGCCCTTCTGCTCGCCGAGCGCGATAGACATCGGCTGGGTAAGGGCGAGGTTCACGGCGACGGATTCGACGCCGGCGAACGCCGCGGTCGCCAAGGTGGTACTGGCGATGGCGGCGATCTCCTCGGACACCGCGACACCCAGGCTGGCTGCAGCGTCCGCGATTCCGGCCGCCACCGCCACGGCGGCGTCCTCGGACAAGCTGAACGTGACGACGGAGAGTACGCCGCCGACCACAAGCGTGGCACCGGCGATCTCCAGCTCGTGCTCCAGCTTCTTCTTCACCCCGTGGATGAAATCCGCGTACGCGTCCAGCGCCTTGGCCATGTCACGGGCGGCGTCGGCGAGATCCTTCAGCCAGCCGCGCTTGTCGTAGTAGTAGCGGCGCCAGAACGGGTCCTCGAAGGCCGAGATGGCCTCGCCCTTGTTGTGCTCGATGATGGTGCGGGCCGCGTTGTTGGCACCCGAGGTGACCTTCTCCACGTCGTCGGCGAAGTCCCGCCACGTCTTCGCCGCGTCCCGCAGCCCGCCCTCGTCCGCAGCCGGCCACCACATGCCGGTCATGTCCTGGACGATCTTGCGGGCCTTGTCCGCGACGCTCACTGGTGCGCGCCCTTACCGCCGTGGTCGACGTGGATCCGACTGAACATGCTGCGGACCAGCTCTTCGTTGTCGATGTGGCCGTCCGCCATGTCGACCATGGCCTCGCGGATACTGGCCAGACCGTCGACCAGGATCTGGGTGGCGCGTTCGATCTGCGTCACGTGCGGGCCGTACACCTTGTGGAACTTCTGCCCCTGCTCGTCGTCACCCCATGGCGCCCCGGCCGCCTCTAGGCCGTGCTTCAGCTTGGTCAGAGCGTGTGCAAGAGCAACGCTTTCATCGTGGAAGTGCGGCGCGGTCGCCTTGAGATCATCGATCTTGATGTCGAGTATCTTTCCGCTGTCGCCCATGACTTGGCGTTCCCCCTCCGTTGACTACCCGGAAGTTCGACTCTAGCCAGCGGTGTTTCGTTCACGACTGCGAGCTGCGCCAAAGCAGGGTAAAGATCAGGTGGCTCGCCGTGAGTCATCTCACTCCCGCAGAGGCCGGACGACCTCACCCCCGCAACTGAACCGGCGTCACCCGAGGCGGGAGCCCGGCTCGCCCACCTCGTTCATCTGCGTGCCCGAGGGGTAACGGGCACATTCGGCATAGGCGGCGGCCTGGAGGCGGCCCCCGCCGACCCGTCAGACTCGGCCCGCGCCCCGCCTCCCCCACCTCAGGCCCGCAACCCCTCCAGCACCACCGTCCGCAACTCCCCGTACCGCTCCGCCAGATCGGCCCGACGGCTGAGGACGTCGGAGATGTGCTGCATGCCGAAGAACGCGGAGACGAGCACCCGGGCCGCCGAGCGCGGGGTGACGCCGGGGCGCAGTTCGCCGGCCTTGTCCATCGCCTCGACCAGCCCGGTGAGATAGTCCTCCCAGCCGACGTACGGCTCGGGCAGGTCCGCGTCGATCAGCGACCGCTCGATCTGCAGCCGCGCACCCGCCTGCACCACCACATCGTCGCGGAAGGCCCCGGTGACCCGGTCCAGCACCGCGACGAGCGCCTCGTACGGCGGCAGTTCGCCGGCCGAGACCTCCGCCAGCAGCACCGGCCAGCGGGCGTAGTGCTCCTGCACCACGGCGACGGCGAGGTCTTCCTTGTTCTTGTAGTGGAAGTACACCGCCCCCTTGGTCATGGACGCCCGCTCGGCGACGTCCTGCAGCGTCACCGTGGCGTAGCCGCGCTCGGCGAAGAGTTCGGCCGCCATCTGGAGGATCTGCGCCCTGGTCCGCCGCGCCCGCTCCTGCTTCGGCTCCGCCCTGCTGGTTTGCATGTCGCTCCACCTTCCCCATGTTCTGCGTTGCAATATACATTCTCGAAGGTATATTTCTTGGCGGGGGGCCGCGTAAGGCCGAAGAGTCACGAAGGTCCCCTTTGCGCGTACGCATTCAGCCTTGGGGGGAAACAGGCATGTCTGTCAGCACGCTCCGGTCCACATCCGCGTCCGCGTCCGCCGAGGACGCCCGCGCCGCGCTCACCTTCGACCGCACGGTCCCGCGGCAACTGGTGCACCGCGCCTCCGTCACCGAGGTCTTCCTCACCGACGGCGCCCCGGTCGCCACCGACCGCTTCGTGGTGGGCGCCCAGTGGCCGCGCCACCACGCGCTCTACCACCCCGACCCGTCCGGCCGCTGCGACTTCATGCTGCTTGCCGAAACGGTCCGGCAGGCCGGGATCTTCCTGCTCCACCGGTACTACGACGTCCCGCTCGGCCACCACTTCGTCTTCAAGTCGCTCGACCTGCACATCAGCGATCTCGACGCCCTCCGCGTGGGCGGCACCCCGCTCGGCGCCGTCCTGGACGTCACCGTCGCCTCGACCGCCACCTCCGACGCCCGCCGCTTCGACGCCCGGCTCGACATCACCATCGAGGTCGACGGCCGGCCCTGCGCCTACGGTTCGGTCGCCGTCGTCGTGGTCGACGCGCGTCGCTACGGGGTCATACGGCACCGCGGCCGCGACATCGTCGGCAGCACCCCGGCAACTCCGGCAACCCCGGCGGCCTCGGAAGCCCCGGGCACGGCGGCCCCTTCGACCGCACCCGTCATCGCCGGCCGCCAGGACGCCAACGTGCTGCTGCGCACCGCGACCGACGCCGACTCCTCGACCTGGCTGCTCCACGTCGACCTGCGGCACCCGGGGTACTTCGAACACCCTTCCGACCACGTGCCCGGCATGATGCTGCTGGAGGCGTTCCGCCAGGCGGGCCATCTGACCGCGGCCCGCGACTGTGCCCTCACCGCGCTCCAGGCCCGGTTCCTGTCCTTCGGGGAGCTGTTCCAGCCCATCGTCATCCGCTCGGCCACCGGCCCCGAGGGGCTGCTGCGCCTCACCGCCGTCCAGGGCGAGCGCACCCTCGCCGAGGCCGACGCCCTCTTCGTCCGGGCCTGACGGGACCGACAGGACTGATGGGACTGACAGGACCCGGCATGGACATCCAGCGCCTGCGTACCTTCCGCGAGGTCGCCCGCGAGCTGAGCTTCACCCGCGCGGCCCGCAATCTGCACTACTCCCAGCCGACCATCACCGCCCAGATCAAGGGCCTGGAGGAGGCCGTGGGCCAGCCGCTGTTCGTCCGCCGCGGCAACCGCGCCGTCGAACTGACCCCGGCGGGCGCCCGGTTGTGCCCGTACGCCGACCGAATCCTCGACCTCGTCGAGGCCGCCCGCACGGAACTGCGCTGCGACACCCGGCCCACCACGGCCACCACGCACGCCGCCCACGCTTCCCTTCTTCCGCAGAGGTTTCCCGACTCATGACCACGACGACCGACCCCGACAGACCTGACACCGCCGCCTTCTTCGACGTCGACGAGACGCTCATCTCCTGCAAGAGCATGCTGAGCTTCCTCGCCTTCCACTGGGACCGTGAGGGCCGCGCCCCCGCCCGTCTCACCGCGGCCCGCGCCGCCCTCGGCCACCAGCTCCGCTCGGGCGTCCCCCGGGAACAGGTCAACCGCGCCTACTACCACCTGCTGCGCGGCAGCCACGAGCGGGACCTGGAGGAGAGCGGCCGGCTGTGGTTCGCCCGCGAACACGCCCGCGGCCTCTTCCACCCACCGGTCCGCGAGGCCTTGAGGCACCACCACCGCGCCGGACACCTCACGATCCTGCTGTCCGGCTCCTTCGCCGCCTGCCTGGCCCCCATCAGCCGGTCCGTCGGCGCCGACCTGCTCATCTGCACCACGCCCGAGGTCACCGACGGCATCCTCAGCGGCGACCTCGTCGACCGCCCCATGATCGGCGACGCCAAGGCGGACGCGGCCCACCGTGTCATGACGGCCTTCGGCCTCGACCCCGCCGACTGCCACGCGTACGCGGACGACGCCAGCGATCTGCCCCTGCTGAGCAGCGTGGGCCACCCGGTGGTCGTAGGGAGTGACCCGGTCCTGACCGCCCGGGCCGCCCTCAGCAACTGGCCCCGCCTGCCGAGCCCGGCGTTGAGCGGTCTTCTGACGCCGGCCGCCTGACGGCCAGTCATTCCGTAGTTTCCCGCGCCTCGAAGAGAACGGCGGGGTCGCCGCCCCCGAAGGGGCGCGGGGAACTGCGCGACCGGCCACGGCACACCCGCACCCGCCGGCGAACCCGTCACTCCCCGAGCTGAGCCGCGCCCGACCCCGACAGCGCCAACAGCACGGACTCCCAGAGCTCGGCGGAGTCCCCGGCCGAGGCCCACGCGGTGCCCTGCACGCCCACCACCAACGCCACCACCATCCGCGCCAGCACCTCCGGCCGGTGCCCCGCGTCGATCCGCCCCTCCCGCTGCGCCTCCAGGATCAACTCCCTCACCCGGCATCTCAGCTCACCGAGGGGCGTCGGCTCCGTACGCTCCACCCGCGCCGTATCCGTCGTCAGCCGCAACCCCGCGGCGAACCGCACGTCCTCGTCCATCCTGCGGGCCAGCCCCACGGTCAGTTCCCGCAGCGAAGTCCCGGCCGAGGCCAGCACCTTGTCCCACGCCTCCTCGAAACCCCGGGTCAGCTCCTCGGCCAGCTCCGCCTTCGAGGCGAAGTGGCCGTAGAGCGCGCCCTTGGTGAGGCGGGCGCGGGCGGCGATGTCGGACAGGTTCGTGCCCGCGAATCCGTGGAGGACGAACTCGGCCGCCGCCGTGTCGAGAAGCAGCTCGTGTGTCCGTCGTGCTCTGTCCTGCTTCACCTCGTCCGTCCCCGTGTCGACCGATGTACTCACCAAGAAAATACCTTCCCGATCGAATTTTTTTCTACCCGTCTTCCGAGCGTCTCCAGAGAGGCAGCCATGACCACCACCGTCCCCGCGCTTCCCACCGCGCTTCCCAACACCCTCCCCGCCGTCCTTCCCCTCGCCCCGAACCTCGTGTCCGGCCTCGCCGCGCGGCACGCCCGCGCCTCCGAGGAGGCCGCCCGTCTGCACCCCGAGGTGGTCGCCGCCCTGCCCGCCGCCGGATTCGCACGCCACTTCGTTCCGCGCCGCTGGGGCGGACGGGCGGGCGGCTTCACCGAGTTGGTGAACGCGGTGGCCGCCGTGGGCGAGGCCTGCGCGTCCACCGCGTGGTGCTGCGCCCTGCTGGCCGGGCACGGTCGGCTGGCGGCCCATCTGCCCGAGGCGGCCCAGGCCGAGTTGTGGGCGGACACCCCCGACACGCCGATCGCGGCGGCCGTCGTACCGCCCGCCGGCCGGCTCACCCGGGTGCCCGGCGGCTGGCGGCTCACCGGCGGTTGGTCCTTCGCCAGCGGCATAGAACACGCCGACTGGATCCTGCTCGCCACTCTCGACGAACGACCGGCGGGCAGACCCACCGCTCCGTTCGACGAGCAGCCGACCGAACCGCCCACCACCCTCACCCAGCAGCCGACCGCAGCGCCCACCACCCCCGACCGGCAGCCGACCGCAGCGCCCACCACCCCGAACCGACCGCCGACCGAACCGCCCACCACCCCCAACCGACCGCCGACCACAGCGCCCACCACCAACCAGCAGCCGCAGCCCCCCACAACACCCCCCGCCTACCGCATCCTGCTGCTCCCCCGCGCCGACATCCGCGTACACCGCACCTGGGACAGCGTCGGTCTGCGCGGCACCGGCAGCCACTCGGTCTCCGTCGAGGACGCCTTCGTCCCGGAGCACCGCAGCTGTCTGCGCGACACCCTGATGACGGGCGTGCCCGAGGCCGACGCGGCGCCCTGCCACCGGGTGCCGTACACCCTGGTCGCCGCGCTGCTGTTCTGCGCGCCCGGGCTCGGTGCGGCGCGCGGTGCCCTGGACGCGTGGACCGCGCTGGCCCGTGAGCGCGGCGGGCCGGGGGACCCCGGTGTGCAGCAGACGTTCGCCCGCTGCTCGGGCGAGATCGACGCGGCCGCGCTGCTGCTCCAGGCGGCGGCGCAGCGCGCGGACCGCGCGGCGCTCACCCCGGCCGCCGCCTTCGAACCGGAGACGGCCGCGTGCAACCAGCGGGACGCCTCGCTCGCCGCCGGCATGCTGACCGGCGCGGTGGAGCAACTGTTCCGGACGGCCGGCAGCCGCGCCCTGGACCGTTCGAATCCGCTGCAGCGGGCCTGGCGCGACCTGCACGCCGTGGCGGCGCACGGCGCCCTCCAGCCGGGGTCGGCGGCAGCGGCGTACACGGCCGGCGTGTTTTCGCAGGTCAGAGGATGATCGCTTGAGGCCGTCGGCCGCTGTCATCAGCGTTCCCGATAATAATTGATACCTTCGCGAAGGTTTTGTTTCATGGGACTCATGACCGAACCCACCAGCTCCACTCCCGACGACGGGGAGCGCGCTCCGGCGCCCTCCCCCGGGCGTCAGGCGTCCCTGCCCGGGCGTCACGGGGCGAGCCGGACGCCGCTGGCCGATGCCGTGCTCGCGGTGGCCCGCCGGGACATCGCCTCCTTCCACGCCCTTCCGCTCTCCCACGGCCGATCGATCCGCGACTCCCGCGTCCGGGAGTCCTACGAGGCCCTCTTCGGCGCGGCCCAGCTCGCCGCCGACGTGTCGTACAGCGGCACGATGCTCGACTCCTTCTTCCGGCCGCGCGGCCCGCTCCGCGAGGCCCAGCGGCTGGCCGCCGCCGGCTTCGGCGCCGACGCCACGTTCTTCCTGTCGACCGGCACCAGCACCGCCAACCGGGTCGCCCTGACCGCGCTGGCCCGTCCCGGCAGCCGGGTGCTCGCCGACCGCAGCTGCCACCAGTCCGTGCACTTCGCGCTCGGCGCCCTCGGCGTCGACGTCACCTACGCGCCCATGCAGCGCTGCTGCGCCGACTGCCCGCGCACCTTCGGCGACCTGCCCCGGCTGCTGGAGACGTTCCGCACGGCGGTGCAAGAGGGGCGGCCGTACGACACGGTCGTGCTGTCCGCGGTGTCGTACGACGGTGTCCGCTACGACCTGCCGACGGTGCTGGCCCACCTGGCCGCCGCCCACCCGACGGTGTCCGTGCTGGTCGACGAGGCCTGGGGCGCGGTGCACCGCTTCCACCCGCAACTGCGGCCGCTCACCGCGCTGCACGCGGTGGAGCACCTGCGCCGCACCGGGGGCCCGCTGCCGCTCGCGGTGGCCGTGACGCACTCCGCGCACAAGTCGATGTCGGCGCTGCGGCAGGGTTCGTATCTGCATCTGATCGGCGACGGCGAGGCCCAGGAACGCACCGCGCAGGCGCTGTTCCAGCACCACACCACCTCGCCGAGCTGGCCGGTGCTGGCCAGTCTGGACCTGGCCCGGCTGCAGGCCGAGACCGAGGGCGAGCAGCTGCTGGAGCGGTCGCTGAACCTGGCCCGCACCCTGCGTGCCGAACTCGGCGGCGACCCGCGCCTGTCGGCGTACCGGGCGCTGGGCCCCGAGGGTCATCTGACGGACCCGGCGCTGCTGGTGAGCGACGACCCGACCCGGGTGCTGGTGGACATCAGCGCGCTCGGCATCACCGCGGCCGACTTCCGCCGGATCCTCTTCGACGACTACGCCCTGTACGTGGCCCGGGAGAGCGGCGACGCCGTGCTCTTCCACGTCCACATCGGCGTCGACGAGGCCACGCTGCTGCGGCTGCTGGAGGCGCTGCGCACCATCCAGCGCACCTACCGCACCGCGTCCGCGGCCCTGACCCAGGGCACCTCGGACCACTTCATCATCGCCTACCCGCCCGGCATCCCCATCACCGTGCCCGGCGAGCGGCTGTGCGACCGCACCCTCGGCGAGATCGACGCGCTGCGCTCCAGCGGCTGCGAGATCTACACCCTCCACCAGCCGGGCGCCTCCACGGCCGCGTACGGCGTCCCCTCGGGACCGGCCGTCCCCGCGACGCCCGCCCCCACCCCCACCGCCGCTGTTACCGCTGCTCCCGCAATCCCCGCCGGAAGGAAGTGACCGTCCATGATCAAGCTGTCGGACATCCGCAAGCACGCCGCACGCCGGCCCGGGCACGTCGCCGTGGTCGACGGTGAGGTACGGCTGACCTGGGCCAGCCTCGCCGACAAGGTGGCCCGCGTGGCGAGCGCCATCGAGGAACGGCTGCCGGACATACGGCCCGCCCGTGCCGTGTTCGTCGCCGAGAACCGCTGGGAGCTGGTCGTCGCCATGGCGGCCGTCTCCTCGCTCGGCATCCCGTGCGTCGGCCTCGACTACACCGCCGGGCCCGAGGCCACCGCCGGCGCGCTGGAGCAGCTGCGGCCGACCGTGGTCATCAGCACCACCGCCCACCGCGCCGTACTCACCGAGGTCGGCTGGCCCGACGGGCGGGACGTGCTCGACATCCGGCTGGACAGCGACCCACCGAAGAACACGGCCGGCGTCTCCTTCACCGACCTGCTGCTGTCCGAGCCGCGCGAACCCCGGGCGGTGGAGCAGCCGTTCGAGGCGTTCTCCTTCACCTCCGGCACCAGCGGCATCCCCAAGCTGGTGATCCGCCGGGCCTCCTTCGAGGCGCGCCGGTTCGCCGACCTGGTGGACCAGTACTCCTTCGACGAGAACGACGTCCACCTGGTGACGGTCCCGCTGTACCACGCCTCGGGCCCCGGCTGGGCGCGGATCTTCCTGGCCCTCGGCGGCACGATCGTGCTCGGCCCGTACGACGACGAGGAAGCCCTGATCCGGCTCATCCAGAACGAGGGCGTCTCCACCACGCTCATGGTCCCGCCGGTCCTCAAGCGGGTCGTGGCCCACCCGGCCTCCGAGCATCTGCACAAGACCTCCCGGCTGCACTTCGTGCTCTCCGGCGGCCGGCATCTCAACCGCTGGGTCGTCAACAACACCTGGGACCGCCTCGGCCCGGTGCTGCACCTCTACTACGGCACCACCGAGACCGGCGTGAACGTCATGATCGGCCCCGAGGAGCTGCATGTGGCCCCCTGCCGCTCCGGGCGTCCGATGCCGGGCAACACCATCGCCGTACTGGACCCGGAGAACCGTCCGCTGCCCAAGGGCATGCGCGGCCGGGTCGCGATCGCCAGCTACCAGCTGATGGACGCCTACGCCACCGCCGAGCCGGAGTTCCTCACCCTCGACTACGGCGGCCGTACCCAGCGCTTCCTGCTCACCGGCGACAGCGGCTTCATCGACGAGGCGGGCCGGCTCGAACTCACCGGCCGCAACGACGGCGTCTCCAAGGCGGCCGAGGGCAAGCCGCTCGACGTCAACATCTTCGGCCTGGAGAACGACCTGATGGACCTGCCCTGTGTCCGCGAGACCGCCGTGCTGCGCACCAAGCTGCCCGAGACCGGCGAGGACGTGCTGATCGTGCCGTTCGCCGCGGTCTCCCCGGAGCGGCTGGAGAGCGGCCGGCGCGCGGTCACCGCCGCCTGCGCCCGCCGGGTGCCGTGCCTGCCGGCGTACGTCGTCCCGGTGGAGGCGATCCCGTACAGCCCGACCGGCAAGGTGCGCGCCGCGCGGCTGCTGGAGACGGTCCTGCCGCCGGTCCGCGCCGAGGCCGCGGCCCGCCGCGGCACCACCGACCTCATCCCCGCCTGACCCACCCCGTTCCGTCCCCCACTCGACAGGAAGAGTCATGAACGATCAGAAGAACTACGGCCGGGGCGTGCTGCTCTGCCTCCTCGCGACCGTGTCCTGGGGAGCGATGTTCCCCCTCATGGACGTGACCCTGAAGCACATCGACCCGTTCACCTTCACCTGCCTGCGGTACGCGATCGCCGGCGCGATGTTCCTGGTGTTCCTGCGGCTGCGCGAGGGCTCGGCCGGGCTGAAGCTGAAGGGCGAGCGGATCGGCCTCGCCTGGCTGTTCGGCACGGCGGGCTTCGCCGGATTCCAGTTCCTCGTGTTCTTCGGTCAGGACCTCATCGGTGCCCGGGGCGCCCTGAACGCCTCGATCATGATGGCGACCATGCCCATGATGGGCTTCCTGGTCAACTGGGTGCTGCGCAAGGTGGTTCCGCCCAAGGGCGCGCTGGCCTTCATCGCGATGTCGTTCGTCGGTGTCATCCTGGTGGTCTCCGACGGCAGCCTGTCCACGCTGCTCTCCCACCCGGGTGACCTCGGCCCCGACGCGCTGCTCCTCTTCGCCGCGCTGTGCTGGGTGATCTACACCTCCGGTGCGACGTACTTCCCGGGCTGGTCGCCGATCAAGTACACCGCGATCACCACGGTCCTGGGCCTGGCCAGCGCCACCGTCATCACGGCGGTCATCCTGGCCACGGGCGGCGTCCCGGTCCCGTCCGGCCACGCCGTGACGACGATCCTCCCCGAGCTCGCCTACATGAGCATCATCGCCGGGTTCGTGGGCGTCCTCGGCTGGAACTTCGGCAACCGCTACCTCGGCCCGCTCAACGGTGTCCTCTTCATGGACGTCGTCCCTGTCACCGCGTTCGTCATCTCGGCGCTGACCGGTGTGGTCCCGGCCGGCATGCAGGTGGCCGGCGCCTCGCTGACCGCGCTGGCGCTGATCTTCAACAACCTGTACCTGCGCCGGGTCGCCCAGCGCACGGCGGCGGCAGCGGCGGCGAAGGCCGCGGCCGTCAAGCCGGCGGTGACGGCGACGGTGACGGCGACGGACGGGAAGACCTCCCCGGTCGCGGCGAGCCGCTGATCGACCGTCAGGCCGACCGAAGGGCGGCTGCCCGGGGGTGCACCCCCCGCGGCAGCCGCTTTCGTGTCCCCTGCTCTTCAGGGATCGCCGATCGCGTCCTTGTACAGCTCGGCCGCACCGCTGCCCAGCACCACGCTGTACGACACGTCATCGGTCGAGCCGCCCTCCTCGTGGCCGCCGAGGATGCCGACGACCTGGTCGTCACCGTTGATCCAGGGGCTGCCGCTGGTGCCGCTGGTGAAGGCCGGGCAGTCGATGCGCTGCTGGGTGCGGCTGTGCGCGGCCGGTTTGTTGGTGCAGCTGATGGGCGTCTCGCGCGAGTCGGGGTAGCCGGTGACGGTCACGGCGGTGGCGCCGGTGGCGGTACCGGCGGTGAACCGGCTGGCTCCGACGACGTCCTCGATCCGCTTGCCGTCCAGGTCGTCGACGGTGACGAGGGCCAGGTCGCTGTCCTCGTCCTGGTCCTTGGCCCAGCCGTCGGGCAGGTAGCGCTTCCCGACCTTCCACACCCCGTGCGGCGCCTGTCCGTCCCGGTAGCCCGGCACGAACACCAGATCGCTGTCGGCGCCGTCCACGCAGTGCGCGGCGGTGACGAGGAGGTTGCCCCGCGGGCTGTGCACGACCGAGGCCGTGCAGAAGTGGCCGCCGGACAGGTCCTCGGCCCGGTCGGCACCGAACAGCGCGCCGACGCGTGCCGTCTGCCGGGTCGCGGCGGCATCGGCGGTGACCCCGAGGGGCCCCGGCCCGTCATCGGCGGCCGCTACGGACGCCGAGGTCAGGGCAAGCATCACCACGGCCCCGAGCAGCGCGGGACGCGAGGTGACCATGATGCGTGAGATGCGCTTCATCAGTCCTCACTGTCCCCCACGAACGTGAGATTCCTGCTGCGACTTAACTGAGATTTTCCTGTGAAACCTCCTGACGGGCGCGAGGCTCGCCAGCGGCGACTTCCCCGACCAGGCACGATTACATCGAGTCACGGACAGCACGACGGGCCCGCTGGGGGTCACGTTGCCCGGGCTCGCTCCGCTCAGACATGGACCGGCACATCACGGCCGGCTGACCGGCTTCAGCGCCCACTCCACCCCGGTCAGCTCCTCCGACAGGGTCCACAGGCGCCGGGCCGCCGCCGGGTCGCTGGCCGCCGCGCTGCGGCCGACCAGCGTGGGGGCGCCGCGCATCTCGCCGAGGCCGGCCGGGCCGACGTAGGACGCGCCGGGGAGGTCCTGGCTCGCGGCGTAGAGGGTGGGCAGGGCGCCGGCCTTGTCGCTCTGGGCGAACAGCCTGTTGCCGACCCCCATGGCAACCCTCATCAGAGGGTTCGCGTGGTGGCTCTGGAGGTTGGTCGCTGCCCAGCCGGGGTGGGCGGCCAGGGCCCGGACGGGGGAGCCGGCCTCGGTGAGGCGGCGCTGGAGTTCCAGGGTGAACAGGAGATTGGCCAGCTTGGACTGGGCGTAGGCGCGGGTCGGCGTGTAACGGTCGCGCAGGTTCACGTCCTCGAAGCTGATCACTCCGTCGCCGAAGCGGTGGGCGCCGGAGGACACGGTCACCACGCGGTCGGTCACATGCGGCAGCAGCAGGTTCGTCAGCGCGAAGTGACCCAGGTGGTTGGTGCCGAACTGCATCTCGAAGCCCTGCTTGGTGCGCTGCTCCGGCAGCATCATCACGCCCGCGTTGTTGATCAGCAGGTCCAGCGGGCGGTCCCAGCCGGCCGCGAACTCCCGTACCGAGTCCAGGTCGGCCAGGTCCAGGCGGCGCACCTCGGTGCTGCCGCTCACCTTCGCCGCGGCGGCGCCGCCCCGCGCCAGGTCCCGTACGGCGAACACCACATGCGCTCCGGCCCGGGCCAACGCCTCGGCGGCGACGAAACCGATGCCGCTGTTGGCGCCGGTGACGACGGCCGTACGGCCGGTCAGATCGGGGAGGTGCGTCGCGTTCCACTTATCGGTCATGCCCCCAAAGTAGGCATCGACAACAATGATGTCAATGACAACATCGGGTTACGATGGTCCGCATGCCGCGCATGTCCCCGTCACCGACGAACCGCCCCTATCACCACGGAGACCTGCGCGCCGCCCTCCTCAAGAGCGCCGAACGCACCCTGCGCGAGAAGGGGGTCGGCGCGCTCTCGCTGCGCGAGCTGGCCCGGGACGTCGGGGTGAGCCACGCGGCCCCCGGCCGGCACTTCAAGGACAAGCAGGCCCTCATAGACGCCCTCGCGCTGGACGGGTACGAGCGGCTGAACCAGGCCCTGGGCGCCGCCGCCGGACACCCCGGCCTCACCTTCGAGGGACGCATGGCGGCGCTCGCCCGCGCCTACCTCGGCTTCTCCGTCGAGAACCCGGAACTGCTGGAGCTGATGTTCGCGCGCAAGCACGCGCCCGACAGCTCCGCCCAGCTCGCCGCGGCCGTCGACGAGTCCCTCGGCTCCTTCACCCGGATGATCGCGGACGCCCAGGAGCGGGGCGAGATCATCGCCGGCGACCCCGAGCGGATCACCATGGTCGCCGCCGCGAGCCTGCACGGCCTCGCCTCCCTCATCGCCGCCTGCGCGCTCGACGCCGAGGACGCCCTGAGCGGCCTGGACGAGCACGTCCACCTGCTGCTCCACGGCCTCAAGCCCCGATGAGGCGCGGCTGAGCCACCGTCGGCCCGGCTGTGCGGGATCTGTGTCCAGGGTCAAGCCACGCCCAGCCCAGCGCCAGCACACTGCCATTGACCAGCAATCCCCCAACCGCCTTGAGTAACGCGGAAGTCAGAATTCCGAAAGCCTCTTGTTGTCGCGTACTCAACAAGGCGATGGTCGTCGCGGGCCGCCGCCCCCACCGGTCACCCACCGGTGGCCCCCCACACCCGCAGGCCCCTGTCCACCACTCACAGGAGGCTGTACCTTGCGTACGACCACCCCCAACTCCCCCCACATACACGGCAGATGGCGCCGGATCGGATCGGCCGCCGCGGCCACCGCCGCGCTCCTCGCCGCCGGCCTGACCACCGCGGCCCACGCCGAAGCCGCCACCACGCCCCACAAGGCCGGCGCCAGGACCATCGCCGCCCAGGTCGCCAAGGCCCATGTGCGCTACGAGAAGGCGTGCGGCGCCACCCCGAGGAAGGGCTACGCCGCCTGCAACGCCCTGCGCGTCACCGGCGGCACCACCGCCTTCATGGAGAAGCAGGCGGCCCTCAAGGGCATCGCGCCCAAGACGGTGAAGCCCGACGCCGCCTCCGACTCCCCGACCGGCTACGGCCCGAGCGACATCCAGTCGGCCTACGGCCTGACCGACGCCGCCTCCTCCAACGGCTCGGGCGAGACCGTCGCCATCGTCGACGCCTACGACGACCCGAACGCGGAGTCCGACCTCGCCGCCTACCGGTCGTACTACGGCCTCCCGGACTGCACCACCGACAACGGCTGCTTCACCAAGGTCGGTCAGACCGGCTCCACGACCTCCCTGCCCACCGCCGACAGCGGCTGGGCCGGTGAGATCTCCCTCGACCTCGACATGGTCAGCGCGACCTGCCCCAACTGCAACATCCTGCTGGTCGAGGCCAAGTCCGCGTCGGACGCCAACCTGGGCACCGCGGTGAACGAGGCCGTCAGGCTGGGCGCCAAGTTCGTCTCCAACAGCTACGGCGGCTCCGAGTCCTCCGCCGACACGACGTACGACACCTCGTACTACAAGCACCCGGGCGTCGCCATCACCGCCAGCGCGGGCGACGAGGGCTACGGCGCCGAGTACCCGGCCGCCTCCCGGTACGTCACCGCCGTCGGCGGCACCTCCCTGTCGGCCGACTCCAGCAGCCGCGGCTGGACCGAGTCCGTCTGGAACACCTCCAGCACCGAGGGCACCGGCTCCGGCTGCTCCGCCTACGACGCCAAGCCCAGCTGGCAGACCGACAGCGGCTGCGCCAAGCGCATGATCGCCGACGTGTCCGCCGTGGCCGACCCCGCCACCGGCGTCTCCGTCTACGACACCTACGGCTCCGACGGCACCGGCTGGAACACCTACGGCGGCACCAGCGCCAGCTCGCCCATCATCGCCTCGGTCTACGCCCTCGCCGGCACCCCGGGCAGCAGCGACTACCCGGCCCAGTACCCGTACCACGCGGCCGGCACCTCCGCCCTCAACGACGTGACCAGCGGCAGCAACGGCTCCTGCAGCACGGCGTACTTCTGCACCGCGGGGTCCGGCTACGACGGCCCGACCGGCTGGGGCACCCCGGAGGGCACGAGCGCCTTCGGCGCGAGCTGAGCACCACCGCCCGAACCACCCCGTCGGGTCACGGGGAGCCGCCAGTGTGAGGGGGACGTGGGGTCCCCTCGGCGGCATGGAAAGGAGGGCGGGCCACGGCAGCCGGCCGCGGCCCGTTCTCCCTGACCCGAACAAGACATTTGAATGACTTGTGAGTTGGGTCCGTCGGGCGGCATCGGCGCCGCCGTTCACGGGTCGTGACGGCCTTCACCGGCTGACCGCACCCACTGCTTCGCAGGCCACCGGCCCCGACGGCATCCGCCGCCGGGGCCGTGTCCTGTTCCCCTCCCCCACCCATGAGAACATCGTCTCGACGCCTCACCCGACCAGCCGTCAGAAACCGTGCCAGGTCATAGAGGAGGACAACGACCCAACCACACGACAGGTTCCGGTCGGACCTCGTTGCCCGGCGTGACCTGCCGTGATACACAGAGTGACCGCACGCGCTATTCGTACGAAACCCGCCAGCCAATGACGTCAAGTCGACATACGACCGCGAAGTTGTCGGCGACAATGAGACCTGCCTCCGCGCACCGCGGGGGCCACGCGGAACTACCCACCAGGGGCGGTGACTTACATGCTCTTTGCGGCCGACAAGGGAGACATCAACACCATCATCGGCGGGATCGCTCCGGACTGGGGCCCCTTCGGCAGCCTGGGCAACGAGGCGAAGGTGATGATCGAGGTGGTCATGGCCGTGGCCATCCTCCTGTGCCTCGGCATCGCGGTCTGGGGCGCGGCCAAGCAGCGCATCGGCGCGACCGCCCTCCGCGACACCTTCAGCGCCGAGCAGGGCAAGGGCCTCATCATCGCCGGCCTGACCGGGGTCTTCATCATCGGCTCCCTCGGCACCCTGTTCACGATCGTGTACGGCATGGCGGTCTGAGTCCCTGAAGGTTGCGTCTCCCTGATGTCGAGTCACCACACCGCGCCCGCGCGGCAAGCAGCACGGCTACCGTCGTACGCCTACGAGGGTGAGGGAGCGCGCACGCCATGACCTCCGGAGACGACCAGGGCTACGCCGACTACGGCGACACGGGCCACACCCGCACCCGCCTCCCCGAAACCGACCCCTACGGCGGCGCCCCCCGCCGAGGCCCCCACCGCTCCTCCTCCCGCTCCCTGATCACGGTGGTGGGCGTAGTGGTCCTCCTCATCGCAGCGATCGCTTTCGCCAACAGGGGGGACGGTTCGTCGGCCGACGGCTCGACCGCGAAGAACGACAAGCCGACAACGGCGCCCACGGACGCCAGCGGAACACGTCCCGTGGACACCAGGACCGCCGGCGTACCGACCGGATTCGCCCACACGGAGCAGGGTGCACAGTCGGCCGCCTCGAACTACGCCGTGGCGCTGGGCTCAACGGGCATGTTCAACAAGGACAGCCGCGACTCCCTCCTGCACCTCCTCTACACCTCCGAAGCGGCGGCGAGACTCCAGGGACAGATGGACCAGGCGTACTCGGCCGACTTCCTCGCCACGATGGGCCTCGACGCCTCGGGCAACCCGCCGAAGGGCAGTACGTTCGTCTCCCGGGTGGTCCCGGTCGGCACGACGATCCAGCACTACACGGAGAACGACGCCAAGGTGGCGGTCTGGTACGTGGGGCTCATCGGCATGGCCGGCAGCTCCTCGACCGACCCTGTCACCTCGTCCTGGAAGACCTGGACGTTCGACCTGCAGTGGTCCGGGGGCGACTGGAAGATCACCTCCGACGCCCAGAAGGACGGCCCCGCACCGGTACCCGGCGACGACAAGGCCGCCACCTCCGACGAGATCAGCAAGGCCATCGAAGAGTACGGAGGGTTCACGTATGCCCGGTAGCCCGCGACTTGCGCTCAAGCTCGCCGGAGTCGTGACAGCCGTACAGACCACGGCCGTACTGCTGGCCACACGTGCCTTCGCCGCGCCCTCACCCACCCCTTCGCCCTCACCGTCGAAGAAGTACAACTGCGACGTCATCTCCGGCGAGGCCAAGAAGTACTGCGAACGCGGCAACACCTCCGGCAGCTCAGGAGGTTCCAACCTCCCGGACGACTCCACCCTCGACCCCCTCTCCTCCCTCGCCAAAGGCTGTGCCGAAGCCGCGTCCTGGACCATCGGCAAGCTCAGCAAGGCCGTGAAGGAGACCGCCAACGTCGACTTCACCAATCCCAAGTTCCTGCAGCAGTACGCGATCGTCTTCGCCGCGTCGACGATCCTGACCCTGCTGCTGTGGCTGCTGGCCGTGGCCAAGCGCGCGGTGCGCGGTGTGCCGTTGACCACCGCCATCTCGGAAGCCGTCGGATTCCTGTGGCTGACGGTGCTCGCCTCCGCCTTCACCCCGCTGATCCTCTACACGGTCGTATCCGCGACCGACGGAGTGACCGACGTCCTCGCCAAGGCCACCGGCGACCAGGCCGACACGTTCTTCGGCACCTTCTCCGGCGCCCTCGGCAAGGGCACCGACATCGGCGGCGGCCCGATCATGCTGATCGTGGTCTCCCTGGTCAGCATCCTCGCCGCCGGCGTCCTGTGGCTGGAACTGGTCATCAGGGCCGCGCTCCTCTACGTCGGCGCCCTCCTCGGCACCGTCGTCTACGCCGGACTCGTCGACAAGAACCTGTGGGGGCATGTCCGGCGCTGGGCGGGAATCATGATCGCCGTCATCCTCGTCAAGCCCGTCATCGTCATCGTCCTCGGCCTCGCCGGCGCCCTGTCCTCCGGCAACGGCCCCGACGCCTTCTCCGCCGTCGTCTCCGGCCTCGCCATCATCCTGCTCGCCATCTTCGCCAGCGCCATGATCTACCGCTTTGTCCCCGGCTTCGGCGACGAGATCGCGAGCAGCCGCAACAACCGCATCATGCAGGGCGCCGAAAGCAAGGCCGCCGCCGTCATCAGCTCCCCCGCCACCCTCGTCGCCCAGGGCATCAAGACCCACAGCTCCCGCGCCGACAACAACGGAGCCGGCGCGGGACAGGCCGGCAGCAGCACCCCGCGCCCGGCCAACCCCGCCACCGGCGGTGTCGCCGCCCACAGCAGCCGCCCCACCGCGGGCGGCGGCGGAACCGTCCCCTCCGCCACGCCCGCGCCCCGCGCGCCCAGCCCCGCCAACACTCCGCACGCGAGCAACACCCGCAACATCAACCGCCCGGGAGGTGAAGGGCGTTGACGACCGAGTCCCACCTGTCCCATCCGGTCACGCCCCGTCGTACATATCTCATCGGCCGCGCCCGGCCGAACGCGATCATCGGCCGCAACCGCGAGTCCGGCGAGATCGCGCTGATCATCGCGGGCGCGTTCCTCGGCATGATGTGCGGCCTCCTCGTCCCGGTCCTGTCCCTGCGGATCGTGCTGCTGATGGGCTTCCCGCTGCTCGCGCTCGCCGCGGTCTACGTGCCGTACAAGCGCCGCACCTTCTACAAGTGGTTCGAGATCAACCGCAGCTACAAGCGGACCGTCAAGAGCGGCGCCCACTACCGCTCGGCCGCCATGGAAGCCGGTACGCGCCTCGACGGACGCGAGGTCGAGATCGGCCCGCCCCCGGGCATCGGCCGCATCACCTGGCTCGCCGCCCCCTTCGGGCCCGACGAGATCGCCGTACTCCTGCACGCCGACCGCAAGACCGTCACCGCCGCCATCGAGATCGAGGGCCCCGGCGTCGGCCTGCGCGACTCCGAGGACCAGGAGGCCCTGGTCGACCGCTTCGGCACGCTGCTCAAGCACGTCGCCAACGGCGACGGGTTCGTCACCCGGCTGCAGATGCTCGCCCGCACCCTGCCCGCCGACCCCGACGCCCACGCCAAGGACGTCGCCCAACGCGGTGACCCACGCTCCCCCGGCTGGCTCCAGCAGTCGTACGACCAGCTGCAGTCCATGGTGTCCACCAGCAGCGAGCAGCACCGCGCCTACCTCGTCGCCTGCATGCACTACAACCGCGAACTGGCCGCCGAGGCGCACGCCATGGCCCGTGCCGTCCGCGCCCGCGGCGGCAAGGTCGACCGCGACTCGGGCCTCGCGGTGGTCATGGCCCGCGAGCTGACCGACATCTGCTCCCGGCTCCAGGAGGCCGACATCCGGGTCCGCCAGCCACTGGGCCAGGGCCGGCTCGCCTCCCTCATCCACTCCATGTACGACCCCGACCACCCCATCGACCACATCCAGGCGATGACCAAGCGCAACGCCTGGCCGGCCGAGCTCGACGCCATGGAGCCGACCTACCTCCAGGCGAAGACGAGGGAGTCCGCCACCCGCGCGCCCTGGTGCCACGCCACCGCCT
Source organism: Streptomyces sp. NPDC030820 (assembly GCF_055572075.1). Classification (NCBI taxonomy): domain Bacteria; kingdom Bacillati; phylum Actinomycetota; class Actinomycetes; order Kitasatosporales; family Streptomycetaceae; genus Streptomyces; species Streptomyces sp. NPDC030820. The sequence continues at coordinate 655,538 of NZ_JBVIEB010000004.1, forward strand.
GGGTGAAGGAGTGGCCGATGACCCCGGTCGGGGTCAACTTCCTCGCGCCCCTCCTCGTCCACACCCCGGACGTCATCCGAACGGTCGCGGTGACGATGGATCTCGAACCCACCGAGGTAGCCATCGAACGCATGCTGACCGAGAAGACCAACGACGAGGCCGAGGCCTCCCGCGCCGCCAAGATGAACCGCACCGTCGACCCCCGGGACGTCGCCGCGCACAACCGCCTCGACCAGCGCGGCGAAGACCTCGCGAGCGGCGCCGCCGGCGTCAACCTCGTCGGCTACATCACCGTCTCCGCCCGCACCCCGGAGGCCCTCAACCGCGACAAGCGGACGATAAGGGCCTCCGCCGGCAAGTCGTACCTCAAGCTGGAGTGGTGCGACAGAGAGCACCACCGCGCCTTCGTGAACACACTTCCCTTCGCCACCGGCATCCGAAGGTAGGGGCTGATTCACCGATGCGGGATCCGCTGTCCGTCCTCACCGACGCCTTCACCTCCTTCCTCTTCGGGAAGGTCGAGACGACCCGGCTGCCGGTGCGCACCTCCACGGGCCAGGCCCAGGCGGTCTATCTGCCCACGGCCGCGCCCGGCCTCGGCGACTCCGGCGTCATCATCGGCCGCGAGGTGTACTCCGGAAAGGGCTACATCTACGACCCCTTCCAGCTCTACGGCCAGCAGCTCCCGGCCCCGCACTGGCTGGTCCTCGGCGAGTCCGGCAACGGCAAGTCGGCCCTGGAGAAGACCTACGTCCTGCGCCAGCTGCGCTTCAAGGACCGCCAGGTCGTCGTCCTGGACGCCCAGGGCGAGGACGGGGTGGGCGAGTGGAACCTCATCGCGGAGGAGCTGGGGATAACTCCCATCCGGCTGGACCCCATGGCGGCCCTCGACCACGGGATCCGGCTCAACCCGCTCGACCCGGCGATCACCACCACCGGCCAGCTCGCCCTGCTCCGGACGATCATCGAGGTCGCCATGGGCCACGGCCTGGACGAACGCTCCGGCTTCGCCCTCAAGGTCGCCCACTCCTTCGTCAACGAGACGATCGTCGACCGCCAGCCGGTCCTCTCCGACATCGTCGAGCAGCTACGGCACCCCGAGCCGGAGTCGGCCGAGGCGATGAACGTCGCCATAGACGACGTACGGGCCTGGGGCCTGGACGTCGCCCTGGTGCTGGACCGCCTGGTCGACGGTGACCTGCGCGGCATGTTCGACGGACCGACGACCGTGGGGATCGATCTGGACGCTCCGCTGATCGTCTTCGACCTCTCCCACATCGACCGCAACTCCATCGCCATGCCCATCCTCATGGCGATCGTCGGCGTGTGGCTGGAGCACACCTGGATCCGCCCCGACCGCAAGAAGCGCATCTTCCTGGTCGAGGAGGCCTGGCACATCATCAACAGCCCGTTCGTGGCCCAGCTGTTCCAGCGCCTGCTGAAGTTCGGCCGCCGGCTGGGTCTGTCGTTCGTGGCGGTGGTGCACCACCTGTCCGACGTCGTGGACGGCGCCGCGGCCAAGGAGGCGGCGGCGATCCTGAAGATGGCCTCCACCAGGACCATCTACGCCCAGAAGGCCGACGAGGCCCGGGCCACCGGCCGGGTGCTGGGTTTGCCGAGGTGGGCCGTGGAAATCATCCCCACACTGACGCCCGGCATCGCCGTATGGGACGTCAACGGCAATGTCCAGGTGGTCAAACACCTGGTCACGGAGACGGAACGCCCGCTGGTCTTCACCGACCGCGCGATGACCGAGTCCTCCAGCGACCTCACGGCCGACGACGCCCTGCGCGCCGCCGAACTGGAGGCCGAACAGCGGGCTGCGGCCTTCGTGGAACAGCATCTGGGCGACTCCGAGTCGACGGTGGCGTAGGGGCGCGAAGGACAGGGAGGAACGGGTGAGACCGGACACTCGTGATCGCCGCGAGGACCACCGGGAGAGCCAGGGCGGCATCCCCGACGGCCTGCTGATCGGCATACTCGCGTTTCTCCTCGGCATGACCCTGCTGGTGTGGACGGCCACGGGTCTCGCCGCCCTGTTCGCCAAGGGCGCCTGGCCCCATGGCGTCACCTTCACCCGCACCCCCCTCGCCATGCGCCACCTCATCGGCGAACCCCATGACATCACCGGCGCCTGGCCCGACACCCCCGCCTCCCAGCTCTCCGGCTGGGGCCTGTTCTGGGGCCTGTTCATCGGCCAGCTGATGATCCTGTTCGTCCTCACGGTGTTCGTGATGGGAGCGGTGGCCCGATGGCGGGCGGGAAGGGCACGGGCGCGGGCCGCGCGGCTCCGGAAGGCGGTGCCGGCCACGCCACAGCAGCGGCACGAGGTCCCCGTAGCGCGTACGGAGCCGGAGCCAGTGCCGGTGGAGGCGGCCCCGGCCCCGCGGCCCACGGCGATCGCGCCGGAACCGGCACCCCAGGAGCCCTTGGCCCACCTCCAGGCCGACGATGAACGAGCGGGCGGGCGGGAAAGGGTTCTCGTGGCCCCCAGGGAAGGCCGCCGGGCAAGTGCGAGCCGGGCGATCCGCGACGCGGAAGGCCCCGCCCTCGTCGTCACATCTGACCCGGGGCTCTGGACCGAGACCAAGGACGCAAGAGCGAAACTCGGCCCCACCCTTCTCTACGACCCCACCCACCTCTGCGACACCCCGGCCCGCCTGCACTGGTCCCCCACCACGGGCTGCGAGGACAGAGAAACCGCCCTGAACAGAGCCAGAGCCCTGCTCAGCCCCGTCCAGCCCACGGCGAGGATCGACCAGGCCGTGGTCGACACGGCGACCACACTCCTGCGCAGCTATCTCCACGCCGCCGCGCTGGAGAACCGCACCATCCGCCACGTCCACCGCTGGTCGCAGGGCATCCAGGTCCAGGACGCCGTACGCACCCTCCGTACCCACCCCAAGGCCGCCCCCGGCGCCGCCGGCGAACTCGAAGCCACGCTCACCGCGCACCCCGAGCGCCGCGACATCGCCCAGGAGCTGACCAGCCGTGCCCTCTCGGCCCTGTCCACGGTGAACATCCGTGAGGCCTGCACCCCGAACCGAACAGACGCCCTCTCACTGGATTCCTTCGTCCACGAAGGGGGCACGCTTTATGTGGTCGGTGAATCCATCGAGGACCCCAGGAGCAACCCCGGCGCGATGCCGCTCCTGACGGCCCTCGTCTCCAGCGTGGTCGAGCGCGGCCGGCGCATGGCCGAACGGTCATCCTCCGGTCGGCTCGACCCACCACTCACCCTGGTCCTGGACGACATCGCGGCCGTGGCCCCCATCCCCCAGCTCCCCGACCTGCTCGCCACCGGCTCCGACCAGGGCCTGCGCACCCTCGCCCTGCTCCGCTCCCGTGAACAGGCCCGCTCCCGCTGGCCGCACCAGGAGCTGCCGGCCTAGGACGGTCACTGGAGCACGAACTCCACCTCGTTCTGCCTCGCGTCCCGCACGAACGGCACGATCACCCCGCTCGGCACGAACCCCGCCTTGCGGTAGGCGCCCTGGGCCCGTTCGTTGTCCTCGTGCACGAGCAGCCGCACCCGCTCCGCGCCCCGCTGCCGCGCCCACTCCACACCGGCGTCGAGCAGGGCCTTGATCAGCCCGTTCCCGCGGTGCTCGGGCCGGACGTACACCCCGACGACATGCCCCTGCCGGCACTCGACGGCCAATCCGGCCCAGTCCTTGGTCCCGGCCTCCTCGATGAGCACGGTGACCGAGCCGGCCCAGGTCCCGTCGGGCGTCTCGGCGATGAACTGCCGGGCCGCCGTGGACCCCTCGCCGGATCCGACCGCGCGGTCCTGCCAGAACGCGTCCGCGCGTGCCTCGGCCTCCTCGTACGTCTCCAGGAAGGCGAGGCCCGCGATCGGGTCCAGCAGCGCGTCCAGCCGCAGTTGCTTCACTCGGGGCCAGTCGTCGGGTCGTATGGAGCGGATGAGGTATTCACCGCTGGTCGAGGTGCTCATGTGGGCCACCGTAGTGCCGGCCGTCGTCAGAGGCATCCCATATTGGGCAACAACATCAAGCCGCCTTCTGGAAACGCAGAAAGGCCCACGCCTGGTGGCGTGGGCCTTTCTCAAGAATTGTTCGGCGGCGTCCTACTCTCCCACAGGGTCCCCCCTGCAGTACCAT